>JAEUTQ010000071.1 GCA_016787445.1 Bacteroidia bacterium
GTAGAGTTAACCTAAATTTTGGTTGTTATTCTATTCTTTTTATCTTTAGGTAGTTTGAAGAACAGGAATCTTAAAATAGTTTTAGCCCTCTTAGTTTGTTTTAGCTTTTTAACTATTACTGCTAAAACCAAATCCAATAATTTTAAAAACGGAATCGACAGTTTATTAAGTTTACGCAAAACTGCTGCAACAGACGAAATTAAATTGGATATATTCACTGATCTAGCCTGGATGTATCGTCATGTGTCGACTAAAATAGCGAAACTGTATTCCGACTCCACCATTATTTTTGCCGACAAATTACACAAGCCAAATATTAAATGGTACGGCTTAAACAGCAAAGCCGAGGCCTTAAGACTGGAAGGAAATCTGGTAGAAGCTTTGAGTTTACATCAGCAAGCCTTATTGCTGGCCGAAGCAGATAAGCTTCGCATTAAAGTGGCGCATTCGTGTAACAACATTGGTATTGTTTTACGTGAACAGAAAAACCATAACGGCGCGATTGAGTACACAGAAAAGGCCCGTAAAATATATATTGAATTGAACGACACCAATGGTGTAATTACAGTTTGTATAAACCTTGGAAACAGTTACCGTAATCTCGAAAAATATGAAGAAGCTAATACTGTTTATCTGGAAGGATTAAAACTTTCACTCATAAAAAACGACCTTCTGACTATAGGTAAATTTTACACCAACATGGGCCACGGCGCTTATGAACAAGGCCAATATGCCAAAGCCAAAGAGCTTTATTATAAATCGCTGATTACGTTTGAGCGTCATGGCAGTTTAAGTGAAATTGCAGAAGCTTACGCCAACTATGGTTATATGGTATGGATGGATGGGGATGTAAAATCCGGATTAACTTATTATCAAAAAGCCTTAGCCATCAATCGTGAAACAGGAAACAACTGGCGTTTAAAAGACGTGTATTCGTATATGGCAGAACTGTATTTAGCGAATAAAGATTTTAAAAACGCTTACTACTACGCCGATTCAGCCAGAAAATACAAAGACATAATTTTTAATGAAGAAAATGCCCGTTCGCTGAATGAAATGCAAGAACGCTTTGACTCCGAGAAAAAACAAATTGCCATTGATGGATTAAGCAAGGAAAATGCATTTAAAGAAAAAAAGAACCAACAACAAAAGTTGATTATTGTGGTAGTAGGACTTGCGCTCGTAATTTCCATAGTGATGGGCGTTTTAGTTTACAAGCAATACAAAGAAAAAAATAAAGCACATAATGTAATTGCCGAACAAAAAGAAGCGCTCGAAGAAAAGCAAAGAGAAATTGTAGACTCTATCAACTACGCCAAACGCATTCAATACACTTTATTGGCGCACGACGACTTCTTAAAAACACATTTACCTGAACACTTTGTTTATTTCCATCCTAAAGACATTGTATCCGGTGATTTCTACTGGGCCACTGAACGCAACAATAAATTTTTTATAGCCGTATGTGACAGTACCGGACACGGCGTACCGGGCGCATTCATGAGCTTATTAAACATTTCCTTTTTAAATGAAGCCGTGAACGAAAAAGGAATTGAAGAACCGAATCAAATTTTTGACTTCGTGAGACAACGCCTGATTGATAACATTAACAAAGACGGACAAAAAGATGGCTTTGACGGCATACTACTTTGTTTCGATAGAAGTAACAACACTATTACCTACGCCGCTGCGCACAACAATCCTATTGTCATACAAAACAATCATCTAGTGGAGCTGCCTGCCGACCGTATGCCGGTTGGAATTAGTGAAAGCAAAACCACCTTTCAGCTATATAAATTAAACGCGCAAAAAGGCGATACGATTTATCTTTACACCGATGGCTACGCCGATCAGTTTGGCGGACCAAAAGGAAAGAAATTAAAATATAAACAGCTGAATGAAATCCTGACGGCGAATCATTCGCATTCCATGCACACACAAAAAGAAATGCTCCACAAAAACTTTTCAGCATGGAAAGGCCAACTCGAACAGGTTGACGATGTGTGTGTTTTAGGTATTAAACTATAACACAGAGTAAATCCTGAGTGAGGCATGTTACTCCGACTTATCTTAACCGGCTTTGAAAACAAATGAGTTCTCAAAAGTAGATCGCTCAACACCGTTAATTCCAATTATCATGAAAAAAGCGTGAATAACACTTATAAATGAGTGAACGCTTTAGGGCGTAAATTGATATTTTACTAATTTCGTTCTCACAAATGAAAACGACCATAAAATATTGCGTGTTGCCACTCTTAATTTTTTCTTCTTTAGCGAATGCGCAAGAACTAAAAACAATAACCCTGGATGATGGCACAAAGGTGGACGCCTCTACCTATTCTTTTATCGCCGATGTTGACAACAACAAATTAATGAGTCCGATGGCTTGTACTTCGGGTTCAAACCTTGTTACGTTTTACGCTACGAATAATGCGCAACGCGGAACCATGTTTGATATTTATGCAAACAATTGTGTAACGATAAATTGTTTTGAAATGAATTTCAGCGCAGGAACATCCCATGTTGAAATTTACACAAAGACGGGTACGCATGTTGGTTTTACCAATAACGCGGCCGCTTGGACATTAATCGGCACTGCTTTGAATGTTGCATCAGCCGGAGTAAATGTGCCAACGTCTATTCCAATTAACGTGAACCAAATTATCGCTACCGGTGCTATCCGTGCTTTTTACATTACACGAACTACTTTAAGCGGACCAACCGTTGCTTATACCAACGGAACAGCTGTTGGAAATACACTTGCCTCTGATGCTAACATAATTTTGCGTGAAGGAACCGGCAAAGAATATCCTTTCTCCACTAATTTTACACCACGTCAGTTTAACGGAAGAGTGTTTTATACTGTAAATCCTCCTTGTGTGTTACCAATTGAATTGAAGGAGTTCAATGCCGTGCCGAAAGGAAATGGCGTTGACATAAATTGGACAACCGCAACAGAAACCGATAACGATTATTTCACCATTGAACGTTCACGCAACCTGGAGCATTTTGAAGCGATTCAACAAGTGCCTGGGTCTGGTAACAGTTATACCACTAAATATTATTCGTACACCGACAAACAACCGCTGCAAGGTTTATCCTATTACCGCATTAAACAAACCGATAAAGACGGAAAGTTTAGCTACTCCGAATTAAAAGCCGTAGGTTATCAGCGTAATTTATCCGACGTTTCGGTGAGTCCGGTGCCAACACAAAAAAATATTTTAGTTTCATTTAACGCGATTGAAAAAGGAAACTATACTTTAAATATTTATAATGTGGAAGGCAAATTAATGCTTAGCAAGGAGCTTAGCGCCGAAAACGGCATTAACGATAATTCCATTGATGTAAGCGAATTGCCTTTGGGAATCTATCAATTAATGCTTAGCAATGGCGTAGAATTAGAACACGCCAAGTTTATTAAAGAATAAGCTTACTCTTCTTTCTTAATTTCTCTCTTACTGAAAAAATAAATCAGGTAAGGCAAGGTTAAAAGTGTGATCAGCACACTGCCCATCACCACTAACACCGATACTATTATTCTATTCATCATTCCTTTCTTTGACGCCGGAAATAAATGAAGGTTTAATTTGAAAATTAATTTCAAAAACCCCTCTGTCGCTGCGCGACATCTCCCCTTCGCAGGGGAGAATACTGTCGTAGTAAATTTAAAATTTTTTAGCAACGATTATTCTTTCATTACAACTTTAGCCCAATCAAAAACGGGCAGCCTCTCCCCCTGCCAAGGGGGAGTCCGCGAAGCGGGAGGGGGTTTATCACTTACACAACAAGGAGTTTTAAACTACATACAACTTCTAAAAACAAAACCCCTCTGCCTTTCAGACATCTCCCCTTCGCAGGGGAGAACTCTGTCGTGGTAGATTAATCTGCCCTACACAACATGGAGCTTAATTTGAAACGTAATAATTATCGTTATGCAGATTGATGCCACAGCGCACAACAGCCTCTCCCCCTGCTAAGGGGGAGTCCGCGAAGCGGGAGGGGGTTTTATGGCGGAGAATTTAATAACTCCCCTTCCATTGTTAACATCCATTTTCTAAATTGGCTTATCAAAACAAAACCTATGAAGAAAATTCTCTGCATACACGGCATTGGCGGTAAAGACGCCATCATGGATGAATGGTCGCCGAAATGGCGCGAAGAGATTGCACGCTCTTGCAACATGGAAGCACATCAACTCGAATTTGATTTCCTCAAGTTCGATCACATCTTTGCGAAATACAGCGATAAGAACGGTATCAAATATGTAGGCACCATTGCAAAACTCATTCGCGATTGGCTCACCGTTTCCATTTTTAAAGAAGCGCGTGATTTAGGTTTCCGTGAAAAAATACGCTGGTATGCAGGTATGGTGGTGCAATTTGTGGAAGATGATGAACTCCGTAACGAAATGCATTATTTACTGCGCGACAAATTAAAAAACTTTGAACCCGATATTATTTACACCCACAGCTTAGGCACCTTACTAACGTACGACTTCCTGCGGCAGGAAGCGGTGAAAGGTAAAAGCCGCGATTTAACACTCGTGACTTCCGGCTCTCAGATTGGTCACCCTGCCCTGCTCAAATTTTTTGGCGGATACATTCAACCGCTCAATGTAAAACACTGGTATAATTTCTATAACCAAAACGATAAAGTATTCGCTTACGAACCCATTGCCATCGACGCGGATAATTTTACGGAATTAGAAACGTCTTTCTCCAACGGATTACTCAGCGATAATCACGAAGCCTTACAATACATTAGTCATGATGTTGCCATTGTACAAGGCTGGCAGGCGATTCTTGATTTAAAAAAATCACGCGCGCTCAACAAAAAAGTTGCCGCGAAAAAAGTGAAAGTAAAACAGTCTCCACCCAAAAACATTAGCCTCAGTAATACAAACGCCAGAGTGTTACTGGTGGGCATCAACGATTATCCCGATGAAACCAATCAACTGAACGGTTGCCTAAATGATGTGTTCCGCATGAGTGAAGTATTGCAGGAAGCCGGCATTGCTCCCGAAAATATTAAAGTGGTATTGAATGAGCGGGCCACTTCCAAAAACATACGCACCATGATGGATTGGTTGTTGAAAGATGCACGCAGCGGCGATTTCCGTTTCTTCTATTACAGCGGACACGGTGCACAAATTCCTTCGGGAGGAATGGACGGAGAAGACGATCACCTCAACGAATGTTTAGTGACCTATGATTTTGACTGGACCAATGAGAATGCCTACACCGATAAAGAATTTTTAGCAGCTTACAGTAAATTAGATTACGGTGTGAATTTCATCACCATGCTCGATTGTTGTCACTCAGGTGGCATGGCACGCGATGGTTTATTTAAAGCCAGAGGACTCAACGCGCCGGATGATATCAGACACCGCACCATTAAGTGGGATCCTAAGCGACAGATGTGGATACCGCGTGATATGGATTTAGCCAAACGTAATTTATTTGACAGACGATTTAAAGCCGAAGACAAAGAATTATACGTGGGCAGCAAACAAAACTTACAGCGCTTTGGGCGGGGCGTAGCCTTGTGGGAAGATTACCAGAAATTTGAGAAAGCCAAAAAGACTTATGGTACTTACGGACCATACATGCCATTGATTATAGAAGCCTGCCGTGAAAACGAATACAGTTACGAATACAAACACGGTGTTACATCCTATGGAGCCTTCACCTATAGTGTAACCACCATTTTACGGGAGCTCAACCGCAAAAACAAAGCCAGTAAAATTTCCTATTATGAACTAATAGAAAAAGTAAAAGTATTGTTACGCGAAATTGGTTACGAGCAAACCCCGCAATTGGTTGGCCCGAAATTTAAATTAGATGCGCCGGTGCCTTTGTTGAATGTTTAGAAGTATTCCACTTATTGAATAAACGTAGCCAATTGTTTAAAAACAAAAGGAATGGCATACTATTTTTTATACTTAAACGTATAATACAACAGATGCATGGTTATTATTTACGCTAAATTTTCAATTAATTAACGGTTACCTTTTCGTGGTAAGAGGTATAAAATAATAACATCTAATCTTTAATCTTATGAAAACGCTAAAAATAATGGCGGCTACCGCCCTTGGAATTACTTTGTCTTCATGTGGAGGTTCACATCACGAAGCAGAACAAATACAAACAATGAATTACCAAATTGCTGATGTAGCCGCTTGTAAGTCGGCACCTATCAGGCAGGAGGAAAATACAGAAGTTTATTCTCAAATTACTGAAGAAGGTTTTCAATCTGTAACACACGCTCCATATTCTACATTTGCAATTGACGTAGATGGTGCCTCTTATTCTTCAATGAGAAGAAAAATACTGCAAGGCCTTTTGCCGGCACCTAACGAAGTACGTATTGAAGAGTGGATAAATTATTTTCATTACGATTATCCGCAGCCCTATGGGAATAATCCATTTAGTATTACAACTGAATACTCTGCCTGTCCGTGGAATACAGAACACCAATTACTACACATTGGCTTAAAAGGCAAAGAAATTCAAATGGAAAAAAATAAAGCCAATCATCTTGTGTTCTTAATTGATGTGAGTGGATCGATGCAAGACCAAAACAAACTGCCACTATTAAAAAGAGCGTTTCGTCTTTTAGGGAATAAACTAACCGATGATGACAGAATTTCATTAGTTGTATATGCAGGAGCAGCTGGTGTATTATTGAAAAATGAGCCTGGAAATCATCGCAAAGAAATTGAAAATGCATTGGAGAATTTACAAGCAGGAGGATCCACAGCCGGTGGGGAAGGAATTGAATTAGCCTATAAAATTGCCGAAGAGCATTTTATAGAAGATGGCAATAATAGGATTATACTAGCTACTGATGGTGATTTTAATGTAGGTTTATCGAGTGAAGTTGAATTAGAGAAGTTTATCGAAGAAAAAAGAAAAAAAGGAGTTTATTTATCCGTATTAGGATTTGGTGAAGGCAACATCAAAGATAATATTATGGAAACATTAGCTGATAAAGGCAACGGCAATTATTTTTATATCGATAATTATTTAGAAGCACAGAAAGTATTAGTGAAGCAATTTGGAGGTACTATCAACACTATAGCCAAAGATGTAAAAATTCAATTAGAATTTAATCCTAAATATGTAAAAGAATACCGCCTTATTGGATATGAAAACAGAAGGCTGAACAATGAAGATTTTAATGATGATAAAAAAGACGCGGGAGAATTAGGCTCAGGTCATACAGTAACAGCGCTTTATGAAGTTGTGCCTGCAGGAAGCAAAGAAACCAACGCGAAAGTTGATCATTTAAAATATCAAAACTCAACAAAAAACAGTGAGTATGCATTAGAATTAGCTAATATAAAATTCAGATATAAAAACCCTGGCCTTAACGATACAGTTTCAAAATTGATAACACAAAAAGTATTCGCTAATTTATTACCGGAGGAAAAAACATCCGCCAATTTTAAAATGGCATGTGCAGTTACTGAATTTGCCTTAGTAATGCGACAAAGTGAATATAAAGGACTCGCCAACATAGATCATGCTAAAACTATGATACAGAACACAGGCATGGCCGATACAGATGGAAATATTAGTGAACTTTCACGGCTTATGGGAATAGCAAAAGAATTAAACGAACAGCAGGTATCAATAAAGCAAGAATAGAAAGATTGTACTTTTTTGTTTCAACGGTTTGTTGATATTATACAGGCAAAATGCTAATTTTTAAGCAATTCCTATAAAATCGCATTTTATTTAAAGTAAAAAGTCAGTTGTTTCGTCTACCTTTAATGTGAAGGTCAAGGCCATTAGTCTGGAACAAAAGAAAAGCATATCCGATACCATTAAAACCTATGGGCAAAGGCTCTTTGGGTTCATCCACTCTAAAGTAAACTCTAACGAGGATGCGGAGGATTTGCTGCAGGATGTGTGGTACCGCTTTTCTCAACTCAGTAATTTAGATGAACTGGAAAGTGTGAGCGGCTGGTTGTATCAGGTGGCTCGTAACCGCGTCACAGATTTCTACCGCAAAAAGAAAGATGATGCCCTCGAGGATTACAGCTACGAAAATGAAGAGGGTGAAATAAACATTAAAGATATCCTCTTAGCCGATGATACGCATCACCCCGAACTCAAACAATTTAAAAATCTGTTTTGGGATGAGCTTCTAAAAGCTTTGGATGAATTGCCGGCTAATCAACGCGAGGTGTTTGTGCGCAATGAACTGGAGGATGAAAGTCTGCAACAAATTGCCGATACTACTAATGAAAACATTAAAACCATTATCAGTCGCAAATCTTATGCGGTGAAACATTTACGCGCACGCCTGAACGCGCTCTACGAAGAATTTATAACTACTTAAAATAATTTATCATGAACAACAACTCCTCTCTCCCTAAAAAAATTGCCAAAGGTATTGGCTTTACACTCTTGGCGGTAGCCGGTGTTTTGGGTATCACGTATCTGGTGATGGTACTATGGAATGCCATTCTGCCTGATCTTATTCACGTGGGTCATTTAGGTTTCTGGCAAGCGCTGGGCTTACTTATACTCTGTAAAATTTTATTCGGCGGTTTCAAAATGAATGGCGGTCCGGACCGTGGGCGCGGGCGTCGCTGGAAGGAGAAGTTTGAGAACATGAGTCCGGAAGAGCGTGAAGAATTTAAACAGCGCTTAAAAGAGCGTTACGGTAACCGCAATTGTTAAGGAATGCTAAAAGCGCATTTGGTTTAAAGTAAACGTAAATGTGTTTCGTCTTCCTCTGTATAAACAAAATATAAAATGAACAGAGGAATCATTAAATCAGTTGTAGGCGGCGCGTTAATTGGTACCGCCTTGTTTTTCGCACCGTTTTTGCTTTTAAAAACGATGTTATTCTTTTTTATTATCGGTGGAATTATGCGAATGCTATTCTGGCGCCGGATGTTCTGGTATGCCCGCCCTATGATGCAGGTAGCTTACACGGATAAAATCCGTAACATGAGTGAGGAGGAGTATGGTGAGTTCAAAAATAAAATGAACCACATGCACGGTCACTGTTATCATAACGGTTGTCATACCTCCTACAAGAAAGAAGAGAATACGAACCCACAAATATAATCACTATGAAAAAAGGCTATAAATTTTTAATTGGTCTGGCCACTGCCGGACTCACCTTCGGAATATTGTTTGCTACTTTAGGTAGCACACAGTTTAATAAGTATGGTAAGCACCGGCATGCGCAGTACATGAAGCATATGCATCATTGCGCGGGGGAATAATTTTCCTAGCTTGCCCTTTTGTTAAACATTATTTATTATATGTTATGTGTTAATCATTAACATTAAACAAGAAATGAAAAATATGGAAGGAGAGCATTAACGAAGGAATGAATACCAAAATGACTAATACTCATTTTCTTGATTGTTCTATTTCAATTAATCTGCCCTTTTGTTAAACATTATTTATTATGTGTTATGTGTTAATCATTAACATTCAACAAGAAATGAAAAATATGGAAGGAAGATAATTGACAGAGGTTGTACATTCAAATAACCAAAATCAATTATTTCCTTCCACTCTTTGATAAAAACCGACCACTTATTAAAAAGCAATAACCCCGCTACACTGTTTTCGTAAGCATAGTTAGACTATAATCATTCAAACTATATTTTATGAAAACATTATCATCATCTAGGCCCCGCTCCCGGGAGGAAAAAGGCCGCTTACTCTTAATTATCGTTTTCCAATTACTCATTGTACTCGTTGGCATGAGTACTCTCATTGCACAAACTTCTACTGATTCCACATTAAAATCGAATCTGCGTATAGTTTTAAGTGATGCATCGAACCAGGAAGGTATTCCTTTTGCCAATGTTGCAGTTCTTCAAAATAACCGTCAAATAGCTGTCACTTCAACCGACATGGATGGCTATGCCAATTTTAAAAATATACCTATCGGCGTATATACAATTAAAGCTATTTATGTTGGCTACAAAGCAAAGGAAATACAAAACTTCACTATTGAACCAAATAAATTAAATGTTTTGCCAATTAAAATGGATGCATTTGGTATTTTATGTTATTCTGAAGTAATTACCTGTTGCGGGTGTGTGTTTTATGAGAGGACAGAAAACTGGTGGCCTAAATTATGGACGCCCTACCGCGAATGGTACGCTGCTTACAAAGAAAAACGCGACGCGAAAAAATTAAGAGAGTTAAACGCTCAACCTAACGAAGAAACAAAAGAAGAAATCATTTTCGAAGAACCCATTGTGTTAAGTGATCCTATACCTTCCGATCAAGTCAGAATGTTTCAGCCAATGATTGAATCACTTACTATTTATCCGAACCCCGGCAGCGACAGAATTCACATAAATGTACCGAATGGTGCAGAACAAATTGTTTTGAGTAATGCAGAGGGAAAAATTATGCAAACAGTTTCAGAAGCCAATACCTCGTATGAAATTTCATTAAATGATGTAACGAGCGGTACTTACTATATTCATGCGCTAAGTAAGGGCACAACTGAAAGTAAAAAACTAATTGTTGCTAAATAAATTGAGAAAAGCAGGAATGGCTTAGCTATTCCTGCTTAAAATAATTTTGGAAAAAATCGTCCGACTCTTTTCTGATAATCTTTATACGCCGGGTATTTAGTTGCGGAAATGCCTTCCGAAAAATCAGAACTGCCTTGAAATAAAATTAACAACAACAAACAGCCGGCCATGCTCCAATTAATGATTTGTCCGGAAGCTAAAACGCCAAATAAATAAAACACGATCCAGATGCTTTGCTCAGCCGCGTAATTCGGATGTCTTATTTTAGCCCATAATCCTGTGTGCACAAAACCAAGCGCGTATTCGCCTTCTAATTTCTTTCCTTCTTTGAGTAAGGCATGTTTTTTATTCTGATAATTCCATTGCTGTTGATCGGCTACAGTTTCCATCACCACAAACAATATAAACAATATCGCTAACACCATCTCGCCGATTGAAATGGTTGTGCCGGGTGATTTAAATAAAATAAGCATTGGTAAGGTGAATGCTAAAATGAGCGCGTTCTGATACAAGGAAATAAAAAACAAATTAAATAAAGTCCATTTTACTTTTCCTTTTAAGGCGGGATTTTCGCGCAACACGGCCCAACGATAATCTTCTTCTCCACTCCAGAATTTCCAACTGTAAGCACCACGTCTGCTAAAATTATACGTCAAGCGTGCGCCCCAAATGGTAGCAAGAATGGCCATTAAATTTAAGCGGGCATCAAAATTGCCTTTGTAGGCCATGTACCAAACATAAATGATGGGAAGTACACTCCACAATTTATCCACCTGACTGCAATTGCCGGTGGCTGTGCTTACCGTAAAACAAAGCAATGCCGCAGCTAATGCCATATAAGCTAAATGCGTGAGTGTTTGCTTTTGCAAATCGTTTAGCGGTTCGTCAAAATAAAAACTGACTACAGGAATAACAATAACTGTAAATAAAAGTATAATGATTGTTTTAACCAGACTTTGCATATAATTTATTTATGGTGAATAAAGTTAAGATTTTACTTGCGTGTTGAAAAGACATTTTTTTGTTGATAAATGCAGCTGAGAAAATTATTTGAGCACGTTGTGATAACATTGGCTTAATAAATGCATTCTACATTTGAATTAATACTTATAACCACTAACCGACGGCAAAGCTGAAGCACTGCCGGGATACGGGAAAATTTAAGCCGGAGATGTTGCACTCCGGCTTTTTTAATTATGCTACTTTTTGAAATTGCTGCGGCTTGGCATAAGGTAAACGCTCCAGTGGTTTGCTTACAAAATAACTGTCGAGTCCCGCTGTTGTAACACTGCCCGCCTTATTTAAATCCACATACCCATCTTCGCCGATACAATCTTGCGGTAAAACAACTTCCTTGATTTTTGCAATGATGATAATGGTGTTGTTGACACTTACATCGATACGCTGGGAAAAGGTAGCGTAAATTTTAACGCGACTTTCTTTTACATAGGGAACGTAATTCCCATTTACAAATTCCTCTGTTAATCCTACCGCATCGAATTCAGAAATTTCCTTTTCGTAGCGAGCCGATGTTTGATGTGCTTTGGTATAAAAACTTTCTGCTACATGATTTACGGTAAATTCTTTGCAATCCATGATATTACTCAAAGTGTGACGATCCACCGAATCGGGACGAACGACAAATCCAAAATAAGGCGGGTTCGCTCCCACATGAAAAAATGAATTAAATATGGCCAGGTTGGTATAACCGTCGCCACCCCTGCTACCAATGAGGGCCGTGCTTTTAAAACCACCCAGTGAATTAATAAACGTAGTACGATAACGCTGCTCGTAATTGAGAATCTCGTTTAATGAAATGTTCTTTGTCATAATCATAATTTTAAATTGTTCATACCTCCATCCACGGAGATGATTTGTCCGCTTACCCAACCCGACTTATCAGAAATTAAAAATTCAATAGCGTTGGAAATATCTTCCGGTTTACCAATTTGCTTCAGCGGATTGCGTTTTTGTGCTGCCTCCGTTTTATCTGGTGTATTCAGAAATTTTTCGGAGAGCGTGGTGTTTGTTAAGGATGGCGCCACTGCATTCACGCGAACAGAAGGCGCTAACTCTGCGGCTAAGGAAATCGTTAAGCCTTCAACAGCGGCTTTAGCCATGGCAATTGAACTGTGATAAGGCATACCGCAGGTGGCAGCTACCGAACTGACAAAAACCACAGAAGAATTGCCAGCTAATTTCATGTTTTTCAAATAGGCCTGTATAAACTTTACGGCACCAAGCGCATTAATATTAAAGTCGTTAATAAAATCCTCTGAGCTCAATCGTGCAAATGGTTTTAAATTGATACTCCCGGGAAAATAAATTAATCCGTTTATGGGAATTTCCAATTCGGGATAAGTTGATTCATGATAGTTTGGTATAGTATATACTTCATCATAACCTTCCACCTCCGTTTTGGTACTAATACCTATAACTGTATGTCCTTGTTCCTTTAATTGAACCGCTAATGTTTTCGCCATCGACGAACTTGCACCGGCTATTATATAATTCTTTTTCATAGCCTGTGTTTAGAAATTTTGTTGTGACTGATTAACCGTTGTCGCTTGCTCTTAAATCGCTTGATGGATGCATTACGCAATCTGCTATGTTTCGTCGAACAGGCTTCCACTCTTTTGCGCCACAGTATATAACTACTGAACTTTAATTTTTTCTTCATGAGGGCGCGCACATCACTCTCACTTAAATCGAACTGAATTTTTATGGCTTCAAACGGCGTACGGTCTTCCCAGGCCATTTCAATAATGCGGTTCATGTCGGCCTCTGATAAAACCGTTTGTGGTTTTATTTTTTCATAGGCCCATGGTGATGGCAGATCGCTGTAGTAACAATGTGTGTCCATACACTTTAAAAACAAACAAATTAAAAGTTTGTTCAATAAAAAAGGCCCTCGTAACGAGAGCCTTTTATAGAGGTGTATTAAATTTTAATTTTTCTGAAGTTTCTTGACTTCATAGCTTCCATTCTCATGGGTAATTTTAACCGTGTAAACACCTTGTGCTAACTCCTTCACGGAAATTTGTTTTGAATTTCCATTGTGCTGAGCGCAAACTTTACCTGTTACATCTATAATTTCAACGGATGTGATGAATTCGCTCCACGGACCGCTAATGGTAAATGATTCAACCGCAGGATTTGGAAACACATGCAATGATGTAGCTTCTGATAATTCCTGACTCTTGATGCCGGTCGCGTTTAAACGTTCGAAGTAATTTAAATTACCATCGTAATCGCCACACATCAAATCCTTGTCGCCATCATTATCTATGTCGGCAAAGCTCATCATGGCGTAACCATTTACAGCTGCTAAGCTAAACGGATTCATTACAGGAGCAGCAAATGCAGGGGCAGAAGCCGTTCCGGTGTTAGCGAAATAATAAAAATCGCCATTCGCATCTGTAGCCATAACATCTAAATCACCATCACCATCCATATCGATAAAGGTTGGTGCAGCTACTGAATTGGTTGCAGTTCCTAAAGATGTTAATCCAAACGGATTGGTTTGCGCGGTACCAAATGCAGGCGCAGTTACTGAACCTGTATTCTGAAAATATTTAATATTTCCGCCGGTTTCGCCAACCATTAAATCTTTGTCCCCATCATTATCTAAATCACCAAATGACGGCATACCGAATATAGTTACTGGAGCTAATCCGAATGGATTTTGTGTTGGTGAACCAAATGCAGGAGCAGATGCCGTTCCGGTATTCATGAAATACTGAAAATTACCATAAAGTTCAGTAGAGATCATGTCTTTGTCACCATCATTGTCTAAATCAACAAACGATGGCGTCGCGAAATAATACGTTGCCGTTAATCCGAATGGATTGCTTTGTGCAGGACTAAATGCAGGGGCAGCAGCTGTTCCGGTATTTTGAAAATAATTCCAATCACCATAATAACCACCTACCATTAAGTCTAAGTCGCCATCATTATCCAAATCCACAAAAGCCGGACTTGAATTGTAGTTAACAGCGGCTAAGCCAAATGTGTTTTGTTGTACGGCTGCAAAGTTTTGTGCTTTTGCAGTGTTGGTAAACGTAATTCCCGCAAATAATGCAGCAGCTCCTAATACTTTTTTTAGTTGCCATACTGCAAATACGTTGCGCAGTTCGTTCACCAATCGTTTCACACGGGAAATCAGATTTTCTAATTCCGCAGAAACAGAAACGCCCGATTGCATCTGTTTAATCCGCTTACTCAGCGATTTTAACTGCCGCAACTTACGTTTGTGAGTTGTGTAACTGTGTTTCATACTTGTTTCGTTTATATTATTATTTATTCGTTCTGATTATTTATCGCTGCCCAATAGGTGGCGCCCGGTATACTCAATGCACCTTTGTAATCGTTGGTAAGCGTGTTTAAAATGTTCGGTCGTATTTTTCCCGGAATCACATGTATGTCGTAAATCTCATCTACTGAATTTGTATACGTCAGCGATCCTGCAATACTTCCGCTTGGTAAATGCACAGCGGTGATGGTACATTTATTGGCTTTTTCGGCAAAGGCTAACTTCGCAAAAGTGGAAGAGTTTTTACGCAACTTAGAAGTACCGATAAATAAATACTCATTGTGTAAACTCATACCTCTTACAAATCCTTCGATTCGCGTTACTACATCGTACTTGCCTGTGCTGATGTTTATTTTTGCCAACTCACCGGTTGCTGATAACAACACATACAATTCGTTATTGTAAATTTTAGGAGAATGTGGCATTGGTAAATTAGCGGCGACTACTTCATGACTATCCACATCAAAAATAACACCACCGGTTGTAACGGTATCACGCCAGCTCTGATGGGTGTTTCCCAAACCAAATGCCGATGCGTATTTTGGTTTTCCGTCTTTTAATGCCATCCCGTTTAAATGACAACGGTCTTCAGACACCAACTCTGTGATATGTTTTGGTTTCCAAACCGGCACAAAATTATAATCGTCATTTAACTTGACTAAACAAGAAAATAAAGTATTCACGCCGTACAAAGTATCATTCTCCCCAAATTGTAAATCATGAATATCCAATGCGCCGGTGTGATATGTTAAACGCGGCAAAAACATGGTATCATATGTGTTCGGTGATTTCGGATAATGTCTTGCTAATTCTTCGTTGGCTTTAAAAACAATAACCTGATCGCGACAGGCTAATGCTAATTTATCTTGCGCGTGGTTAAATGAAAAACCCATGGGCTTATCAAACGTACGCGGTAATTGCACCAGATAATTTTCATCCTTAGGAGAAATAAAAATTAATTTTCCGGCCTGATAAGTGGAGATAGCTAAACTACAATTCAACTTCAACAATAATTCCGGCAACTGCGCAGTATAGGTACAGGAAAATGGTGTTAAATTATTGGCCGGTGTGGTATTCGACATAAAGCTCAAATTTAACAGTATTCCTTATTCGTAGAAGTGTATTGAGGTTAAATTATTAAAAACAGTGTTAAATTGTCATCTAAAATTTTAAATATTTTGGAATCATAAAACAGAACCAGGTAATGAAGGGGGCTGCCACTACATCCATGGTATAATGTGCATGTTGCAAAAGAATTAAAATGGCTACGGTAATTACAACTCCCAAAAAGAATTTTTTTAATTGCGGATAAGGATTTGCCAAATACAATAGATACACTGTAGCTACATGTCCGGAGAAAAACAAATCTTTAGTAATGCGTGTGTGTCCGTAAAAAAATGTTTCTACAAAGGGATCTTGCAAGGGGATAATTCCTTCAGGTGCCTCTAGCGGGAAAAAATAAATACTTGGCAAACGAAATAATAAAATTAAAAAATAGGCTTGTACCGCCTGGATAAACTGAACGGGACGAGGCAAGAGATTAACGATACTGAGCAAGGCCGAGAGATAAATAATTATAAATGTAATGACCGACACATTATAGGAAGGCAGGAGTTGCAGAATGGCATCCGCTAGTTGTGTACCACTCCTGGTTTCGATGTACGTAAAAAAATAACTGAGACTACTCAGCAGAATCATCAACAGAATAAGTGTTAGAAGTACATTCCATTTGAATTTATTACTCTTAAATGCACTTCGCCAATTCTCAATGAAATCAGAATATTTAAAATAAATAAATTGCAATGTTTGATGTTATACACTGCAATTTATTAAAATAATTCTTACTTCGGCTCAATTTTAAAAAGTGTTGTTGAATCAATGTTATGATCGTCGATGGTGGTGGCTTCACCGTAACCAATACACTTAAATGGCATGTAATTAATGTATTCCCGGGTTGTTGTAAAAAAATCCAAACCATACTTTTGCGTACCCTTATACGTAACGAAATTATTGATCAAATATTTTCCTCTGAAATTCTCGAGCAATAGCTGATTTACTTTATTTAACTGCGGAAGTATCATCCAGGTAATATCTGCCAATAAAACGCAATCAATGTTTTCTTTGTTTGGTAATTGATGCAAATTAATAATGTCTCCTACTTCAAAATGCAGATAGGGAAATTTCTCTTGCGCTTTTTTAACGGCAGTAGGTGATATATCGATTGATTGACAAACGATGCCTGTTTCTTTAAAAATCCAATCGGCATAATAACCTAATCCGCAACCATACTCTATGATTGATTTGATTCCGTAACGCTTTATGTTCATTATGGCCATTTGTCGACTGTAGCGATTGGGTTGTTGCGATTGAATCCATGGATCTTCAAATGCTTTATACATTTCTTCAAATTCGCCAATAAACTTTCCGTCTTTGATAACGTAATCGTGGTAGGTTTTTTTACTTTCCATAATTTTTGTGTTAAATGATTAAAAACGATAACCGATGGTCCAACTGAAATTAGCGTAAGGCAATACATTGGCATTCCGCACGAAACCACTGCCTGTCATCTTATTGACATATTCAATTCCAAATGGGTCGCTTTCGTTATAGACATCTTTCTTACAACCAATATTTGCTAATGCTGTCATGTTTAATCGCTCCGAAATACGAATGAGAAGACCGATGGTGCCGCCGTAAACTTGTCGGATTAAAATAAAATCATTTTTAAATTCTCCTATTACAATCGGCGCTTGATAAGGTACGGGTGAAGGTGCGGTTATGTTTACTTTTGTCGACATTTCGTACTGCGATACACTAAAAGAAGGACCAATTAAAAAATTAACGCTGTGTCCAAATGAAGGCGAAAACAATAAGCCGGCACCCACACTAAAATTCATGCGATTGTATGTATTTGAGTTTGTCCTGTGCAAATAGGAGCCGTTGTAAACCGAATTGGTTAAGTCAGGTTTACCATAGCCAAAACTTACCGGCAGATGTACAATTAATTTTTCCTTCGCTAAATCGTGCATAAAACTGAAGCTGAAATTTGAATTCAGAAGTGCCAGGTGATTAAACCCGATATAAATTTTTCGTTTATACAAATGCGCTTTACTCTTCAAAATTCCATTTTCGGTTTTGATGGTACGAGGCCTGGAACCATCCATGTTATATACCGAGTAATCGATAGGAGTGTTTTGTTCTACTGCTTGAAGTCGCTCGGTACTTCCCGTTTTGTATTTTACGTAAGCTACCGTTTTTCGGTCGACCGAATACTTTGGTCCGTCCAGCATATCGTAACGTTTGTATTTGACATTGTCGCTACCTATTTCTGATATAACGGCTTTCACCTTACTACTATCAGTGAAAACAATTAAATCTTGCGCGCAAATTGCTTTTGCAATTAGAATCGATAAAATGATCATTCGTTTTTTCATGGCTTTAGGTTTTAAGTTGATATTATTTAGGTTGATTTATAACATAAAAATTGTAGGCATCGGGCAAATCACGAAACAGAATTTCCTTTCGCTTTTGATGCGGCACTGATGTTGTAATGGCTAAAACAGGTGTTGCCAATAAGCACGCCACTCCGCCAATGATTAAAGAATATTGATATCCATAATTGTATGGAGTGTTGCCGGTCGTTGTTGCTGCTACCATAGTTAATAGATAACCTGTAATAGCAGTACCAATCATTGTTCCCGTAATTATTTTTTTATTGCGTGTTAACTGATCATAACGTGCAATTTGATTTTTGATTTGTGGGTCATTAAGTGTGCGGCAGAGATGTAAAAACTCTTTTGGATCTACGCGCGTTGTTTTGTTGTAGAATAACTGACGGCGACTGTAATTAAAATAAACGGGCTGTAATGTAACACTGTGAAAAGAAGGAATTGCCGACTGAGAAAAAATGATACTGTCGGTTTTAAGGCTTTGCGCTTTTGTTGTAATCTGCAGCAGGAAGATTAAAAAACTGAAATAAAATAATGTTTTCATGGCATTTGGATTATGAGGCAAACATAGTCCGAGACCCTTAAATAAATAGCCTTATAAGCTATTCATATACGATAACTATCGTTTTTTAATAATTATTTAGACTTTATCGATATTTTGAATGGTATAAATATCTTTTTATGATACTTTATTAAATTTTTATATCTTTAAATACAATTTGAGATCATGAAAAACCTTAAAGTATTTTTAGAGAATCTGGAGGCAAGTTTGCCTTCCGGACTCACTTTAAACAAAGTTTTGATAAAGGAATTGGGACTTAATAAAGATGCAGCCAGTCGCCGAATTAGCGGTAAAACGCCTTTTACTTATAGTGAGGTGTGCGTGCTTGCTAAAGCATATAATATAAGTTTAACACCTGCTCAATCGTCTTCTTTTCATAATGTGGTTTTTGGCTACACTCCATTTAAAACGAAGCAAGTGGATTCAAAATATTTTTTCGAGAATATTTCTAACCTGCTTTATAAACTGAATGCGCATCATCATAAACTCTTGTATCATGTGGCGCCTGAAATTCCGATTTATCATTACTATAACTATCCCCTTCTTCTAAACTTTAAACTATTTTATTGGGGTAAATACTTACTGAACATCGATTACTATGTAAAGCGTGTATTTAAAGACGCGCCATCCGACCCGCAAATAGTTGAACACGCACAAAAAGCTTATGAACAATTCTGCCTAATTCCAAGTGTTGAAATATGGACGCCGCAAACATTGCAAACAGTCCTCACACAAATTCAATTCTGCATTGAAACCGGTGATTTTACAAATACTGCCGAAATACTTCTAGTCTTGGAAGAATTGAATCAACTCATGCATCGCATAAAACAAATGGCAGAAGACAATAACAAAGCTTTTGATCACGATAAAAAAATGCAAATTCCATTTCAACTTTACAAGATGGATGTGAATATGAATACAACGAGTATTGTAGCTGAAATGGATCATCAAAAAATTGTGCTGCAAAATTTTAATTCCATTAACTTCATGAGCACCACCCAACCTGATTTTTGTGAAGAGAGTCTGAACTGGATAAACAACCTGCAAAGTAAATCGAGTTTACTCAGTGGCGCAGGAATTATTGAACGTCAGAAATTTTTTAATTTAATGTTTAAGCAATTATCTGATTTTAAGGAACAGGTTTTAAAATTGAATCTCTAATATGGAACTTTTAAAAGTAGATAAGTTTATCAGCCGTAGTGGCTTTTGCTCCCGACGTAAAGCCTTTGAGCTCATTGAGGAAAAACGTGTAAAGGTTAATGGAAAAATCGCCAATTTCAGCACCAAAATTAATAAAGGAGATGTCGTAACGGTTGACGGACAGCGGCTGGTTGAAAAGGAATTTAAACCGGTATACATTGCCTATCACAAACCTAAAGGTATTGTTTGCACGACTGAGAAAATTAAAGGCAATATCATTGATGCCATAAATTATCCGGAAAAAATATATCCGGTGGGCAGATTGGATAAAGATTCGGAAGGATTAATACTGCTCACCAATCACGGGGAAATCATCAATAAAATATCACATGCGGAAGAAGGTCACGAAAAAGAATACATCGTTACTTTAAATCTACCGGTAAGAAAAAAGTTCCTGGAAGAAATTTCCGAAGGCATTGAAATATTGGGAGAGATAACCAAGCCTTGTAAAATAGAACTAATTCCGGGTACTAAACGCTTATTCAAAATAATTCTAACGCAAGGATTAAACCGACAAATCCGCCGTATGTGTAACGAATACGATTATCAGGTCATCCGTTTACAACGCGTACGCGTCATGAATATTCATATTGGAAAATTAAAACCCGGAGAATGGAGAGAGTTAAGCGAAGAAGAATTAAAAACTTTAATGAAAGAGTTGGAATAAATTGAATCCGGTTTATTGATTTCTTTAATGAATTTTTTTATGTTACTTTTTGGTTCGCCAATTACCAGCGTTAAGATAAATTATTCCTTTACTTTTTTCCTTGATGAAAAAAGTAAACAATCCCGATAGCTATCGGGACAAGACGCCAGAAGGCATTGCGGCGGTAGCCGCACCGTTCCAAAAAGCAGGCCCCAACTCGGCTGTGCCGAGCCGGGAGACCCCACCCTGCTTTTTGTTCACTATGCTGCCTGGCGTCGGCTCCTCCGATTAACATTTTACTCTGTTTTAATAGTTCGTTCCCAATATTCCACCATACTCCATTCGGAGAGATCCTCGAAGACGATACAACCGTAATCCGGCCTCATAAAATTTTGTGTAAAAAAATCAAGTTTTATTAAACGCGTTGGGCTGTGTGACAGGCGATTTGTTGCCTCTCGCGCAGCGCTTTGAATCGCCAAGCTTAATAAAACGCAGATTTTTCACAAAATTTTATGCAGCCTTGACTTCTTTGTTACTTTCTGCGTCAAGGCAGAAAGTAAATGCAAGTCAAAATTCTACTTCACTGCAATAACAGAAATCTCAACATTTACATCCAGAGGCAAACGACTTACCTGCACGGTTTCTCTTGCCGGAAAATTCCCGGTGAAATAAGAACCGTAAGCTTCATTCACTTTAGAGAAATTATTCATATCGGTTAAGAAAATGGTGGTTTTAACCACATTTGTAAAATCCATTCCTGCATCAGTTAAAATCGCTTTTACATTTCCCATCACCTTATGTGTTTCTTTACTGATATCATCCAGCGTTAATGCGCCCGTTACTGCATCCTTGGCAACTTGTCCGGATACAAATAAAAAATTCCCGCTTGCCGGTACCATGTTTGCATGACTGTATGGACCGATTGGCGCCGGAGCACCTGATGATGTAATTACTTTTTTCATGTACTTAAAATTTAGAGATTAAATTGTTTTGTTGGATTAGTTCTGAGATCGCATTATATAAAACATCCAAATCATGTTGCGAGTTAAATGCATTAATGGAATAACGTAAATATACTTTATCACCGTGACGCATCACCGGTATCTCAATTTTATCGTGCTCAAATAAATGACGTTGTAATTTCTCCGGCTCTTTGGTATTGATTGGAATACTAAATAGTTGTCCGAGAAACTCATCTGATATCGGACACAAAGGTTGTGAGCCCGCGAGTTCACAAAAACGTAAAGCATTATCACGCACTAATTTTTTACATCTAGCACTTACTTCCTTCCAATTGTATTGATTCATGAATTCAATCGCTTTAGGAATCGTTAGAAAAGCGGAATAATCACGTGTCCCATTCATCTGATGCCAGTCGAGAAATTTGGAATCAGAAGGGAAGAACGCTTCGTAACCCCAACTTACTACAAGAGGATCAAATCTTTCCTGTAATTCCTTCTTCACATATAAAAAGGAGGAGCCTTTAGGTGTCATCATCCATTTATGACAAGCGCCTGTGTAGATATCGGCATTTAAAGCGGTTAAATCTAAATCCACATGCGCAGGTGCATGCGCTCCGTCAACAAAAACCAACACACCTCTACGTTTCGCTTCTGCTACAATTTCCTTTACAGGAAATATTAATGCCGTTGAACTGGTGATATGGGAAATAAAAACCAATTTAGTTTTGGTTGTAAATCCTTTGAAAAACTCTTCTACAAACTTTTCCTTTGTAGTTAATGGCAGAGAAATAGATTGTTGTACATACTTTGCTCCGGTCTTTTTGCAATAGTAATTCCAGGCTTTATCACATGCGCCATATTCTAAATTGGTAGTGAGTACTTCATCGCCTTGCTGCAGATTTAAACTCTTCGCAATGGTGTTAACCGCATAGGAGGGATTGGTTACATATGCCAAATCCTTCGCGCCACAATTTAAAAAAGAGGCGAGTGCTTCGCGGGATTTCTCCAGATAGCGCAAGCCGTTCACCGTTATAAACTGTACCGGTTCTTGCTCTAATTCGTATTGCCATTTTTGATAATCTTCAAATATTGGTTTCGGACAAGCCCCGAATGAACCAAAGTTCAGAAAGGTGATATCCTTTCGTAATAAAAATAAATCTCTGATGTCGAAACTCATATTACTTTGTGTTTATCATATCCTTTAAGCTCTTCACGAATTTATCTAATTCCTTCGTGGTGGTATAAAGGTTTGGTGTAATTCTGCAACCTTGCACGCCTTTTCCATCAATCGCCACGGTGTAAATTCCGTACTGCTTTAATAAGCGTTCTGCCATGTCTGCGGGCTTCATGCCTTTAATTCCAACATTGGCAATGGCACAACTTCGTGCCGGATCTTCAGGGGTGTTTAAAATAATTCCAGGTAAGTTTCTCACTTGCTTGGTCCAGTAATTTTGTAAATAACGTAACCGCTCCTCTTTTCGTTTGGCTCCAATTTTTGCATAATAATCTGCCGCATTCGCAATGGCTAAATCCGTATGGACAGGAATGGTGCCTGTATGATTAAGACGGGAAATATCATTTGGTTCTTTTGGACTTTCAGCCAATAAAGGCCAAACTTTAGAAATATTTTCTTTCCTAACGTAAAGCAGCCCTGCTCCTAATGGATTACTTAACCATTTGTGCAAGCTAGCTCCGTAATAATCGCAGTTTAAATCCGTAATCTTAAAATCAAGATGAGCAAAGGCATGCGCGCCGTCTACCATTACCTGAACCCCTTTTTTATGGGCCATGTCACAAATCTTTTTAACCGGAAGAATTTGTCCTGTAATATTAATCATGTGACACACCATTAAGAGTTTTGTTTTTGTCGTAATGGCATTTTCATACAATGAAATTATTTCATCATCAGATTTCGGGTGATTAGGCACCGAAATGATTTTATTAACTACACCATATCGCTTTGAAACCTGTTCAAACATATCCAGCATAGCGCCGTAATCCTGTTGCGCCATCACGGCTTCATCGCCAGGTTTCCAATCAAGACCGCCAATAATCATATCGAGTGATTCGGTGGTGTTGCGTGTAATAATAATTTCTTCGGTTGTGCATCCGGCAATATCCGCCAGACGTTGCGTCATCGCTTTTTTATTATCGTATTGAACCGTGCGCATGTAATACGCGCCTTGTAAATTTATTTCTTTTAAATGCTTAATATAACTTTCAAGGATTTCCTCGGGCTGAATGCAATAATAACCGTTCTCAAGATTAATATAATCCGGTTTTAACTTATAGCCGTTTCTTATCTGCAACCAGAAATCTTCGTCAGATGCTAATTGCTCAGCCGGAATCGCTTCAAATTTTTCTATGATTGATTCAAGAATTGGAAAAGAAAATAATGCGCCGAGTCCGCTTGCCGATGTTTTTAAAAAATCGCGTTTATTCATGTTTACACTTCTTAGTTTAAATGTATAAAATCAATTTCAAATTATGGAATCACTGCGTCAATCCGTACCACCTTAATAAAACGTTTTTTATAATAAGGCGAGGAAGAATACGATGTGATGATAATGCCGTTTGCTTTTTTGCCGGAAGAAGAATGTATGAATTTCATTTCCTCACCGGGATGCGAGAGTACAATGCCTACATGTCCGGGTTTACGCACTTTCACATTTGTTCCGGTAAAAACAATTATATCACCGGGGCGGGCCGAATCAGGATGAATGATTTTACCCTGTTTTTCATAGTCCATACTTGCGCGCGGCACCTTAATATTAAAATGCCCGAATACATAATATACAAATCCTGAGCAGTCGAATCCCTTTTGCGGCGTGCAATTAGCATAGCAGTATTTTGTTCCCAAATGCTTTTTGGCAAATGCGATTAAAGAATCGGCTTGCGCTGACGCATTGTTAAATAATGATAAATAAAGAATGATGCTTAATGCCAATCTCATTATGTAAATATAGGTGAACCTATTATTTATTAATCGGTAAACTATTAACATAAATAACACCTTGCCACACACTTTACCTATTAGCCAAGAAGTATGAACAAATGAACACATAGCTTGTTATACCAATAAAATCACATGAAAACGACAATTATATTACTTGTTCTCGGAGGTCTCCTGTTTATATCATGGAATACACTAACTACAACAAAAACAGAAATGCAAAATTATCAGGTATTAAAAAAATATAAAGGATTTGAAGTGCGGATGTATCCGCCGGCCGTATTTGCCAGTGTAACAAAACAAGGTGAGATGATGGACATCGGCAACCAAGGATTCAGAGATTTGGCAGGCTATATTTTTGGTGACAACCAGGAAGGTAATAAAATTGCTATGACTGCGCCGGTTTACATTAATCCGGATAAAGAAGATAAGAATAAATCGGAAATGAGTTTTGTAATGCCACAAGCGTACAGTCTGAATAATTTACCTCAACCAAAAAACAGTAGCATTAAATTATGGAAAAGCGATTCAGTAGTTGTAGCCGTACTTACATTTGGTGGATTTGCCAATAACAAAGACATTGCAAAAAAACAAGAAGAATTAAAAGCGCTTATTCTTGAAAGTAAGCTGCAACACAAAAATAATTTCAAATACATGAGTTACAATCCCCCTTATCAATTAGTAAACAGGAGAAATGAAGTAAGTGTTGACTTAGTAAATTTCTAAAATCTCTGTTACTTATTCAGTAAGGTATTTACCTCCGCTAACTTTTTTGTTGCGTAAGGATCTTCAGGTTTTATTTTCAGAACATCTTCGTAAGCTGTTTTTGCCTCCGCATAACGTTTCATTTTAAAATATCCTTCCGCTTTATTTAAAGCTTCTTTATATTTTACTGAACTTAGTCCGAGCGGTTGAGCTATTTTTCTTCGTGCATCACCATCTACATTTTCAGGTCCTTCACCGGCGGAGCCTCCACCTGATTCTTTTTCTTTAGCCGCTTGTTCTGCCGCTAATTTTTCTGCAGCCGCTTTCTCCTTTGCTTCCTTCTCTGCTTGTTCTTGTGCCAACTTATCGGCAGCGGCCTTTTCTTTCGCCAAACGATCCGCTTCCGCTTTATCCGCAGCCGCTTTTTCCTTTGCTAATTTATCAGCAGCGGCTTTATCTTTTGCAGCTTGCTCTTTCGCAATTTTATCAGCAGCTGCTTTTTCTTTTGCCAGTTTATCTGCTTCTGCTTTTTCTGCCGCAGCCTTTTCCTTCGCAATCTTGTCGGCAGCCGCCTTATCCGCTGCTGCTTTTTCAGCTGCTAACTTATCTGCGGCTGCTTTGGCTTTTGCTTCCTCATCCGCTTTCGCTTTCAATTCGGCTGCGGCTTTATCGGCAGCAGCCTTTTCCTGTGCAGCTTTCTCAGCCGCTATTTTATCTGCCTCCGCTTTTGCTTTCGCGTCTTGTTCTGCTTTTAATTTAGCTTCAGCCTCTGCTTTTTCTTTAGCTAATTTTTCCGCGGCTGCATTTTCCTTTGCGATACGATCTGCTTCCGCTTTAGCTTTCGCCTCTTCTTCAGCTTTCGCTTTTGCGTCAGCGTCTGCTTTCTCTTTTGCCAGTTTATCAGCGGCGGCCTTTTCTGCTGCGGCTTTCTCTGCGGCCACTTTATCGGCGGCTGCTTTTGCTTTTGCCTCTTCTTCGGCTTTAGCTTTCGCTTCTGCCTCTGCTTTTTCCTGAGCAGCTTTTTCGGCAGCTAACTTTGCTTGCTCTTCTTTTGCTTTCGCCTCTGCAGCCGCTTTTTCAGCAGCTGCTTTCTCTTTTGCTAAACGTTCTGCTTCTTCTTTTGCTTTGGCTTCTTGCTCTGCTTTTTCTTTCGCTAATTTATCGGCAGCTGCTTTTTCTGCTGCAGCTTTCTCTTGTGCAGCTTTCTCTGCGGCTAATTTTTCTGCTTCTTCTTTTGCTTTCGCATCAGCTGCAGCTTTCTCTGCAGCAGCTTTCTCCTTTGCTAAACGATCAGCCTCTTCTTTAGCCTTAGCTTCTGCTTCCGCCTTTGCTTTGGCTTCTGCAGCGGCTTTTTCCTGTGCGGCTTTTTCAGCGGCCGCTTTTTCGGCAGCCAATTTTTCTGCTTCGGCCTTCGCTTTCGCTTCTGCATCCGCTTTGGCTTTCGCTTCCGCTGCTGCCTTTTCTTTTGCGATTCGCTCTTCCTCTGCTTTTGCTTTTGCTTCTGCATCTGCCTTCGCTTTGGCTTCCGCTGCGGCTTTCTCTTGTGCTGCTTTTTCTGCAGCTGCTTTTTCTTTCGCAATTCTTTCTGCTTCGGCTTTTGCTTTGGCTTCTTCCTCCGCTTTTGCTTTAGCTTCCGCAGCCGCTTTCTCCTTTGCAATTCTCTCCTCTTCCGCTTTTGCCTTCGCTTCTGCATCCGCCTTTTCTTTTGCGGCTTTCTCTGCTGCTAATCGTTCTGCTTCTGCCTTGGCTTTCGCTTCCGCTGCGGCTTTTTCCTGTGCGGCTTTTTCAGCAGCCAATTTCTCTGCTTCTGCTTTAGCTTTGGCATCTGCTTCGGCCTTGGCTTTTGCATCTGCTTCCGCTTTCGCTTTTGCTGCGGCTTCTTCTTCCGCTTTCTTTTTAGCGTCTTCTTTCGCTTTAAAACAATTATTTACTTTAGTGAGCTGTTCCTTAGGATACGATTCATCGGGCAACAATTTATTCGCTGTTTCATAATTAATCTTCGCATTTTCACAATCGTTTTTTACTAAGGCCGCATCTCCGGCTTTATTGGCGGCTGCATATTTCTCCAATAAAATTCTTTCCGCTTCTCTGATTTTCATTAATGCACCCAGCATTTGATTCGTGTACACTTCGTCATCCATAAATTTTTTCTTGGAAGGATTGTAAGCAATTTGCGTCATGGGTTGACTTAAAGCAGAGTAATCAATCGTAGGCAATGGTTTCGACATCGTAACACCTTCAATTTTTACAACCGCCTTAAAATTACTTTTATTCATGTCGGCAGGAACGCCGGTTGTATTCACGGAGAATTTTTTTGAATTACATCCATCCTTTGAAATTGTTACTACATAATTTCCATTAGGCGGAATTTCCACCATAAAATTTCCGTCACCTGCGGTTACAGCACTGGCTACTTTTGTAGCACCGGAAGAAACAGTAATTAAAGCGCCGGGACAAGGCTGACCGTCTTTTTCAACAACACTACTAAATTTTAAAGTCCAATCCGGGGTTTGAGAAAATATCCATCCGGTAAAAAATACCAGCATTATTGCCGGCAACACTCTCTTCATCATAAACTCTGTATTCGAATTAATACTTAAAAATAAATAAAATATCCCAACACTTTATTGAAAAAGAATGAAGAAAAAGCGCTATTTACAAGGAGTTATAAAGGGTAATTAACGATAATGAGGCTCATTTACTTCGCAAGCAATTTATTTACTTCAGCGAGTTTATTGGTAGCGTATGGATCGGCAGGTTTTACTTTCAGAACATCTTCATAAGCTGTTTTTGCCTCTGCATAACGTTTCATTTTAAAATATCCTTCTGCCTTATTTAAAGCTTCTTTGTATTTAGCTGATGCGCCACCCAAAACTTGTGGTACTTTATGTTTACTATCGCTTTTATCAGGACCGCCTAATTGTTCCTCTTCAGGTGGTGGCATTTCCTTTGGCTTCGGCTGCTCCGTTTTAGCAACAGGTTTTGGTTTTTCTGATGCCGCTTTCTCCTTGGCTATTTTGTCTTTTTCAGCCTTTTCTTTTGCGGCCTTTTCTTTTGCTGCTTTATCTGCCGCCGCCTTTTCAGATGCTGTTTTGTTTTTCGCGGCTGCATTTTCTTTCGCGACTTTATCTTTTTCAGCTTTGTCTGCAGCCGCTTTCTCTTTTGCTATTTTATCGGCCGCTGCCTTTTCCTTGGAAATTTTATCGGCCTCTTCCTTTGCTTTAGCAGCCTCAGCAGCTTTTTGTGCCGCTTCTTCCTTAGCCTTTAAACAGTCGCCCACTTTTTTTAATTGCTCAACAGGATACTGCTCTCCGGGAATCATCGCGATTGCTTTTTCATATAGCATTTTTGCCAACGGACAATCCGGTTTTGCCAATGCAACATCTCCTTGCTTATTGGTGTTACAAAAATTATTAATAAGGATGTTTTCAGCACTCGCTATTTTCATCACAATGCCCAAGCCTGCATCCGTGTAAGGTTCATCATCGTCAAAGTTTTTTATTTTAGCTTCATACACTACTTTCACTAACGTTTGTTGTAATCCGGAATAATCAATGCCGGGAAATGGTTTTGCCATCACAAATCCGCCAATACTAAAACTAGGCTTCCAGCTTGGATCATTTTGTAATTCCTGCGGTACACCGGTTGTTACGATAGAGAATTTTTTTGCATTACACCCGGGATAAGAAACGGTTAAAACATATTCGCCGTTTCCGGGAACCATCACACTAAAATCGCCATTTCCGTCGCTGGTACCCTGACTGATTATTTTTGCACCTTGATACAGGGTGATGGAAGCTCCTAACAAAGATTTTTCTTCTTTATCAGCCTTAGTCGTAAGTTTCCAGGTGCGTAATTCAACATTACTGCTGATTTTCACTGACCAGTTTTGCGCCCAAGAAAATTTGGCGAGGCAGGAAAAAAGACTAAAAAGGATGACGATTCTATTCATAAATTAAGTGGTAACTAAGATAGTAATTAAGCTCTCATGACGAAAAATAATTTTATACAGACTAATACAGTATTTATTAATATCCATACCTTTGCAATAAAACATGAACTGGATCGCACTAACATCTCTTGATCAACTTTCTGAGATTGATGAATTATCAAAAATTCAGCCGGTGATGATTTTTAAACACAGCACACGTTGCAGTATAAGTAATATGGCGCTCAGTCGTGTAGAAAGCAAATGGAACGATGAAACAGGCGTTAAAGCTTTTTACCTCGATTTATTAAATTACCGTGACGTGTCGAATGCCATTAGTTCGCACTACAACGTTATTCACCAATCACCCCAAGCTTTATTAATTATAAACGGAAAATGTACTGTCCACCAGAGTCATTCCGGAATTAATGTCAATGAACTCCTTACCCATTGATACTTTAATTAGTATTCGCTAATTTGGTATTCTGGTAATTTATACTTGCGGAACTTTTTAAAGATAATATTTGCTTCGCTTTTTGCATTCACGGTAAATGCTCAAAACGATTCGTTGATTAAAAAATTAATGAATGGTGTAAGAGATGCATCTTACTATGATTCGATTAAAGTTTTTAAGGCGGGCGCGGAAGTATTAAAAGTTGGAAAAGATTTTAATCAGCACGAATTACTTTCCGAATTAAACATTTACTACGGTAACCATTTTTTTTACACGATTAATTATGCGCGCGCCAAGCATTATTATGAATTAGCGCTGAAAGAAGCACAACTTGCAAAATCATCCCATCTTAGTGTTTTAGCACGATTACGACTAACGTATATCGAAAGCGAAAAAGAACCACTGGAACAAATTGAAAAGAAAATCAGAATACTGGAAAAGGAAGCTAAAGCCACCGGTGACTTAGAAAATCAGGCTGAAATCCTTAACATGTTTGGTGTTTTAAATAATGATGCCGGCAAGTCGGATGAGGCAGCGCGCTATTATGTTGAAGGACTAAATTTAGCCAAAACAAAAAATCTTCCTTATTACGAAGCTACATTTCACAACAACCTTGGTTTAATTAAATATGTACTGAACGACATCGACAATGCTTTGCTTGATTTTTCGGAGGTTATAAAAATTTCTAAAAAAATAAACAACAAACGTCTTCAAAGTCATGCTAAGCTTAACATGTGTCTGATTTTACTGGCTAAGGAAAATTATAAAGAAGCGCATGAATTATTTGCCGAGGTAATCGAATATGCTTCTGCCAATCATCATCCACTAGAATTAGCAAGCGCTTATGCGAATTTAGGCGCTGCTTATGTACAGAATAAAAATCCAAAACTAGGTTTACAGTATGCCGACAGTGCCATTCATGTATTGGAAAAATATGATTTAAAAAATGAAATGACGGAAGCATTACTTGGTAAAAGTCAGATAGAAATAGAGCTTGCCAAATTTAATGATGCCGAGAAAACACTCAACAGAGCCCATCAGTTAATTTTAAAATCTAAAAACAAAGAACAGGAATCGCAATATTACCTAGCTGTTTACGAACTTTATAACAGACAAAAAAACTACAAGAAAGCACTGGAATATTATTTGCTATTCACTTCCAGCGAAAAAGAACTTGAATCGAAATTAAATAGTAAAGCCCTAGAGGAATTACAACTCAAATACAATGTACAAGCGAAAGAAATTGAATTGGAAAAAGAAAAAACAAAATCCATTTTACTCGAAAAAAGCAATCAGGAAGAGCGTTTTATCCGTTGGATAACAATCGGCGCCTCTTTACTCTTAATCTTCCTTGTTTCCATGTTCCTTTACAATCGTTACATCCGCAGCGTGCGTGAACAACAAGCTGCATTTAGCAGGGAGTTAATCAAAAATTCAGAAGCTGAACGCAGTCGTTTAGCAAAAGATTTACATGATGATATCGGTCAATCATTATCGATATTAAAATCAAAATTCACCAATAAAAATCAATTTGAAAATACAGAGATTATCAGCAAAGAAATAGAGCGTGTGATTGATCAGACACGTGAAATCTCACGGAATTTATACCCTTCCTACCTCGAGAAAATAGGCTTGGAACGCGCTATTGCAGGAATAACGGAGAGTGTGCAGACTAATTATCACATTGAGTGTAGCTACGATGTTACCGGTGCAGATAGAATTCCAATGGCGACGGCAACACATATTTACCGCATATTGCAAGAATGCATTAATAACACGATTAAACACAGTGGTGCAACAGCATTAAAAATTTCAATCGAACACAGTAAAAATGAGTACGTCTTAAATTACATGGATAATGGTAATTGGAAAAAAGGAAATATTAAAGAATCCGGTATTGGACTTCTATCCATAAAAGAACGCGCTAAAATTATTGGTGGAAACTTAACTATTGATGAAAATGATACCAAAGGATTTAAATTAACTCTTAAATTTGACCTGTCATGAAATTATTAATTGCCGACGATCATCCTATTTTCAGAAAAGGCCTTAAAGATCTTTTAATTGATACCTATCCGGGCGTTGAAATCATTGAATGTTCAACCGGACTGGAAGCATGGAATAAAATTGAAGAACATAAGCCGCAAGTTTCCATTTTAGATATCAATATGCCTGAGATGAATGGCTTGGAGGTTACTAAAAAAATCAGATTAAACCGTATTAATACAAAGGTGATTATTCTCACCATGTATAAGGAAAAAGAAATGATCCGGAAAGCGATGATAGAAGGTGCAAGTGGTTTTGTATTAAAAGATTTCGCGGTAAACGAATTAATGGATTGTATTCAAAAAGTACGCGACAACAAGAAATACATTGGTCCCGCCTTGCAAAATGCTTACAACGAAATCACTTTTGAGGATAAGAAAAAACAAGAAATGCTTGAGAAGCTTAAAAATTTAAGTCAGGGCGAGTTAAAAACATTGAAGTTGGTTAACAACAACAAAACATCAAAAGAAATAGCAGAACTTTTGTTTTTATCTGAGAAAACCATCGAAAACTATCGCTCAAAAATTTGTCAGAAATTGGGTTTACCACCTCGAAACAATAGCCTTGTGCTTTGGATTAACGAAAACAAGGAACTGTTATCAGCCTTAAACGAGTTTTAACTCAATAGTTATACTACCTCATTCAATAAAGTATACGTCGCTGATAATCTAAAGAACTAAAATTTTAAATTGCCTAAACTTTCATCCCCATGAACAAGTTTATACGCAACCGATTTACTTCTATTCAGGATTTACAAACCTTTTTATTTTGGTTTTTTCTGTTAAGCTCAGTTTTGGCTTCCGCGATTTTTGCGCTTTAAAACAATTCTATTGTAGGCGTAAGTCCGGTATTAAAAACCAAAGTATTTGCGCTTTCGGCTAAATCTTCTTCTTCTTTATCAATAAAGAATTTCAAATTTACCTTCCCCGGATTGTTTTGATTAATTGTTTTAAGAAACAAATTCATGATTTGGATACTGCTGGTATTATAGTAGCCCATTGTAATGTCGATTCTAAACATTTCGCCGTCCGGTACTCTATATCCCAATAACCATGTATTTAATGAGGAATAGAACTGGCTTGGGTTTGCCATAAATGAGTTTCCCTTCATAATCATATAATGCTGTGAAGGGTCTAAACAAATGTAGGGTGAATTTTCTCTGGCCTCAATTAATATCATCTAACTTAATTTTAAATGTTACGAATAAATTTTTTCCTGTTTGCTTACTGTTTAATTTTAAATTTCCTTTACAGCGATTGTAGATTTCAATCAAACCCAAATTAACCGACTTATCATAGGAAACAGATTTCAGCTGCTCATTATAATGATCCTTTACATTTTTAATTCGCTTAACCACATCGAGATTAGACTCAATTCGCTTTAAATTCGCGTCACTTACGTAATTCCCGCAGGTGATAATTACTTGCCCTTCGTTATCCTCCAGAGAAATTATACCATAAGAACTGGATGAATAATGGGAAATTATATTCGTAATTAACTCGATCAAAATAAATTTAATATTACTCTTTGCGCGGTTAGGTAATAACCTCGTGTCAGATATTTTTTTAATAAAAAAAACTAACACGGTTTCGTCAACCTCTCCTTCGTAATATAAAATGTATCTGTTTGTTATGTCGCCTTTCTTTATCATTTATTAAAATTTAATTCCGATTACACAAACATCATCAATTTGCTCATTCTCCCCTCTCCATGTTTCAAACTCCTTATCCAAAATTTCGCGCTGTTCATCTGAACCGAGTAATTGCATATCTGTAAAGATTTGTTTCATTCGTTTAGTAGAAAAACGCCGGTTCTTTTCTCCGCCAAACTGATCGCCATAACCATCACTAAACATATAAAACGAATCGCCTTTATTTATTTGATAAGAAATCTCGGTATATACTTTGTCGTTCCCGTCAAAATATCCTCCGATGGAGAATACATTTGCTTTGGTTTCCTTTAATTCGCCATCTATGAAATAGTAGATGGGGCGGTTTGCTGAAGCAATCGTAATTTCCCTTTTATCTTTGGTGATTCTGCAAATAACCATGTCCATTCCATCACCAATTTTATTATCCGGATTATTTTGCTTAAATGCCGCGTAAATTTTTTTGTCTAATTCATACAAAACTTGTGAAGGAAGAGGATCTTTATTTTCAATCATAACCTGATCAATGTAGGTGGAGCCTAACAAACTCATAAATGCACCCGGTACACCATGTCCGGTACAATCCACTACCGCTACATAATTATATTGTGGTGTAGAGTAATACCAATAGAAATCTCCACTAACTATGTCACGAGGTTTATACAGTACAAACAGATTTAGTTCCTTAAACATATTTTCTGTTTGAGGTAACACTGCATTCTGAATGCGCTTCGCGTAAGTAATACTATCTGTAATATCTCTATTCTTTTCGTGTAATAGGTCGTTGGCTTTTTCCACTCGTTCCTTTTCAACAACCAATTCTTTTGTTTTCTCCGTTACCATCTCCTCCAACTTAATTTTCTCTTGCTGCAATTTGATGGTTCTGGCTCTGAAAAACAAAAAGATTCCGCCTATTAAAACACCGCCAATAACAACATAAAACCAGGCTTTTTTCCAAATTGGTTCTTTAATGCTGAAACTAAACGTTAATGGTTGCTGTGATTCAAATCCATCATCATTCTTTGCGTAAATAATAAAACGGTAATTTCCATCCGCTAATCCCGGGTATGCAATTCGGCCATCGTCACCGGTTCTCCATTTATCTTCAAAACCCTCCAATTTATATCTATAAGTTACTCCGGCAGGGTTTGTCAAAGATACGCCAATCACTTCCATATTTAATTCATACTTACCATAATCAAAAACAAAGTTGGTGTCGGTTGTGCTTTTCACTGAATCATTAAATGTTAACCGAAGAACAGAGAGCACAGGCGGAATGGAGTTTATTTTATCCTGCATCGGACTGTACTTTATCAATCCTTCCGTACTTCCTATCCAAACATAACCATTCTTGTCTTTGAAAATAGCATTACTGTTAATTGTGTTAGCGGGCAATCCGCTATTCTTATTAATAGCTCTGAATGTTTTTAAACTCGCGTACTTTACACTAATTCCGTTTTTATGGCAAGTAATTACATCGCCGTTATTGGTCGCCATAATTCCATAGATGTAATCAGAGGCCAAACCTTTAGATGAAGTAAATCGCTGGTATTTAGGATTACGGTTCTTTTTGTAAGTAAATACGCCATCGCCCTCGGTACCAAACCATACCATGTCGTTTTTATCTATTGTAGCTGAATTAAAACGGAACGAAACAGATGAGTCCAAATCTTTTTCCAGTGTGATCTCACCGTTATACAAATTATAGAGCGGAGTCATTGGAGAAAAAATCCAATAGCGATCCAGTTGATCAACGAAGAAAGCCGTAAAATTATTATGCGGTGCTCCGCCATCCGTATTAAAAACTTTAACGACTACATTTTTTTCATTCAGATAATACAAGCCCTCAATCGTACACACCAAAATTTGACCGAGATTGTCTTTTGAAATATAATTGATGGCCTTTTCTTTAAAATCGGCCAAGGTGGATTTTAATTTAGGTTTGCCGCCGGTTACATCCACTATATATAAATTTTTGTCGGTTCCTATCCACAATTCATTTGTAGCTTTATTAAGGTAGGAACAACGAATGATTTCATCGGTGCCGCATAAATTTAATTTTGTTTTCAAACTATCCTTAGGATTAAACGCAAGCACAGTTGATTCGTCAGCTACAAATACATTGTCGGCATCATCAACCGCCACTGTAATCACGTTATCGAAATCCAGAAAATTCTTCTTATTAAACAATTCGAATCGGTCGGAAATAAATTGGAACAAACCACTTCCTATACTTCCTAACCATAAGTTTTGTTCTTTATCAAGGAAGATTTTACTAATGAATACACTTCCCAATCCATTCTTAGGGGCAATGGTTAATTGCTTTTCTATTTGTTTACTGTTATTAAATTTTAAAACAGATAAACCTTCATTAGTTAACGACACCCATAATTCTGAGCCGTTTTTAAAACAAATATCTTTTACATTAAGAGATTTGCTTTTTAATTCGGTTGAATAGGTTGTAACGGTAGTAAAACTTTTATTCTCTCTTCGTATACATTCAATACCTACTTCATCAATCCCGGCAAAAATTTCGTTATTCACAAACTCGATACAAGTCACATTCTTGTCCTTTGTATTACCGATAGCCTTGTACTGCTTTTTTCCCGAGCTTAAGTCAATTACCAACAAACCTTCCTGACTGGCAATAAACATTTGATTATCTTTGATTCTAATTTCGCTTACAGGCGGTAACTCTTCGATTAAAAATGGCACAATGCTATCACCCGCGATTGTGTAAATAGAACCCGCCGAATTGGCGTAATAAATAGTTTGCTTGGCATCTTCAGCGATGGCAATGACCTTGGCAGCTTGCGCTGAAGATGTTTTAATTTTTTTGAATTGCCCATTTTCATAACAACTTATCCCTCCTTCAAAATGTCCGATCCATATCCTTTGTTTTGAATCGGCGTATAATGCACTGCAAAAATTTTCAGATAAGCCAACGCGTTTACTGAATTTACTGATGCGCTGTCCTCCATACGTTGCCAATCCATCACCGGTTGCTATGTACAAAAACCCATTCTTCGCTTGGATAATATCATATACGTAAGGCTGTGGTAATCCTTCTTCCTGGCCGAACACACTGAACTTATATTCTTGAGCAATGGCAAGAGATGCAATAAAGGTTAGAAGTATTACTAAGTGTTTTCTCATTTGGCCGGCTTCACTCCGATTTTATACTTAAACTTTGGAACGCCACCAATTGGTGTCGCATAAAATGCGAGTAATTTTCCGTATTGATTTTTAATTGTAACAGCAACGTTATTATTTTTAACGGCTCTTTTATTGATGAATTGAATATCTAATGAAGTATTTAACTCTTCGGTTGTAATCGGAAATTTAATCTGTGACCAGGTTCCTTCAGTGCTTGAACCCGACATGTCGCCCTTTTTAGCCACGGAAACAACGCGAACAATTCCGGCATCATCATAATCAAACACACTCACTTCGCAACTTGTTACGTCCGGCGGAATAAATGGATAAATATGGTACACCGATGTCATGTCTTCCGCTAAGCGAAAAGTATACTCATAGCAAAACGCGTTTCCGCCCTCTACTTTTACGTTTTTATCTTTTTGCGACGACAAATACATTTTAAATAAATTTCCATCGTCTCCTTCAAGACCTTCAATCACTACTTTAAAAACATAACCGCCGTTTTCAGTTTGCAACTCTCCTTCTTTTGGATTAAAGGGGCCGAAGCTATACCAATTGCCATCTGTTGTAGGATCTTCACCAAAAGTTTTACCGGTAATAAATACACCGGATTTGTAATTGCCTTTTGGCGAATCTGATTGCGCGTCTTTATCAGAATGTGCTCCCTTTCCGCCATAAAATGAATATTTTGTTTTGGAATTGAAAGCTGCTACTTTTTCATCAATAGTTCCGCCGATATCCGGATCAAATACCCGAATGTAAAAAGGGTCATTCGATTTTTCAGGAATAACGAAGAAGTAAATAGTAGCATTATCATCATCACCAAAGGAAGGTTTACCTCCTTTGCTGAAAACAGTAAAGTGTTGAATTTTCTCATCTTCGGATGGAAATGGCTGCGCCGATAAATTAAGGCCAATAAATAGACTTAGAAAAACGAGCCATGGGGAGATGCTTTTTTTCATAAATGATGATATAGGTTTAGTCACCCAAAATAAAAAAAATATTCCAATTATTTGTCTGTTTTTCCTGATAAAATAACTGTTTTAACGATTAATTTTCACATCTACTCTTCGGTTCAAACGGCGTGTTTTTTCTGCAGAATTATCGTATTTCGGTGTCGTTTCGCCAAAAAACTTAGGAATAATGGTCGCATTGGTAAATACTTTAATTTCCTTCTCAACCGCAAACACCCTTCGCTTACTGAGTTGATAGTTATAATCGGTTGGTCCGAGGTAACAGGCATGTCCTTCCAACGTAACTTGATTTATTCTTTTGGCAGAGAAATTTCTGAAATAATAATCCAATTTTTCTAATTCATCTTTAACAACTATGGAAGAATTTAAATCAAAAAAGATGCTGATTTCATTTTCTACCGCTTCAACTATACTAATTCGTTTACCATCTTGATAGGGCGTAATAAACACATGCGTATACCCCATTTGTAACAATGCATTCTTAACGTCGTTAGCGTTTTCCAATGTTTTTAAATCCTGCGTCATGTATTTGTACCAACCCTCTTCTGTTTTCTCTTCAATGACACCACTAACTTTTCCAAAAGCATTCTTAGGTTTTTTATTTTGATAAGCTCCTATTTGCACGCGATACGTTATTTCTCCTGATGCAGGAACATAGTCAGGAATAACAGTTGTTGTTTTGGTTGGCGTGGCAGTTTGCTGATTTGTATTGGTGTTTACTTGCGTGGTGTTTGTTTTTACACTGGTAATCGGGTCTTTTACATTATTGGTGTTTACAGGGTCTTTACCTACAGTTGGTGTTGAAGTTGCAAGTAAAGTATTGGTGATAACAGGTGCCTGTTCCAATGTATCCTTATGAAGCATGTAACGATATTGCATATTCGGATTATTGATAAGTGAATCACTTAAAAACAAACTTACAATTGAAGATTTAAATCCGGCTCTTTGTGCTTTCTCGTAATAAGGCAAAATGTCGGATAAAGATTTTTCACTTCCGAGGAAATAGTGATACAAACTATCCTTCCGCAGTGCAGAAATTACCTGAAGTCCTTTAAATACCGGATCGTTCGGGTCAATTTTTTCTTCCGAAACTCCCATATGAACTTTGAAACGAATGCTTGTGTCGCGTCCGTTAATGTTTGGGGTAGTTAATGGCTTTCCGCCGTTATTCGCAATGGCAATGGAATCGAGCTTCTCCATTTTCACAATGAAATCATGAAAGGGTTTATCGTATTTTTCTAAACTATCCAGTAATTGCTTTTTCATGTCCTCTTTGCTTTTCGGTTTTTTTGGAGGCGTGAAAGAATACACCGTGCTGTCGGTTAAATTGGTGACTTTAATTTTTTTGGTGGCACAATCTTTAAACGGCAAATTGTTTCTCTTTCCTGTAACACCAAGTGTGATTACATAGGTTCCTTCTTTTTGATAGGCATGCTTTGGTGCATCCTGAAAAGAATAATTATTGTCACCAAAGTCCCAGTAATATTTATCTATCTGCACACTGTCGAGATTCGTGTAGTAAGGATGGATAAGCACTTCCAACCCTGTTTTCACTGTATCGGGCGCATGAATGTACAGTTGCTTTTCGTTTTTAATTTCAAATTCATAGGTTACTTCATTGAAGAAAAGTAATCCTGTCGTTTTGTCTACCACGTTTAGTTCAACATTGTAAATTCCTTCATTCTCGAAGCAATGACTGGCTTCTAATCCTCTTTTCTTTGCGCCATCACCAAAACTCCATTCGTAAGTCATGCCCAAAGTATCTTTAGAATCCATACTGGCCTCTTCGTAAAACGTATAGCAATACAAATTATCCTTCATGTCTTTACAATTCTTGAATGAAGGGAAAATATTTTTGAAGTAATACAAATCATCATTACCACTGCGATTACTGCTGAAATAACCACTCACCTGATTGGTGTCCATACAAATTCCAAAATCATCGGATGAGGAATTAATCGGATTGCTGAGCAATTCAAGTTGATCATCCGGATTAAATAAATCAACCGCATAGATATCAAGTCCGCCAAATCCTCCGGGTCTGTCGGATGCGAAATACAATTTTCCATTTACATAGTACGGAAACGATTCATTGTACTCTGAATTAACTTTCGCGCCACAATTCATTGGTAATTGCCAAATGCCATCGCGCTTAACGCTGTAAAACAAATCGATTTTTCCGTAACCACTTCCAATATTACTTGCAAAGAACATCAGTGTATCTGCCCACACACTTGGTTGTGCACAGGAAACCGTATCATGTAATCCGAATGTTATTTTCTTTGGCTTTTTTACTTTTTTGTTGATGGTGTCTTTCTCTAAAAATGAAATTTGCAGAGGAAGTGTTTTACGTTTCCGCAATACCCCTTCATTATTCACCGTGCAGTAATAGCCCCTATCGGTCTCACAACTCGGGCCGATGTAATATTTTGTCTTCAGTTGCTTACTAATGAGATCGGGTTTTGTAAAATTCACCGAATCGAGCAATAAACATTTGTACAAATCGGTAAATTGCTTCGATGTGGCGTTGTCGTAATACACAACTGCATACTCATTTTCACGGTCGGAGATGAAAAAAAAGTTGTTTTTATAGCGATAAGGGGAATATTCGCCATCCTTGGTATTGAGCATCGACAGCGGAAGGATCTTTATTTTGGTTGTATCGTACTGTAAGGTTTGAGAATGCAGACAAAAAGAAAACAGGTATAGTGTTGCTATACAGAAAGTTACAAATATATTAGAGCGCGAAAGCTCGTGGGTTCCTCGCATTGGCTGAATAGCCAAAATAGTATCTTATAAGTAACTCGTGAGACCCACTGTTATAATGTTTTAAACGATTTAATCCACAATCGTAACTATAGCTGAATTTGAACTGATCGTTGATGCCGAACTCCAAAATTCCGACAATAGATTCGTTAGTTCGGTACGAAACTCCCACACCCAAACGCTGACGGAAGTAGTAATTAACGTTAATATCACCCTGAATTGGTGACCCATTGATGTATTTAACCAAAAATGAAGGTTTTATTCCATGGTCGTCTGTTAATGAAAAATAGTAGCCCCCTGTTGCAAGTATTGGATTTTCTATTATAAAATTCTTATTCAAAGTATTTACGAGGTACGGAGCGCTTAATCCGGCGAAAATATTTTTTCCATAAAAATAAATTCCGGCGCCACTTAAAAATCCAACACTTGTAGGGTTTTGATTTTGCAGTAGAGCATCTTGTTGATCGTTACGAGTCAACTTATCCCAATTTGTTCTCTTGATCATCACACCATTTTGAAGACCTAAGCTTAATTTATATTTACGCTTAATTCGGATGCGATAAGCATACATCACATTCAAGATTTGACTGTTATATACGCCCACTTTATCATTGATAATTCCTACACCAACGCCAATTGATTTAATTCGAAGCGGTGTATTTAATCCAAATGTAGTTGTTTGTGGAGCGCCATCAAATCCAACCCATTGCTGACGATGCCCCAGCGTTACATCCATCGCTTCATGTCTTCCCGCATAAGCCGGATTAATAATAAATCCATTGATTACATATTGGCTAAAACCGGGATAGTGCTGCGGTTTGGCGACCGTTGCCCATAAAATAAACACTATGTAAAGTATTCTCTTCATTAATTTGATTTAATTACCAAATAACCCGTGTATTTTTTTCCTTGCGCTTCAATAATAAAATAGTATGTATCATCAGCAAGTTTTACACCGTCATTGTTCTCACCTTTAAAGCTGTCTTTATAATTTTCGTGATGATACACCTGATTACCCCAACGATTGAACACAAGTAATTTCACATCATTAACATCCGCTAATCCGCGTACTTCGAAGAAGTCGTTACTTCCGTCTCCATTAGGCGTGATGACTTGCGGAATTAACAATGGATTTATGATTAAAATCATGGTATCGGAAACCGCTGTACACACACCGTTAGTTAATGTCCAAACCAATTCATAAGTGCCTGCTTCATTAGCTGTAAAATTACTTAACGGATCACCTGTATTTGCAAAACTTCCTCCCGGTCCTGATAAAATTGACCAAGCTCCCGCGCCGATAGTTGGCGTATTACCCGCCATTAAATTGTTTAACAAGTCGGAACTTATATCCGGGCCTGCATTTGCGGATCCGGGTAAAATTGGTGTATACGCTTGAACAAACATGGTATCACTTGTGCTAGGACAAACCGATGAGTTTGTAACTGTCCAAACAAATCCGAATAAGCCCTGACTATTTACAGCAACACCTGAATTATTACTGTTAATTATTGATACCGTTGAATTAGGTATTGATAATGGTGTCCACGTTCCAATTCCTATTGCAGGAAGAACAGCCGCCATATTTGTGGTGTAAGAACAAACTGATTGGTCTGGACCTGCGTTAGCTATACTTGGAACAGAATAAACATTGATATTAATCGTGTCATTATTAGCCGGACAATTCCCGTTTCCAATTGACCAAACATACGTGTATGTTCCTGCACCGGAGAAATTAACTGATGATGTAGGACTCAAAGAAGAAGTAACTGCCGGAGCAGCTCCTAATGGAATCCAAGTTCCTGTTCCAATAGAAGGTGTGTTTCCAACAAGGGTACCAGTATATGTACATAAGGTCTGGTCTATACCGGCGTTAGAAACACTTGGATTAGAATACGTAGTAACAACTATGGTGTCTTGCTCAGACGGGCAAGTTGCAAAGGTTACAGACCAAACATAAGTGAAGGTTCCCTGATTTGTAAATGAAACTGCTGTTGTTGTTGAATTCGGACTAGCTACATTCGGAGAAACACCAACCGGAATCCAGGTACCGGTACCTGCCGCCATTGACGCGGTTAATATTGAGTTCATAGAACATATTACCTGATCCGGACCTGCACTTGGTTGGAGGTTAATCAATACATTAATCTGCATGGTGTCTCTTGTTATCGGACAAACACCATTACTTACTACCCACTCAAAGGAATTAACGCCAAGCGATAAAGATGTAACTGATGAAGTACTGGAATTTGTATTTGTTACTATTCCGCCTATTCCCAAAGGATTCCATGTGCCTGATCCAACTGTTAAAGGAATAGCCGCCAATGTTGAGCTAAATGAACAACGTGTTTGATCCGGACCGGCATTCGCAACTGTTGGAACCGCATCCACTTGAATGCTGATGGTAGAAGAAGACGCAGGGCATACACCGTTAGATATTGTCCATTGTAAAATGTTACTTGTTGCTGTTGAGATAGCGGTGGCTGTTGCCGTTGGTGATGTGCTTGGCGTTATAACCGCTGATCCTGCAATCACACTCCAGGTGCCTACGCCCATTGCCGGAGTATTACCGTTTAATACCAATGTATTCGCGTTCGCACAAAGTGTTTGTGAAGTTCCTGCATTTGCTACCGTAGGTAATGCGTCAACTTGTATCGCCATTGTTGATGTAGATGCAGGACATACACCGTTAGATATTGTCCATTGTAAAATATTGCTTGTTGCAGTTGAGATAGCAGTAGCTGTACTGTTTGCTGTCGTGCTTGATGTAATTGTTGCTGCGCCGCTT
>JAEUTQ010000025.1 GCA_016787445.1 Bacteroidia bacterium
GAGCGGCAAGCTCTCGGCCGTTATCTTGTGCCGGCTGTTTTAAAATCAATTAACTACGATTTAGAAAATTCTGTTTTCAGTTATATTCCCAATACAGCTGAGGTCGCTTTTGGCGGATTAATTGAAGGCTTGGATGATTACTTAAATAAATTTAAAGCCACTGAAATTCTTAAAACAGGAAATGTAGCCGAACCTCAATTAAGTAAATTATTGTCGATTCAACCACGCGTTCATAAAATTGTATACAAAGATGCGAAGCAACGTACTTTTATTACGGATGATGAAAGTCGTGATTTGTTGGTAAACTTAGGTTATGATATCACTTACGGCATCGTAAACAAAGGCGTAGATAATTTAGTGGTGTTGGATGATAGTATTGTTCGTGGTACCACTTTAAAGCAAAGTATTTTAAGAATATTAGACAGATTAGGCGCAAAGAAAATAGTTGTAGTTTCTTCAGCTCCTCAAATTCGTTATCCGGATTGTTATGGAATTGATATGGCAGTTTTGGGTAAGTTCATTGCATTCGAAGCTACCATCGCGCTTTTAAAGGAAACAGGTAGAGAAAGTGTTCTAAAGTCGGTTTACGAAAAGGCATTAGCGGAAGTACAAAAGCCGAAAGAAGAACAAGTGAATGTGGTAAAAGAAATTTACAGTACGTTTACATCCGAAGAAATATCACAAAAAATATCCGAGCTACTTCGTCCGGCTGATTTGAAATCGGATTTAGAAATTATCTATCAAAATATTGAAGGCTTACATTTGTCTTGTCCGAATAATTTAGGCGATTGGTATTTCACCGGTAACTATCCAACGCCTGGAGGAAATAAAGTAGCCAACCGCTCTTTCATAAATTACATGGAAGGTAAAAACGTGAGAGCTTATTAAATTTTTCTAAAACGTCAATTTATACTGCGGAATTATAAAAAACTTTAATTGATAATCGGTTTTTATACTCTTACTGTTTAAATCGTAAATTTCCTGAAACACATTATCATGGCGTGTTACATTTTGTACGTCAACACTTACTTCATGCGTAAAACGTTTTGTGTTTAGGCGGTAACTTGGTTTTACATCCAGTCGGAAATAAGGCGAATATTGTTTTACATAAGCTTGAGTGCCATCGCGTACTTCGTCGCCGTAAGCAATGGAGGCTGCTAAATCCACAGGAACGTAACGTTTTCCTCCCGCAAAAGTGGCTTTTACATCCAGAGCCAAAACATGTTTTTCTTTTATCTTAAATTCTTTACCTCCTAATACGTTTAATACATAGTTACCATTGAACGCTGTATTACGGTATACTTTGTCACTCGCTACATATTTACTTTCAAAGAAAGAACCTGTAATTAAAAAGTAATAACCTTGGCTGTAAAATTTCTCTATCGTTATTTCAATACCGTAGTTCTCGCCGGTACCATCACTCACCAAACTATCTACATTCGGACTATTAAAATCGGCTCCTAAATTTATAGCCGAGAAATAATCTTTTCTGCTTCGAACCGGAATTTTGTAGAGATATTGATAATACAATTCTGTTTTGATCCGAACACTATTAAATAAGTTTACATCATACGCTAAAACGCCATGCAAAGCTTTGGTAAAATCTAAATTTTTATTGGTCTCCACATTACCGGTTGGTGTTTTGGCCGTAGCGAAATACAAATACAAGGGCTGTACCTGACTATGCATACCGGCACCGAAGCTTAGCGTTTGCTTTTTATTGATTTCATATTTTAAACCTAATCGAGCTTCCGGCGCTTGGGATGAGTTTAACAATAAGTACTGGTAAGTTACTCCGGTTATTAAACTGAGTTTCTCGGTAAACTTATGTTGCCACTGCAAAAACACTCGTGCTAAGGAAGTGTTCCCTTTGTAATTTCTAAGTGTAATAAATCCTAGTGAATCAAAATTATTGATGCTGTCAATAAATGTAGTATTGAAAAAATCATAATAGAAACCTGTATTAATAAAATTACGGGCGTTGAATTTTTTATTGTACGTAAAGTTACCGGAGTACTTAATGTTAAGCGAATTGTTTCGGTATTCGGGATTTATTTTCCAAGGTGTAAAGGCTGTATCTACTCTGTCGGCTATAATTAAATTTTCTTGCGCACTGGCACCAATATTGAATTTAGTATACGATGAGGAATTAATTAAATACGTGTGCGATATTCCTCCGGCACCAACATTGGCTTTAAAATAAGTATCTCTGCCACTATAACCATATAAATTATTTTTCTTGGATTGTTGACTTGACAATAGCTCTACATAACTGAGTCCGCCTATACCCCAAACGGCAAATTTGCCGGCTTTTTCAGTGGGCAAATCTACTTTAAATGTCAAATCCTGATATTGCGGCACGGCATCACCGGTTCCAAAATCTAATCCAATATATTTAAAAGCTGCAAGCGTCGAATAACGATAATTGACCAGATAAGAACCTTTTTTCTTTTTTGAGAAGGGGCCTTCAGCTCCCAATTCAAAACCATTAAAACCAATTTGTGCCAGGTATTCGTATTTCTCATTATTGCCGGTACGCATTTTTAAATCAAACACACCGGCAGTAGCATTTCCATAATCTGAAGGAAAGGCACCACTCATAAAATCGGAATTATCAAGTGTGTTGTTGTTTAAAATACTGATGGGTCCGCCTGTTGAACCCATCGATCCAAAGTGATTCGGATTTGGAATATCCAAACCATTTAATCGCCACAAAATTCCTAGTGGAGAATTTCCTCTAATGATAATATCGTTTCTGCTATCATTCGCTCCACTTACACCTGCAAAATTAGCGGCCATACGCGCAGGGTCGTTACGACTTCCTGCATAACGCGAAGCATCTTCAGCGGAGAACACACGCGAACTAACGGTCGACATTTTATTGTTGGTTTTAGTTTTGTCTTGTTCTGCAACAACAACTACTTCTCCGGCCTGAAACGCGTTTTCTTCCAACTCAACTGTTAATACAATTTCCTTACTACTCGTAATTATAACGGTTTGTGTTTTTTCTTTGTAACTAATGAGTGTTGTTTTTACACTCCATCTTCCAATAGGAACGCTGTCAATTCTGAATTTCCCGTCTTCATCTGAACTGGCTACTTTAAGCGGTGAAGAATTTAAAATGGTAATAACAGCACCCGGTATCGGACTTTGAGTTTGTTTATCCAAAACAACCCCACGCACTGTTTGTTTTAAGTTTTGTGCTTGTGCCGAAAATGTAATTAAGAAGAATAAAACAAAAAATCGTTTCACTATTCAGGCATTTGAGGGTTTAAAATACAAGGTAAGGTGTGCGGACAATATGTATCATCGATATCCATGGTAATTTGCTGGCGTTTTTTCTGCGCATCGATAATTACATCGGCCTTTTCCCATTGTTTTTGCAAACATTCTTTATCAAAGTTTTTTATGTCGCTGCCATCCGGTGTGAGTTTATGATAACGCCATGGCTCATATAATTTATAGGAACCCGGTTTTAAACGCACCTTTAAATAACCTTTTGATGTAGTTGTGGTTGAGTCCACTTTTCCATTGGAAGAAACAATAATCAATTTCTTATTCGCATACGGAATTGGCTTTTCATATTGCGCCGTAATTTCCGGTGTAGGTCGCGCACCGCCACAATAAGTTTGTTTTTGCAATACATTAATGTTCACTTTCACTTGAGAAAATGTCAAGACAGGAAGTAATAAAAGATAGAATATTGTTTTCATGTTATGGTGTGGTTGATGAAACAGGTAATATTTTTCCGTTATAATATTGATGTCCGGTTAATGCAAACTCAACAATGTAATTAGCCATTTGTTGAGGTTGAAGCGGCGCTTTAAATCCTGGAAAAGCTTTACTTAACATTTCAGTTTGCACTGCACCAATGGCCAAACAATTAACTGTAATGTTTTTTGGCTTTAATTCTTCAGCTAAGCATTCTGTTAATCCTGCAATCGCTGACTTGGAAGATGAATATGCGCTTAGTCCTGAAAATTTCGAACTGCCTTGAAATCCACCCATGCTTCCGATATTAACGATGTGAGATTTCGATTTTTTTCCCATTCGTGGAAGTAATTTTTGAATTAATAGAAACGGTGCAAAAACATTCACAGAGTAAACCTGTTGAATTTCTTCCGATTTAATTTTTTCGAAAGGTTTGTTTACGATAGATCCGGCATTATTAATTAATATATCAACACGTTTCCCGTTTTTATCAATAAGTGAAGCAATACTGTTTAACACGGAAGTTTTTGTTAAATCGCCATAAACAGTTATCAGATTGGCATTTGATTTTTTTAACTTATCTAATTCACGGGCGTTGCGCGAAACAGCCAAAACCGTATTTTCCTCATCAGACAAAAATTGTTTAACAATTTCTAACCCAATTCCGCGTGAAGCACCTGTTACAACAATAAACATATTCAGTAAATTTGTATGTAAATATACGGTTTAAAAAGGCAATGCGTTTTTATAAAATTATAAGAATTTTGATACTTGTGTTTTGTTTGGCACAACCTTGCCGTATGTTAAGTCAGTACGATTATGTACAAGATACGGTTAGCCGGAAAAATTCGGATGATAAAATGCGGTTTACCGATCGTTTGTTTTGGGGCGGAAATTTAGGCGCCTGGTTTGGTAATCCTACATTCGTAGATATCTCTCCTTTGGTAGGTGTCCAGATTACAAAGAAGTATTCGATGGGTGTGGGGGCTATTTATAATTATTACAGTTACAAATACTTTAATTATACCTACAAGACTAATTTGTGGGGAGGAAGAATTTACGCTCGTTATTTTATTTTAGAAAATGTATTTGCTCAGGTGGGATGGGATAGAATAAATCGAGATGATTTTTATTCTAAATCTCCGAATGCAAGAATTTGGATTGATAATATTTTAGTAGGTGGAGGATTGCGGTATCCAATCAGTGATAATTTTTATGCCATCGCCAGTGGTTTTTGGAATCTTAATCAAAGTGTATATTCTCCGTATTCTAATCCTATTATCCAAATCGGATTTGTAGGAGGATTTTAGCATTCCAATTTTTGGTCGGAAAAAAGCATGTTTTAATCTAAAGCTCAAAACTTTGGCTTGACTTTTACTTTTTGCTTTTGTATTATTACTTAAACTTTAAACCCCTACACATGAAAAAATTATATGCTTTTTTCATTTTAAGCTTTTACAGCTTAAATTTTATTGCGCAAGATTGGGTAGATATGATGGAACAGCCTGGATCAAATTTTTATACAATCCAAGCCGCTTTCAATAATTATTTTACAACTCACGACCCCACCGAAAAGGGAAAGGGCTGGAAGCAATTTAAGCGTTGGGAAAATTATATGGAACCGCGTGTTTATCCTTCAGGGGATTTAACATTGCCATCTCAAAACATGAAAAATTTTGAGACATTCCTTCAGAATAATTCTACACAGAAATTAGGTAATCCAAACATGATCGCATCTTCCACTTGGACGGCTGTTGGGCCTTTTGGAGCTATTAGCGGAAGCGCAGGCGGACAGCTTTTAAAATCCGGTCGTTTAAATTTTATCACCATTCATCCCGCAGGATCTAACACTTTATTTGTGGGCGCACCTGCCGGAGGTTTATGGAAATCTACCAATGGAGGTACGAGTTGGACAACCAACACCGATTTCTTAACGGTGACAGGTTGCTCTGATTTAGCAATTGATCCAAGTAATCCGGATATTATGTATTTAGCTACCGGGGATGGCGATGCCGGCGATACTTACTCAACTGGAATTTTAAAGTCAACTGATGGAGGAAATACATGGGTGGCTACGGGATTAGCATGGACTGTTAATCAGGGAAGGGTTATTCGTCGCTTAATTATTAATCCAACCAATCCGCAAATTCTTATTGCCGCAACAAATATTGGAATTTACAGAACCACAAACGCCGGTGCATCATGGACGCAAGTTTTTACAACAAGTACTCATGATTTAGAGTTTAAGCCGGGAAATCCAAATACGGTTTACGCGGGTGGCGCAACATTCAGAATTTCTAACGATGGTGGCGCAACTTGGGCAACTGTAAATTCTGGTTTGCCAACTACCGGTGTAAATCGAATGGCTGTTGCTGTTACACCAAACGATCCTAATTATGTTTATGTTTTAGCATCTTTAAGTTCTAATAGTGGATTTCAAGGATTTTACCGTTCAACAAATAGTGCAACGAGTTTCTCCACAATGGCAACATCTCCAAATTTATTGGGATGGAGTAGCACAGGAAGTGATACAGGTGGACAAGGCTGGTATGATTTGTGTGTGGCGGCTTCTCCATTAAACAAAGATGAAGTTGTGGTGGGTGGAGTGAATGTGTGGCGCACTACAAATGGTGGTACCAACTGGACGTTATACGGACATTGGACAGGCAGCGGCGCGCCATTTACGCATGCCGATCATCACGATTTAGAATATGATGCTGCCGGAACTTTATTCAATTGTAACGATGGAACTGTTTATAGAAGAACAGCTACAAACTGGCAAGAGATTTCAGGTTTGATGAATATTTCTCAAATCTATAAAATTGGAACTTCAGCCTTAACCGCTAACTTTTGGTTAACCGGACATCAAGATAATGGAACGAGTTGGTGGAATGGAACCACTTATACAGCGCGTATGGGTGGTGATGGAATGGACTGTTTTATAGACAGAACAAATAATAATAACATGTTTGCTTCTTATTACAGCGGGCAATTCCAACGGTCAACAAATGGTGGCGCATCATGGTCAACTCCAAGTGGATTATCAGGCACAGGAAATTGGGTATCACCGTGGAAACAAGATCCACAAACGGCAACTGTAGTATGGGCTGCCAGACAGCAAATGTTTAGGTCAACCAATAGTGGTGGAAGTTTCGCTATGACAACAGGAACTATGACGGGAACTTCAACAATCGTTGAGTTTGCAATTGCTCCATCTAATAATCAAATACTTTATGTAATAAAAGGAACTGCTATTTGGAAAACTACGGATGGAGGCGCTACTTGGACCAACATTACTGGTACTGTTCCAACCGGAAGCGGTGCGCCAACATTTATAACTGTATCTCCAACGGATGCAAATAAATTATGGGTTACACTAAGCGGTTATTCTGCAGGAAACAAAGTATTCATGAGTACAAATGGTGGAACTACGTGGACGAATTATACATCCAATCTTCCAAACCTTCCTGCAAACTGTTCGGTTTATCAGGTTGGAACAAATGATATGGTATATGTTGGAATGGATGTTGGTGTATATTATAGAGATAATTTATCTGCAACTTGGACACTTTATAATACTGGTTTACCAAATACCCCGGTGTTTGACATGGAAATATCTCCGGCCAATCCAACAAAGTTAACGGCTGCAACATTCGGACGTGGTGTTTGGGTTGTTGATGTTATTTCAGCAGCTCCGCCTGTCTCAAGTTTTTCGGTAGCCGCTGCAGGAATTTGTACCGGACAAAACACAGTATTTAGTGATCAGTCGAGCAACGCACCAACTACTTGGAGTTGGAGTGTAACACCTTCAGCAGGTGTTACCGTAAATACTTCGGCCTCTCAAAACCCAACCGTTAATTTTTCAACCGGCGGAACATATGTTGTTTCCATGGTAGCCAGCAACGGAAGTGGTCCGGGTACATTAACAACACAAACCATAACGGTTAACAGCACTCCTACAGTTGTAGTTTCAAATTCAACTCAAACCGTGTGTGCCGGAAGTCCGGTTACATTCAGTGCATCCGGAGCATCGGCGTATAGCTGGACAAGTGGAGGAGGAACGGGGTCAAGCGCAACGTATTCTCCAACTGCACCTACTTCGTATACAGTTACCGGAAATAATGGAGGTTGTTCATCAACCGCTATTGCTAACGTTGCGATTAATGCATTACCAACTGTTTCGGTAAGTGGTGTTAATTCGGTTTGTATTGGTAACTCAACAAATTTAACCGCATCAGGCGCTACAACGTATACTTGGAATACTTCTGCGACAACAGCTGTAATTGCTGTGTCACCTACCACCACTACAAATTATACGGTAACAGGAACCGGATCTAACGGTTGTGTTAATACGGCAATTAAAACATTGAGTGTGAATCCTCTTCCAACAGTGAGCACTGCCGGAAGTAGTAGCGCAGTTTGTATTGGTTCAAATGCCTCTCTTGTGGCGAGTGGTGCATCAACTTATACTTGGGTGCCGGGGAATTTAACCGGATCAAGCGTTGCTGTATCACCAGCAGTAAACACTACTTACACAGTTACCGGAACTTCTGCTGCAGGTTGTACAAATACTGCTGTTAGAAGCATTACTGTTAATTCATTACCTACAGTAAATGCGGTAGCAAGTAATACGGCTATTTGTGCCGGGCAAAGCACTACATTAACAGCGACCGGAGCAACATCATATACTTGGATGCCGGGTTCAATTACCGGAAATCCAATAGCGCCTAGTCCTGCTGCCAGTACAACTTATACATTATTAGGAGCGAATGCGAATGGTTGTGTTGGTACTGCAGGAAGAAGTATTGTTGTTAATCCGAATCCAACAGTGGCTGTTTCTAATGCTAATCAAACCATTTGTTCCGGAAATTCAGTAACGTTTAATGCAAGCGGTGCTTCAACTTATGTTTGGACGAGTGGAGGCGGAACAGGAGCAAGTGCTACTTATTCTCCTTCATCAAATTCAACTTATACAGTAACCGGAACTTCTTTAGGATGTTCTTCAAACGCTGTTGTGAATGTAACGGTTAATACCACTCCTACAGTGGTTGTTTCAAATCCAAACCAAGCAATTTGTTCGGGCAGCTCAGTTACATTTAGTGCTAGCGGCGCTTCTACTTATGTTTGGACGAGTGGTGGTGGAACATCTTCATCCGCAACTTACAATCCTGCAACATCAACATCTTATACAGTTACCGGTAATAACGGCACATGTAATTCAAATGCGGTTGTAAGTGTGACGGTAAATCCAACACCAACAGTAAACATTACAAATGCTAATCAAACTATTTGTACAGGAAATACTGTAACATTCAACGCAAGTGGAGCAACGTCATATAGCTGGACATCCGGAGGCGGAACATCTTCAACTGCAATCTATACTCCGACTGTAACCACATCTTATACTGTTACCGGAACATCGGGCTCTTGTTCTTCAAGTGCTGTTGCTAATGTAACGGTTGCCGGCACTCCTACAGTGGTTGTTTCAAATCCAAACCAAGCAATTTGTTCGGGTAGTCCAGTAACATTTAATGCGAGTGGAGCTGCTTCTTATAACTGGACATCCGGTGGTGGAACTTCAGCTTCGGCTACTTATTCTCCTTCTAACTCCACTTCTTATACAGTTACAGGAAATAATGGAACGTGTTCTTCAAGTGCTGTGGTAAACGTTACAGTAAATCCTACACCAACAGTAAGTATTGGAAACGCCAATCAAGTAATATGTGCGGGAAGCTCTGTTACTTTTAGTGCGAGTGGAGCTAGTACATATAATTGGACTTCAGGAGGAGGAACATCATCCGTAGCAACATTTACACCAGCAACTTCTACTAATTATACCGTAACAGGAACTAGTGGCTCTTGTTCAGGTTTAGCAGTAGCCAGCGTAAGTGTTTCTACTTGTACAGGTATTAACGAAGCGAATAGTAATCCGGGATTTGCAGTGTATCCAAATCCTACAACAGGAAAAATTACTGTCGCTAATTTGAATGCAAACAGTGTTGATGTTGTTATAGAAGTGGTAGACGTATTAGGAAAGGTACATGCTAAAAACACTATTGAGCCAAGTGCTTCTGTAAAATCAATTGAGATTGATTTATCTTCTGTTGCAAATGGAATTTACTTTGTGAAATTAACAGTGGGTAAAAACAAAGCTGAGGTTATAAAAGTAATTAAGAATTAAAATTCTATTAAATCATAGTAAAGGCTGTCTCGTGAGGCAGCCTTTTTTATTGAACAATACGTAAGGGTAAATTAAACTCTTGACTCAATTCCTTCATTTTTTTATTAAATGCGTTGTTATAATACGCAGGCATGTAATCCGATTGGTCAAACCACTTTTTATATTTTTCTAAAAGATGCGGGTAGTATTTTTCAATGGCACGAAACATCATGGTTTTACTATCACCTCTTGAATTACCGAACAAAGTTATTGTAGAAGGCATCGCGTAATGCGCCCCGTGTTGTTTAAAGGCTGAAAACATTTGGTTAAGAGATTCAGTCGTATCACTAACGAAAGGAATAGTTGGCATCATACTTACGCCGGCAAGAAATCCATTCTTTACAGTTGTTTCAAGTGTCTTTAATCTTAAGGAGGGTAATGGTGCGCCGGGCTCGAATATTTTTCCTACTGTATCGTCAACACTTGAGAAAGAAAAACTCACAACGACTTTTTGATCCATCTTGTGTGCAAGATTCATTGGTAAAATGGCTACTTTGTTTATCTCTTCCAATAAATCAAAATCACGTGTTATTAATTCAGACTTAGTGACAATGTGCGCAGGAAAGCGATGTTTTAGTATTAACTCTAAAATTCCTCTTGTTAGTTTTTCTTCTGACTCAAAATGCAAATAGGGATCGGTAGCCGAACCTATCACTACAAAAGCAAATTCTTGTTTTTTAGCACGATTGAATAGTTGTTTTTCCAGTATTTCCATCGTATTTTCCTTAATGGAAACTTTTTCCTCCATGTGTTCGCCGTACTTACTGCCGCGTATATAGCAATACAAACAGTTAAATGAACAACCGCTGTATGGATTGATTGTGTAACCATCCAAGAACCACGAATCGGTTTGCTTCGCTTTGTTTAAAACAGATTTAACTTGTATGCGTTGAGCCATAGAAGCAATAATGCTTATCAAATTTACTCAACAGAAGAAAAGAATCAGGATAGTTTGATAACTATTTTTGTTTCGATTTAAACGTATTGATACCATCATCTAACCACTTCACGTAATCAGGAATATTTGGATCATAACCGCGCACCGGAGCGATTAGTTTTTCATCATGGTCTAATAAAACATAAAGAGGTTGCGTACTTTGTCCGTATAAAGTTTCCTCCATGTATTTAAATTTATCTCCAATGTCGGTAATAACTCGATCTTTTCCGTACCAATGAACATTCATGTAATCTTTCTCTGCTAATTCGCGCTTGTCATCTACATAAAGAGAAACTAAAACCACATCATTATTTAATCGTTTTGTTACTTCACCATCCGGCCACACATAATCTTCCGTTTTACGACAATTAGCGCAGGCGTGCCCGGTAAAATCAACCATGAGTGGTTTCCCTACTTTTTTAGCATACGCTAATGCATGTTCGTAATCATTTTTAAAATGAACGATACCGTTTTTATTTACTTCAATGTACTGAGCAAATTCTTTGTCAACCGGATTTTCTGAAGAACTAACGGTGTGCGTATTGCCGCTTCCTCCAAATCCATGCGGCGATTCAGAATATTCTAATGGAGGTAATATGCCACTGAATATTTTTAAAGGAGCTCCCCACATGCCGGGGATTAAATAAATCGTAATGAAGAAAGAAGTGATAGCGAAAAATAAACGCGTAACAGAGACGTGCTTTAAATCGCTGTCATGCGAAGTTTTAAATCCGCCAATCAAGTAAACACCTAATAGGCCAAAAATTACAATCCATAATCCAATGAAAACTTCGCGTGTAAGAATACCGGCTTGTACAACTAAATCTGCGTTAGATGCAAATTTTAGTGCGAGTGCTAATTCTAAAAAACCAAGCGTAACTTTCACGGCGTTTAACCATCCGCCTGATTGAGGTAAAGAGTTTAACCATCCGGGGAAAGCTGCGAACAATCCGAATGGTAATGATAAAGCTAACGCAAAACCAAACATACCCCAAAACGGACCGGCAATATTTCCGGTGGAAGACGCTTCCACTAATAGAGTACCGATGATGGGTCCTGTACAAGAAAAAGAAACTAAAGCTAAAGTAAATGCCATAAAGAAAATTCCAATCATTCCACCCTTATCTGCTTTCGCATCCATTTTATTAACGAAGGAACTTGGTAATACAATTTCAAATGCGCCTAAGAAAGAGGCGGCAAAAACAAGGAGAAGAACAAAGAATGCAAGATTGAACCAAACATTAGTAGAAAGAGTATGAAGAGCGCCGGCACCGAAAATTAAAGTAACACCAAGTCCTAAACCTACATAAAGAATAATGATAAAAAGAGCATAGGTTAAAGCATTACGGATACCTTGTTGTTTTGTTTTACTTTGTTTGGTAAAGAAACTCACATTCATTGGAATCATTGGAAATACACATGGTGTAAGCAATGCAGCGAATCCACCAATAAAGCCTGCTAAAAATATCCCGAACCACGACATTGAAGTAGCTGCCGGTTTTTGATCTTCATAATGTGTTTCTTTTATCTCAGCGCCAGTTTGTGCGTTCGCTTGATTTGCAGAATCTTTTTCGGCAACTTGAACAGCCGCCTCATTTATAGAGTCTTTAGCTGTAGAGTCAATTACAGTTGGTGTAGATGCAGTTGCAGAAGAACCTGTGTTGCATGCGGAGGTTCCTTGTAATTCAAAATCAAAATTGTCAGCCGGCGGAAAAATACACTTCTCTTCAGTGCATGCCTGATATTCGTATTTACCGGTAATTTTTATTTTCTTATCGGTTAAAAGTTTAATACGTTGCGTAAATGTGGCATCATGTTTATAATACTCCACATTCATTTCAAAAACTTTATCAAACTCTTTAAGAGGTTTGCCTTGTTTTACTTTACCGATTAATTCGTAATCGGAATTTTTCTTAAATGTAAAAACGGTTGGGTTTGGACCTTCATCTCCGGCTTTGTTTAAAGAATATAAATGCCAGGGTTCATCAATCTTTGCTTTAAAAGTTAATTCGTATTCGCAATCGCTGATTTTTTTGGAAGAAAAGCTCCAGTGAACAGGATTATCCTGAGCGGTTAGAATTCCAAAACTAAAAATTGATAATATTATTCCTAAGATGAATTTTTTCATATTTAAAACTTGCGATACGTGGGCAAAATTAAGATTTAGTGCGATTTAATTGTGTAACATTTGCTACCATAAACACCTAAAATTATATTCCTACTTTTTAGATGCAATATTAACCGTTAATTCAATCGTTTTCGGAGGTAGGCATTGCATATCGTTACACGTCATAAATTCAAGCTTCACAAGTGTAGTAAATCCTTTGCTGTTTTTTAGTTTTATTTTCTGTTTAAACTCGGCTTTATCGTCGAAAATTTGAAGTTTGGTATCAAATGCTTTATCGAAAACCTCGTGTGCATTTCCTTCCACTGTTTTCCCAACTAATTCAAAATTTGTACCGGGAGTATAATTAAATGAGGTTGGAATAGGACCTGCATCGGGAGCAATATTTTGAGAGTAAATATGCCAACCTTTGTCAATTTTAGCAACAATAATAATTTCGCCTTCGTCAGCATTGATGCTTAAATAACTTGCCTCCCACTTTACCGGACTAGGAGCTTGTGAAAAGCCAAAAAAAGTGGCAAAAAAACTTAATAAAATAAATATTTTTTTCATATTTTGAATAGTGAAAATCTAAAAGAATTTAATCATTTAAAGTTGTTACTTTCGAGCTTAATCTCAAAGCCAATAAAATATAATATTAGTTAAACCTAAAACCTTGGTAAAAAACCATCTGTATATTTCAGTTTTTCAGTATGTTATAAGAGAAATAAAAAAAGTATCTTATTTTTTTGCAGCAACCAAATTTGTTACTACATTTGCAGTCCCTTTTTAAAGGGTAAATGTTCTTTGTAAAACACCAAAAAGCCGAAGTAGCTCAGCTGGTAGAGCAGCTGATTTGTAATCAGCTGGTCGGGGGTTCGAGTCCCTTCTTCGGCTCTTTTTGTTGATTTGGGGGGTAATACCAGAGTGGCCAAATGGGGCAGACTGTAAATCTGCTGTCTTTCGACTTCGGTGGTTCGAATCCATCTTACCCCACTTGGTATGCAAGAGGTTACAGATTTAACTGTTGCATTTTACAAGCGGAAGTAGCTCAATTGGTAGAGCTCTAGCCTTCCAAGCTAGAGGTTGCGGGTTCGAGACCCGTCTTCCGCTCAGAGTTGAAAGGTAGAAGGGAAGAGAAATACCTCCGGATTGCGGAGACAAAGAGAAGCGAAGTTTGTGCATCACGATTTCAATTCCTTTGGATGTCCCCAAAATGCGGGACTTTTCGCATGTAAAGATGGTAAGTTCATTTAATATTGGTGGTGGAAGAGGAGAGCAATTAGCTGTTGTAGCTCAGTGGTAGAGCACTTCCTTGGTAAGGAAGAGGTCGGCAGTTCAATCCTGCTCAACAGCTCAAAAACTGTGAAAACAGCGAATTAAAAAGATTAGTCAATAACTAATATATATAAACAAAAAATAACAAAACAAGTAAATTAACTACTATGGCAAAAGAAAAATTCGACCGTTCCAAACCACACGTAAACATTGGAACTATTGGTCACGTTGACCACGGAAAAACTACCTTAACTGCTGCTATTACAACTGTATTAGCTGACAAAGGTTTAGCAGAATTACGCGATTTCTCTTCAATCGACAATGCTCCTGAAGAAAAAGAACGCGGTATTACAATTAATACTTCACACGTTGAGTATGCAACAGAAAAACGTCACTACGCACACGTTGACTGTCCGGGCCACGCTGACTACGTTAAAAACATGGTTACAGGTGCTGCACAAATGGACGGTGCTATCTTAGTGGTAGCTGCTACTGATGGTCCGATGCCACAAACTCGCGAGCATATCCTCTTAGCTCGTCAGGTAGGTGTACCTCGTATCGTTGTGTTCATGAATAAAGTTGACATGGTTGAAGATGCTGAGTTATTAGACTTAGTTGAAATGGAAATCCGTGAATTATTATCATTCTACAAGTTTGATGGTGATAACACTCCAATCATCCGTGGTTCTGCTTTAGGTGGATTAAACAAAGACCCAAAATGGGTTGATAAAATCATGGAATTAATGAACGCGGTAGATGAGTATATCCCTCTTCCTCCACGTGATAAAGATAAGCCTTTCTTGATGCCGGTAGAAGACGTTTTCACGATCACTGGTCGTGGTACAGTTGCTACAGGTCGTATCGAAACAGGTGTAATCAACTCTAACGATGCAGTAGATATTATTGGTATGGGTGCTGAGAAATTAGCATCAACTGTAACTGGTGTAGAGATGTTCCGTAAAATCTTAGATTACGGTGAGGCTGGAGATAACGTAGGTTTATTATTACGTGGTATCGAGAAAAAAGATATCCGTCGTGGTATGGTTATCGCAAAACCTGGTTCAGTAAAACCACACGCTAAATTTAAAGCTGAGGTTTATATCTTGAAAAAAGAAGAAGGTGGACGTCACACTCCATTCCATAACAAATACCGTCCTCAATTCTATTTCCGTACAACTGACGTTACAGGGGAAATCGAATTAGAATCAGGTCGCGAAATGGTTATGCCTGGTGATAACGTTACCATCACTGTTAACTTGATCAACCCAATTGCAATGGACAAAGGTTTACGTTTCGCGATTCGCGAAGGTGGCCGTACAGTTGGTGCAGGTCAGGTAACTGAGATCTTAGATTAATTGCCATAGTTTATATATAGGCAAAATGGCTCCCGTTCGCGGGATGCCATTTTGCTGTTTATAAAAGCAGGTATTTTTTGGTAGAAAAACCGGCAATTTTGGTCGAAAAATAAGCATTGAACCAAATTACGGGCATAGTTCAATGGTAGAATAGCGGTCTCCAAAACCGTTGATGGGAGTTCGAATCTCTCTGCCCGTGCAAAACAGTGAGTGGTTCTTAGTTCGGAGTTATACTGCGAACTAGAAACTGCGAACTAAAAAAGAAATGATATGAGTAAAATAAAAACATATTTTGAAGAAACTACCAACGAATTGGTAACGAAAGTGAGTTGGCCAACATGGCAAGAACTACAAGGCAGTGCAATGGTGGTAATGGTTGCTTCAATTATTATTGCTTTAGTTGTATTTGCTATGGATACAGCTTTTGGAAAGTTAATGGAATTAGCTTACCAAATGATTAATGGCTTATAATTTTAATTAGACAAGATTGTAGAAATGGCAACGCAAGTAAAACAAGACACTTCAACTTCAACTAAAAAATGGTACGTGGTTCGGGCTATTAGTGGTCAGGAGAAAAAAGTGAAGCAATACATTGAGGTTGAAATTAACCGTTTAAAGCTAAACGATTACGTTTCGCAAGTGTTAATTCCCACTGAGAAAATTATTCAGATCCGTAACGGAAAAAAAATCGCGAAAGAGCGTTCTTTCTATCCTGGTTACGTATTAATCGAAGCTTCTTTGGTAGGTGAAATTCCTCATATCATTAAAAACATTACCGGTGTGATTGGTTTCTTAGGAGAAACTAAAGGCGGAGAACCGGTGCCAATGCGTTTATCAGAAGTGAATCGCATTTTAGGTAAGGTGGATGAGTTAACTGAGGCAGAAGGAACCGTAACAACAAATTACGTTGTAGGTGAATCTGTGAAGGTTATTAATGGTCCGTTTAATGGATTTAACGGAATCATTGAAGAGGTTAACGAAGAGAAGAAGAAAATTAAAGTTACAGTTAAAATCTTCGGCCGTAAAACTCCTGTTGAGTTAAGTTACGGAGAAGTTGAAAGAGAATAAAAACATTGAAGGTTAAGTAGATTTTGGAACATGAGACGCTTTGCTGCTTCCAACTCAAAGTAAATCTCCGGAAACGGAATCCAAAACGAAAGACCAACAATAAAAGCGATAAAGTTATAGGTGAGACATTAGCTTTATCAACTAAACAAATAAAAACAAATAAAAATGGCAAAAGAGTTATCAGCAATTGTAAAGTTGCAAATTAAAGGTGGAGCTGCTAACCCATCGCCTCCAATTGGTCCGGCTTTAGGTGCCAAGGGTGTAAACATTATGGAGTTCTGTAAGCAATTTAATGCCAGAACTCAGGAACAACAAGGTAAAGTATTACCTGTTATCATCAATGTTTATTCCGACAAGACTTTTGATTTCATTATCAAACGTCCACCGGTAGCTGCACAAATTATGGAGGTCACCAAAATTAAAGGTGGTTCAGGCCAAAGTAACCGTAAGAAAGTTGGTTCTATTTCATGGGATCAAATTCGCAAAATTGCAGAAGACAAAATTGTAGACATGAACTGTTTTACAGTGGAGAGTGCAATGAGCATGGTTGCAGGTACTGCACGCAGCATGGGCGTTACTGTTACAGGTAACAAACCTTTTTAATTAAATTATTATTAATCAAAAACTAGCTTAAAAATGGCAACGTTAACTAAAAAAAGAAAGGCTGCTTTGGCGAAATTCGACCAAAACAAGACCTATTCACTAACAGAAGCTGCTAAAGTGGTAAAAGAAATTACTACCACGAAGTTTGATTCTTCTGTGGATCTTGCGATCCGTTTAGGAGTTGATCCTAAGAAAGCTAATCAAATGGTACGCGGTATCGTTTCATTACCTCATGGTACTGGAAAAACTGTTCGCATCTTAGCAATCGTAACTCCTGATAAGGAAGCGGAAGCTAAAGCAGCAGGAGCTGATTACGTTGGATTAGACGAATACATCGAGAAAATCAAAGGCGGTTGGACCGATGTAGATGTAATTATTACTATGCCTTCAGTAATGGGTAAAGTAGGTGCTTTAGGTCGTGTGTTAGGCCCTCGTGGTTTAATGCCAAACCCAAAAACCGGTACTGTAACCATGGAAGTTGGTAAGGCCGTTCAGGATTCAAAAGGCGGAAAAATTGACTTTAAAGTTGATAAAGCAGGTATTATTCATACTAGCGTAGGTAAAGTATCTTTCGATGCACAAAAAATCGAAGAGAACGCTAATGAAGTTATTCAGGCTATCATCAAATTAAAGCCATCAAGCGCAAAAGGTACCTACATGAAGTCGGTAACTATGAGCAGCACTATGAGCCCGGGCATTATCATTGATACTAAATTATTCAACTAATAAAAAATCGCATGAATAAAGAGCAAAAATCGAAAATGATAGATGAGTTAGTGGAAAAATTAAACGCTAACAACAAAATCTATTTAGCAGATTGTTCATCGTTGACAGTTGAAAAAGTAAATGCTTTCCGTAAGGTTTGTTTTGAAAAGAAAGTAAGCATCACTGTAGTTAAAAACACATTGCTTAAAAAAGCAATTGAGCGTGCTAACGACAGCAAATTAGCTGATTTAATTCCTGCATTAAAAGGAGAAACAGCTTTAATGTTTACCGAAACTTCAAACGCTCCTGCAAAGGCGATTAAAGAATTCCGTAAAAAGGATTCTAAACCGGCTTTAAAAGCAGCTTACGTTGAAGAAACAGTTTATATCGGAGATGCACAATTAGATGCTTTGGCTTCATTGAAGTCGAAGAACGAATTAATCGGCGACATCGTTATGTTATTACAATCACCAATCAAACGTGTATTAGGTGGCTTGGAAAACAAAAAAGGTGGCGACGAAGCAACTGCGGCGTAATCGTTAACAAAAACAATTATCAAAAAGAACAAAAACAAAACAATCAATTATTAAAAATTTAAAACCATAATAAAATGGCAGACGTAAAATCAATAGCTGAAACACTTGTTAACTTAACAGTGAAAGATGTACAAGAATTAGCAAAAATATTAAAAGACGATTACGGTATCGAACCAGCTGCTGCAGCTGTAGTAGTTGCAGGTGGTGGTGCTGCAGGTGGCGATGCTGCTGCTGCAAAAACTGCATTCGACGTAATTTTAACTGATGCTGGCGCTGGTAAATTAGGCGTAGTAAAAGTTGTTAAAGATTTAACAGGACTTGGCTTGAAAGAAGCTAAAGACTTAGTAGACGGTGCTCCTAAAGCAGTAAAAGAAGGTATTGCGAAGGAAGAAGCTGAATCTATTAAGAAAGCTTTAGAAGAAGCTGGTGCTAAAGTTGAAATTAAGTAATTAATTACATAACAAGGAAAAGGCCATAATTTATGGCCCTTTCCTGTTTGTATTTATTTCAACCGTACTTTGGTTCTTTAATCTTTAACTAACTTAACTTTAAATAACTTGGCTGCAACAGTAAAAAATAAAACGAGAATTAATTTCTCATCCAATAAGTTTCCAATTGAGTATCCCGACTTTTTGGACATTCAGGTTAAATCTTTCCAGGATTTTTTCCAGTTAGAAACCACACCTGAGAACCGTAAAAAAGAAGGCTTGTTTAAAGTGTTTGCCGAAAATTTTCCTATTTCGGATGCACGTAACAACTTCGTTTTAGAGTTTAAAGATTATTATATCGATCCGCCTCGCTACTCAATTGATGAGTGTATCGAGCGTGGATTAACGTACAGTGTGCCTTTAAAGGCAAAATTATATTTGTACTGTACCGATCCTGAACATGAAGATTTCGAACCCATTATGCAAGACGTATACTTGGGAACAATTCCTTACATGACACCGAAAGGTTCTTTCGTAATCAATGGTGCTGAAAGGGTAATTGTATCTCAGTTACACCGTTCACCGGGCGTGTTCTTCGGACAAAGCCGTCACGCAAATGGAACAAAATTATATAGTGCACGTGTTATCCCTTTCAAAGGTTCGTGGATAGAATTTGCTACCGATATCAATAACGTAATGTATGCTTACATCGATCGTAAGAAAAAGTTACCGGTAACAACTTTATTACGCGCTATCGGTTTTGAAAGCGATAAACAAATTTTAGAAATATTTGGTTTAGCTGACGAAGTAAAAGTTAGTAAAGCCGGTTTAAAACGTGAAGTAGGTCGTCGTTTAGCGGCACGTGTTTTAAAAACCTGGTTAGAAGATTTCGTAGATGAGGATACCGGAGAAGTAGTGTCTATCGAACGTAATGAGGTTATCTTAGACCGTGAAACTATTTTAGAAGATGCACACATCGACTTAATCGCTGACGCAGGAGTAAAATCTATCATCTTACACAAGGAAGATATTAATACTGCTGACTTCGCAATTATCTACAATACTTTACAAAAAGATTCAACCAATTCTGAAAAAGAAGCGATTGAATACATCTACCGTTTATTACGTAACGCAGAACCACCAGATGAAGAAACCGCTCGTGGTGTTATCGACAAGTTATTCTTCTCTGATAAACGTTACGATTTAGGAGAAGTAGGTCGTTACCGTATTAACAAAAAATTAGGAATCGATATCCCAATGAACATCCGTGTTCTTACGAAGGAGGATATGATCCTAATCATTAAATATTTGATCGAATTAATTAACTCTAAAACAGATGTGGATGATATCGATCACTTAAGTAACCGTCGTGTACGTACCGTAGGTGAGCAGCTTTACTCTCAATTTGGTGTAGGTTTAGCTCGTATGGCGCGTACAATTCGTGAGCGTATGAACGTTCGCGATAACGAGGTGTTTACTCCAACTGATTTGATTAATGCTAAAACATTATCGTCAGTTATTAACTCATTCTTTGGTACTAATCAGTTATCTCAGTTTATGGATCAAACCAATCCATTATCAGAGATTACTCACAAACGTCGTTTATCGGCACTCGGGCCAGGAGGTTTATCTCGTGAGCGCGCAGGTTTCGAGGTACGTGACGTTCACTACACGCACTACGGTCGTTTATGTACAATTGAAACACCGGAAGGACCAAACATTGGTTTGATTTCTTCATTATGTGTGTACGCTAAAATTAACAAGTTAGGATTTATTGAAACGCCATACCGTCCGGTTAAAGAAGGTAAGATTGAAGTAAATAAACCAATTGTTTATTTAACAGCTGAAGAAGAAGATCAAAAGAACATTGCTCAAACCAGCGCTGAAATTGACGAAAAAGGAAACTTGATTGGCAAGAAAGTGGTTGCGCGTTATGAAGGTGATTTCCCGGTATTAGAGCCTGAGAAAATTCACTTAATGGACATCGCTCCAAACCAAATTGCTTCAATCGCTGCTTCGTTAATTCCATTCCTAGAGCATGATGATGCTAACCGTGCGTTAATGGGATCAAACATGCAACGTCAGGCGGTTCCTTTAATGCGTCCACAAGCTCCAATTGTTGGTACCGGTATCGAAGCGCGTGTTGCGCAAGATTCACGTGTATTAATCAATGCAGAAGGTGAAGGAATTGTTGAATATGTTGATGCAAATGAAATCGTGATTCGTTACAATCGCTCGGAAGAAGAAAAATTAGTAAGCTTCGACGGTGATGTAAAAACTTATAAGTTAACGAAATTCCAAAAAACCAATCAGAGTACTTGTATGAACTTAAAGCCAATCGTTAAGAAAGGTGATAAGGTTTCAAAAGGACAGGTATTATGTGATGGATATGCTACCGAAAACGGTGAGTTGGCATTAGGCCGCAACTTAAAAGTAGCGTTCATGCCTTGGAAGGGTTACAACTTTGAGGATGCTATCGTAATTTCTGAAAAAATTGTTCGTGATGATATCTTCACTTCAATTCATATTGATGAGTATACTTTAGAAGTTCGTGATACAAAACGCGGATTAGAAGAGTTAACTCCGGATATTCCTAACGTAAGTGAAGATGCTACAAAGGATCTTGACGACAAAGGTATTATTCGTGTTGGTGCTGATGTAAAAGAAGGTGATATCTTAATCGGTAAAATCACTCCAAAAGGTGAAACAGATCCTTCTCCGGAAGAAAAATTATTACGCGCTATCTTTGGTGACAAAGCAGGTGATGTAAAGGATGCTTCTTTACGCGTTCCTCCATCATTAAAGGGTGTAGTAATCGATAAGCGTTTATTCTCTCGCGCTATTAAGGATAAAAAAGCTAAGGCAGAAGAAAAACCTTTAATTGATAAATTAGATTCTGAACATGAAAAGAATGTCCATAATTTAAAACTTCAATTAATTGATAAGTTATTTGTTTTAGTAAATGGTCGCACTTCACAAGGTGTTACTAATATCTTAGGCGAAGAGATTATCCCTCGCGGAACAAAATTCACTCAAAAATTATTAGAAAGAGTAGATTACTCTGAAGTTAATCCAAGCAACTGGACAACTGATAAAGACAAGAACGAACAAATCGAACGCTTGTTACACAACTTCATGATTAAGTATAACGATTTACTTGGTCAATACAAGCGTGAGAAGTTCCAAGTAACAGTTGGTGACGAATTACCAGCAGGTATCGTTCAGTTAGCGAAAGTTTACATTGCACAAAAACGTAAGTTAAAAGTAGGTGATAAGATGGCAGGACGCCACGGTAACAAAGGTATCGTTGCGCGTATCGTAAAAGAAGAAGATATGCCATTCTTAGAAGATGGAACTCCGGTGGATATTGTTTTAAATCCTCTTGGTGTACCTTCTCGTATGAACTTAGGTCAGATTTATGAAACTGTATTGGCGTGGGCCGGTCAGAAATTAGGATTGAAATTTGCAACTCCTATTTTCGACGGTGCTTCAATGGAGCAAATCGATGAATACACTTCTAAAGCTGGTCTTCCTCAATTCGGCCGTACTTTCTTAATTGATGGTGGAACAGGTGAGCGCTTTGACCAACCGGCTACTGTAGGTATTATCTACATGTTGAAATTAGGCCACATGGTTGATGATAAGATGCACGCTCGTTCAATCGGACCTTACTCATTAATTACGCAACAACCTTTAGGTGGTAAAGCGCAATTTGGTGGTCAGCGTTTTGGTGAGATGGAGGTTTGGGCACTTGAAGCATACGGTGCAGCTAATGTGTTACAGGAATTGTTAACTGTTAAGTCTGATGACGTAATGGGCCGTGCAAAAGCTTATGAAGCTATTGTAAAAGGTGAGAACATTCCAACACCGGGTATTCCAGAATCATTCAATGTATTATTACATGAATTGAGAGGTTTAGCCTTAGATGTAACAATGGATTAATTAACTAAGTAAAAATCTAACAGCAATTATAATGGCTTTAAGAAAAGATAATAAATTAAAATCAAATTTCTCTAAGATTACTATCAGCCTTGCTTCGCCTGAGTCAATTCTTCAGCGTTCAAGTGGTGAAGTATTAAAACCGGAGACAATTAACTACCGTACCTATAAGCCGGAGCGTGATGGTTTATTCTGCGAGCGTATTTTCGGTCCTGTAAAGGATTACGAATGTCATTGTGGAAAATACAAGCGTATCCGTTATAAGGGTATCATTTGCGACCGTTGCGGTGTTGAAGTAACTGAGAAAAAAGTACGTCGTGAGCGGATGGGCCACATTAGCTTAGTGGTACCTGTTGCTCATATCTGGTACTTCCGTTCGTTACCAAACAAAATCGGTTACATCTTAGGTTTACCAACTAAAAAGTTAGATACTATCATTTATTACGAGCGTTATGTTGTAATCAATGCAGGTGTTGCCGCTGCTAATGGTGTAAGTTATTTAGACTTCTTAACTGAAGAGGAATACTTAAACATTGTAGATGGTTTACCAAAAGACAATCATTTATTAGATGAAACAGATCCGAATAAATTTGTGGCGAAAATGGGTGCTGAAGCAATTCAGGATTTATTATCCCGTTTGGATTTAGATAGTTTATCATATGAATTACGTCACAAAGCTTCAACTGAAACTTCACAGCAACGTAAAAACGAAGCGTTGAAGCGTCTACAGGTTATTGAAGCATTCCGTCAGGCTAATACTCACGTAGTAAACAAGCCAGAGTGGATGATTGTGAAAATTGTTCCGGTTATTCCACCTGAGTTACGTCCATTAGTTCCATTGGATGGCGGACGTTTCGCTACATCGGATTTAAATGACTTATACCGTCGTGTAATCATTCGTAACAACCGATTAAAGCGTTTAATTGAAATTAAAGCTCCGGATGTAATCTTACGTAACGAAAAGCGTATGTTACAAGAATCAGTTGACTCGTTATTTGATAACTCTCGTAAATCAAATGCAGTTAAAACTGAATCTAACCGTGCTTTAAAATCTTTATCTGATTCATTAAAAGGTAAGCAAGGTCGTTTCCGTCAGAACTTATTAGGTAAGCGTGTTGACTACTCGGCTCGTTCGGTAATTGTTGTAGGTCCTGAGTTAAAATTACACGAATGCGGTTTACCAAAGGAAATGGCGGCTGAATTATTCAAGCCATTTATTATCCGTAAAATGATTGAGCGTGGAATCGTGAAAACAGTTAAATCTGCAAAGAAAATTGTTGATCGTAAAGAGCCAATCGTTTGGGATATCTTAGAAAACGTATTAAAAGGACATCCTGTAATGCTTAACCGTGCCCCGACACTCCACAGGTTAGGTATCCAGGCATTCCAGCCAAAATTAATTGAAGGAAAAGCGATTCAGTTACACCCATTAGTGTGTACCGCGTTTAACGCTGACTTCGACGGTGACCAGATGGCAGTGCACGTTCCATTAGGACATGCAGCTATTTTGGAAACTCAAATTTTAATGTTGGCTTCTCATAACATCTTAAACCCATCTAACGGTGCACCGGTAGCGGTTCCTTCTCAGGACATGGTGTTAGGTTTATATTACTTAACTAAGTCGAAGAGAAATTTACCGAATGATAAGGTTAAAGGTGAAGGAAAAATATTTTATAGTGCAGAAGAAGTGATCATTGCTTACAATGAGAAGCAAGTTGACTTACACGCACAAATAAAAGTGAAAATTACAAATGCTTTAGAAGGCGATAAATTAGTTGAGAAATTAATTGAGACTTCTGTAGGACGTGTAATTTTCAATCAGGTTGTACCACACGAAGTAGGTTATATCAATGAATTATTAACGAAAAAATCGTTACGTGATATCATCGGTATGGTATTGAAGAAAACAGGTATGGCGAAGACCGCTAAATTCTTAGATGATATCAAAGAATTAGGTTTCCGCACTGCATTCCGTGGTGGTTTATCGTTCAACTTAGGTGATATTCAAACTCCGGCTGAAAAAGCTGTGATTATTAAAGAAGCTCACGAACAAGTTGAAGAGGTAATGAATAACTATAACATGGGTTTCATTACTAACAACGAACGTTACAACCAAATCATTGATATCTGGACGCACACTAACTCTAAAGTAACTAAGAAAGTATTAGATACTTTGAGCAGCGATAAGCAAGGATTTAACGCGGTGTACATGATGTTAGATTCAGGTGCTCGTGGTTCTAAGGAACAAATTAAGCAGTTAAGTGGTATGCGCGGTTTGATGGCGAAGCCTCAAAAAGCTGGTGCTACCGGTGCTGAAATTATCGAGAATCCGGTATTATCGAACTTCCGTGAAGGTCTTTCGATTTTGGAATACTTTATTTCAACCCACGGTGCTCGTAAAGGTCTTGCCGATACGGCGTTAAAAACAGCGGATGCGGGTTACTTAACTCGTCGTTTAGTTGACGTGGCGCAAGACGTTATTATTAACGAAGCAGATTGTGGTACATTACGTGGATTAACTATGTCGGCATTAAAAAATAACGACGATGTAGTTGAAACATTATACGATCGTATTTTAGGACGTGTTGCAGTGAATGATGTTTACCATCCAACTACAGGCGAATTAATCGTACAAGGTGGTGAATTAATTACTGAAGATGTTGGTGCGGCAATCGAAAAATCTCCGATTGAGTCGGTTGAAATTCGTTCGGTATTAACCTGCGAATCTAAATCAGGTGTTTGTGCAAAATGTTATGGCCGCAACTTAGCTAACGGACGCTTAGTTCAGTTAGGTGAAGCTGTTGGTGTAATCGCTGCACAGTCGATCGGTGAGCCGGGTACACAGTTAACATTACGTACTTTCCACGTGGGTGGTACTGCAAGTAACATCGCTGCATCATCTTCATTGATTGCTAAACACGATGGTATCGTTGAAATTGATGAGTTAAGAACTGTTGAAAGCGTAAATACTGATGGGGCTAAGGTGAACACCGTTATAGGTCGTTCAACTGAGTTACGCATCGTTGACGCAAACACAGGAATTACTTTAACAACAGGTAACGTTCCTTATGGTTCTGCATTATATATCAAGCCGGGTTCAAAAGTGAAGAAGGGTGATTTATTATGCGATTGGGATCCATATAACGCTGTTATCGTTTCAGAATTTGGTGGTACAGTTGAGTACGAACACATCAAAGAAAATGTAACTTTCCGTGAAGAATCTGACGAGCAAACAGGCTTTAAAGAAAAAGTAATCATTGAAAGTAAAGACAAAACCATGAATCCGTTAATTAGAATCGTGGATAAAAAAGGTGAGTCTTTAAAAACATACAACATTCCGGTTGGAGCGCATATCGTTGTAAACGAAAAAGCGAAAATCGAACCAGGTCAGATTTTAGTTAAGATTCCTCGTGTTACCGGTAAAACAGGTGATATCACCGGTGGTTTACCTCGTGTAACTGAATTATTCGAGGCTCGTAACCCAAGTAACCCTGCTGTAGTTTCTGAAATCGACGGTATCGTTACTTTCGGTAAAATTAAGCGTGGTAACCGTGAGGTAGTAGTAGAAGCTAAAACCGGCGAACAACGCCGTTACTTAGTGTCTTTATCTAAGCATATCTTAGTTCAGGAAAATGATTTCGTACGTGCTGGTGATCCATTATCAGACGGAGCGACTTCTCCTGGCGATATCTTAGCGATTAAAGGCCCTACTGCTGTTCAGGAATACTTAGTAAACGAAATCCAGGAGGTTTACCGTTTACAAGGTCAGAAATTGAACGACAAACATTTCGAAACTATCGTGCGTCAAATGATGCGTAAAGTTGAGATTGTTGATCCGGGTGATACTATTTTCTTAGAGCAACAAATTGTAAACAAAGTTGATTTCATGGAAGAAAACGACAATGTTTATGGTAAGAAAGTTGTAATGGATCCGGGTGATTCAGCTGAATTAAAACGCGGTCAGATTATCACTGCACGTAAATTACGTGACGAGAACTCTGTATTACGTCGTAAAGATCAAAAATTAGTAGAAGCACGCGACGCTGTTCCTGCAACTGCTAATCCAATCTTACAAGGTATTACGCGCGCTTCATTACAAACTAACAGTTGGATTTCTGCGGCATCGTTCCAGGAAACAACAAAAGTGTTGAACGAAGCAGCTGTAAACGGAAAAGTAGATACTTTATTAGGATTAAAAGAAAACGTTATCGTTGGTCACCTAATTCCTGCAGGTACAGGTTTGCGCCACTACGAAAAATTAGTAGTTGGAAGCAAGGAAGAATACGAGCGTTTAATGGCTAGTAAAGAAGAAATCGAAGAAGAAGCATAGTCTTACTCTCTAAACTAAAAAGCCCCGCAATTGCGGGGCTTTTTGTTTTATATACGTGTACCGAAGCTGTTTTTAAGCGCATAAAAAAGCCCGAATAAATCGGGCCAAAGAAAAAGTGATTATTGATTAACAATATTCGTCGTAAACCATTTTTAAATGGTCGGCAATCATTTGTGCAGTGCGGCCTTCAATGTTGTGACGCTCTACGAAATGAACTAATTCACCGTTCTTGAATAATGCAATACAAGGTGATGATGGAGGATAAGGTGCAAAATGCTTACGCGCCTGAACCACTGCATCGGTGTCAAATCCAGCAAATACAGTTGTGAGTTTTGATGGTTTTTTTGCGTTTGCAAGACTTAACTTCACACCCGGACGAGCGGCGCCTGCGGCACATCCGCACACAGAATTTACAACTACTAAAACTGTTCCTTCTTGCTTTAAGGATTTATCTACGTTTTCCGGGGTTAATAATTCTTCAAATCCAACAGAGGTTAACTCTGCTTTCATTGGTTTAACTAATGCTTCTGGATACATATTATAATGGATTAAATTTAGATTAATACTACAAAGCTACAGCATTTAAATATCTGTAGATGTTAATTCTTAATAATTATTTATATTTGATATAGAAGTTGCTTTTGGCAATGTTTCTTGTTTCATGCTCAAAAAAGTATTCATACTGTTTTTTTTGACTGGCTTACTAAGCTCGTCTTTTTCTCAGCCATGCCTTAATTACTCTACTTTTTTTGGAAAATTACAACACGATGAGGTAAGAGGCGTGTGTACTGACCCGCAAAAAAACGTGTATGTAATAGGTAATACTTACAATACGGATTTACCGGTTACACCCGGAGCTTTTCAAATTGCGGCAAAAGGTAATTATGAGGCTTTTTTGGCAAAGTTTGATTCTTGCGGAAGTTTGATTTGGTGTACCTATTTAGGAACTTCAAATTTCGATAGCGGCGAAAAAATAACCTATAGTAAAGATAATACCATTGTGTTTTGTGGCTATACCGATGGAACTGATTTAAGCACAACGCCAGGATGTTTTCAGTCAGCAAACAATGGAAGTTACGATTGTTTTTTAGGGAAATTTTCACTCTCCGGTAATCCTGTTTGGTTAACTTATTTTGGAGTTGGACAAGGTGATTTTTCGTTTGATGTGATAACTGATTCATTAAGTAATATTATCATAGGAGGAACGAGTACAAGTAATGCTCTTTATACAACTACAAATTCGTTTCAGCAGTTTCAGGCGGGGGGCACTGATGCTTTTATTGCACGATTTAATAAGAATGGAAATTTAAAATTCAGTACATTTTACGGAGGTTCCGGAGCTGAAGATATTCACGCCCTTGCTACTGATAAAAACTGCAATATTATTGGAGTAGGAGGTTCTTTCAGTTTTAATTTAAATACAAGTCCGGGTTGTTATCAGCCTGTAACAAATGGTGGGATGGAAGTATATGTTTTGAAATTGGATTCAAGCGGACAACGGATTTTTTCTACGTATATTGGTGATGCAGGAACTGATGATGCCTACGGAGTAGCTACAGACAATAATAATTTCATTTATATCAGTGGGCATACAAATAGCGCTGCATTTTACACGTCGCCGGGCGCTTATCAACCGGTAAAATCTGGACAAAACGATTGTTACTGTTTAAGTTTATCACCAACCGGCGCTATGCAATGGAGTACTTTTTTAGGAGGATCTTCAAATGATTTTTTAACACGTATGCATATCAACAACAATAAGGAATTAGTGATTTTATTAAATACACAAAGCACTAATTTCCCAATGCTGGGAGTGGGTAATACAACGCTAAATAGCGGAAGCGGGGATGCAGCAGTAATAAAACTTACTACAACAGGAATTCCATTTTGGTCAACTTATGTGGGTGGTACATCAGCGGAAACTCCGCATGATATTGCTTCGTTTAGTAAAGACAAAATTGTTTTAGCGGGCTCAACCAGCAGTGCTGATTATCCTGTTTCGTCAACGCCATATCAAAACACATTTAACGGAACGGAGGATGCATTTATTACTTGCAAAACAGTGGGAAGTATCAATACCGGGTTTGGTTTTTATTCGGAATTAAGCAGTTGTTTTGGGTTCACTTCCTATAATTATGAATCAGATTTATTGTTGTATAAATCAAATTGTAACGAGCAGTTTAAGTATGAAATTTATGATATCACTGGAAAGCAATTAAAAAGTGGTGAGATTTTCATGCAAAAAAACATTGATGTTTCGGAATTGTCTTCTGGTTTGTATGTTATAAAGGTCACGAATCATAACGGTCGGCAAACACAGAAATTTAAATTTATAGTAGAGTAAATTTATTTGGCACTTTTTAATGAGATAGCTACAACTTTCGTTGAACAAACAAAACTTGTTTACAACTACACTATTCATCAGTTAAAAAATCCGGCCTTTGATAATGTTTATTATTGTGTGCTCATAGCCTATTCGCTTTGTTTTTTTCTAGAAATTATATTGCCAAAACAAAGGAAGCATGGTGTTTTGAGCCGAAAGGGCTTTTGGTTAGACACTTTTTATGTATTATTTAATGATGTCATAATTTACATCATTGGTTTATTTGGTTTATGTGCAGTAACCGAATTGCTTTTATTTAAAGTCCTCGCTTTGTTTGATATTCATTCATTAAAAGTGGTTGACATTACAACTTGGAATCCGATCCTGCAGGTTTTCATAATGTTTTTGTTTCAGGATTTTATGGAGTACTGGGCGCATTTTCTATTACATAAATTTGATTTTCTATGGGCATTTCACAAAATACATCATGCACAAGAAGAGTTGGGTGCCGGTTCAACCAGACATTTTCATTTTGTAGAAATGTTTGTTTTCAAACCATTAATTTATATCCCGTTCGCTATGGTAGGTTATTCGGTAGCCGATTATTTTTTATTTCAAATTACTGTGCAAAACGTTTGGGGATTTTTCACGCATATGAATGTGAAAATAAATTGGGGCTTTTTGAATTATATAATTAATACTCCGGAAACACATATGTGGCATCATGCAAAAAATATCCCGCGTGAACATGGTGTTAATTATGCCAGCATATTGAACATGTGGGATTTATTGTTCGGTTATTTTTACTTGCCAAAGGATAAGAAGCCAGTTTTAGGAATTCCTGATCAAAAAAGTATTCCAAACTCATTTATAGGACAAACTCTTTATCCTTTTAGGTTTCTTATGTCCAAAAAGGGGGGTGCCCCTCAAAACACGAAGTAAGGGTATTTAATCAGCCCTATTTTATCAACATTTACTAAACATTTCTTTATTCTTAAAATACTGAATGAGTGAATGATGGGCTAAAATTAGCGAGTATCTTCCTCAGCTCAGTTAATTTTGCCATCTTGCATACATCAATATTGATTATCAACCCCATGAGAAAAATTTTTTATTTCAGTTTAGCTTTAGTTTTATCATTCGTCGTTTCAAAATCTTCATTCGCCAGTCATGGTATGGCTTTAGTGAATCCTTCATTTACAGTTGGTGCAACGGCTTTAACTTTTACGGCAAGTTCCAATGCCGCTACTTGTGGTGGTGGTCCTTATTGGCTGCAAGTGGAGTTACGTTGTACAGCAGGTCAGTTAACCGGTACACCTCCTGCAACCATGCAAACAAACTTATTAAACTGGGCAGGCCCGGGTGTTACCTATGCTAACTTTCCATGGTATAATGCATTATTAAATGTTCCTAATTACAACATAGCAAGTTCATGGCCTGATCAGTGTACAACAGAACCTTATCATCCGGTAACCATTCCTTATACTGGTTTGTGTCCGGGACAAACTTATTTTTTCTCTGCGCGTGAGTGGGTTTCCGGTACTAATACTGTTGGTCCGTGGACAACGCCTTCTTCTTTTGTTGTTCCTGGTGTTTTTGTTCCGTTAAACTTTAACGTAGTTGCGAGTCCAACATTGTTCTGTTCTCCTGGTTGTTCAACATTAAGTGTAAATAGTATTGCCGGTGGTTGTGGAGCAGGTGCAAGTGTGCTTTGGTCACCTGGAGGTTCAACATTAAACTCAGTTGTCGTCTGTCCGGGTGCAACTACAACTTATTCGGCAACTGTTAATACACCTTGTAATACATTAACAAAAACTGTTCAAGTGACAGTGGTGCCGGCCGTTAGTGCCGCGTTTACACCTGTTAACTCTACTGGATGTACGGGTGTTCCAGTAAACTTTAATCACACAGGTACAGCCGGGGTGTCTCATACATGGGCTGCTACACCTGCCGCCGGTGTTACGGTCACAACGGTCAACTCAGCTAATCCTTCTATGACTTTTGCTAATGCTGGTGTTTATACTATTTCGCATACAGTTGCCATTGGAAGTTGTACCAATGTCGTCACAACTAATATAACTATTGGTGCTATAAATCCTGCATTTACAGTTCCTACAGGTACACAATGTTTACAAGGAAATAGTTTTAATTTCAACGCGACCACAGCAGCGGGTACGCACACATATGCTTTTAATCCTGCCGCAGGCGCGCCGCCAACTGGATTTACCGCTAACTATGGTCCGGCTGTTTTCACAACACCAGGTACTTATACAGTAACACATACTATTAATAATGGAGGTTGTGTTGGAACAGCAACACGAGTCGTTGTGGTTAACCCACAACCTACAGGTGTACTTACGCCTAGTAATGCAACTTGCGGTTTAAATAATGGAAGTATCGTTATTACAAATACGAGTGGAGCAGGACAAACCGTGACGGGTTTTTCAGTGAATGGTACTGCAATTCCAACTCAAACAGCAACAGGATTGGGTGCAGGAAACTATAATGTTACTATGGTAAACAACTTTGGTTGTACAGTAACTCTTACTACTACTATAATCAATTCACCTGTAATAACCGCATTAGCTACAACGTCAATAAATCCAACATGCGGTAATAATAATGGAAGTATTACATTAGGTGGAGTTACCGGTGGTACTCCAACTTTCTCTTATAATGTAAATGGTGGAGCCTATTCTACATCACCTCCATTAACAAACCTTGGTTCCGGAACATACACTATTGGTGTAATAGACAGTAAGGGTTGTACTTTCGTTAAGACTGTTGTACTTGCTAATGCTGCCGGTCCAACTGCAATCACATTAACTACTTCTCCTGCTACTTGTTTAGGTACTGCCGGAAGTATGTCAATTACCGGTGTTACCGGAGGTTCTCCTGCTTATACCTTCTCAGTAAACGGTGTAAGTACAGGAAGTGTAACCGGAGCTTTAACTGCCGGTACGCATACAGTATTAGTACGTGATTTAAATGGTTGTACATTCCAAACTACATTTAACATTGGCACAGTAACCGGTCCAACTGCAGGAACTGTTGTTACAACCAATGCGGCTTGCGGTAATGCTAATGGTAGTGCTACAGTTACAGCAGTAACAGGAGGTTTAGCTCCGTATCAATATTCATTTAATGGTGGTCCGTTCAGCACAAATAATTTTGTTGGAAGTTTAACGGCGGGTTCATACACAGTAATAGTACGAGACGCTAACAGTTGTACTGTTGCTATCAATTATGTTGTAGGTAATACCGGAAGTCCTGTTTCTAACATAGCAGGCCAAACAAACGTATCATGTTTTGGAGGCACCAATGGAACATTTACAGTTAATACAGCCGGCGGTACTCCGGGATATAGTTATACTTTAACTCCTGGTAACATTACAAGTGGTACCGGTGTTTATACTAACCTAGCTCAGGGCGCTTACGTTGTAAATGTGAAAGATGCTGCAGGATGTGTGACGACCGTTAGTGTCAATATTACTCAACCTACTGCACTTACATTAACATTAGCATCTGTACCACCTTTATGTAGTGGAGGATCTAACGGATCAATTACAGGAACTGGTGGAGGTGGAACGAGTCCGTATCAGTTTTCACTGAATGGCGGACCATTCCAAGTTGGTAATACATTTACTGGAGTTTCTTCAGGGGTTTATAACGTAACCATTCGAGATAATAATAACTGTACATTAACTCAATCAGTACAGGTAACACAACCATCAGGTATGACTTTAACTGTTAACAGTAGTAATGCAAACTGTACAGCAGCAAACGGTACAGCTTCTGTTTCTGTATCTGGTGGTAGTCCGGCTTATACTTACAACTGGTCAAGCGGTGGAGGAACTGCAGCGCAAACCAATCCGTTAGTGGCAGGAACATATACAGTAACAGTTACTGATGTTAATTCTTGTACAGCAACTGCAGTTGCAGTTATTAACTCTACACCTGGTGGAACAGCTGTAATTTCAGGAAGTGTTAATCCAAGTTGTAACGGATTTACTAATGGTAGTATGACAGCAGGATTCACAGGCGCAATGTCTGCACCAATCAGCTACAGTTGGAGTAACGGTCAGAATACACAGACAGCAACTGGATTAGGTGCCGGAACTTATACCGTTACCTTAACGGATGCTTTTGGATGTACTTCATCAGTAGCCGGCACATTATCAGAGCCTGGTGCTTTAGATATCATGACAGGAACTGTGGCAGTAAGTTGTTTTAACGGATCGAATGGATCAGCTACTGCAATCTATAACGGTGGAGGTACACCTCCTTTAACATATTTATGGGCTCCGGGTGGAGCAACTACAGCAACTTCATCTAATTTACCGGCAGGTGTTTATACTGTAACTGTAACCGATTCTAAAGGTTGTACGGCTGTAGCATCTGCAACTGTAACTCAACCAACATCTGTAACTGTTACTTCAACTGTAACTGCAGCAAATTGCGGACAAGCGAATGGTTCGGCTACCGTTTCAGCAACTGGTGGAACACCGGCATATTCGTATACATGGAGTACTTCAGCCACCGGATCTACTCTTGGTGGTGTTGTTGCAGGAACGTATACAATTACTGTTGCTGATGCTGCCGGTTGTATCACTACTGCAGCAGCAACTATTCCGAATACTTCCGGACCAACGATTTCATTAGCGACTCAAACTAATGTTAGTTGCTTTGGTGGAAATAATGGTATTGCAACCACTACAGTTACCGGTGGAGCAACTCCATACATTTATTTATGGAGTAATGGGCAAGTAACAGGTACTGCTACGAACTTACAGGCAGGTGTATATACTGCCACTGTTACAGATAATAACGGTTGTATTTCATCAACAAGTGTTACGATTACTCAACCTCCTGCTTTAACTGTTACCGCTTCAGGTACAAATCCATTATGTTTTAATGCGACCAATGGTACAGCTAACGCCGGTGTATTAGGAGGAACGGCAGGTTATAATTATGCATGGGTTCCTTCAGGATCTACAGTGTCTAATCCAACAGGATTAGGTCCGGGTAATCATATTGTAACCGTTACTGATGCTAACGGTTGTATTGCCACGGCTTCTGTAAGTTTAATTAATCCGGCTCAAATGAGCGCAGCTGTTACCGGTACAAACGTAACTTGTTTCGGTGCTTGTAATGGTATGGCTAATGCAACAACATCAAATGCAATTGGTGCGGTTGTTTATTTCTGGACCGGTGGACCTGCTCCATTAACGACACAAAACATTACAAATCTTTGTCCTGGTACATATAGCATGGTTGCAACCGACTTAAATGGTTGTACAGCTTCTGCTTCAGTTATTATCACACAACCAACACAATTAACGGCGAGCATTACCGGAATTGGTAATGCAAGTTGTGCCGGTTATAACGATGGTTTTGCAACTGTAGCACCTGCCGGCGGAACTCCTGCTTATACTTATAGTTGGTTACCAATAGGAGGTAGCGGTTCTACAGCGAACAATTTAACTGCCGGAACTTATACGGCTGTTATTACAGATGCAATGGGTTGTACTGCTAATGCAATTGCAACTGTAACACAACCTGCAGCATTGCAATCTACTTTAACAACTGCTAACGTAACTTGTAACGGATTAAACAATGGTACAGGTAACGTTGCTTATAGCGGTGGTACTGGTCCATATACCTTCTTATGGTTACCTACACTTAATAATACTTCAACTGTAAATAATTTACCTCCGGGTACTCACACCATTCAAATAACAGATAACTTAGGTTGTATCACAACTCAAACAGCGTTGATTACGCAACCTGCTGCTTTAACAGCAGTGGTTAGTGCAAGTAATTCAAATTGTACACAAGCTAATGGTAATGCTTGTGTTGTTGCCGGTGGTGGTGCAGGAGGTTATACTTATCAATGGACAGGTAATCCTTTATTTACAAATTCATGTATCAATAACGTTGTTGCAGGTTCATATACCGTAACTGTAACTGATGCTAACGGATGTACCGCTTCGGGCGTCGCTTTAATTAATGATATCGCAGGCCCTTCTGTGGTTGTTACTGCAACTACACCTGTTTCTTGTTTTGGAGGAAGCAATGGTTCTGCTAACGTAAGTATTTCAGGCGGTGTAGGTACTATTAGTATATTATGGTCGCATTTAGCACAAACAGTGGCTAACGTAAATAATTTACCTGCGGGCTTCCACTCAATAACTATTACCGATGGTGCAGGATGTGTTGCTTCAGCATCTGTTAATATTACACAGCCTACATTATTAGTGAGCGCAATTTCCAATGTAACCATGGTAACCTGTTCCGGTGCTAATAACGGAACTGCTACAATGTTAGTTAATGGAGGTACTCCTGCATATACTTATACTTGGACACCAAGTTCTCAAAGTTCATCAGTTGCGGTAAGCATGGGTCCTGGTATTTACACATGTGCTGTTAGCGACGCTAATGGTTGTACAACTTCACAAACAGTAAATATTTCTCAACCAAATCCATTACAAATAAGCAGCTTCTCTGTAACTAATTTAAGTTGCTTTAATAATAATTCAGGTCAAGTTAATACAACAATAATTGGTGGATCTCCTGCTTATTCTATCACATGGAGTCCGGCACAACCTGCTAATCCGATTATTACTAATTTACCTGCAGGTACTTATAGTTTAACAGTGACTGATACTAAGTCTTGTTCAGTGAGTGGTGTGTATATTGTAACACAACCAACGCAGTTAACATCTGCTGCAACAGCTACTCCTGCAACTTGTGGAAACGCAAATGGTAGCGCAACTGTTACAGTGAATGGCGGTACACCTGGTTATAATTATAACTGGAATACTCCGACTCCTCAAAATACTTCAGTTGCTACCGGTATGGCGTCTAATACATGGAGTTGTATTATTACAGATGCTAATGGTTGTATCATTACGCAATCAGTAACTGTACCTAACGCGCCAGGACCTGTATTAGCGGCAATGAACTATACAGCTCCATTGTGTTTTGGTCAGCAAAACGGTGCTATGTCTATTACCTTTACTTCAGGCACAGCTCCATATACATTCAATTGGAATAACCCTTCTGCTTCCACTACACAAACTGTGAATGGAGTTGGAGCTGGTGTTTATTCTGCAACAGTTACGGATGCTTATGGTTGTACGGTAAGTGGTGTGGTTAATGTGATACAACCAAATCAATTATTATTAAATGTGAGTGCTAATCAAACCATTTGTTACGGACAATCAGCGCAAATATTTGCGGCAGGTTCAGGTGGAACTACTCCATACACGTATAGCTGGACACCAAGCACCTTAGTTGGTGGCGGTCCGCATGCTGTGAACCCAACCAGCAGTGCGTCTTATCAAGTATTCTTAACGGATATTAATAATTGTACTACATCACCGAAAACAATTATTGTTAATGTATTACCACAATTAACGGCTACCGGTTATGCGGTTACTAAGTGTGATGGAGCTATGGCTTCATTTAGTGCACAAGTAGCTAGTCCGGGTAATGGAGGTCCTTACACTTACAACTGGAGTAATGGTTCAACTTCGTCAAGCATAAATGTTCAAGCAAATTATGCAACCACACCTAATGTTTATACATTAACTATAAGTGATGGATGTTCAGTTCCTAATGCGGTTGCATTATATACTTTAGATGTGAATCCATTGCCAAGCGGTACCATCACGGCTGATGTAACTTCCGGATGCGCACCTCTAAGCGTGAATTTCAGCGCAGTTGGTACATCTACAACAGATGTTTTAAACTGGAGTTTCGGAAATGGTTTAGGTTCGGGTAGTCCGATTAATAATGTTTATACAGATCCTGGAGTTTATACCGTACAATTAAACATTACCAACCAATTTGGTTGCAAGATGGAATATGTAAATCAAAATTACATTCAAGTATTTGGTGTTCCTGTAGCTGAATTCTTCCCAACTCCGCAATCGGCTACCATTTTAGATCCGGGAATTCACTTTACGAATACTTCAACAGGCGCATCGAGCTACTTCTGGGATTTTGGTGATTATAATTCTCCATTCAATAACACAACAGCAATGCACCCTGACCACGTATATGAATTAGCAGGAGTATATCAAGTATATCTCGTTGCAATCAACGATAAGGGTTGTATGGATACTGTAATGCATTTAGTTGAAATTACACCTGATTATGCATTATACATTCCAAATGTATTTACGCCGGATGGTAACGGATTAAACGATACATTCCAGCCTAAAGGTGTAGGTATAGATGAAGATGACTATAAGATGTACATCTTTGATCGTTGGGGTGAAATTATCTTTACCAGCGATGAATTCCGCAAAGGTTGGGATGGTACAGTGAAAGGTTCAACTAAATTAGCTGAACAAGGCGTGTATGTTTACCGAATCCTGGTGAAAGATTTAGGCGGTACTGTTCATGAGTACATCGGACATGTAACCAACTTAATCCGACAAAAAGGAGTGGATTAATAAAACTCATCATAATAAAAAAAGCCCGAATCACTTCGGGCTTTTTTATTGGATTTATTTTCTTCTTTACTTTTTAATTTTTCCGTTAAGCTGAATATCGCTTATTGCTAATTGGTCAAATTTATCACCTTTATAAAGTTCAAGAACTCTTAAGCGAATCCTGTATCGACGTGATTTTTCAATTTTTAATTTGTCGATATCAATGCCCTGCATTTTGTAAGTGTTTTCAAATGTGATTTCGGCATAAGGTTTTTCATTAATGCTCATCGACACTTTTTTGAGACGGGAATAGTTCTTCCAGGTTTGCATGTCTTTTCTCCAGCCGTTAGCAAAATAAATGCTTCTGATCTCCGCACTGGGAACTTCTGCATTTTCCTCAATATCAATTACAATTTCAATCACTTCATTTTTACCATCCCAAGCGGTGAGCCAACATGTTTTCATGTTTCCATCGAACATGTTTTTTACTTCGAAATTATCAGGACCAATGGGCTCAGCTTTATCTTTAACAACGCCTTCCGGAATTAAATACTCTGTAATATCATTATTGCTGCGATTGTGTTTTTCATATTCGTCGTTACCATACACATCGAAATGGTCTACGTTTGTTTCGTAAATAAGGATTTCATATCCGTCTTGCGAAAAGCACTGAAGACTAAAAGCCGCGAATGCCGTTATGAGAAGTTTTTTCATATTAAAACTTTATTAATTCTTCGAATAATTCTTTTACCGGTAATCCCATCACATTATAAAAACTACCTTCAATTTTGTCTATACCAATATAGCCAATCCAATCCTGAACACCATAACCTCCGGCTTTATCGTATGGATTATAATTTGTTAAATAATATTCTATTTCCTCGTTTTTAAGTGATTTAAAATACACTTTGCTGGCATCAAAGAAAACCGTTTGTTTATTCGCGCTCTTCAAGCACACACCGGTAAATACTTCATGCATTTTTCCACTTAAGGTTTCAAGCATGATTTTACCTTCTTTGAAATTAGCAGGTTTGTTTAATACTTTTCCTTCGCACCAAACGATGGTGTCGGCTGTAATTAACAATTCATTTTCTTTTAATTCATCCGGAAAAGCATCTGCCTTTTTTTCTGCCAGATAGAGCGGAATTTCCTGCGCCTGTAAATCGGAAGGGAACGATTCATCGGCGTTAATTGGCATAAGCCGATATTCAAATCCTAAACTCTTTAATAACTCTTGTCGGCGCGGAGAACCTGAGCCTAGAATAATTTTATATGGAAACTCTTTTAGAAGATTGTCAATGCTATTCATAAATCAATTTAATCATAAATGTAAAGGCCACTCCAAAAAGCATAATGAACTTTAATAATAAACTGGCTACTTTATATTGAAAAGGTGTTTTAGCTCTGATGGTTTGAAGTATCAAAATCAGTAAAGGAATAAAAACCGTCATGATGAGATAAAAAGAAGCGGTTTTTTGTTGCCACATCCAAAGCTTGAGAATAGAGAAGCTTAAAATTCCCAATGTAATAATGATTAAAAAGAAGGTGACCACTTTTGTGGTGATGATGCCCCAAGAAATTGGCATTGTTTTTCCTCCCGTTTGAATGTCACCATTAAAATCTTCCATGTCTTTTACAATTTCTCTAATCAATGAAGTTAAGAAAGCAAATCCTGCAAATAATCCGGTGATTATTAAAAGTCGCTTTAAATTAAGCGAGTTTTGATCAAAGTAAGCTGTATTCTCATGAACACCATTTAGTACTTCATATGCATAGGGCATAAGCGGAATAAGTCCGGTTAATACAGCAATTACTAAATTACCGGTGAGAAGTTGTTTTTTAAAATGTGTTGAATAAAACCAAAGCAAAGTAATGGCAATTATTTGAAACAAAACTAATCGGAGTGCAAAGCAGCGATAAGCTAACCAAGCGCCTAAAATCAACCCTAAGCCGCTAAATATTAAATGCAATAACATCGCTGTGCGTCGTTTAATCACAACGTCAATTACTACTGTTTCCGGGTGATTGATATGATCGGTTTTCACATCAAAATAATCATTAATGATGTATCCTGCAGCAGCAATAAGTGTGGTGCTTAATACAAGCATCCAAAAATGAAATTCGGAGAAGTATACCTGATCCATTACGGGCTTTATCACAAAATAGCGAATGCTGCTCATGGTGAAAACCATAATCAGTAAATTTTCAAACCTAATTAATTTTAAAAAGGCAAAAAACTTATTTTGCAATAATCGGTTGGTCATTAATACAAATATATCAAATTACCAGTTAGCAATTTCCCATTGGCCTTGTACACGCATAACTTGTTCGATAATGTCGCGTACACAGCCTTCTCCGCCATTTTTAGGCGAAATGTAAGAGCAGATCGATTTAATTTCAGGAGCAGAGTCATTCGGACAAGCAGCAACGCCTACGCGGCTCATAATCTCATAGTCAGGCAAATCATCTCCCATATACATCACTTGTTCATCGTTAATGTTATGTTCATAGATGAAGTCTTTATAACATTGTAGCTTATCGTGTTGATTTATGAAGATGTGTTCTATGCCGGAGCGGGTAAGCAAATTTTTTATGGCTACATTATTTCCGCCGGAAATGATAACCAATTTGTATTTTTTCTGCACGGCTAAGTGTATGGCATAACCGTCTTTTGAAAATACATTACGTACTACTTCACCGTTTTCCATCACCAATACTTTGCCATCTGTAAATACGCCATCTACATCAAACATCAGAGTAGTTATTTTATTAAGTTTCTCCTTAAAGTTTTGCATTGGTTTGTTGTTTTGCAATGAGACGACTGATTGACTTATAGGTGCGTTTTAATTCGCTGTGCTTTTTTAACAGGGCATTATGTTTTTGTAATGTCTTTTTATCTTTTCGTGCAGCCGGACCGGTTTGCACTAAACTTGGATTTCCGAAAACCGCCTTTTTTGCGGTGGTATTAATGAGCGGACCTAAATACTTAAAATAAGATTCGTTTAATTCTTTATCGAGAAAAGAATATGCCGAAGCATACATGGCATTGCTGAAGTTTCCTGCTATTACGGCAGCCAAATGAAGTTTAAGTCGGTTTGCAGAATTTAATTTCACCACAGAGTTACTGAAGAGTCGAGCTAAACTGTTTAAATAATCAAGTGATTTTTTATTGGAGGCTTCAATGAACACCGGAACTTCCTGCCAGTTGACGCTCTGTCCGAATGAAAAAGTTTGTAAAGGATAAAATACCCCAATGTTTTTAGAGGCGCTGTTTAATTCTTTCAAATCAGTGGTTCCGGAAGTATGTAATACCAAAGCTTTTGTTTTAAGCTTTTTTATTTTAGTTGCCACTTGTTTAATAGAATTATCACCACTACAGATAAAAAAAACATCACTGTCTTCTTTCACTTTTTTCCACTCAGCAGTAATGTTTACTTTGAATTCTTTATGAAGTTGTTTCAGGCGTGGGGTTACAGATCGGTTGTAAACTGTAATATCGAAACGTTTAAAAAAAGATAAATGCGATACAATATGCCAGGCAATATTTCCACTGCCGATGATAGTGATTTTTATCTTTTTATTTTTTTTAAGCGCCACTTGCTTCGGATTTTGATTTTAGTTTTTTATAGCG
>JAEUTQ010000028.1 GCA_016787445.1 Bacteroidia bacterium
ATTTAGCAAGAATGAACTACATAATTTAGCTTTAAACAAATTTTAATAAAAAAACCCCGCATTGGCGGGGTTTAAATTTAAAAATGAGAGAGATTATTTAGATTTAGCGGCTTTACCTAATTTTTTACCTAAATCTTTACCTGCCTTAGCATAACACTCTTTAATACGAACAGCTACTTCGAAATCGAATCCGCCGTATTGAGAACCCGGAATATTATACATCATACCTTTTGATTTTACAACACTTGGGTTAGCGGTTTCTACAATCATTACTTCAAAGTCGCAAGATGCAGGCATTTTAGAAATACCGATATTCCAACCCGGCTCCATACGAACAGTATGAACAATTAAAGTATATTTTGCACTTGTTTTGTTACGATCGCAAGCAATATTTCCAGATTCTTTATTGAATAATTCTTCAAATTTTGGTTCGTAGATGCCAGCTCGGTTTTCTACCCAGTCTTTTGCCCACTTATCGCCTTTACCGGCTTCCTTTTTGTTATACTCTTCAGTTTTTTCTTTCACATATTCTGCTTCTGATTTTTTACGACCTGCAGTCATGTTATCATAGGTGAATTTTAAAAGGAGTTCTTTTTCACCTTTTAGGTAAGATAAGTCTTTACCTTCTGTCCATTTTTGTGCGCTTACGTTTAATGCCAAAATCATAATGGCTGCAACGAATAAATTTTTAAAGTTTTTCATAGTTATTGAGTTTGAGACAAATATATGTATAAATAGCACATTTACAATATACCCAACCAAGGGTATATTTTAGGTTTTAGATAACTTATTACTTACCGGATAAGCATACATCTTATAAAACATGGCTTTTAGTACCTCTTGTTCTCCGCTTAAGCTGCTTGTTTTCTCTGTTACATACTTTTCAAAGTTTGTTTTTTCCTCTGAAGTATAATTGTTCTTAAAAACATTGGTTTGAAAGGATAAGTCGTAGGCAACGTAATTTACCGGGTTTAATTGAAAATCATTGTGTATTTGTTTGTCAATTAGTGCCGTTAATTGTTTAATCTTTTCATTGTCGTTACCCGCTTTGTTTATCTCAGGTAACTCTTCTTGAATCACTTTGCCAAAGGCTAAATGAATTTTCCCTTTTGGTTGCTTGATACCTGTGATAATACTATTTAAATCTTCTCCCGGCGCTTTTATATATTTACTATGTAGAGATGATAAATATAACTCCTGTACTTTTAAATAATCACAAGGTTCGTATTCATAACTAATGCTTAACGGAACAATATTTAAGTTGGAAAAGCACTTTACAAAATCTTTGCCGCCACTTAATCCAAGCATTTTTAGTAAACCGGTTTGCGTAAGATCATTTCCGTCTTTTGTTCTTCCATTTCTTTGAGCAATCCAAACACTCACATTTTTATCAATTATGGTGTGCCTGATGTATGCACTTAATTGCCGTGATATATCATAAAGTTCCTTAGCGTTTCCCTCACGTTTTACAGTAAACATTCTGTTTAGTCTTCCAAAATGAGTGATGAAACCATTGTCCATTAGGTTAGAACCAAATGTAATTTCAGATGTAGAGAAACCTTCTTTTTCCAATATGATTTGAAGAATGGCACTATCCAGTAAAATATCACGATGATTTGCAACGAATAAATAAGCTTTGTTTTTATCAAGCTTATCTATACCACTCCAGGTTAAACCTTTTGATGATTCTTTTATGATGTGCCAAATGGCATGCGACATATAACCTGCCTGAAAGTCGCGTACTTTTTTTGTATTTAAGGCTTTTTCTTTGGCTTCTGATTCGCTCATTTCAGGCCACAAATATTTCATTAAACTAAAATAAGTGGGGGCTTGTACCATTTTTTGCATCACCGATTCAACTTCAGAATCATAATAAGGCCTTAGTTCTTCAAAATTAAACTCCTTTGCAAAGTCAGATATGTGTGAAGGTTTATCAACCTTGAATTCTCTCATTATCATGTTTTATTTTTTTCTGTAGTCAAAAAACGTAATGGCTTTACGGCTCATTTCAGGAAATTGTTTTTTAGTAATATTTTCAGGACTTTCCGTTTTGATATTGGGTGCAACTCTTAATTTAGCTCTGAAGTGGTCTTTTAATTCTTTCTCAAAGTTAGGAGGAGTTGAGTTAACACCAATGGTGATACTGATTTCATCTGTCCCGATATCATTGGTGAAAACTTCAACAATGTAATTTTTTATGTATGGTACGTTGTTTAAAATATCATAAAGTGAAGGTGGGTATAAGGTGGTTCCTTTAAATTTAATCATGTGTTGTTTTCGGCCAATAATCGGACTAATCCTTAATGAGGTTCTTCCGCAACTGCAAGCTTCATAATGCGCGGCACAAATATCCCCCGTTTTAAATCGGAGGAGAGGCATGCCTTCCACACCTAAGGTGGTGACCGTTAGTTCGCCGGGCTCTCCTTGTTTTACCGGTTTGTTGGTTTCGTCTAAAAACTCAACTATTAAAAGCTCCGGATGGTGATGTCCGCCTTTACCGGAAGCACATTCCGTAAATGCAGCGCCCATTTCAGTTGAAGCATAAGTACTGTAAAGTTCTATATCCCACTTTTCTTTTATACGTTGACCTAAAGTGTTTAATGTGAAATCTTCGTTTCTTAGTGCTTCGCCAATGCAGACAATTTTTTTAATGGAAGATTTTCTATAATCAATGTTATTCTGCTCAGCAAATTCAATCAGTTTTAAAATAAACGACGGAACCGCAATAGCAATGCTTGGCTTTAAGCGTTTAATTGTGTCCCACTGAAATTCCGGCATCCCATTACCAACTCTTATAACCCCTGCACCCATCTGTTTTATGCCCATGAAGTAGGCAAGTCCCGCCATAAAACGACGGTCGAGTGTTGTCATTAATTGATAAATGTCTTTGCTGGTTCCTCCGGCGCATTCTAAAGAAATACGTTCATTATAAGCTAATCGTTCTAAATCTTTATCCGTTAAAGCAAAAGTAAGAGGGTCACCTAAAGTACCGCTTGTGGTTACATAATCAATAATTTTTTCCGCATCCACACAAATAAAGTCGGAGTTGAATTTATATAAATCATCTTTGGTTGTAACCGGAATCTTGGTTAAATCCTCTAAGCAACGAATTGTATTAACGTCTATTGTATTGGCATTAAATAAGCTTTTATAGTATTTAGAGTGTGTGTTTAAGTAATTTAAAAGCTCCTGTAATTTTTTCTCCTGAAATAATTTAATTTCAGAAGAGCTTTTCGTTTCTATGGATGGAATGTTACTCATAAATACAACAGCCAAATTAGCAAAATTACCTCATAAAATGCAAAAAGCCCGGACATTTATCCGGGCTTATGACAAAAGAAAATAAAATCTAATTCTTTATGATTTTTATGGTAGCAGAATTATGACCTTCTTTTACTATTACAAAATAAACACCTTGATCAAATGACTTTAAGTCAATGATAGCTGCATTGGTTTCCGGTTTAATTTGATAAATTGTTTTTCCAAGTAAATCGGTGATCGTGATTAAATCTGCCGTTTTATTTGTAGTTACTGTAAACAATCCATTATTTGGGTTAGGAAATACATTGATAGGATTTTGTAATGCAAATTCGTTAATACCGGTACAAGTTGAAACATTTTGAGTTATAGCTACAGAACTATTACATCCAAGGTTAAAACCTGTTACGCTATAGCTGGTTGTAGCTGTAGGTGTAACTACAATCGAAGCTGTTGTGCCACCTGTGCTCCATGAATATGTTGAGGCAGTACCGCTTGCGGTTAACGTTGCAGACTGACCAACACAAATTAAAGAAGCACTACTAACTGCTGTTACATTCGGAATGTTTCCAACCGTAACAACTGAATTAGAGTTACATCCACCAATAGAATAATTAACAGTGTGTGTACCTACTCCGGCGGAAGCAGGTGTGAAAGAGGTAATAGCAGTTGTGGAACTGTTTAAGGTAAATAAACCTCCTGCAGTTACCGGAATCAAAGATGAACTAGCTGCCGGTAAACAATAGCTGCTGCTTAAACCGCTAAATGATGCATCAAGAGCTGAAGTTGCAGCGGTAATAATGATGCGAGTAGAATCAGCAGATGTAGCCGGTGAGTATGAATCGGCCTGAATGTAATAAGTTGCGCCAGGCGTTAAACAACCTGCATGCACGAATGATGAAAATAATACGCCGCTATTCGCAGTATAATTAGGATCATCGTCATTAGCAGAAACTAATGTTGCAGTGGATGCGCTAAGTAATCCGTTACAAGTCGCAGCTTTCCATACCGCTAACTGTGTATCAAAGTCTGGGGACTGAATGGTAACATAACCTGAACTAGGCGCTACAAATGAAAACCAACGCGTATTATGAAGTGTGTTATTACACCAACTGTATTGGGTATTGCAAATGCCTCCCATTGGACTAACCTCACCGGGTTGAACAGACGCGCCCATGAATTGATAATAGGTAGATGATGGACCAATCGTTAAAGGAATCGCGTTACACACATTGTCGCCGGGGAAATTAACGATAACCGGTAATGGATTATTGCTTGTATCGGATAAGCAACCTCCCACGGTTGAGCTGGCAACTACAGCAATATACATGGTTCCACCGGTAGTTGCAGTAATATTTTGTGGTGTTGTTGTTGCACCCGGAACAGCTGTCCATGGACCTGCTAGAGATGGTGCGGTAATCCATTGAATATTTCCAACAGAAGGAGAGGCCGTATAAGAATTAGTAGCAAAAATATTAGTTGTAGTTGGACCGGTTACTGAGCCTGCTGATGGTGGGGTAGTGCAGCCGCCCGTTAGTTGTATGTTATCGATATACCAATCGTCTCCGTCATCGTTCTCCATCATAAATGCTATATAAATAGTTTGTCCGTTGTAGGCACTTAAATTTACAATGCGATTTCTGAAATCAGTAGGATTCGTCATTGTTTCGGTATAAGTAACTATCGTTGTAAACGTAGCTGTATTAGTTTGAGAACTGGTGGATACTAATATTTTATATACGCTACCCCAATTAGAAGTAAAAGTTTCACGCTCCCAAAAGGAAAGTACATTTGCAGTTGGTGTAATAGCCACAGAAGGACTAACCAACCAGTCTTCAGCAATTCCTGTCGGTACATTTTCGTATTGTATGTAGGCTGATTGTGTACCGGCTTGTGCGGTAAAAGTAGAACTTGACCAGCTTTCAACTGTACCAATTCCATTATCAAACATGGCCCATCCGGTAGGAGGAAAAGTGGCACCTTCAAAGGATTCAGGGAATGCCTGAGCTTTAGAGGTATTTATGGCAAGTACACTGAGTGCAACAGCTGCCAGGAATTTTTTGTAGAAATGTTTCATGTGCTAGGGATTTAATACTGAAAAGATAGGAAAATAATAAATCTATTAACGTAATTCTGATAAAAATCAATTAACAATTTTATTTTATTCTGTTAAAACAGTAGATAAGATCCTTTTTAATCTGATTTTCCTCTTTTAATGTGGCGATTTCAAACACTAGAGCTTTTCTGTAATAATCAAATGCTGCTGTGTAATTAAATTTTGATTTATAATAGTCGCCTAATATCTGGTAAGTAAAATAACTCTTAGGATTACTTTCAATAAAGGCATTTTCAAATTTTGACTTCAAGTATAGATGTCCTGGAGCTTTTGTAATAAATTGTATATAGCTTTTCAGATTCTTAAACTTGACATAATCCTGGTAGGTTTTTGTATATACAAATGGGTCGGTTGGAATGGTTAATGAATCTATATGTAATTCGGTTTGCAAATCCATTTCAGTAGCTTTTTCGAAAACCGTATTCAAATCGTAGCACACGAATTTTCCGCATTGATAAGGATTGGTTGAAACCCACATTAACCGACTCTTTGGTTTAAAGATGACACCATGATGAGCGATTAATTGATTCATGGCTTTTTCATTTCCTAAGCCAATGTTTTTTTCATTGATACCGGTTTGACTGCGCAAAATATTTGCAGCTTCCAGGTAATTTATTTGCTTATGATTTTGCAACAATTGCTTTAAGCGCACTTTTCTATAAAGGGATGAACTTTCAATTTGGTTTTTCAGGTTAGTATACTCTAATGCATATTTTTTCCCCTGATAATGATTGGAACACAAAATCTCATTCGTGCCTGCATCGTAAACATCCATTCCATCCGGCGTTTTTTCAATGATAATTGCCTTATTGTCGTTCGCGCTTCCTATTAAAATACTTTCCGAAACAAAGACATCTCTTTTTTTTGCTATTTCAATCGCGTCGTTAATGTTTTTTGAAAATTGTAGAATTTCTCTGGCCAGTAATGCAATGGGTGTAGCTGCGTCGGTGGGAATAGAACTTTTTGCCGCATTGATAGTTACCGTTATTCCCTGATCGTTCATTCCGCTTGCTGCGCCAATAAATCCGGCCCAGGTAATAGTCGCAAATTTATAACCTCTCTTTGGGTTTGTAAATTGGATGATTTTATTTTGGGCAAATTCATCACCACTGTAAAAATCAAAATTTCGAGCAATTAATAATTCGCCGTCTTCGCTTTTATCGTTCCATACACCAAAGGAGGTGCATCCAACCGTCATGTTTTTATCTTGCAACGCATGACCAATATCGTGAGCGCCATGATAATTTAAAATGCGATGATATTTCGGCCCTACAAAATCATATTTATCGGAGGCAAATCGCGAAATACCGTAAATCTCTTCTTTGTATTCGTCTGTAATGTGGTCGGGTAGGTGGCGATTAAAATAAGCCACAAAATATTTTAAGAATTTCAAATAGTTTAAATCAGGAATCAATAATTGTATTTGCTTAAAAAACGCCTCTTCCTGATAGTTGGCCAATTCCTTGGTGAGATGACCGTTAGCTGCCCCACGTTCAAACCCATCACCTTCTATATACAGCTCCCATAAACCGTGTTTGTTCTTTTTAAGAAAACTGTTTTCTATTTTATAAAAATTGTCGCCGTATTGCGTACGTTCTTTTTTTAAGGCAGAATTGTCGGCTATTTCAGGTTCGCTGATCTGAATGGCTATAATGAAGTAAATGGCAAAACCAATCAGTAATACCAAAAACACCAAGAAGGTGCGTAGCAATATGCGCCCCAGCTTTTTAAGCATAGTCAAATTTACGAATAAATAAAGCTTAATCCTTGCGCAAATGCGTAGTGGTAGTGAATTTCTTTCCTACAGCTTTGCAGATGTATTTAGTAACATCTCGGCCTGTTTTAATGGCAATTGGTAATCCGCCACCGGGTTGATTCCAATGGCTGCTGTAGTAAAAGTTTTTCAAACCCGGTAAAGTAAAATCGACAGGACTCGGTGACAATAAGTTTTTTCCGGGAAGCCAACCTTGCGTACTGCCTTTCCAGTTATTGGTGTATCGATAAACAGTGGCAGGTGTAGCCATGTCACTCATCTCTAATTTGTTTTTAATTCCTCCAAGTCGTTCATCAAGCAGGTCGATAATTTTTTGAGTAAATTCTTTTTTTACTTCTCTGTATTTCGGACGGTCGTTTTTTCTCAGATCAATCCACCAGTCGCCATTTTTTGTATAGAAACTCACAACAACCGATGTTTTTCCTTCGGGAGCCATGGTGCGATCGTAATTGTAGATATGAACTTCTAGTCGGTCGTATTTAGTTCCGTCGGGCAAAATCAAATCTTCTTTTAGAGGGAAGCGTGAAAAATGCGGATGGTCTTTTAAATCGGCATTGATGCCAAATCCTAAGTGAACTATAGAATAAAACACTTCCAGTTTTTTTAAATCGCGCAATTGTAGAATTTTATCATTCACATATTTCCCATCCAGCAAATTAAACACACTGAAATTCCAATCCGCGGCCGACAAAATAATATCAGAGTGATGAACAACATCGTTACGAACCAACAATCCTTTAGCAGTATTGTCTTCTACAATTATTTTTTTAACCGGTGTTTTATAATGAATTTTCCCGCCTAATTTTAAATAAGCCTGCTCAATTTTTTTTGCAAATTCCAGTGAACCTCCAACAGGATAACCGGCACTCTTTTTATCAAAAACCGATAATGGCATCGTGATCACTAAGATATTTACTTCATTACCATCGTACAATAATTCAAAGCTCTCTCGTAAAAACGGGTTCTTTAATTTTTTAGCGAATGTATAATTAGTTTCGTTTTTTAGTTTCAAAAACCACCAAACAAATTCGAGATAACGCGTCATTTTTATCCCTCTTATCATGTTTTGAAAAAAGGGCAAATCATCCATAATGGGAGGCAAGTCAAATTTTTGCATCACGCGCATGGATTTAATTAACTCGTCGATTGGTTTTTTATCTTCCGGTGATAAGTCCAACAAGTATTCGTGTAGTTTATTTAAATCTGTATAGAGTTTAAATACATGACTACCGTATTTGTCTTTATTCTTTACTTCAACTTCAATGCGGATATCGTGGTTGACGAATTCCACTTTTTTCATGTCAAGAATTTCCATCCACATTTGATGAAAGGAACTCCCGGTATCGCTGCCTAAAATCCAATGAATGCAACCATCAATAGTGTAGCCGTTTTTATGCCAGCTGGTACATAAACCACCGGGAATGGCATGCTTTTCGAAAATCTCAGTTTCAAAACCGTTCATCTGCAAGTAACAACCTGCAGTTAAACCCGACATGCCCGCGCCTATGATGCTAACTTTCATTTAGAATGAGTATAAAAGTAATGAATTACTTCATAGTTCGGAGTTGTTGGCAATAGATTTTAGGATTTTTGAGAAGAAGTTTGAAAATACAAGATACAAATACAAGAATAAGATGCAATCTTACACCTTCATCGGGCGGATTTTACTTTTGATTACAAATCCGTTTGGAAATTCAACCTGAATTTTTTTCAAGGCTTCGAAGGCTTCAAGTTTAGTTCTGAAATCACCAACTGTAATGATAAAATTCGGCTGATCGTAATCTTCATAGGATGTGTAATCGGTGAATTTTTGCGAGAATTTAGTTTTTATTTCTCTGGCTTTTACACGGTCAGTACCAAAATGAATTTTAATTCTGTAGCCGTCGTATTCACCATTGTTGAGTTTATTGTATGTAGCTTTTTTCTCCATCAGTTGTTTTACTTTCAACTGAGTTTGCATTTGATCGTTGTGTGGATTTTCTTGCGCATAATTAGTGCCCGCAATACATATAATCAGAAAAAAAAGTAATCGTTTCACGATTCAAAGTTAAATTAAATTTTAAGAAAGTATTTGTGCTTATGTTTTTTTAGCAAAGCCAAAAGTATCGTAAAATAAGCGAACTAACTTATGCGCATTTTAATTGTAAAATTATCAGGCATTTCTAAGGCATCTCAAGTGCTTTATAACATGCTGTTTATCAGTATAATTAATACGCTTTTGTTTCCCGTCACTTCCAATTATTATTCTTAAATTTGGGGCTTACATTAAAAATATAAGATGGACAAGTTTTCTTATGTAGGTACCAGTGATGTAAATGCGATCGAATCATTATTCAATCAGTATTTGCAAGACCCCAATTCGGTTGACGCTTCGTGGAGGGATTTTTTTAAAGGTTTTGAATTTGCACGCACATCGTATGATGATGGCGGTGGAATTCCTGAAAATGTAGCGAAAGAGTTTAAGGTGATTGGCTTAATTGCCGGTTACCGTCAGCGCGGACATTTATTTACCAAAACGAATCCGGTTCGCCAACGCCGTACGTATGAACCAACATTAGCGTTAGAGAACTTTGGTTTATCAGATAAAGATTTAGAAACCGTTTTTCAGGCGGGTAACGAAATAGGAATTGGTCCGGCTAAATTAAAAGACATAGTTGCTCATTTAAATCAAACGTATTGTCAGAGTATTGGTGCAGAATATATGTTCATGCGTGAACCACAAGTTGTAAAGTGGTTACAAGAGCGTATGGAGAAAAATAAGAATACACCAAACTTTTCTAAAGAAGAAAAGCGTGTTATTCTGAAGAAATTAACGCAGGCGGTTGTTTTCGAAAATTATTTACACACGAAGTTTGTCGGACAAAAACGTTTTTCTCTGGAAGGAGGCGAAGCAGTTATTCCGGCTATGAATGCATTAATGGAGCATGGTGCTAATCTTGGTATTCAGGATTATGTAATTGGAATGGCACACCGTGGGCGTTTAAATGTTCTTACCAACATCATGAATAAAACCTATAAGGATGTATTCACTGAGTTTGAAGGACGCCCAAGTGAAGATTCATTATTCGATGGCGATGTTAAATATCACATGGGTTATTCATCGGATCAAATTAGTGATGGCGGAAAAAAGACACACATGAGTCTGACTCCAAATCCATCACACTTAGAAACTGTGGATCCTGTGGTTACGGGTATTGCACGCGCTAAAATTGATAACTTACATAACGGTGATAATTCAAAAGTATGTCCTGTGTTATTACATGGAGATGCGGCTATTGCCGGACAAGGTGTTGTGTATGAGGTGTTGCAAATGAGTCAGCTGGATGGTTATAAAACAGGCGGTACTGTTCACTTTGTAATTAATAATCAGGTTGGTTTTACAACTAATTTTTTAGACGCACGTTCATCCACGTACTGTACAGATATTGCAAAGGTTGTTTTATCACCGGTATTCCATGTGAATGGTGATGATGTTGAAGCTTTATGCTTTGTTTCAAAATTAGCAATGGAATTCCGTCAGACTTTCCATCGTGATGTTTTCATTGATGTATTGTGTTACCGTAAATACGGTCATAACGAAGGTGATGAGCCTCGCTTTACGCAACCTGTATTGTATAAGGCAATCGCGGCACATGCTAATCCGAAAGATATCTATGTAAAAAAATTAGAAACTGAAGGTTCTGAATTAGCTGCAGAGGCGAAGGAAATTGAAAAAGGATTTAAAGCGCAATTGGATGCTAACTTAGATGAAGCGAAGAAAACAGAGAAAGCTAAAATTACATCTTTCCTCGAAGGAAGCTGGAAAGGCGTAAGAATGGCAACAGAAAAGGATTTTGAATCTTCTCCTGATACAGCCATCAGCGAAAAAGTATTTTTAGAGTTAGCTCAAAAAACTACAGAATTACCTAAAGACAAAAAATTCTTTAATAAAATTCAAAAAGTGTTCGACGACCGTAAGGCGATGATAGCGAATGATAATTATGATTGGGCTATGGGCGAGTTGTTGGCTTATGCTTCTTTAATGAAGGAGGGTCATCATGTTCGTTTCAGCGGACAAGACGTTGAGCGCGGAACTTTCTCTCACCGTCACGCGGTAGTAAAAGTAGAAGATAGCGAAGAAGAATATACACCATTAAACAATTTAGGTACCGACGGGCAATTACGTATTTACAATTCACATTTAAGTGAGTACGGTGTTTTAGGTTTCGAATATGGTTACGCCTTCGCATCGCCAAGCATATTAACCATTTGGGAAGCACAGTTTGGTGATTTCTTCAATGGTGCGCAAATCATTATTGATCAATATGTGGCATCGGCAGAAAGTAAATGGCGTCGTATGAATGGATTGGTAATGTTATTACCACACGGTTACGAAGGTCAGGGACCGGAACACTCTTCAGCACGTATGGAGCGTTTCTTGCAAATGTGTGCGAATAATAATATTTACATTGTCAACACAACAACACCGGCTCAACAATTCCATGTATTGCGTCGTCAGTTAAAACGTGATTTCCGTAAACCATTAATTTGCTTTACGCCAAAGAAATTGTTGCGTTATCCTGCATGCGTAAGTAAAATCACTGATTTTACAAAAGGAGGATTTAAGGAAGTGTTAGATGATAATTTGGCGGACGCAAAAAAAGTAACACGTATTGCTTTCTGCAGCGGTAAAGTATATTACGATTTAATTGAACGTCGTGCCAAGGAAAATGCGGATGATATCGCGTTCGTAAGATTAGAGCAATTGTATCCTTTCCCGCAAAAACAAATAGACGAAATTTTAAAGAAATACAGCAAAGCAAAAGATTTGATGTGGGTGCAGGAAGAAACCGAAAATGCAGGTGCTTGGCGCTACATTGATGGAAAAATGCGTTCGTTGAATTTAAAATATGTAGGTCGTGATGAATCAGCTTCACCGGCAACAGGATTCAGTAAACGTCATAATGAGGAAAGTGAGAACATCATGACAAAAATCTTTTCAAAAGTATTAGTGAAATAAAACAAATTCAAACATTCAAAAAATAAGATATGGCAATCGTAGAATTAAAAGTACCTAGTCCCGGAGAATCAATTACTGAAGTTGTCATTGCCCGTTGGGTAAAACAAACTGGCGATGTAGTAGAGAAAGATGATGTATTAGCAGAAATTGACTCTGATAAAGCAACACTAACCTTAAATGCTGAAGAAAGCGGAAAGATTGAAGTATTAGCCGCGGAAGGCGATACTGTGAAAGTTGGACAGGTAGTAGTGAAGATTGACACCTCATTTAAACCGGAAGCAAAACCAAAAACAGAAGCTAAAGCTGAAGTAAAGGTTGAAGCAAAGAAGGAAGAAAAGCAAACTGTAACAACTACCGTTGAAAAAGCCGGTACTTATGCTACAGGTACACCAAGCATCGCAGCTGCAAAAATGATGGCTGAAAACGGTATTAAATCTAATCAGATTAACGGTACAGGTAAAGACGGACGCATCACAAAACAAGATGTGTTAGCTGCTCTATCTAACGGTCTTCCAACAGCGCTTGAAGTTGTTTCAAATAGCTGGAAAGGTGGTCGCGATAAAGATAAAGTGAAGATGACTTCGTTACGTAAAACGGTTGCAAAGCGATTGGTTTCAGTGAAAAATGAAACAGCGATGTTAACCACATTTAACGAGGTTGACATGAGCGCTATTTACGCGATTCGTGCGAAGTATAAAGACAAATTCAAAGAAGTTTACGGAACTAATATTGGTTTCATGAGTTTCTTTACAAAAGCAGTGACAGAAGCCTTGTATCATTTCCCTGCGGTAAACGCTATGATTGATGGCGAAGAAATTGTTTACAACAAATATTGTGATATCGGTATTGCGGTGAGTGCACCAAAAGGTTTAATGGTTCCTGTGTTGCGTAATGCTGAGTTAATGAGTTTAGCGCAAATTGAAGCAGGTATTAAAGATTTAGCTATTAAAGCACGCGACGGAAAGTTAACTATTCCTGATATGGAAGGTGGAACTTTTACGATAACTAATGGTGGTGTATTTGGAAGTATGATGAGTACGCCAATCATTAATCCGCCGCAAAGCGCTATTTTAGGCATGCACAACGTTGTGGAACGCCCAATGGCAGTAAACGGTAAAGTAGAAATTCGTCCAATGATGTATGTTGCTTTAAGTTACGATCACCGTATTATCGACGGACGTGAAAGCGTTGGATTCCTTGTAAAAGTGAAAGAAATGTTAGAGAACCCAACTAAGATGTTATTCGGCGGGAAAAATCCGGAAGAGATTTTACTTGGACTTTAATCATATATTAAATGAATAAACCCCGGCAAAATGTCGGGGTTTTTTGTTACCTTTTCTTTTTAAAGCATTATATTTTTATTGAAGAGATTTTTACTCATATTTTTATTAGTTGGACTTGAATTAAGTGCGCAGAAGGCAAAGCCCGATACAGTGTTTTGTGATTGTGACAAGGCAAGGATTTTATCTATTAACGATAATGCAACCGTAAATAAAACACTTAGCTCTTCCGGTTTCGGAAACATTAAGGAAATTAGTCCGTCTAAACAAAAGACTCATTTCGCTTTCGAGCAAGAACATTACAGTGCATGGTACAAATTAAATATAAAATCTGAGGGACATTTATGTTTTGATATAGTGCCAAACAAGCCACAAGATGATTACGATTTTATGTTATTTAAAGCCGGAAGTAATTTTTGTGATAGTTTAAGTAAGTATAAAATTAAACCTGTACGAGCATGTATCTCCAGAAATAAAGAAGAAATCAAGGGCTATACAGGTTTAAATAATTTAAGCAAGAAAGAATTTGTAAAAGAAGGTATTGGGGATTCGTATGTGAAATCGATTTTAGTAAAGCCCGGGGAAACATATTATTTGGTTTTGGATAATGTTTATGAAGGAGGAGAGGGGCATTCAATCCGTTTTTATATGGAAGAACCTGTACAAATTAAAGGTAAGGTCATAAATGAAAACAACAATCCCGTAAAGGCCGATATTACGCTTACTAACCAAAAGGGAGATACACTTTTCACCTCTCAAAGTGACAAAAACGGAAATTATTTAATTAATGCAAGTCTTAGAAAAAGCACAAATTATGTTCTGAATTTTTATGCGGATAGCAGTTTGATTTTTGCCAAGAACATTAATGTAAAATCTCAAGATAGCATTTTAAAAATAGAAACCGTGCTTCCAAAACTAAAGAAGGGATTAAAATATCCCATTGGAAGCATTAACTTTCATGGAGGCTTGGCGGTTTATATTACGGCAGCTATTCCGTCTTTGTATAATTTAAGAAAATTGATGCGTGCAAATCCAACTTTAAAAATTAAGATCATAGGTCATACCAATGGTTGTGATGCCGGCGTAGATGAACTGTCTGTTAATCGGGCCAAACGCATCAAACAATTTTTAGTTGAAAATAAGGTAGAAGAGAGCAGAATTGAGGTGGAAGGAAAGGGCTGCAGGGAAATGCTCTTTCCCAAACCACTTACTTTTAGTCAAATGGAACAAAACCGAAGGGTAGAGGTTATGGTAATTGAATATTAAAATTATTTAACTAAACATCGAATTCTGAATCGGTTTTATCTGTGAAAGTCAGTCTTAATCTTCGTATATTTGTTCTAAAATTTTAGAAAAATGGAAAACACAAATTTCAGAAGCACCAACATCAACAACATTCAGGATGCAACGATTGTAAACAGCAGCACGCTTTTACGTTCAGTTTTCTCATGGATGACTTTGGCACTAGTAATTACAACAATCTCATCTATGCTTTTCGCATTTGTACCGGATTTAGTTCGTATGCTTTTTGTGGAAACTGCAGAAGGTTATAAGTTAAGCATTTTTGCCTGGGTGGTTATGTTTGCTCCGCTCGGATTCGTTATGTTAATGTCTTTCGGATTTAACAAGCTTTCTTATCCTGCATTAATCGCTGTGTTTTTAGCTTATTCAGCCGTTAACGGTATTAGCTTAAGTTTCATCTTCATGGTGTATGAGTTGGGGTCAATTTTCAATGTATTCCTAAGCTCTGTAGCTTTATTCGCTGTAATGGCCATTGCAGGTTATACTACCAAGACTGATTTAACCAAAATGGGAAGTTTATTAATGATCGGTTTAATTGGAATCATTATTGCTTCAGTAATCAATATTTTCATGCAAAGTGATAAAATGAGCTTTATCTGTAGTATTCTTGGTGTAATTATTTTCACAGGCTTAACTGCTTGGGATGTTCAGAAGATTAAAAATTTAGCTGCTGAAGATGATGGCAGTACACCATTTAGAAAATTAGCCGTAATGGGCGCTCTAAACCTTTATCTTGATTTCATTAATATTTTCTTATACCTTTTACGTTTGTTCGGAGGTCGTAAGGATTAATATTCAATCATGTCGTTTAAAAGCCCAAACATATGTTTGGGCTTTTTTATGCATAAAAAAAACCGCCAATAGGCGGTTTAAATTATTTTGCTGCTTTTTTTGTAGCCTTCTTTTTTACTCCGGCTTTTTTAGCAGCAGCCGCTTTTTTTGCAGCCTTTTTGCGCTTACGTAAAACACCATAAGTTCCGATATGAATTTTACCGCGCTTCGAACGTTGATCACCTTTTCCCATTTGATAATTTTTATAATTGCCGGTAAAAATAGAAAAATAAATCAAAAATCCATAGTCTGCTGCAATTCCTTTCCCACTATCCGTATATTTACTAAAAAAACAAACTGGCTAATTCATTTCATAAGCACGAAAGACTCTGCAGTAAAAAGCAAATCGAGTATTTGTTTAAGGAGGGAAAATCTAAATCAGCCTATCCTGTAAAGCTCATTTATGTTGCTTTTCCTGATGACCCAAACCCTCAAATCAAGGCCATGTTTGTGGCACCAAAAAAGAAATTCAGAGATGCGCATCAACGTAATAAGTTAAAGCGTCGCATGCGGGAGGCATATCGTTTACAGAAAACTACTTTTTATGAAGGCCGCACTCAAGAGGTCGCACTCCATCTTGCTTTTGTTTATATAGGTAGCGAGGCTCAGCCTTATGACGCTATTTATAAGGCCATACAAAAGCTATTAACAAATCTATAGCCATAATTTTACACGAGCGGCAGCACATTTGCTTAAATATTATGTAATTTTAATTATATAATTAGTTAGGCATGCAGTCATCAGTCAATAAAAAGCGTTACATCCTTGTTTTTGCAATCGTAGGTGTATTATCGTTGGGCTTTATTAAAACCGATTTGTTTGAAGTATCGAAGAACCTCGATATTTTTAATAACCTTTATCGTGTTCTTAACGAATCCTATGTAGACGAGACAAAACCCGGCCAATTAATGAAGACTGCAATTGACGGGATGCTAGAGTCGCTGGATCCGTACACAAATTATATTACGGAGAATGATTTAGAGGACTTCATGATTATGACTACCGGTGAATACGGTGGAGTAGGAGCGCGTGTAGGTGATGTAGATGGTAAAATCATGATTTACGATATATACGAAGGTTTTTCAGCACAGCGTAACGGAGTAATTGCCGGTGATGAAATAGTTGAAATCAACGGACAAAATGTAAAGGGTAAAAAATCAGATGATGTGAGTCCACTTTTAAAAGGACAAGCAGGATCGCCACTTAAAATTAAGGTTATTCATCCGGGGCAAACTTCACCCGTGGAAATTAATTTAATGCGTGAAGAGATTAAACTTAAACCTGTTCCTTATTCAGGAATGATTGATAATAAAACAGGCTACATTAAATTAATTCAATTCACCGAAAATTGCAGCGTTATGGTGAAAGACGCGCTCACTAAATTAAAAGAGAGAAATTGTAAATCATTAATTCTTGATATGCGTGGCAACCCCGGCGGTTTAATGCTGGAAGCGGTGAATATTGTGAATTTATTCGTTGATAAGGGGCGTGAAGTTGTTTCTACAAAGGGTAAAGTGTCTGATTGGGATAAAACCTATATTTCCGTTAATCCTCCTGTAGATACAATCATGCCACTTGTTGTTTTGATAGATGAGAACTCAGCTTCTGCAGCTGAAATTGTAGCCGGCGCCTTACAAGATTTAGATCGTGCTGCCATTGTTGGTCAGCGTTCATTCGGAAAAGGATTGGTTCAGCAGACCCGCGATTTAACCTATAATGCAAAGCTGAAGGTAACGGTAGCTAAGTATTACATTCCGAGCGGAAGATGTATTCAAGCTTTGGATTATACACACAAGGATGAAGATGGTCGCGTAGAAAAAGTGCCTGATTCCTTAATCACTGCATTTAAAACGAAAAGCGGACGGATTGTTTACGATGGCGCAGGAATTATGCCGGATGTTATAATGGAACCGCAAAAACTGAATCATATTACATTGACTCTAATCAATAAGAATCACTTTTTTAATTATGCTACTCAATATGTGTTAAATCACGGGAAAATTAATTCGGTGAAAGATTTTCAACTCAATGATCAGGAATACGCTTCGTTTGTAGAGTATTTAAAGGATAAAGATGTGAGTTATAAAACCGACAGTGAGCGGGCTTTGGAAGAATTAAAAAAGCAATCGGAAGAAGAAAGCTATTATCAAAATATCAAATCCGATTATGATGCTTTAGTGGCAAAAATGCAAGCCGATAAAAAGGACGACTTAAGTAAATTTAAATCTGAGATCAAGCAATATTTAGAAGAGGAAATTATATCGCGTTATTTTTATATGAATGGCCGTATTGAACACAATATGAAAACGGATATGGAACTTAAAGCCGCACAGGAATTATTGAGTAATGACGGAAAATATAAAGGCATTCTAACGTTAAAAGAGAAAGCAACCCGTCCGTTTAATCCGCGAAAAAAATTCTAGTGTAGAATTCTAAAAACCAATTCTTTCAATAATTCACCATTGGAGGTTCCGCCGTTGTTAACGCCTTTGGTTTTTAAATCACATTCTTTTAAAAGAGTGAAAATCGTTTTTAATTTTCCGGTATTATAATTAGCAGCGGCTTTTGCGTAGCCGTCAACAAAGAATGGATTTACGCCCAAGGCTTGTGCTGCAGCAAATTTGCTTTTATCGGCTAAGAAATGATAACGTAAAATTTTAGTGAAGTAACCATACAATGAACCAAGAATCATAACCGGATGATGCTCTTTTTCATTCGATGCAAAATAATTTATGATGCGATTGGCTTTTAAAATATCTTTCTTCGCTAAAGCATCTTGAAATTCAAAGATGTTATACTCTTTACTAATGCCGATATTATCCTGCACCATTTCCGCAGTAATTTCGCCGCCTTCTTTTAAATTGATGGTTAGCTTTTCTATTTCATTGACAATTTTCGATAAATCATTACCAAGCGATTCTGCCAATAAAAAAGTAGCCTTCGGATTAATGCTGTATTTTTTTTCTTTAATATGTGAATTAATCCAGTCGGGAAGTTGGTTGTCGTAAAGTGGTTTGAATTCTAAATAAACAGCGTTCTTCTGAATAGCCTTTGCGATGGCACTTCGTTTATCTAATGTTTTATACTTGTAACAAAAAACTAAAATAGTAGTTGGTTGCGGATTTTGCACATAGTGCAAAAATTGAGCTGCGGCATTTGATTTGGATGCAGATGATTTTCCTTCATCTTCATCGTCGCCGGCACTCTTATTTAATTCTTTAATGTTTTGCGCTTCCTTTACAATTACCACTTGATATTCGCTCATCATGGGGAATTGTTTCGCCAGCGATAATATAGAAGCTAAATCCGTATCTTTTCCATATACAACAGTCTGATTGAATTCTCTTTCACCTTCATCTAAAACTGTTTTTTCAAGTTTGTCTGAAATTTGGTCAATATAAAAAGGCTCTTCTCCGCAAAGAAAATACACAGGTTTAAATAACCTGCGATTTATATCCAACATAACCTGATTAAATTCCTTCGACATAATTTAAAACTGCAAATAAGGCATTAAACCATGCAAGCCGCCTTCTCTTCCAAAACCACTTTCTTTATAACCACCAAATGGTGAGGCCGGATCAAACTTGTTATACGTATTAGCCCACACAACACCTGCGCGTAATTTTGTGGTGAGATTAAATATTTTAGAACCTTTATCGGTCCAAACGCCTGCGCTTAAACCATAAGGAATGTTATTCGCTTTCTCGATCACTTCTTCAATCGTACGGAAAGTTTGGATAGCTAAAACCGGACCAAAGATTTCTTCCTGAACGATACGGTGTGATTGCGATGTATGAAGAAAGAGTGTAGGCTTACAGAAAAATCCTTTTGCCGGAATGTTGCATGAACTCTGATACATTTCCGCACCTTCATCAATTCCAATTTTTATGTAATCATTAATTTTTTGTAATTGTTCGCGTGAGTTAATGGCTCCAATATCTGTGTTTTTGTCAAGAGGATTTCCGACGATTAAAGTTTCAAGACGTTGTTTCAGTTTTGCAATTACCACGTCAGCCACATTTTCTTGAACAAACAAACGTGAACCTGCGCAGCATACATGCCCTTGATTAAAGAAAATGCCATTAATGATTCCTTCAACTGCCTGATCGATGGGCGCATCATCAAAAATAATATTCGCTGCTTTACCGCCTAATTCGAGGGTTACTTTTTTATTGGTACCGGCAATTGATTTCTGAATGATTTTTCCAACATCCGTACTTCCGGTAAAGGCAATCTTATTTACTTTAGGGTGATTTACAATGGCGGCGCCGGTGTTTCCAAATCCGGTTACAATATTCACCACACCGTCCGGTAATCCGCTGTCACGAATTAATTCGGCTAATTTAAGTGCAGTAAGCGGCGTTGTTTCTGCCGGTTTTAAAACCACCGTATTACCTGTAGCTAAAGCCGGTGCAATTTTCCACGCGGCCATTAATAAAGGAAAATTCCAAGGAATAATTTGTCCGGCAACACCTAAAGATTGCGGTTTTTTATTGGGGAAAGCATATTCTAATTTATCGGCCCAACCTGCGTAATAAAAGAAATGATTTGCTGCCAATGGAACATCCACATCTCGGCTTTCACGAATAGGTTTACCTCCATTTAAAGATTCAATTACTGCAAACTCACGTGCGCGCTCTTGTAATAATCGAGCAATTCTGAAAATATATTTTCCGCGTTCAGCGGCCGGCATTTTTTTCCAAACCTTATCGTAAGCATTTTTTGCCGCATTAACAGCTGCATCTACATCTTTCTCATCAGCCAAAGCTACTTCTGCTAATTTCTCTTCGGTAGCAGGATTAATTGTAGAAAAATATTTTTTACTGTTTGGTTTTACAAACTTGCCATTGATGAATAAATCGTATTGTTTATTCAGTTTAATATGATCTGTACTTTCCGGCGACGGAGCGTAAGTCCAGTCGGTGAAGAATTCAGTTTTATTTTCTTTAGTCATGTTGTTAATTTTCTGGTAAAGGAAGAGTGATTAGTAATTAATCGTTGCTGATATAGTCTTTACTGTAATACACTCCTTTTTGCTCTTTACCCAATTGTAAAATAATATCATTTGCTAAACTGCTGGCTCCAAAACGAAACCATTCATTATTCAGCCATTTGTTTCCTAATGTTTCATGAACCATTACTAAATATTGCAGAGCTACTTTTGCTGTAGAAATTCCACCGGCAGGTTTCATGCCAATCATTTGTCCTGTTTTTAGATAATGATCATTGATGGCCTGCAACATCACTAGCGTTACTGGCATGGTAGCTGCAGGCTGAATTTTTCCGGTTGAAGTTTTGATGAAATCGGCACCGGCTGCAATAGCAATGTCGGAGGCCTTACGTACGTTATCTAATGTAGAAAGTTCGCCGGTTTCTAAAATTACTTTCAAGCGAGCTTTACCGCAAGCGTTTTTAATGGCAGCAATTTCATCATATACAAAATTGTAATTCCCTTTTAAAAATTCACCGCGACTAATCACCATATCAACTTCATCAGCGCCATCATCTACGGCAAGTTTTGTATCACTTAACTTAATATCAAGCGTCGAATTTCCACTCGGGAAGGCAGTTGCCACTGAAGCCACCTTAACGCCTGAATTTCCTAAAGCCTTTTTTGCTGTTTTTACAAAATTCGGATAAACACACACTGCCGCTACAGTAGGTAAATCTTTTAAATCATCTGCCGGGTGCATGGCTTTATAGCACATTTGAATTACTTTTCCCTCAGTATCTTTACCTTCCAGCGTTGTAAGGTCAATCATGTTCAAAGCCAGTTTGAGCGCTTGTACTTTACTTTGTTTTTTTATGCTTCTGGTATTAAAGCGAGCCACTCTTTCTTCAATTCCGACCTGATCTATTTTTGGAGAGTTGTTAAAGTCCATTTTTGTTCAATTCACTATAAAAATAATTCTTTTTTTGCTTGTATAAGCTTAAATTTATTGAATAATTATGCAGCCGGTAAAACCAATTGTATTATGGATGACGGGCCTTTCGGGTGCCGGAAAATCAACTATTGCATATGCCCTGGAGAAGCGATTACAGAGTGAAGGGATTTTGTGTGAAGTATTGGATGGAGATGTGTTACGAAGCGGGATAAACTCCAATTTGGGTTTTACAGAGGAAGATAGATTAGAAAATATACGTCGTACGGCAGAGGTATCAAAACTATTGTTGAATAACAATTTTGTAGTGATATGCAGTCTCATTACACCCACCGAAAATTTGAGAGATATTGCCCGAAATGTATTGGGGAATCATTTTAAATTGATTCATATTTCAACCTCATTGGATGTGTGTAAAGAGCGTGATGTAAAAGGATTATACAAGAAAGCCTTAAAAGGCGATATACCACATTTTACCGGAATTTCTGCTCCCTTTGATACACCAAAGTCGGCCGATTTAACAATTGACACATCTAATCAAACAGAGGCTCAGAGTGTTGAGGCGCTTTACGCTTTTTTAAGAAATTTAACTAAATAGTTCCTCTGTACTTGGTAACTTTATCATTCCAACATGTTTTTTTGTAAGCAAATAGAGAAGTTAAAGTCGCATTATAAGCGCGAGAAACTGGAAAAGAACTTCGATTTTATTACCTATGATTCGGCATCTGAGGTGGACGTAGATAGTTGGAACGAGGTGCTACAAAATAAAAATTTGTATTTAGATTTAAATTATTTGGGTTTGCTGGAAAACACACCTTCCGGAAATTTTGTATCACGCTTCGTTATTTTATTTCATAACAATAAGCCAGCTGCAATTGCTTATTTTCAGGTAATAGATTTTAAAGCTTCTGTTTTTGGAGATATACTTGATTCAAAAGTAAATCAAATTAAATCGCATCGCGCTCGTTTATTTGAGCATTATATCGATAAAAGCGGCGATGATGTAGTGATGCGTTTATTAACGTGTGGAAATAATATTGTGAGCGGCGAGCATGCGTTTTTATTTAAAGATAAGCTTTCCGATTCGCATCAATTTAAAATTATTGAAGAGTTAATCGAAAGAATTGGTAAGCGTGAAAAATTGAGAGGGAAAATTTCCGCAATTCTTGTAAAGGATTTTTATGCGCCTGTAAAAGGCACGCCTAAATGTTTTTTTAATACAGATAAATTTGTAGAATTCAGCGTGGAGCCTAATATGGTTGTTGATATTCCTGCAGGAGTAAATTCTCTCGAAAATTATATCGGATTATTTTCTAAAAAATACAGAAACAGAGCGAAATCGATATTAAAAAGTGGTGAGGTTTTACAGGCCAAACAATTAAGCTTCGAAGAAATTCAAAAGCATGAAAAAGCCATTTACTCTCTGTATGAGCAGGTTTATAATCATGCTAAATTTAAATTAGTAAAGCTACCTGTGAATTATTTCTCGGAGTGCAAACAAATATTCGGCGATAAATTCATATTCACTTTATTTTATTTAAATAACGTTCCTGTTGCTTTTACTTCCGGTATTGATTTAAACGCCGGCTGTTTGGAGGCGCATTATATTGGTTTTGATTATGAACTCAATAAAGAAAATGAGTTGTATCAAAACATACTTTATCATTTTTTGAAACAGGCCATCGAATTAAAAAAGCAACGCTTAAACTTAGGCCGAACAGCAGCCGAAATAAAGAGTACCATAGGTGCAAAGGCACAAGATTTAATCTGTTATGTTCGTCCACAAAACACAGTTTCGAAAGTCATCTTAAAACCCTTTATTAATTTTCTGCAGCCGGGTGAATGGATACCAAGAAATCCATTCAAAGAAGAAACAAGTCTTAGCTATTGATTTTTTTAGCAGTGTCGGGTTTGTGTCCAACAAACAAGTTTATCCAAACTAGTCTCGATTTTCTGAAGATCCAAGGAAATAAAACTAAACTTACGCTTAGAAAAGTAAACAAATAAGTTACTACATCTATATCCAATAAAACTACCATCAGCAGGAACATGCCAATTCCTAATCCAATGTTCAATCCGTAGCTGATGTACATTGCTCCATAATAAAAGCCTGTTTCCCGCACAAAACTTTCATCGCAATGCGGACAGTGTTCATTCATTTCCGAAAAGGACGTTAAATTGTAAGGATTATTTGTTTTAAAAAATTGTCCTTTATGACATCGAGGGCATTTATTAAATAGAATGCTGTATAACCGGGTTCCTTCTAGCATAAAATTATTTAGAGCTGCTGCAAGTTTGTTCGCAGGTTAAAGGCACATTTGTTTTTTGTATCGCAGAAAATCCGCCGGCTACATCTACCAAACGTTCATAACCTCTTGCTTTTAAAATGGAAGCTGCGATCATACTGCGGTAGCCTCCTGCACAGTGAATATAATATTCTGTATTCTTATCAAAGTTATTGGTCCATTCGTTAATATAATCTAACGGTTGATTAGGAACGTTTTCAATATGCTGGTTGTTATATTCTCCCGGCTTACGTACATCCAATACTCGAACATTATCTTTTAAGCGATTTGAAAATTCTTCAGCACTGATAGAAGTGATGGTGGAAATTTCCTTGCCTGCATTTTTCCAGGCCTCAATGCCTCCGTCTAAATAACCTAAGCAATTGTCATAACCAACACGGCTTAGTCGGGTGATAATTTCCTCTTCACGTCCACTCGGAGCAATCAGAATAATTGGTTGTTTTAAATCTGTAATTAAGGCACCAACCCAAGGCGCAAATTGCCCGTCAATTCCAATGAAAATAGAATTAGGAATATGACCTGCTGCAAATTCCTGAGGTTTGCGCACATCCAAAATCATGGCGTTAGCCTCGTTGGCAAAATCCTCTACTTGTTGAGGTGATAAAGCGGTGTAACCTTTTTCAATCACTACATCAAAAGCATCGTAACCGGTTTTGTTCAAAAATGCATTTTTTGCAAAATATTGAGGTGGGGGTAATATGCCGGTCGTTAGTTCTTTTATGAAATCTTGCTTGTTATTTATAACAAGAGCATAATTTTTTTGTTTCTGATTTCCTAATGAGTCAAAAGTTTCCTTGCTCATGTTTTTTCCGCATGCAGAGCCTGCACCGTGAGCCGGATAAACAATCACGTCATCGGGTAATGTTTTGATTTTTGTTTGTAAACTATCAAATAGCATTCCGGCCAGATCTTCCTGGGTTAAATCACTTTTGATGGCTAAATCAGGACGGCCTACATCTCCAATAAATAAAGTATCTCCGCTAAAAATACAATGCGGCTTTTTGTTTTCATCTAACAGTAAAAATGTACTTGATTCAAGTGTATGACCGGGTGTGTGTAAAACCTTAATGGTGATTTTACCAATTTTAAATTCTTCACCATCTTTTGCAACATAACTTTCGTAGGAAGTAGAAGCGTTAGGTCCGAAAATAATTTTAGCGCCGGTTTTTTTTGCTAAATCTACATGCCCGCTCACAAAATCGGCATGAAAGTGTGTTTCAAAAATATATTTAATTTTTACACCGTCCTTTTCGGCACGGGAAGTATAAGGTTTAGTTTCGCGAAGTGGGTCAATAATAGCGGCTTCGTTTTCTGAACGGATATAATAAGCACCTTGCGCTAAGCAGCCGGTATAAATTTGTTCGATGTGCATAAGGGATGTTTTTACTCATTAAATGTACAAAATTTAATCATTTAGATTGAAGTCAATTATTGACATGGATTGTGAAGCTAAGATTGTCAGGCATATAAAACAACAAAATAGTACGGCATAATTCGGTAAAAATCATTAAATTAGTAATCTGTCATTGTGTATTAGATGATTCGTAGTTTACTTTTAATTTCACTTTATTTAACGACATTTTTCGTTAAGTCGCAGAACGTAGATTCGTTATGGAAAGTGGTTAATAATGTAAAGAATCATGATACGATCCGCTTAGCTACTTTGTACGATCTCGCTTGGGTATTTGTGTATGATAATCCGGATTCAACATACACAATAGCAGAAATGCAAAGAGAACTTGCTCAACAAACCAAAAATAAAAAATGGGAAGCAAAGGCTTATAACGCCATGGGCGCTGCATTGCAAATTCGTTCGGCTTATCCAAAAGCTGTAGAGCATTATCAGAAGGGTATGAAGATTTTTGAGCAATTGGGCGATAAATCAAATATGGCCGGTGCCTTAGGAAACATTGGAAGTATTTACATTGAATTGCAAAAATTCGATGTAGCGCTTGATTATCAATTAAAATGTTTGAAGCTGGTACAGGAAATGGGTAATCTGGAGGGTGTGGCGAGTAGTTTGAATAATACCTGTGTGATCTATACTAACATGAAGCAATTCGATAAGGCTCTCTTGTATGGCGAGCAAGCGGTTGAAATGTACCAGCATTTAAAAGACTATCACGGACAAGCATCAGGTTATCTCAATCTTGGTAGTGTGTATTCGGCTATGAATAAATATTCGGAGGCGATTCTAAATTTAAACAAAGCACTAAAGATTGCAGTAGCGAATGAAATCACCACTTTGGTTACAAAATGTAAGTTGGATTTAGCCGCGGTTTATTTAAAAACCGAAGACTGGTTAAAGGTTATTGTATTGGCTTCGCAAGCTGAACGGGAAGCGAAGGAGCAGGAGGATTTAGATTCGCACTTAGCTGCCGTTAAATATTTAGCAAGCGCTTACAATAAAAAACAAAATCATAAGGAAGCTTACAAATATGGTTCATTAACTATGGAGTTGACCGATTCATTGAATAAAATGAAGAATGAATCGGAGATTGCAAGAATGGAAGCTCAGTTTTATTATGAAAAAAAGGCAGAAGCCGATAGTTTGAGAAATGCAGAGCAGCAAAGTATGAAGGATGCTTTGATATTTGCTAAAGAAGCACAAATCGAAAAGGATAGAATACAAAAAATAGCATTGTATGGCGGTATTTTGCTGATGCTTATTTCCGGTGGAGTGATGTATAATCGTTTCCGTTTTATCAGAAAACAGAAAAATATTATCGAAGCAAAAAATAAGGAAACTGAAGAGCAAAAAATTATTATTGAAGAAAAGCAGAAAGAAATTCTTTCTTCTATTTCCTATGCGAAGCGATTACAGGAGGCTATTCTTCCTCCTCGTCATGAGATTGCACAGCATTTACCAGATTCTTTTATTCTATATAAACCAAAAGATATTGTGGCTGGTGATTTTTATTGGATGGAAGCTGTACAGGGTAAAGTGATGATTGCCGCGGCCGATTGTACCGGACATGGTGTGCCGGGGGCGATGGTAAGTGTGGTTTGTTCAAATGCATTAAATCGTGCAGTAAATGAGTTTAATGTTTCTGAACCGGGTAAGGTATTAGACAAAACCCGTGAATTGGTGGTGGAAACTTTTGAACGTAGTGAAACGGATGTAAAAGACGGAATGGATATTAGTTTGTGTTTATTTGATTTAAAGAATAAATCCTTGCAATGGGCAGGGGCTAATAATCCCTTATGGATTGCGCGTAAAGGCGAAATTTTACAGTTTAAACCCGATAAGCAAGCTATCGGAAAAGTCGACAATCCTTCGGGTTATACAACACATAATATTGCTTTAGAAATAAATGATTGCGTGTATATTTTCACTGATGGCTATGCCGATCAATTTGGCGGTCCGAGCGGTAAAAAATTTAAGTACCATCAATTAGTCGAATTGATGAAAAGCATTTCAGTTTTACCTTTACAACAACAGCAGGCAAAACTGGAAAAAGAGTTTAATAATTGGAAAGGACCTCTAGAGCAAGTAGATGATATTTGCGTAATTGGTATTAAAATATAAACGGGAATACAATTTTTCTTTCGGCAGGGTAATCTTCAAAATGCTTTTTGTACCAATCATGATGGTTTTTTGCGCGGGGCACTAAATTAGCGTAAGTCCAAACTGCAAATGTTAGCGCGGGTATATTCCAGGCCATAACGGCAAAGCCAATCCATTCAATTATTTCACCAAATAGATTGGGTGAAGAAATGTATTTGAATAAAAATCCGACCGGAATTTTATAACCTGTTTCTCCCGGTTTTCTTAAGTGGATTAAAATCGAATCTGATTTAAGATTAATGTAAGCACCAATAATAAATAAGAATAGTCCAATGTAAAAATGTAATGAGCATAACCATTTTTCATTATAAAGTCCGTCTGAAAGCTCCGCTAAAAAATAGCCATTAAGTCCTGCATTCATTAGATTGAAAAGAATGGCATTTAAGACAATTAATACCGGCATTTTTTTTGGCGTTGATTTAATTCTGAATGGATAAATAAGCGTGCGATGCGTATAATGAAGAATCCAGAGTAAAAATAAAATCCAACTGTAATTCGTTAGTGAGTAAGTGCCATAAATAAGAAAGTAAAGCATAATACCAAGTGATGGCATCTCCATAATAATCCATCCTAATTTATTATTGATGCTAAATCCCCATTTGGTAGTGGTGTGTCTTCCAAAGGGAGCGGTCACAAAAAACATGGTGATGTGCACAAGAGCTGCAATGCCCATCCATATATAACAAATCTGAAGTATATTTTGTAACGACATTACTTATTCTTCAAAGGTTTTAGCAAATCCTCTAATCCGTTTAATTTTATTTCGTAGATGGTTTGTAATTGCATGCCTAATTTTCCTTGCGGAAATCCTTCGCGTGCAAACCATTCTAAATAGCTTACTGGTAAGTCGCAAATAAGTCTGCCTTTATATTTCCCAAACGGCATTTGACTTTTAACAAGGCTTAATAGTATTGTTGGGTCGGGTCCCTGATTCATTTTAGATTTTAGGAAATAAAAATTAAATATAAGATTTATCGTTTAAAATCACCTATTTAAAGGGGTTATACTTGTTTTGTTATATAATATCCCAAATTAGTCGAAATACTATTGTTTAGCCAATAGCTTTTAATAAATTTGATAAAGGCATCATGATGCAAGACGACAACATCGAAAAATATTTGGAAGGTCTTAAATACGTGGCCAACGATAGTTATTTCAGAAGTCTTGCCGAAACAATTCCACATTTTTTAATTGTAATTGATCCGGAAACTTACCGCATTCAATATTTAAACAGGTTAGATCAGGGTTTTACATTAGAAAGCGTAATAGGACGTGAGGCTTTTGAATTTGTATGGCCAGAACATGTTGATTTGTACAGGCAAAAATTCAATGAAGCAAAATCTACACGTACAACGCAGGTATTTGAATCTGTTGGACAATCGGCACATGGTAAAGCGTGGTATCGTACTTATATTTCTATATTACCTGGACCAAATAATTCCATTGCCAGCTTAATGTTATTAGCAGAAAACATTACCAATAGTAAGTTAAAGGAAATTGAAGTATTTGAGAAGGGAGAAAAGCTAAAGGCAATTATCAACAATACAAATGATATTATTTGCTCTATCGATTTAAATTATAATCTGACGGAATTTAATAGTGTTTTTGTACAGTTAGTGAACCGCGGATACAAAACAAATCCTGAAATTGGCATGAGTATCTTCTCATTTGTTGAACCTTCCTCACATCCGCATTTAAAAAACATATATAAGCGAATTGAAAGCGGTGAATCGCATTACGAGGTTCAAAGTTTTAATACTTCCATTGGGTTAGTGTACAACGAGACGAATTATCATCCGATATTAGACGCCAATAAGAAAGTGATTGGGATTAGTGTGTTCTCAAAGGATATCACCAGTCGTGTAAAACAGGAAACTGAAATTAAACGCGCTTTAAAAGAAAAGGAAGTTTTGCTCGCAGAAATACATCACCGCATAAAAAATAATTTAGCGATGGTATCGAGTATGCTGCAGTTGCAAGAGATGAATATTAATAATTCAGAGGCACGCGAAGCTTTAAGTTACAGTCGTAAACGTATTAAATCAACCGCTTTAATTCACGAACTACTTTATAAAAATGAATCATTTCAGGATATTAGTCTGATGGACTATATCAAGGAGCTCTTTAAACACGTTAGTGTGAATGATAATATTCACCTGGAACTCAAAGGAACGGATGTGAAAATGGATATTGTGCGCGCCATGCCATTAGGTTTAATGCTCAATGAAATCATGATGAACTCGTTTAAGCATTCTTTCAAAAATGCGGATGAAGGTAAAACGACAATACAGACTAAAGTGAGTAACCAATTTTTGGATTTGGAGTATTGCGATTGCAAAGGTGAATTTCCAAACCACATCGATTTCAAAAACTCTAATACGACGGGACTTACTTTAATTCATACTTTTGCCGAGCAGTTAAATGGTTCTATTGAATTAGTAAGTTTTGCCCCGCCAAAATATATAATTAGTATACCACTCAATGGGTAAAATCAAAAAGATATTGTTGGCAGAAGATGAATTACTAATTGCAAAAGTGTTAAGAATGCAGTTGGAAAAGAAGGGTTTTGAAGTTAACAGCGTGACAAGCGCTCCGGATGCCGAATCATTGGCAAGCACCTGGCATCCCGATTTAATCATTCTGGATGTTCATTTAAAAAATCACACCAGTGGAATAGAGGCAGGTTTCAATATCAGGAATTCAGGAGTTGATTGTCCGATTATATTCACAACAGGGAATTCCTATGAAAGTACTTTGAAGGAAATTGAAAACATAAAGAATGTTGAATTACTCAGTAAGCCGGTCGAGTTTGAATATCTTATGACTTTTATTCATAAATAGCTGAATAAAGAGTTCACTTTTCTATTCAACAACCCAATAAAATTTAAATCAATATAAATAAAAATTTCAAAAACAAAATTTGGAATTTCTGCTTAAGTATTCTATACCTTTACACTAATTATGGAAAGTGCAGAGAAGAGTCCGGCCGAAATAGCAGCAGCATTTATTAACCGAACCAATAAGAATGTTTTTTTAACCGGAAAAGCAGGAACAGGAAAAACAACATTTTTAAAACACATTGTTAGCAGCACACATAAGAAGTGTGTTGTGGCGGCTCCAACCGGTATTGCTGCAATTAATGCCGGAGGTGTTACTTTGCATTCACTTTTTCAACTTCCTTTTGGTGCTTTCGTTCCCGGGCCTTTACCTGCAGGCGGATTGTCGCAATACATAAAAGTAAACGACAAAAATTCTCTTTTAAAGGAACTGCAGTTAAATTCTGTAAAACGGAATCTGCTCCGTGAAATAGAATTACTGATTATTGATGAAGTCAGCATGCTTCGTTCGGATTTGTTAGATGCCATTGATGTTATTTTACGTAGTGTGCGCAGAAATTATAATTCTCCTTTTGGCGGATTACAAATTCTGTTTATTGGTGATTTATTACAGCTGCCTCCCGTGGTGAAAGAAGAAGAATGGCAATTATTACAAAGGTATTATAACAGTCCGTATTTTTTTGATGCACTTGTTTTACGACAACACAAACCGGTTTATGTAGAGTTAAACAAAATTTACAGACAAGATGATGAAACCTTTATACAACTGTTAAATCATCTTCGAAGTAATAAGTTAACGGTGGATGATATAGCATTACTGAACTCTTATTATAAGGAAGGATTTAAGCCAAAGCCGGAAGAGAATTACATTACCTTAACCACACATAACATAAAAGCTGACAGGATTAATAAGGAGTATTTAAATGAATTAAAATCTTCATCCTATTTTTATAAAGCGATTATTGAGGGCGACTTCAACGAAAATTCTTTTCCGGTTGAATTAAACATGGAATTAAAAGTGGGTGCACAAGTCATGTTTGTGAAAAATGATCCGAGTGGTGCGCAGCGGTTTTTTAACGGAAAAATTGGCGTGGTTGAAAATCTTACGGAGAAAGAAATTTGGGTTGCATGTAATGACTCAACGAAACCCATATCAGTTGAAAGGTATGAATGGCAAAATATTAAATATTCCTTAGATGTTACAAGCGGTGAGATTACTGAAAAGGTAGTGGGTAAGTTTCTACAGTATCCTTTAAAGTTGGCTTGGGCCATTACTGTTCATAAAAGTCAGGGACTCACATTTGATAAAGCAATAATTGATATTGATAAGGTGTTTGCGCCTGGACAAGCATACGTGGCTTTGTCGCGTTTGCGGAGTTTAAATGGATTGGTATTAAATGAGCGGATTAATTACAAAGGGATAGAAACAGATGCGCATGTAAAATCGTTTTCCGATTCAAAGCAAGATCAAGATGAATTGGTTAAGCAAATCGATAATTCACAAACGGATTATTTACGGGATGTTTTACTCAAGGCCTTCGATTTTTATAATTTAAATAATGTGTTTCAAAATCATGCCATTTCTTATGATCAGGATAAAAAGAAATCAGCGAAAACACCGCAGAAGGAGTGGGCACTACAGCTAAAGGATAAGACAGAAAGTTTGCAAACCAATGGCAGTAAATTTTTAACACAAATAAATGCTATACTTGGATCGGGTGTTCCTGATTTCAAATTATTAAATGAGCGGGTAGAAGCTGCCATCAATTATTTTGAACCGATTTTGTCTGATTTGCAAGAGCAAATCTTGAATAAAATTAAAGAGCTCAATGCAGAGAAGAGAATCAAAGTGTATTTAGAAGAATTATTAGAACTTGAAGCGGTTTGCTTTCTGAAGAGTGTTGAGTTAAAGAAGGCCTTTTTATTTTCTAAAAATATTCCGGAGGGAAAATCAGTACTAAAAGAAGAAATTAAAGCTTTAGTTAATTCTAATGTGAGAGAACAAAGATTGGCTGCGTGTTTACAGCGAGATGCCGAATATGAAATGGAGCGGGAGGAAAAATTGCAGGCACGCAGAGAACGAAGAAAAAAGCGAAAGGAAAAATCAAGTGAAGAAGAAGAATCAACATTAGAAAGTAAAGTCTCAACGCAAGAGCAAAGTTTTCTCTTATTCAAGGATGGTCACGATGTGGAAAGTATTGCCAAAATGCGTGGCATGGCTCTGAGTACCATCGAAGGACATTTAGTTCCATATGTAGCAAAGGGTTTTTTAAGTGCGTCGCAATTTGTAAGTGATGAAAAGTCCAGTCACATCCTGGAAGTCGCGAAAAAGTTGAATACCTACAAATTGGGTGAAATTAAAAACGCTCTGGGCGACGAATACACTTATACGGATATAAAATTCGCGCTGGCTGCCGCTTTATCAGAATCTTAATTGCTTTTGTTTTTCGATTTTCTTTGCGCGCGTTTCCTTTTTCTAATCTCCTTTTTTACTTTGTGTCCGCGTGTTCCTCTCAAGCGTTGTATTTTCGATTGTCTTTTTTCAATAGAAACAAAATCGGGAACAAATGCCTCTTGCGCATTTACTGTAGTAAATTGGTGCGGAATTGTATTGACGCTATCTAGAATTGCGGGTAACATATCGCAGGTGAGGCCATATCTTTTCGGGAAAGCTTTCATGAAGCTGGTGTGTGCTGTTTGTGAAGCGAATCCTATTTTTTTAAAGCCCAATTCCTGTGCCATTAAACAGCTATAGTACAAGTTTTCTGTGGTGTGTTCGGCTTTGGTTTCGGTAAATAATATAGTTTCTGGGAGGCCGAGTTGTTGGGCATACAGTTTTAAAACAACAGCTTCTTTATAAGGCGTATAAACTGCAGCACCGGAAAAAATAATGTTTTTGGTGTAGCCATTTTTATAAAGATAAGCGGCCCAACGGAGCCGTTCACTTAAAACATTATTTATTTTTCCCGAATCACTAGGGTATCCCGGAACAATAATCACATCGTATGGTTTTTGGAGGCGGGCTTTCGCCATACATTCATCCGGCTCGGAGTAAAATTTCTTGTAATAGAGTTTACATCCGCTAAGCCAAAGCAAAGCGATTGAAAATAGTACGATTCGTTTTAAGGGATGAAGAGCGCAAAAGTTCATGATGGGCTGATAAAGCGAATATAAACAAAAAGCCCCTCTTGTGGAGGGGCTTTGCTATTACTGAAGTAGCATTTCTGCTGTTGTGATCCCGCTGGGACTAATTTAACTACTTTCCATTTTTTCAATTTTCACCCAAATATCCCGTTTTCATTGGGTAATCAGGATATTATCGGAATAATCGGTTACATCAAAAAACATCAGAATGTTGAAAATGTTTCCCACAATGTTTCCCACAAACGCCAATTTTCATTAATTTAGTCTTGCAACAAATTTCACTCGTTATGGCTACAGTATCAATAGTTTTAAGAACCGACCGCATTAATAAAAAGGGCGAAGCACCAATCAACTTCTTTGTATTAAAGCACCGAAAATTAAGCAAAATTGCGACCGGCATATTAATCAATCCCAAGTTTTGGGACGAAAAAAACAAGCGAGTTAAGGGTACACACAAGAGTTCCGGAAGGTTGAACGCCTTCCTTTCAAACAAATTTGCAGAGCTTAATGATAGTGTCCTGGAGAACGAAACAATTTCAAAATCGTTAACCGTAAAGCAGATTAAAAATAAGATTTACGGTCAGGCGCCAACTAATTTCTTTGACTTTGCCAAAGACGTACTTGCCGGATATGAAGCGCAAAAAATGTTTGGCACTTATGACAAGGCGGCCGCCATCGTGAACAAGATGAAAAAGTTTGTTGGCTCCGAAACACTTTTCATGCAGGAAATAAATGCAGAGTGGTTAACCAAGTATGATAACTACTGCCGCGAAGAATGGGAAAACAAAACGAATACCGTTCACAAAGACATGAAGTTTATTCGCAAAGTGTTTAACGATGCTATCCGCATGGATAAAGTGGACATGAAAGACAATCCATTTTTGAAATACAGACTAAAAGTTGAAAAAACACAACGTACATTTTTATCCGAAGATGAATTGACCGCATTTGCCAAAGTGAAATGTACTCCCGGCACAAGAATGGAATTGCATCAAGATATGTTTGTATTTGCAGCGCACACCGGTGGCTTACGTGTTTCGGATGTGCTTCAATTGAAGTGGAAGAACATTGATAAAACACATATCAATTTCACCATTCAGAAAACAGGTACGCAATTGTCTATTCGGGTTCCTGATAAAGCCATGGCAATAATAGATAAGTACAGAAGCAAAAATCAAAACAAGGAACACTACATTTTTCCGATGTTGAGTAATTCTCTGAAAGAAGATGATCTTCGATTGATGGATAGAGAAATTTCCGGAGCCACCGCCTACATCAATAAGAACCTGAAAGAAATTGCAAAGGCAGCTGAAATAACTAAACCTATCAGCTTCCATATTTCACGCCATACTTTCGCTACCCGGGCACTGCGGAAAGGCATTAGCATCGATAAAGTTTCTAAACTCATGGGGCATTCTGCCATTCGCGAAACACAGGTCTATGCAAAAATCGTAAATGAGGAACTGGATAAAGCTATGCTTGTGTTTAATGATTAAACACTTAAATTTCCTTGCCTGCATATACTATATTGTCCCTATCCTTTTTATTCCATGAATAGTTTAAGGTTAGACCATCTCCTTTTACATTATCTTCCGAGCCCCACCATCCAGTTGGGTATTTATCGTGGGCAAGCTCACCCTTTACCACAATGGCTACATGGCCGCTTTTTCTAGGTGGATCATGCTTATCACTTCTTAGCCCTGCGACAACGAACCATCCGTTGTCAGCTTTTTCCTTGGCAGTTTTCCCATCCTTTATTAACGTCCAACCGTCCTTTTTCAGTCCTTTAACAATTTCATCCGCATCTCCGGATAGCGTTACCCCAAATTTTTTCGCTACTTCAATTACAAACTCATTACAAAAGGCTTTATGAGTTTTGTATTTCTTTTCGCATTCCTCGATGATTTCTTTTGCCTTATTTGCCATATTACAATATTAACTATTAATTACAATGACCATCTGTGACCAAATATTTTGCCCGAAGGTTTTTTTACTCTAACCTTAACGTGTAAAATATCTCTAAACGATTTTTCTATCTGGCTAGCATCAAATTTTGCCTCCTTCAGTAGCTTGACTAAAGCTTTGTTATCGGTTATATCAAATCTCTTTGTAAGAATTTTTACGGCTTCATCGGTTGATTTGCCCATTCCGTTCAACATTTCTGTGACATGTTTAATATCCAAGTTTATTTTTTTAGCATAAGAAATGAGTTGGGAGCTCATTCCACTAAACGCTTTACCAATTTCCTTATAGGTAAAGTCAGCCCCGCGAAGAATTTTTAAGATTTCTTTTGGAGAATCATCAACAAATTCTTTAATCGCAGAAGCTATTTCTCTCACTTTGAATTCAGATTCTTTCAAAAGCTTTGCAACCTCCTCGGGGCCTTTTTCCAATCCTTTACTAATCACTAAATATGCAAGCTTACATCCTACTTCGGCCTTTTTCAAGAGGTCTAAAATCATCTTAGCATTATTACCTAACTCGTCCTTTAAACGTTGAGCTATAATCAATGCCTGGTCTTTTAAATTGTTTGCAATATCTATCACTCCATGAACTATCCCCTTAAGCCAAGCCAAAGTGTCATTGAAAATCGATTTCAATTTTTCTTTGATAGCTTCTAATACCATTGTAGGTAAATCATAGAATTTTTCCAGGTCTTCAGTTTTTATTTTTACAGGGATCGTAATTGGTTTACCAAAGAGCTTGAAAGTGCAATCGAAACTAAACGATTCAGGAACTCCTTTTCTAATTACTAATTTTCCAGCACAACCTACAGAAAAACTAATTTTGATTTTTCCAAAGGGCTCAACCTTCATTTGTATTTTAGGCGTAGAGAGTTTTAGTTTTACATCAATATCTATATCTCCTTTTTTAGAAATTACACCTTTAAATGAAGCAGGTGCGAATGGTAAAGATTGTTTAAAAGAAAAACTTATGCCATTTTTATTAAATTTTGAAGTAGCATTCAAGGCTTCTATTTTATCAAAAATCTTTACTTTTAAGGCCGATTCGAATTGCGGATCACCGTCATCAACTCTGAAATCAAACTGCATTCCTCCTGGCTTTACTTTCCCTTTATGCCCTTCAGAATTGCCTCCAATTTCTATTATGTGTGGAATTGAAATAGGCTCAACTAAGAATAACCCTTTTACCTCTTTAGCTTCTTGGTAATAATTAAGCTCCGTGTAACCGTGAATACCAAGTAATTTGAATTCCGAAAAAATACCGAAACCGACTGGTGCAATTTCCCCAGATCTCAAGATAAAGCCCGGCTGGTCGCACCAATAAATATTGAGATCATTAAATGAAAGTACATCGTCAATAAATTTAGGAAATCCTGGCGCTACACCTGTTAGCATTTCGATTCCTTTACTAAATGTAAGTTCCTTAATTTTTCCATCGAACAATGCCGGGACAGGCGTGGAGCTTAGATTAGAATATTGTAACTCAAAATTATTACTTTCTAAATCTGAACTCTGTTTTGATTTATCTGACTTTGTTCCAAAGTTACCAAATGCCCCATACGTATATGTTTTTTTAATCAATGATCCTCCGAACTTAATATTCACATTCCACACTTTAATTCCTGGTAACTCGTTCGATATCATCAGTTCGTTCGGAACTTTTGCTTGTAAGGTAAATAAGTCTAATGCCAATGAAATATCACCGTTTTTAACCTCAATAGGTTTCTGTTCCGGCATAAGATTAATGGAATAATCACCTCTAATGGTAATTGAATCGGATGAATGAACAATAATTTCTTTGACCTCAAAAGCGATAATATCCAGTAAAGAAAGTTCCCAATGTACTTTTTTTGAAATGGTTTTATCTAATGGATTAATCTGAAATAAATTATCTTTTAAACCGAGATCTTCTAAGATTTCATTTTTAAAATGAGTTGCAACGTTATATACTCCGTTCGGTATAACTTCATACAACAGTTTGTCGCCATTATCATCAAATTCTAGTTCAATCGGACTTTTTAAAGAAGTAAAATAGAAAATAGTGTTATCTAAGTTTGCTCCGATTTCATGAAGAATATTAACCACTCCATCACCAATAAACGAGCCCCAGCTTCCTTCCGGTTCTACTGATATTACGTATTCTATTTTATTCATATTATTAAAAAAAGCGACCGTGATATCAACATCTGCTTTTTTGAACCATTTTTTAAACCAAAACGTACTTGTTATAGTTATTTCTTTATCCGTGAATTCCGAATAGATAGGTTTTTTTAATTCAATTATTCCATCATTTAGGTCAAAGAAATTTTCTAAATCTTTTATAATATTGGGGGCAACTGTTTTTAGATCAAATGCAAACTGATTATTGGCCTTCTGACCAGCAAGGTTCAGGGATAATTCTTTAAAAGTCATGAGTTGGATTTGGTTGTCAAGATATTAAAAAATAATTATTCAAGTGCTCCCGATTGCCTTAATATGACCTTTGCTTATAATATAAATAGTCTCAGGTCGTTCATGACTGATTTTTAATCGAATAGCCCTAAAATCTTGCTATAAAACATAGCAAGCCGTTGCTATATTTTTTAACAATCAGGTGAATTTCAATGCAATTTAATATTTTAGGGTGTCGATTTTTGATTAAAATACAATCAATGATTGACAAATATTCAGTCAACTTGAATCAAATAACCCAATGCTCAAAGGCCCGGTACAGGTTGCTCCTTTTAAGGAGCATAACATATTGGATATTGCACACTCTGAACCACATGAGTTCGATGTGATAACCTATTTACCTGAACAGCCTTCAAATTTTATTCTTTCCGGAAAATTTTCTCTGCAGCAATACTGCCAGTGTTTGCTTCGCAAACTTTTTTCATTGAATAAATCCAAAATCAAACCATTCATTCAATATCAATGCGAACAATTGCAAGATCCTTTTGTATGGCTAAACAAATTTGAAAAACTCATTGACCTTAACCGGGAATTATTTACCACCAAAGAGGAAAACATAAAAGTTGAAAAAGCATTGATGGTAATTGAATTATTACGTCAGGAGATTGAATGCAATAAATTCAATAAAGCTGCTCGATTTGATTTTGATAGAGTAAAAGGAAAATTGAAACAGTATTCTTCACCCGAAGAGCAATTGAGTTTTTTATACGAAGCCCAAGCAGAATATTTACAAAACAAACCGAAATTAGTTGACCCTTCTGAAATTCCTTTTGATCAAAAGTGTTCGATTGAGATTGAAAAAATAGAACGATTAGAACAATTGAAAAAAAGAACAACACAACGAACAGCAGTATTAATTGGCAAAAGCATAAAGGAAAAAATTGCAATTCGCGGACATCTGAATATTTTGGTGGATGCATTTTATCAAATGCTACATGAGAAAAAGACAAACGGTTTGCCTTACATTGATGCAACTGCCTCTGAAATTACCGATTTCATCGTAAATAATTTTGTAGATAAAGATGGTCATCCAATTTCTGAAAGCACAGTCCGTACCATGCTATCACCTAATAAACCGGAGAAAAGACCCAAAAATGATAACCGAATTCAACTTTAAGATATGAGTGAAAAAAAAGAAAAAGAGAGGGACGAAAAAGGCGATGTAAAATTTGATTATAAAATCGATTGGCAAAAAATTCGAGAAGATAGATATACTTACATTTTTCATTATTACGATGAAGATAAAAAGCGCTACTTCCCCTACTTTGGTTTGTTTAGCACTACAGATGAAGTTTTAGTGAAAGCAAAGCAAGATTCAAATTTTTACGAAAAGCAATTGTATTGGACACCTGATAACCCACCTTATGATTTTTTTATACGATATCATAACTGGCAACTCGAATTATTGGTAGAACACTTTAAAGAAGTATTTGAAGAAAGGGCATTTCTTGATGGTTATCAACCGAGCCATAAATATTTCAAAATTATTCTTCCGAAGCCCGTGCATGATGAAATAATTAATTGCATTAATGATTTTGAACTATTGCAAATAAGAGATTTGTTATTTGAGATTATCTCAGTTGCACAAGATAAGTACATTGATGATGTTGTTTTCTGGGAACAACCTGAAATGCAAAAGTTAATTACAAGTGCAGAAAAGGAAACACAGAAAGCAATTGACATAATTCAACGTTTGGATGAAAAACCATGGATGCGAGGCGATACTGGGGCAAAAAAACCATCCGAACTACTTCACATAAATTTTGCATTCAATGACGGCACAGTAAAAATTGAACACTCCTGGCTTGCAAAAGAGTTTATTGATCACTTCAAAAGACATTATTCTGATTTGCACTACAAAAACTGGAAATTGGATTTGGAGCAATATCCTGATCGTTTTAAGGATAATATTAAAAAGCAGCAATTCAAATATAGACTGGCAAAGTCATTTTACAACCTGCTCACCAAAGGGAAATTCTTTGAAGTAACCAGAAAGGAACCAACGCCTAACAGATTAATGCTATGCATTGCCAAGCTACTGGAGTTCTGTTCCATTTCGGTGGCAGGTCCGGATGAATTAGACGAAATAAAAATAAAGAACGTAAGAAACTGGTTAAATCGTAATGAACTGCAACCTGCAATTACTTTTTTAGAAGTTCCCGCAAATAAGGAAAGACTCCTTAAATATTTCGAGCCGGAATTTATCAATATAACCGATGATGTAAAAAGAGCAGATGCTCTTTCCCTTGCTGCTTTTTTGAGTAAGAAGTATAACGTTGATCACATGCTTTCTGATCTTGCTCATATAACCCAGGCAATAATAGAAGGGAATTGGTTAATCGGGCACCAGATGTTTGCAGGTGGTATTCCGAGAGAAGCACCGTTTGAAGAATTCCAAAGTTTTAGAAAATTGATCAAAGGTGTAAAGAGTAAACAAAAAATTACATCATTGAAATTTAAGATTGAAGGTGATGAAGCCGAATATGAATTGGAACAACGTTTACCAATATACTTAATTGAGGAAGCGTTAAAAGAATATTCGGAAGATCATCAGGTTGAAATGGACACCGATCTGATAAATACGAATTCCGCCCAATTTAATCAACCTGAAGAACGTTTCATGGTCCGTTTTGTAAACTCATTTTATAACTATTTGCTGACCGAAGCACCGCCAGCAGAAAACGAATATATGCCATCAGAGCGGTATTACGGTATTATTGCTGATATGCTACAAAAGACTTGGTTTTTCTATCACCAACGTCATCCGGATTGGTTCATTATTGCTAAAGTGAAGCAGTGGCATAAGCTGGCATTAAAAAAATAATTACTCAAAAGAAGACCATCTTAATTTACTGATTTGCAATAGGAACAAAGGCCTCCAAAATTGGTCATCTTGTGTTCCTGCCAACCTTCTCCCTTCTATGTTTCTTTGCTATAAATAATTTAATTAGCATGGAAAAAAAGAAAAAACCGGGCAAAAGTAAAAGGATCGGCAAATGGTGGGAGACGAATAAAGATATTCTGAAATCAGTTCTCGATTTTTTAAAAATTATAATTAGCCTCCTATTTTAAGCACAGGTCAAAAATGACCTCCTGACCATTGCCAATTCAGGGATTCATCCTTTTTGGCAAAAATCTTTAACCGCATTTCAGCTCCGCTGTCTTGCGGTTTTTTTTCGTGAAACTCAAGTTTTATTTTGCTGCTCAATTAAAACTTGTTAGTTGAACAATACCGATCGCTTGCGCATCGGGAATTTCCAAAAATCAAACTTCCATACACCTCAACAACTTAGATAAACTCGGTCACATGTGACCTCTTTTGACCAATGCGACCCTTCGCGATTTTATTGTTTTGCTCCATAAACATTTAAAAAGCACAAATTATGGAAGCAGTAATCTTAACCAAAGAGCAATTCACCGAATTGAAGGGTTCACTCGATGAAATCAAAAACAAAATCGAGAACCAAAACAAAAAACCACACGAAGTATTTATCGATAATCAGGAGTTCCTGATCATGATGAAAATTTCAAAACGCACAGCTCAAACCTGGCGCGATGAAGGTAAAATTTCATTCTCTCAGGTAGGAAACAAAATCTACTACAAGTTATCCGATGTAGAAGCATTATTGAGTCAGCACTATGTAAAAAGTTTCAAAAAGTAAGGAGGTCATAATGGAAAAATACAGAGAAACATTAAATGACCTCACTTGGCCGGAACTACTGCAACAAGTTGCAGCGGTCCTTGCCCGTGATGAAAAAGCATTGGAGAACAATGTAAACTACTACAAAAAAATGTTAGGCGATAGTAATGCAGACAAAGAAAAGTTGAATCGTTTGTTTGATAAACTGCAACTCGATAAGCTTCGTTTATCTTATTTCTCCGAACTGTTTTTTCGTATTGATGAAGGCAATTACAAATTCATGATTATGAATTTAGAATCTTGTATCAAGCAGGAAACTGAATTGCAAAACCGTTCCCCAAAAGATTGGGTCGCAACAGTTCGATACGAGAACGGTGAAATCAAAGTGTATTTCATGGCATTGTCTTACTATCAATAACCGTAATCATGATCGATATACCAGCACCACCTTCTAAAAATGGCGATTCTCAGTTACCTGCGGTAACTCTCGAATCTGCCAAAAGCAAGCTTGCAAGGCTGCTGGCCTCACAACAGCAGATCAAAGAAAACAAAGGCAAGCCTATTTCATTTAGCCAGCCGATATTATGGCAAAAAGAAAATCCGGTTTTCTTTCCGAAAACCATTAACGTAATCCAGGGCAAAGCCGGTGTACACAAATCACGATTGGCAGAAACCATTTGCGCTTCGCTTCTAAAAACTCCTGAAAGTAATCGCGACCTTTTAGGATTCAAAAGAAGTTTGCTCAGTCGTTACGCTGTGTGCTATGTGGACACCGAACGAAATCTTTCCGACCAATTACCTTATTCCTTACAGCAAATTCAATTAAAAGCAGGGTTCACTATTCAAGACCATCCGTACGGTTTTGATTATATCTCACTACTTGAATTTGCCCGTGAAGAGCGTTTTGAAATGCTCAATATGTACATCGACCATATTCGTAAAAAATTTCCAATGCATTTATTTATTGTATTGGATGTAATTACCGATTGTGTTTTCAATTTCAACGATACAAAAGACAGCATGAAATTGATTGATATGATGAATCAAACCATCAACAGGTATGATGTTACATTTCTTGCACTCATTCACGAAAATCCGGGAAACACAGATAAAGCGCGAGGACATTTAGGAACCGAAATTTTGAACAAAGCAAGTACAGTGGTGCAAATCGGATTTGAAAAAGATGCCGAGAACCACAACACCAACTTGATTAAAGTAGCTTTTCTCAAATGTAGAAGTTCCAAAAAGCACGAACCGTTTTATGTGCAGTATTCCGATACGGAAAAAGGATTGGTCATTGCAGACTTAACTACCATACAGGAAACAATGGATAGCCGAAATCAGAAAGCATCATTGGATAGCACCCTTGAATTTATTGGGGCATTCCTAACCGAACCAATGCCGCGAAAAGAATTCATTGAAAAACTGTGTGCAGAAATGAACTGCAAAGAGAGAACCGTTGAAGCCCGGCTTAAATCAATCATCACTCATAGCTTCGCTATTCCTGTGGGTGATGGCAAAGCGAAAACGCTTTGCAAAAAAACCGAGAATAGAGAAATCATTTATTATCTAACCGATTAAAAATTCAAATTATGCAAAACAAAAATGAATCAAAATTCTGTGAATTCCTTCGCAAACTAAAAACAGTTTTCGGAGGCAAAGGTCAAATACAAGACCCAACTGAAGCTCGTGAGTACGAGCAACTCGAAAAAGAAAATAAACTGGTGCTATCGTACCTTACGGTACGTAAGCTCATAGGTATTCTCGGTTTTTTCCTGCCGTTTGTACTTTTGATTGGTCCGTTTATTCTTTCTGCTTGCTGTTACATTCAGCCGTCAATCAGCAACTATTACCACACAATTATGCGTGATGTGTTTGTGGGTTACATGTGTGCACTTTCAATTTTCCTGCTCTCTTACAAAGGCTATGATATTGTTGATCGTGTTCTCACATTCCTTGCAGGAACGTTCGGTTTGTTGGTCGCTTTGCTTCCAACCACTTTCAAAATTCCAATCTTGCCTTGCAACATTGAATGTTCACGTTTCATTCCGGATATAGTTGGCACCATTCATTTAATTTCTGCCGGTCTGTTTTTACTTTGCCTGGCATTTATGAGCTTGTTTCTTTTTACAAAAGGTGAAACCACACCAACACCTCAAAAACTCATCCGAAACAAAATCTACAAGGCTGCCGGGTACATTATCCTAATCTGTGTTGGCTTGCTCGTTCTCTATTTTGCTTTGCCGGATTCTGTGACCGATCACCTGATAGTCTTAAAGCCGATTTTCTGGTTAGAAACCATCGCGGTAATGGCATTCGGTATTTCATGGCTTGTAAAAGGCGGAATGTTCTTTGCAGACCACGAATAGTAAATTATTGAAAAAGAGATAATTACCACTTTTGCAAGTTTGCAGACCCTTATATATGGGTGTGCAAGACTGCAAAGGTGCTTCCCTGAGCCAGTCGAAGGGTGAAAGCCAAAATTTACTCTCTATTTCATTTGCGGTTTACTACGAATTCTGTAGTAAACCGCTTTTCATTTATTTGCACCTCAATATATCATTTTGTGAGATAGATATATAAATTTCCATATATTTATCTCTGCAAAAAGTGCAAAATGAATCGTATCAAAGAAGTATTGGAAGAAAAAGACCTAACTCAAACCTGGTTATCCGAAAAACTCGGCAAGAGTTATAACATGGTTAACTCGTATGTTCAGAACAGAAGACAGCCCAGCATTGAAGTACTTTTTGAGATAGCGAAGATTTTGAAGGTGGACCCTAAAGAATTATTAAAAACGAAAGAAAAAATTAAATGAGTTTAAATACCCACTCCCTTCAACCTATAATCAACTTCCTTTGGACAGTTGCTGATGATGTATTAGTGAATACCTATCAAAAAGGAAAATACAAAGATGTTATTTTGCCAATGGTAGTCATCCGTAGGTTGGATCTATTATTAGAACCTACAAAGGATAAAGTCCTTTCAACCTTTAAGGAGTATAATAAAAAATTACAAAACCTTGAAAATTTACTTACGAGTAAAAAGCACGGTACCGGATTGGCATTTTATAATACTTCAAAGTTTACCTTGAAGAAATTATTGGATGATCCGAAAAACCTTAGAAGTAATTTTGAAAATTACCTGAATGGCTTTTCTGATAACGTGCAGGATATTATCAAGCAATTCAAATTCAGAAATGAAATTGAAACTTTAGCCGATGCAGATATTCTATTTTCATTAATTGAAAAATTCTGTTCTCCAAAAGTTGAATTACATCCTGATAAATTACCACCATTGGCAATGGGTTATGTTTACGAAGATTTGGTAAGACGTTTCAATGAGGAAAATAACGAAGAAGCAGGAGAACACTTTACCCCGCGAGAAATTATTGATCTAATGACGCACCTTGTCTTTCTTCCGGTGAAAGATAAAATTAAACAAGGAACATATTTGTTTTACGATCCATGTGTTGGTAGTGGCGGGATGTTAACCATTGCAAAGAATTTTATGCAAGATCCTAGCGGATTAATTAAAAGCGATGCAACAGTTCATTTGTATGGTCAGGAAAGCACTCCGTTTATTTATGCAACATGTAAAAGCGACATGCTGATTAAAGGAGAAGATCCTGATAAAATTGCTTACGGCAGTACATTAAGTGCTTATGGATTTGATAAAGATTTGAAGTTCGACTTTATGCTTACCAATCCGCCTTATGGTAAAACCTGGGCACCTGATAAAAAGGCCTTAAGTGTTGGATCTAAAGGAGCAATCATTGATAAGCGCTTTATGCTAAAAGGCAGCTACAAAGAAGAAGCAGTTACAAGTCGAGTGAATGACGGCCAGTTAATGTTTGTTTTGCACATGTTAAGCAAGATGAAAGATACTGAACTTGGCAGCCGCATTGCATCCGTTCATAATGGTTCCGCTTTATTTACTGGTGACGCAGGACAAGGTGAAAGTGAAATTCGTAAACACATTATCGAAAATGATTTACTAGAAGCAATTATTGCTTTACCTCATGACATGTTCTACAATACTGGTATTCCTACTTACATTTTCTTTATTACAAACAGAAAAAGCAAAAAAAGAAAAGGGAAAGTTCAGTTGATCAATGCAACGTCCGAAAAGTTCTACAGTAAGATGCGTAAACCTTTGGGCAAAAAAAGAGTTGAGTTTTTACCGGAGCATATTAAGTTGATCGAAACCATGTACCTCAATTTTGAGGAAAATGAATATAGTAGAATTTTCGACAATAAGGACTTTGGTTATGCTCAAATTACCGTCAACCGTCCTTTAAAGGATGAAAAAGGCAAAACTGTTTTCGCGAGTAAGGGAAAACCAAAACCTGATCCGAAATTAAAGGATACTGAAAACATACCTTTGAAAGAAGATATACAGGAATTCTTTGAACGGGAAGTTTTACCTTTTGCACCTGATGCTTGGTGGGATAAAAAAGACACCAAAATTGGCTATGAAATAAATTTTGCCAAATACTTCTATAAACACCAACCGCCAAGACCATTGACAGAAATTGCCAAAGACATTTTTGCCATTGAGCAGGAAACAGACGGTTTACTAAAAGAGATTATACAAGCATGATAGCAACGGCAATTGAAAATAAGAATACAGCTTGGCTTGGTGAGTTTCCTTCACATTGGGAAGTGCTTCGAATTAAAAATCTCTTTACGGAAATGGACAGCCGAAGTGAAACAGGCAGCGAGGAACTCCTCTCGGTTTCGCATTATACCGGTGTAACTCTTAAAAGGGAAAGCTTGGAAAGTGAAGATGATCATTTAACCAATGCGGAGAGTTTAGTCGGGTATAAATTAGTACAGAATGGTGATTTGGTCATCAACATAATGTTAGCATGGAATGGAAGTTTAGGAATTTCGCCTTACAATGGTATTACAAGTCCCGCATATTGCGTTTACCGAATAAAAGGTGACAACAACCCCGAGTATTTTGGTTATTTGTTTACGACCAATTTATTTAAAGCGGAGTTTCGTAGGCACAGCACTGGAATTATTGATAGCCGTTTAAGATTATACTCCGATAAATTTTTCGCAATCTTTTCAGTGGTTCCCCCCAAAGACGAACAAGACGAAATTGTGCAATACATCAAAGCACAAGAAGATAAGATAAACTTGTTTATACAGAAGAAACTAAGGTTTATTGAGTTGTTGAAGGAGCAAAGGCAGAGCGTCATTGATCTAGCAATTACACGAGGAACAAACAGGAATACCAAACTTGTAGATAGTGGAGAAAAATGGATTGGTAAAATTCCACACAGTTGGCAATTGCGAAAATTGAAATTCTGCGTTTCGCTGAACAGTAACGAAATTCAGGAAAACGAAATAGATGAAGAAGTTTTTAAAATAGCTCTTGAGAACATTGACAATTGGACTGGGAAATTTATTGACACAGGCAACCCACAATTTGAAGGAAAAGGAGTTCCATTTAAAGCAGGAGATGTTTTGTTCAATAAGTTAAGGCCTTATCTAGCAAAAGCATTTATTGCTAAATCTTCAGGTTTTTGTGTTGGTGAATTATTAGTTCTCACTCCAAATGCAGAATACTTCACTAGCGAATTCTTATTTCAACGGCTAATGACTTCTGAATTTATTGATATTGTAAACAGTTCAACTTATGGTGCGAAAATGCCAAGAGCAAGTTGGAATTTCATTGGTAATTTGAAAATCCCAATTCCACCTATTGAAGAACAAAAGCAAATTGTATCACACATAAAAACCGAAACCGCAACTATAGACAAAGCAATAGCTAAAGCCGAACGGGAAATAGAACTGATGAAGGAATACAAAGAGGCCATGATAGCCGAGGCTGTAATAGGTGTAACAAAATAAATGCAATGAAAACAGACACAACTGAAAAAGGTTTAGAAGCACATATTACACAGCACTTGTGTTTGGTGAATGCTTTTGAAGAAAGGCACTTTAATAATTATAACAGAACAGATTGTGTTGATGAGGATGTGCTTTTCAATTTTCTGCAAAGTACGCAGGAAATGGAAGTAGCAAAGCTACAAACTATTCACGGTAGTAATTTTAAAAGCAAATTATTATATCGCATCAACAGCCAAATTAAAACCTTTGGCATTATTGAAGTTTTACGTAAAGGGATTACGGATAACAACATAAAACTCAAACTCTTTTTTGATAAACCCGTATCAAATTTAAATGAAGAAGATTTAGCGCTTTACAATAAAAATTTTTTTTCGGTAACTCGCCAAGTCCACTACAGCAATCAAAATGAAAATTCCTTAGACCTTGTTGTATTCATTAATGGCTTACCAATAATTACTTTTGAATTAAAAAACGAACTCACCAAGCAAACAGTAAAAGATGCCATCAAGCAATACAAAAATAATCGTGATCCAAAGGAAGAATTATTTCGGTTAGGTCGATGTCTAGTTCATTTTGCTATTGATTCGGAACAAGTTTGGATGACTACCCATTTAAAGGGTGAAAGCACGTATTTTTTACCGTTCAACAGAGGTTATAATAACGGAGCAGGTAATCCGCCAAACCCAAATGGAATTAAAACAGATTATCTCTGGAAGGAAATTTTAACTAAGGATCGTTTAACTAACATCATTCAAAATTACGTTCAGTTATTTGAAGAAGAAACTGAGAAAATATTGCCTGATGGAAAAATAAAGAAGGAAAATGTTAAAAAACTAATCTTCCCAAGGTATCACCAAATTGATGCGGTTGACCAGCTTTTAGCTAATGCCAAAACAAATGGTGCCGGGCGTAGATATTTAATTCAGCATTCGGCTGGTTCCGGGAAATCCAATTCTATTTCTTGGCTGGCGCATCAGTTAGTAGGCTTATTTGACAATACAAATTCACATACGGTATTTGATACTGTAATTGTTGTAACCGATCGTAAAGTACTGGATGCACAAATCCGTAATAATATCAAGCAATTTGAACAAGTAAAGGGAGTTGTTGAAGCCATTACTGAGGGAAGCAAACAACTAAAAACTGCATTAGAAGAAGGAAAAAAGATCATCATTACCACTATTCAGAAGTTCCCTTACATTGTAAATGAAATCGGAGACTTACCGGGTAATAAATTCGCTATTATCATTGATGAAGCCCACAGTAGTCAAAGTGGCAACACAGCAGGAAAGCTAAATGAAACATTAGCCAAGGAATTTGAAAAAGTCCAAGTTGATGGTGATGAATATATCTATGTTGAGAAAGACCAATATGATGAATTAACTTCGGAAGATTTGGTAGTGGATATTGTTAAGGGTAGAAAGATGTTGCCAAATGCGAGTTATTTTGCTTTTACAGCCACTCCAAAGAACAAAACACTTGAATTGTTTGGTGAGAAATTTAATGACGGTGGCAAAGAGAAATTCAAGGCATTTCATCTTTACTCAATGAAACAAGCAATAGAAGAAAACTTCATTTTGGATGTATTGCAAAATTATACAACCTACCAAAGCTATTATGCCTTGTTAAAGAAGATTGAAGATGATCCTGCTTATGATAAAGTAAAAGCACAGAAGAAGCTCAGAATATTCGTTGAAAGCCATGAGCATGCTATTACAAAAAAGACGGCACTCATTATTGATCACTTCATGGATAGTGTAATGCGTAAAGCAAAAATCAATGGATTGGCAAAAGCAATGATTGTTACAAGCAGTCGCAAAAATGCAGTAAAATATAAAAAGGCATTCGATAAATATTTAGCTGAAACGGGTAATCCATATAAAGCAATTGTAGCATTCTCAGGTGAAATTGATGGACAAACCGAAGCAGCCTTAAATCATTTTTCAAGCGCGGCCATCCCCGATGAGTTCAAAAAATCAGAGTATCGTTTTTTAATTGTTGCAAGCAAATTTCAGACAGGATTTGATCAACCTCTTCTGCATACCATGTATGTAGATAAAAAATTAGGTGGTGTAAATGCAGTACAAACATTATCACGTTTAAACAGAACTACGGCCGGGAAGAAGGATACCTTTGTTTTGGACTTTGCCAATGATGCTGATGAAATTAAACGATCATTCGATCCGTTTTATGAAACAACAATTTTGGGCGAAGCAACTGATCCTAACAAACTTTTTGACCTACAAAGTTCATTAGATGCCTTTCAGGTTTATACCCCCGAACAAGTACAGGAATTTTCAGAAAAACTCGTTTCTAATGTTCCGGTAGATGAATTACACAGTATACTGGATGCAGCAGCAGAGGTTTTCAGAACTGCGCTAACCGAAGAACAGCAAGACGATTTCAGAGCAAAATGCAAAACCTATGTCCGGTTGTATGTATTCCTTGCTCAAATTGTACCATTCGTGAACCCATATTTGGAAAGGCTCTATTTATTTCTGAATCATTTACAAAATAAGTTAGGTAAAAAACGAGATGAGGATTTAGCTCAGGGTATTTTAGATAATATCGATATGGATAGTTATCGCTTGCAAAAAGAGGGAGAATTTAATATTAAGTTAGAGCAAGGAGATGAATTGAAGCCAATACCAACCGATATGAAGGGAGGCGCAGCTGAACCGGAAATGGAGTACTTGTCTAATATAGTAAAGGCGTTCAATGATAGATTTGGGACAACTTTTACTAACGAAGATAAGGTTCGCAAAATGACAGCCGAACTTATGCGAGATGTAACGGATGATAAGGCAGCCATGGACAATATAAACGCCTCACTTCAAAAGCAAGACTTCCAAAACGCTGAAATAACCTTTACCGACATTTTAAAGGAGAAAATGATAAATCACATTGATAGTAATTTTGAAGTATTCAAAGAGTATAATGATAACCCTGAGTTCCGTTCCTTCTTAGCTGGGCAGCTATTTAAAATAATGCTTCAAGATTTTAGAAACGTATATAGGAAATAGATTTTGTTTTAATGGATGCTAGCCTTTTTATAGATCTTGTCAAACAATTTGATGCAATCTCAATTATTGAGAAAGATGTCACTACACCGACTGAAAAGAGTAATGGCCTGTTAGTCGTTGAAGTAACGTACAACGTAAATGGCAAATCTTATACGACACAAAAGCTCTATTACAAAGATATTACAAGCCTTGATCGTATTGATAATAAGCAAGCACTAATCGATTATTTTGGGAGTCCAATCTATTGGTTGGATTTAGACCACCATGATTGGCCACAAGGTGCTGGGGAAAGTGATTTAGAAAAAATAGTAATCCCGGAAATTGCCTCGAAAGGCGACACAGAATTTATTACTTTCTTAACTTCTCTTGCCAACAATAAGCAAACAGGACTAATTCAGCAGATCACTGCTGATGGTCGTTCTGCACAGTATTACCACAATCTTGAAAATAATAATCATTGGCATGATTTAATTGTTCTAATTAAAGCCTTTATTAATTCAGGTGGCGAGGAAATAGATAAAAAATATTTTTCAAGATTAATTTTTAATTGGTCAGGAGATAAAAACACACAGCGTGCTCGTGCAACACTTACAAATAAGGCCTTTCCATGTAGTCGAAAAATCATAGAAGAATTAAAGAAGAATATTAAAAGCATAAAATCTGAAATCATGAAATCAGAAGTGATCGAATTATTAAAGCAGAAAAAGCAAATCATTTTACAAGGTCCTCCAGGTACCGGTAAAACAAGATTGGCAAAAGAATTAGCAGCGGAGTTATGCTCCGATTTTTTGTTACAAGAATCACATCGAAATCAAATCAACTCTATTTTAACTACTGGATTAACAATAAATACTGTTGAAGGAAGTCCATTTTTAATTGAAAGTGCAGAAAACGGTAGTTATAAATTGAAAATAGGAGCTGGCACTGCACCTTACTCAATAACTACTGATCAAATTATAAAAGTTGATAACGAACCTACAGGCGGTATCTCCGGTAAAAGTTATGCTAGAGGTTTGGCTGCATATGTGAAACCAAAAATTGCAGAGCAAAACATTGAATTGATTCAATTTCATCCTGCATATTCCTATGAAGATTTTGTGAGAGGTATTTCAATAAAAACAGAAGATGGTGTGCCAAATTATTTTTCTGAGAACAAGACGTTAGGACTTTTAGCAGCTAAAGCATTGGCTAATTATGAGAAAAGCCAAATGAAAACGACAGAACTATCGAAAGAATATTGGGTGGAAAATAAATTTGATGAGTTTAAATTCTTTCTGGAAAGTGATTTAGAAATTACAGGTCCTTTACAATTAACAGAGAGCGTTAAATTAAAAAAAATCGAAGATGATGCTTTTAGATACAGTGGTTCTGACTGGGGCAATTCATCAAGAATAAATTTCAAGGATTTTATAAAATTAGCAATTCATAACCTCGAAAGACAGGGTGATATTGAAATAACAAAAGAACTTTCGCTTCACGCGTTTTATCGTAAAACATATTATACGGCATTACTAGACCACTTTTATGATAAGGCAGGCCAATATACTCCAACGATCAACGCTGTTGAGCCCCTTAAAAACTATGTTCTTATTATCGATGAAATTAATAGAGCAAATTTACCAAGTGTTTTGGGTGAATTAATTTATGCCCTTGAATACAGAGGTGAACCTGTAAAAAGTATTTACAAAATTGCTGATGATGGTTCATTAGTTTTACCTCCAAACCTTTTAATCATCGGAACAATGAATACGGCCGACAGAAGTGTTGGTCATATTGATTATGCTATACGCAGAAGGTTTGCATTCGTTGAAGTATTGCCATCAGATGAAGTAATTGATCAAGTGGTTACAGATGCAGCATTAAAGCAAAAATCTAAAACATTATATTCTTCAATTGCATCTCTATTTACCAAAGACAAAATCGCCTCTGATTTTAATGCAAAAGATGTTCAATTAGGTCACAGCTATTTTCTTGCTCAAACAGAACCTGAGTTAAGACGAAAATTAGAATTTGAAATTAAACCAATACTTCGCGAATATTTGAAGGATGGTATTTTACTAAACGAAACAGCTTCTGAAATAGAAAAATTGAGTGTATAATCTTGTAAAATATAAAGAACACTTTTGCGGAGAAATTCCGCTTGATTCCTTACAAATATCGGGTGAGCATGAATTTTATTTCCCTAAGAGGCGTGAAAATTCAAGATACAAATGTGTTGGTATTTATCCTGGAGAGACAAGCTGCCGGGTAGAGTTATCATACTTCATAGGCGTTGATTGGATCAGCAAAAATCAACCCATTTACATTGAACCAAAGTTAAATTCCGGTAGCAATCAAACCAATTATCTTAAAATGCTCTTTGAGTCGTTAAGGTTTCAAGAGGCAAGTGAATCCCTATCTGAATTATTTCTGATAAAGTTTGATGAAGAGCATATTGAAATAGATCAGAAAGACGATTTGCTTACACCCTTATTAATTGTCCAATTCCTTCAATTGGTAAAAGCAATTGTTCGTAAAGGAGTGAAAAAGTCATATTATAAAGTTGAGCAAAACATTCATAGTAGAGTAAAAGGAAAAATTCAAGTATCAAAAACCATTAAATTAAACCATTCTAAAAGTAAGTTATTAGATACTTATTGTTCCTTTGAACAGTTTGGAGTGAATGGAATTGAAAATCGCTTGATTAAAAAGGCTTTACTATTTACACAAAAATTCTTGCCTACATTAAGATCATTCAACTCGGACAAATACACAATAGAAGCGTTTAATTACATCATGCCTGCCTTTGAGCATGTTACTGATGAGGTAAATCTAAATGAAATCAAATTCAGTAAAGCAAATGCTTTCTACAGGGAGTATGAGTCAGCCATTAAGTTAGCTAAACTAATTTTAAAAAGATTTGGTTATAATATTTCAAACACCCAAAAAGATGGAAAAATTAAAACACCTCCTTTTTGGATTGACATGTCTTTACTGTTTGAATTATATGTATTAGGGCTACTGAAAGAAAAATATGGCAATGCTATCAGCTACCAGGAAAAAGCGAATTATGGTTACCTTGATTTTATGCTTAATGACCCTGATTCAAAAATAGTGATAGATGCAAAATACAAGCCTCAGTATTCGAACGAATATATCATTGATGATATCCGTCAGATCAGCGGTTATTGTCGCGATAAACGAATCCTAAACAAAATGGGGTATTTGCCACCAGATTACAATAAAACTGTCTTAAAAGGCCTTATTATTTATCCTGATGGCGAATATTTAGACAAAGATCAGAAAGAAACGATAATGATAGAGAAAGTCGAACCAATAGAAGAATTTGTTGAATTATACAAGATGAAGGTACGGCTTCCGGCTTTGTAACCTGAAAGCATAGATAAATGTATTATCAGTACCTCATGATTACAAATACTATTGCAAATCAATTAGTTATGATTATTGTAACCCGTTTTCATATATATAGTTAGAGAGAAGTTCAAGAAATGAAATACAACGAGATCATACAGTTAATTGATGCCAGGGATAAGAAGGGATGGGAAGCTCTTTATATATTGTATGGTAAAAAGTTTTACGGCTTTGCGGTAGATAAGTGGTTGTTTTCAGAAGATGAAGCCTGGGACATCGTTTATCAGACACTTGAAACAATTGTCCTTAAAATAGGAGAATATGAGATTGAATCGCAATCGCATTTTGACAATTTGATCTATAAGATATTTACCAATTTCCTTCGGCAGTTTTATAGAAAAAAGAAAGTGAAATCCGAGCAAGTGCAATTACTTCCTTTAAAAGAGATGGATATTTACGAAGGTATTGAAGAAGATGAAGGGTGGAATGATTCAAACATTAAAGTTCCTTTTAACGAAGAGTTTTTTAATGACAATGAAACCGAAATCTCAGAAAACCCGAATCTCAATTTATTGTCAATAGCACTGAGTAAATTAACTCCTTTAGAAAGGGATTTACTCTTATTGAAAGCGAATGATTTTACCTATGATGAAATTGCAAAAATGCTGAAAATTGAAAACAATCAGTTAAAGGTTAAACATCATCGGGCAAAACGAAAATTATTACAAATACTACAATCAGAACAAAAATAATAGCTATGAAAAATCAAAATAAAAAAATGGATCCTGTAGATGAAGCGCTAAAGCTTTTGATGCTTTCTGAAAATTCAGGGGATGCAAAAGCTATTGACACTTCTGACCAGTTGAATTATATTACAACTGCCATCTACAGTAAAGAACTTTCAGATGAAGGTGCTAAAAAAATGATCGGTAAACTCTATGAAAACTTAGCAGTTGATTCATTAGGAGTATTAATTGAAAATGCTTTAGCTAAGGTTAATCCGGATATTAATGCAATTGCTGGTAAAACCAACTTGCCGGAAAATAGCATTGAGCAACTGAAATCAGACGCGATATTCGCCAACAGTATTCCTGTTATATCATTAAGGAATCTGTTAAAGGAATTGCAAATTCCCTTTGAGAAAGCGGAACAGGCAATTTTAAAATCATTCCATATTTTAAAGAGTGACCTTGCCTTCTCTGCATCTTCAATGAGCAATTTGCGTTTGGCGTATCGTAGAAGAAATTCAAAATTGTCTTCAAATACAAAATCAGGAAAATCTGATAGTCAGTATTTGTTTGAAAATGAAGAAGCACTTTCAAAATATTTGAAAAGATTAAGCGAACTCTATTAAATAAGTAAAACGATGAGAGGTAATAAACTTGAATGGTCATTTTCTGCACTTAGTACACTTCGCAAGTGTAATAGGATGTACTATTTCCAGTATTTAACACCATCTCATCATTTTACTCATCCTTTTAGAAGGAAGGCTCACGAGTTGAAGAAATCTAAAAATCTTCTGATGTGGCGCGGTTCCATTATTGATAAAATAATGGAAATAGAAATCATGCCATTGATAAAAGAAAAGAAAGATATTGACTTTGAACAGGTAACTACGAATGCTGTAGAATTGGCAAAAAGACAATTTAAGTTTTCCGAACAAAAGCTGTATCGCATTAAAGAGAACTCAGAAAGTAAAGTAGGCAATGATTATTGCATTCTTGACATACACGAAGCAAATGTTCCATATACGGAAGAACAATTGCAGAACGTGTATGATTCTGTGAAGCAAATTATCATAGGTATTCCTGAAATCAAAATGCCCAATGGAGAAACAGTACTTACCTTCTTAAAAAAGGCATCTTTTATTGTGCCAAACTTAAGGGGCTGGAGCTTTGAATTTGAAAATATTAGAATTAGTCCGCAAATTGACTTATTCATGTTTGTCGAAAATAAAGCGGTCGTACTTGACTGGAAAGTTTCTGAAAGTGCAGTGAGCGATTATTCAAGACAGTTGGTAATGGGAGGTATTACAGTAATGGATACCTACCGTAAAAAATCAGAAGCCGGAACTGGTAAACGATTAACCTTTTCCGATATCAGGCTTTTAGAAGTTAATTTATTTAAGAAATCTGCGGTTGAACACAGCTTTAATAAAGAAGTGGTGAACGAGTGTGTCGATTATATTTATTTGAATAGCGAAGACATTGAATTATTGACAGAAGGAAAATCGTTTGATCAATTAAACATTGAGGATTTCCCAATAACAGATAAAGAAGGGACATGCTTTTTTTGCAAGTTTCGCCCATTATGTGCACACATTTTAACGAATAAAAATCAATACCATGAAGAGACATACTACAACTCTTTTCAAGCTGAACAACCTGCATAATTTAAAATTCCCTTTTAAATTAATGCAATTGGAACTTCAAGAAATTGAAAATGATCCGGCTTTAAATAATAGAAACATTCAGAAGGTGCTAATGAAATTGGCATCAGAAACTTCTGGACCTGTTGCCCTTTATTATAAGGACGGAATTAAGTATGTAGCAGTAAAGGCAGATACAACAGTAGAAAGTAAAGAAATTCATCTTTCTCCAATGATTGCTAAGGTGACGCTTCTAAAAGATGTCTATGAATTAAATTTTGATGCCCTAACCGCTGAAAACCGAGAGTTGGCCGTTAGATTTTTGGAATTTTCAATCAAGGAGCACGTTGGGAATCACCCGAAACTTTGGAGATACTCAAGTAACCAATATTTTTTACGTAAACCGATCTTTCAGGAACCATATTCGAATATTGACGTTTATAGTGGTTTTACTTTTAAAGTTATTCCTCAGCCTGATGGCAATTTCTATATCGGATTGGACTTATCATATAAATATACCGATAAGAAATTCCTTCACGAACATTTAAAGGGAAGCGACTTGACAGTATTAAAAAAGCGATTTAAAGGGAAAAGATGTTTATATTTTGGAGGCGACAGTTGGTATCCGGTTCAAATTGCAGATTTCGGAAAGGCAATTAAGGAGCAGGAGTTTTCTTTAAATGGTAAAAAACATACCGTTTACAATTGGGCTTTGAACAACACCAAGTCTGAAACTTTTAACATGCAAAAGCATTTGTTTCCCGATTCACCAGCACTAATCTTTAATTATCCGGGAAATACATCCAAATATTTTAATGGTGCAGCCTGTCTTGCGAAGTTTTTACATACCACCTCTGATAATTTTGTTAACGGGATGCATAATAAGACAATTCAGATACCTGGTAGTAGATTTCATTATTTGAAGGGGTTTGTAAAACATAATTTACAAGGGATAAATTTCAATGGCGTTACTTTGGATATTTCGCTATATCCGTTAAAAGAAACTCTTAAAGTATTCCCTTTACCAGGTTTGAAATTTAATAAAGGTCAGGAAATTAAAGCCGTTCCAATTTCTGAAAAATATGAAAGCCTTGTTGATGGTTTCGGAAAAAACAGACGAGTGAATATTTTAAGAAACGGAATTTTAAATACATCCCAGTTCGGCCCACAATATTTATTGGTACCTGATTCGGTTGACTTCCGTCTTGCCAAAGCAATTCAGGAGTGTTTCACGAAAGATCTCAAAATTATTGCTCCGAACTTTGATAAGTTTGAACTTGTAATTTACAAAGATCTGAAAGGTACTAGTGCGCTAAAGCAATACAACGAAATTAAAGCTACATTACAGAAGCATAATGCTACCCACGGTTCTGCTATTTTTCTTTTACCAGAGGTAGATGATGATATTACAGGATACATAAGAAATCTGCATGATTGTGTAAAAAAGAAATTTTATAAGAACATAAGATTTCAGTGTGCCTCGGTTTCAAAAGTGGCTTCTTTTTTCAGAAGTTTCACAAATAAAGATTCTGGTTATGAATTTCGCTTGACTCAGGATAAATTGAAAGCGTACAGATCATATAGCAGTAATTTATTTTTTGAGTATTTAATTGTCAATCAGAAATGGCCCTATGCTTTAACTCAAGCGTTGAACCATGATATTTATATAGGGCTGGACGTTCATGATCATTATGCCGGTTTCATTTTCTTCTACAAAAATGGAGAAAAAATAGTGTTTGATTACAAAGAGGTTTCGGATAGGACTGGTACGTTCCGTAATGAAAAAATTAGTGCGAAGGTCATCATTGAAGTTTTATTAAGCAATTTGAAAAGGCACATTCCTTCACATGCTGTAAATCCCAATAGTATCGTTTTATTACGTGATGGAAGAAGTTTTGGAGAAGAGGGCAAGGCAATGCGTGCAGTCATTGAGGAATTAGCAACAGCTAATCTAATTGATAAGAGCAAAGTTAAGTGGGGAATAGTTGACGTACATAAGAATACAGCTATACCGTATAGGGCGGCAATTGATAATGGAGGGTACAACGGCCTAACAAATCCATTGGCTGGTACATATAAGCTTTTTGATGAGAAAAGTGGATTTCTATTTAACACCGGCTTTCCATTTAAAGTTCCGGGAACGGTACAGCCCATTTACGTCTCGTTAATAGAAGGTGATGTTCACTTTGAAACAGTAATGCAGGATATTTTTCATCAATGTATTTTAGCCTTTTCTGCTCCTGACAAAGGAGGTTCTTTACCAGTTGTACTTAAACTGATTGATACGATGATTAGACCATTTGCACATCAAGTAACTGAAAAATTATTGGAAGAGCAAGAGGAAACATTAGCGACATTAAACTAAAAAAACTAACCATGAGCGAAATATCTTTAATAACAAAACGGTATGATGATATTGTTGATTTTACTTCTAAAGTCAATAAATCCGTAATCGTATTCAAGAAAAAAACTCTCTTGAATGAAAGGGGTATTTCTGATAAATACCCAAAACTGAAACTTAAACAAGAAGAAGTTGACAAAGCGGAAGCTGAACTTTTAGACTCTTTATTGCAACTTGAGCAATTGGCAAAGGAAACCGAATATAGCAATAAGCTTACTGGTTTATCTGAAAGCTCTGTACTGCGGCAAATGGTATTTAATAACGAAACGGATAGAAAGGAAATTGAATCGATAATTCAAAATTTAAAAGAACATAAACCGTTTGAAAAATTTCACTTTGTAATGCTTGATAAAATCATCTCAGCATTAGATAACGAAAGAAATTTATTATTCAGAAAACTACGCACTGCAAGAGGATGATTTCATTTATAAATGGGCTATATTATGATTTAGATTGCCGGGTAACTCGGATGATAGATGCATTAAATTCAAAAACGCATCATCCGGATATTCAAAAAAGTTTTGTTCCAAAAACTTTAGAATATCTTGACACACTCAAAAGTCATTTGAATATAATTCTTCAGTCAGGTGATTTAGATATTGACATACTTGCCAATAATAATTTATACCAGTTTAATGAGTTGAATGAAGCTTTTCAGACAATTGAATTATACAGATACGAAGTAATTGAAAATTATGATGGTCCTGAAATATATTTCAGTAAAAAGATTGCCCGGATTTATAATGAAATCAGAAATCTTTCCATTCCTCCAATCATTACAACAATAAGTAATTCTGAAAATTATTATTGGGCACACCCGGTTTTTGAAATAATCGCAGTTCCTTACGGTGAAGAAAACAACTTATTGAATTTGCCTGATTTGTTTCATGAAATAGGTCACTTGATTTGTAAACAATATCCGAACATTGTTGATAGTAAATTCGTTCCTTCGCTTGATAAATATTTTAAAGATGAAATAGATAGATCATACGATGAAAAGACGCATGAACATTATGTTCCATTCTATACTGAAAAATTAAGTAAATGGAAGGATTATTGGATTGAAGAATTTACGTGTGATCTTATCGCTACTTTTCTTTGTGGTCCGGCATTTGCTAACGCAAACATGAAGATGTCTGCCTTAAGTAATGGCAGCAGTGCAATTTATGCAGACTCTCCAAGTCACCCATCTGACGAAGCAAGAATGCGGGCTGTTTTTTTGATGTTAGATAAGTTAGGTTTCAATAATGAATGCGCGAAAATTAAAGCCGACTGGGAATTATTCTTACACCATACAAATAATCCTAAACATCCCGATTATAAATTTATTTTTCCGAACGATCTTCTTGCTGAGTTAACAGAAATAGTTTATGATTACTGTGTTGGAATTGATCTAGCATCATATAATGAGCAACTTAAAAATCATAAAGAACCAATTTCTAAGCATATTAATGATGCATGGAATTTGTTGCACTCTAAGCCGAAAGAATTTGAAGATTGGCAAAAGAAAATAATAGATCAGATTTCAAAGGAAATATCATAATCCTGCACACAAGTCCCCCCACAGGTTATAAGGTGTTCGTCATCGGGCGTCAGCAAAAAATCACGCCAAGCCATTGCCACATTTGTTTTAGAGTATGTATTTGTTTTAAAGGCATAAACAAAAGTGGCAATGCCCTTCGGGTTGCTATCGCAAGCTTGTCATGCTTTTTGCGTTCCTCCCTCTTCCTCACGGCAGCCTCCTTTGTCCTGCCAAGCCACTTCATTCATTGCATTGCGGTTGCCCGGTCATTCGCAAAATAAATTTTAAATAGCGGTGCTCATTCCCCGGGCAATCCTCATTCCATTCATTTCAGTCGCTTGTCAGTCCACCGGCTGCCCATAATTTGGCTCGCCTGCTGGTCGCCTCGGGCTGCGCCACACCCGAAAAAATGCAAACCTCTTGTCGGCAGATAATTTATCTATTTGTTTGCATTTTTCGGGTGTGGCTTGTGTTGTCTATCGTGTGGCATAAACTAAGGTCGCTTCGCGGACTTTGTTTATTTTGCCACACTTGCAACATAGGTCGCCCCCGCTTTCGTACCTCAAGCTCCCGGTCTCCCACCCTCGGCTCCACTCGCAGGACGGCTCGCTAAAGCTGCACAAGTGTCCGCAATCCGTTCATTTCGCTACGTTGCACTTCGCTCCATTCTCTCATTGCAGCCACTTCTCCCACCGCTTGCCGCAGGCGCTATAACCTCCGACACACAATACGGAAATGAGCTACGTAAAAATTTAGTAAATTCGATTAGATAAAATATCATGACATTAATTAGTCGATTAGTCTTCTTTACCGAAAAGAAGACGCAAAACAAATCGTCTTGCAGTATTAAAACGAATGAAATTTCAATCGTTATACCAGTAAAAGACAATCAGAAAGGTATTAACAAATACCTCGATTCATTATTTCAAGTTCTCTCAGCAGATGAACTTCCTAAAGAAATAATTATCGTAGATAATAATTCTCGCAACGAAATTACTCTATCTAAAAAGTATATTTCATCAGGAAAGGTAAAATTGATTCAATGCAAAAATCTTGGTCCTGCAGCTGCAAGAAATCATGGTGCCTCAATTGCCTCAGGTGAATGGCTTTTGTTCAACGATAGCGATTGCGTTCCTTCAAGAAAAATTCTCTCAGGTTTTTTAAAAGCCGATAATGGTTCAGTAGCCTATGCGGGTAACATAAAATCACTTGGTAAAGACAAACTTTCAAAATATTATGAAAGTCAGGAAATATTAATTCCATTAAAAACATATAATGAATCGGGTGATTTTGTTCCTCAATATTTAATTACAGCGAATACTTTAATTTGGAAAGAAGCATTTGATGAAGCAGGTGGTTTTAACGAATCAATTTCAATTGCAGGAGGTGAAGATGTTGATCTTGGATTAAGACTTTCACAAATCGGCAAACTATCATACGCATTCGACAGTATTGCTTATCATGATTTCAATGATGGTATCGTTGGATTTTACAAACGATTTAAAAGGTATGGGTATGGCAATCGTTTAATTGAGGAATTATGGAAAACCAATATGAAACCTGAGAAGTTTTATCCAAATGAAAAAAGCTTTTTTAATAATGTAGTAGCAACACTTCAATTCTATTTTCTATTATTCGGTTACAAAAAAGCAGATAAAGATCTTCGTAGAAATTCAGTTAACCATAAATAAAAAAAGTCAGCAAATGTAAGTCGGTGTGCCAATGTCCGCAAGGTCAAGCCCTCCGGGTTTTGCAAAAAAAATCTCCACCCTGCGGGTAGTATTTTTTTAGTCAAAAACCTTGCAAACCTTGTCCCACCTCCTTGAGCGATGGCTTTCTTTTTTATTTTTTTCGGTTTTTGTTTTTTGTTTTAAAAATTATTGGGGGTTGGGGCGTAGCGCAGCGCAGCATAAATTTTTTAATGCTGAAGCTATGCTTAAACACAAAATTAAAACACACAAGCTCGGTTATCAATATAACCAACCGCATTTTTTCATTTTGAATAAAGGAAGAAACGCAGGTAAACCATGTACAGAATGTTATACTAATTCATTCGTATTTCTTGCGGATGATGAGGAAGAAAGATGGCATTTTTATTACCTATGTCAAGCCTTATGGCAGGGCAAGTTTTTCCATTCGCTGTTAATCGGCTCCGTAATTGAGTTTATACGCATTGATGAGTTTGCAATGGCGCTACATCATGCAAACATCACAATCTCTCAAAATAAGGCAGATTATAGCGAATTTATAGGGTATTTTAAGCAGTTGGATGAACATCAGGCTAACCTCAACAAACAAATTAAATTAATTCATCAGGTGAGGCAAAGTATGGTTTACAAAATGCTCCAAAAATAAAAGGGCCGCCCTTCCGGACGACCCTCCTTCATGTTCTTTGAAAAACTTACTTACGCAATTTTTTTGCAAGCCATTTCAACGATACAGACACGCAGAAACTAACCACGGCACCGATAGCCGCAAGGACAACAGTTTTTAAAATGTCTGACGAACCAACGTTCGCCAATACGGTTAAGCCCGTTCCGGAAACTGTGCCCAGGATTGTTCCACTTTCTATATGATGATTGGTTGCCATTACTTGATAAGTGTTTCTTTCGAATTGTAATAAGCATCGGTTACATTGCAACCGCCTTCGCAGTTACCTTCAACCTTTAACTTAAAATACTCTTCGAGTTTTTTATCGAGACTACGACCTGCATCAGCTTTGGTAAGCTTGGCACCGGCAGAAAGCGCATCAATCAACTCACCGTTTTCAGGATTCAGTTTTTGTGTTTTCACATCTACCTCAATGGTAGACGACTTTTTTCCTTCACCGGTAGTAGTTGAATTCACACCGATTTCCAATTTACCACAACCGCATCCGTCCTGATGAAAAGTCAATGACTCCTCATCCGTATAACCAACGCGTCCCGCGTCAGCTTTCGACAGTTTAGCACTTGCAGCAATGGCATCGATTAATTCGCCTTTGCTGTTATAGTTCTTAGTTTTGATCTCGATTAAAACTTTCGAACTCATTTCATTGTTTTCACACTCTTGCATGGTTACAAAAATTTTAATGATTAATACTCTTTTTTTTTCGGCTCGCAGTCTTCTACTGCTGCCTGACTAACTGCAGTCGCTACCGCTCCTGCAGTGATCAGATAACCACCGGCTGTTACAAGCGCAGCAGGTAAGGCGACTGGTGCTGCCACCAGAACGCCACCTGCTGCGGCAAGAATTAAACCGACAGTCCGCAGTTTTTTGAAAAACTTTGGAGTTGGACCTGACAATCTTTCCAAGATGTTCATGTCGTTCGGATTTTTTTGTGCTTTGTTCATACTGTTTCCTCCTTACGCTACTTCAACAACAGTTAATGAATTATGAGCGCCATCCTTCAATGAATACTGAACAGCATTCACTTCCTGGAAGAACTCAATTTGTAACAGATAAACATCAGTTCCTGCACCTGCTGGTACACCTGCCGGTGTAAGAACAACGTTTGAAGAAACTGCATCGATAGGAAGATTCACAGCGTTGGACGCTTGCAAATCATACAATCCTGTAGCGAAATCCAATTTCAACCATGCACCTTTAAAAGTTACGTGAGTAGCTCCCGCAGGGAAGTTGAGATGATTTACCGGCTCAAGACCGTTGATAGTGATTACACCTGTTCCGGTGTTCACGCTGTATGGTTTAAACAAGATGCTGCCAAGGATAGCTTTTTTGTTGAAGTTGAAATTCTTCAACAAAGCTTTTGCCGCTGGCAAAGCAATTGCTACACCAACATTACGTTCTCCACGAGCTGAAGTAGCATCGAGATTTTTTATGTCGGTCATTACTTTGGTTAAACGAGATACAACACGATTATCGGAAGCAGTTTGAAGCATTGCGAACAATGCTGTGCGCAGGTTTTTACCTGCTACCGCAGACGAGCCAAATTCAGCACCGTTTTCCCTCGTACGAACGAAGGCAGGATCGTTGGCGATGCGTTCCGCATCTACGCCACCTTTCTCACGGGCCAAATGGCCATCTTGCGTTTTGTAAAAGGAAATATCTCCGATTTTTCCTTTCAACTTAATGATGCCCTTTTGACGTGCCATTTTGTTTGTTTTTTTAAAGTGATTGTTTAAAAACTTATTCAGGCGCTGCAGTCGACTGAAAAAGGTCAGATGAATTTTCTTATCGCGAGTCGAATTTCCCTCTGACAATTACAAAAATACCTTGACTAAAATGGCTGAAAGAATTTGCGGTGCGATTGCACCCAATTGGATGAAAAACGGTTTTCCCTATGAGAAAATGACCTTTTTGAGCCTATTTACCCTATGGATGAAGTATAGATAATGTATTTACTATGGCAGGTTAATGTATTCAAAAGCAATGGAGTGAATATCCCTGAATGTTTCCCACATGTTTCCCACAGTCCTTTTTAAAATGCGAAAACCCCAGTAAATACTGGGGTTTTCAACCGTTACCTGTGATCCCGCTGGGATTCGAACCCAGGACCCTTACATTAAAAGTGTAATGCTCTACCGGCTGAGCTACGGAATCGAGATATCATTACTCTTTATAAGTGCCTGCCTACCGAGGTAGACAATTTCGTGTGCGGAACAAATTATAAAGAACTTCTGTAACAGGGCTGCAAATATAAAAGGTTAAACCCTAGCCACAAAATTTTTTTTAAGAAAAATTTACGCACAGTTTTTCCTATTATTAACGCTTTTCGATAAATTTAAACGATTATGAGCTTATGCCCTGATATCAAGCTTCTCAGAGGCTTTTGTAACCTTAATTTCGGGCAATCCGTAACTGAGGCAACTGAGCTTTTTGGTCCGGCCGAGGAAGCCGAAACCCTTGATGATGACCTTCTCGGGGCCTCCTCTTATGTGATGCATTACTGGGATCATGGTTTTTCTTTATTCTTCGATAATCATAAAAATAAAACCTTTAATAGCGTGGAGGTGGATAATCCTGAAACCACGTTATTTAACCATAAAATATTCACTCTAAACGAGAAGGAACTGATTGCCCTCATGAAATCAAACGGGTATTCATTAACCGATACCGAAAATCACGAATGGGGCGAAAAACGCATCTCATTCGACGATGCCAACCTCGATTGCTATTATCAAAATGGCAAATTAAGTTCAGTGAATTTTGGTGTTTCCGATCTTGATAATAACCTGTATTTTTCTCCTAATTAGCCTCAAAACCCCCTATCTTTGTAAAAAATTAATACCATGCCAGGAACAGAATTATTTGGCGCCGAAGAGCGTAAAGAAGTTAACGATGTATTGGAAACCGGAATCCTTTTCCGCTATAAACATGATGCGCAACGCAATAATCACTGGAAAGCGATAGATTTCGAAAATGAGGTAAAGAAAATTACCGGCGCAAAATATGCTCACGCAATGAGTTCAGGCTCCACAGCTATTGCTACGGCTTTAGCTGCTTCGGGTATTGGAACAGGCGATGAGGTTATTGTGCCTCCATTTACATTTATTGCTACTATTGAAGCGGTATTATTTGTTGGCGCTCTTCCGGTATTTGCGGAAGTAGATGAAACTCTTTGCTTAAGTGCTGAAGGTATAAAAAAGGCGATTACTCCTAAAACAAAAGGAGTTTGTTTAGTACATATGTGTGGCGGTATGGCCGATATGGATGCCATTATGAAGGTGGTGAATGAACATAAATTAACTTTAGTAGAAGATGCCGGACAAGCGTTCGCCTCGTCTTATAAAGGAACTTACACAGGATTATTTGGTAAAGCAGGTTCTTACTCTTTCGATTTCTTCAAAATTGCAACAGCAGGTGAAGGTGGTGTTTTAGTAACGAATGATGAAGAAACCTATAAAAAAGCAGATGTTTATAGCGATCACGGTCACGATCATATTGGCGCAATTCGTGGTATGGAAAATCATCCGTATCTAGGATTTAATTACCGAATCGGTGAATTAAATGCGGCAGTGGGAGCTGCACAAACACGTAAGGTTCCTAAAATCCGTGAGATTAATCGTAAGAATAAACAGTTTATGATTAATGAATTATCTAAAACACCGGGAATTGGTTTTGCGCGCCTTGCTGATCCGGACGGAGATTCTGCTACTTTCTTGAATTTATTATTACCTGATGTTGAAACAACGCAACGCACCATTGATGAAATGAAAGCTGCCGGTGTAGCCGGTTTCGATTATTGGTATAAAAACATGTATCATTTCATTAATCAATGGGATCATATTAAAAACATGAGCACGGTTTCTAAATTACCAATTCAGATTTTGGGTGCACCTCAGGATTATAAAAACCTAGATTTACCAAAAACACAAAATGTAATTGGTCGTTTAATTTCTTTTGGTGTTCGTGTGTCGTGGACAGAAGAACAAATGAAGGATTTAGCGAAGAAAATATCGGAGTGCTTTGTAAAAGCAACAAAAACAGTTAACGCTTAATTAAACATCTTCGTTCGGGCGAAGTTGAGAACTGATATAAATAAACTGGTTGCATCTCGACTACGCTCGATGTGACAGCAGATGAAAAGAATGTCAGTTCGAGCGGAGTCGAGAACTGTAATACTAATTTTAATATGTTACATAAGAATTTCAAAAATATAGAGAAAGTGACCTACGGTCGCGGTTCTTTTGCTCAATTAGCTGAAACAGTTGAGCCAATCCGTAAGGAGAATAATAAATTTTTTGTTTACGTAGTAGATAATTATTTTAAAGGAAAACCTTTATCTAATAATCTTCAGAATAAGCCGGAAGATTTAGTTTATTTCATAGATGTAGATCCAAATGAACCAACAACTGAGCAAATTGACTCGCTACGCGATGAGATTTTAGCGAAGAAAGGTTTACCGAGTGGAGTTATTGGAATCGGTGGCGGAAGTATTATGGATATCGCTAAAGCACTTTCGTTAATGCTTACCAATGAAGGTTCTTCAACGCTTTATCAAGGATTAAATTTAGTGAAGAAGCCCGGTGTTTATCATTTGGGTGTTCCAACTATTTCGGGAACTGGGGCAGAGGTGAGTATGACAGCTGTATTAACCGGACCTGAAAAAAAATTGGGCTTGAAATGTGATTGGACAGTTTTTAATCAGGTGATTTTAGATCCAGAATTAATCGCTTCGGTTCCTACCGATTGGTGGTTCTTCACCGGCATGGATACTTACATCCATTGCATAGAAAGTGAAAGCGGCATTCGTAATAATGCTTTTAGTTTAGCTTACGGAGAACAAGCTTTGAAATTATGCCGTGAAGTTTATTTGGGTAAGAATTCAGGACAAACTCCTGAGAACAATGATAAATTAATGGTAGCCTCATTGATGGGCGGCTTAAGTTTAACTTATAGTGAAGTAGGTGTGTGCCATGCTTTAAGTTATGGCTTATCTAAAATTCATGGAACGCGTCACTGTTATGCAAACTGTGTTATTTTCCAGCATCTCGGTGATATCTATCCGAAAGGACACAAAGAGTTTTCAGAAATGATAGAAACTCATAAAATAAATTTACCGAAAGGTTTAAGTAAAGAGTGGGACGAAGAAACCATTACTAAAATGGCACAGGTGTCTTATAATTTACCTTTCATGTGGAATCACGCATTTGGTGACAATTATAAAGAGATTGCTACCATGGATTATATTAAAGATTTGTTTAGAAGACTCTAAGAAAAAAGCCCCGCGAGGGGCTTTTTTAATTCTGGTAAATGATTTTGAATGTTTGTCTGTCGTTTGCACTCATTACATCCAGGAAGTAAATGCCATTTGGTAAATTAAAATTTTTCAAGTTTAGTTCTGAAATCCTATTCTTGCTAAAGAAAATTTCTTCACCTAAAGTATTCGTTAATTTAATTTGCCTGATATCTCCTTCGCTTTTAATGTATATCCATTCTGAACTCGGATTCGGAAATATTACCATCTGTGTTTTGTTTTGTTCTGCCGCTTCGTTTATGTCTGTCGCACTTACACAATTATAAATTAGTTTAAATCCGGAATTCACTACGCCAACATCCGATTTAAAGCGAATGGTTATAATGGTTCCTGTTGAGGTTACTGTACCCGGACTATTCGTTCCGGTATAAGCGCCAATAAGTGGTGCCGCGGTTGTTGAACCGTTATATAGGAATAAAGTGTCATATCCTTGTTCTAAGGCAAAGCTTTTAAATTGCAATTGAACCTTGCTGGTGCCATTCGGACCAATACTGTAGCTGTATGCTTCATTGTCGTAATAATTTCGATAAGGTCCGCCCATGTCAAATAAACTATCCGTGCAGGGTTGTACGGCGCAATTCGAAAATTTATCTTCTATCAGTTGCCATAAGTCGTTATAACCATTATCGTAACCCAAAGCCCAAATACCAATTCCTCCAATTCGACGTTGATTTACCAAGTCGTATTTACGCCCCATACTGTAAACGTCATCAATCCAACACTGACGATTCATGCCGCCGCTTAAGTAAACATAAAACGGATTATAACAGGTGCTTTCCCATTTTTTATTGGCAGCAGAATAGGTTGTAGGATTATTTTTTACATAACTGTAGGTACGAGAGGAAGTAAAATTTCCTGTTGTAGTTGACGGTGCTGTTGCACTAACGGTTTCCCACTCGCGGCCGTAATATGGTAATCCTAATAAAAGTTTGGAAGCAGTAACACCTTGCTTCAAATAGTAAGTAATGGATTTTGCTACGGTGTAATTGTAAGTTGTTTGAAAATTATAGAGTGGAGATTCAGGTCCGGCCGAAGTACTACCTGCATAATAATAATCGTATCCCATAATAATGAAATTAGTAACGATGGGATTTAAGGCCGGTATATCAAAAGTTGAGCTCCATTCAACAGCATATAGCGCCATGGATAACTCGTAATTCGGATTAGCCGCTGTTAAAGCGTTTTTTAAATTAATCATGAAGTTTTTGAAAGGTGTTTTATCAGCACTTCCCATGCCTTCAAAGTCGATGTTTACACCATTTCCTCCTCTCGAATTCAATAAGGAAACGATGTTATTAATGAAAGTCGTTTGAGCAGTTGATGAAGCCCAAAAAGTAGAGTGTGCAGCAAAAAGTGTAGCGCAAATATGTATTTTTTTACCGTTGGCTTTCGCAGCTGTTACTGCCGCGCTTGTGCTCCATGCAAAAGAAGTATTCGTGTTTTGCCCGGTTGTTGGAGAAACAGCATAATCGAAATAACAGAAATCGCTCAACATATTCCAATCGTACGCGGTGTAAACAGAACCTACCCAATATGGATGCCATCCGAACACTTTTTTGGTGAGATTGCATGCTGCGGTTTTATGGTTTGATTTTCCGGACGGAGAAGAGCCATTGATAATGGTATTTAGGCTATCCCATGAATTATCGTTTGTAAATTTGAAAGCTGAATAAAATTCAGATTGTTCGCGCATGATGGATTTAAAATCCGATTGACTAAATCCGGAAAGGAAACTTGTAAAAAAGCAAAGCAAAAAAATCGTTCTCATGCATTGCTAATTTACAAAGTAATTGCATAAAATATAATTTCTACAGAGTTAAATCAGTTTAGATGTATTTACTTTTTCGGGCTTTCTCAATAGCTTCGGCTTTAGAGTGTACTTCAAGCTTTAAGTAAATATTTTTAATGTGTGATTTAATGGTTTCCTTATCAACAAAAAGTTGGTCGGCAATGGTAGAATAACTTTTCCCCGAAGCGAGTAATTCAAGTACTTCCAGCTCACGTGCTGTTAACGGACTCTGACGGTTTTTATGGAAGGAAGAAACAACTAAACGCGCAATGTTTGTACTCATAGGCGCGCCGCCATTTTCTAATTCTTTTAGTGATTCGATTAATTTTTGCGGTGGCATGTTTTTGGTAAGATAACCACTGGCACCTTCGCAAAGCGCTTTAAAAACCAATTCATCGTTTTCATATACAGTCACAACAACTACTTGTGTGTTTGGCATAATTGCTTTTATCTTTGGGATGGCTTCAATTCCATTCATGCCGGGCAATTCGATGTCCATTAAACAAATGTCAGGTGTATCATTGTTCAGGTTTTTTATGGCAGCTTCTGCATTATCATAGGCATTTGCTACGGTGTAATCACCATTTTGTTGAATAAGTGTTACAAAGGCATTGCGAATAATGGCGTCATCTTCCACAATTATAATCCGTTTTGTTCCGTTAGTTTTCATGCGAAATTGTATTAGCTGATTTATGAATACTTAATGTTATTTCTGTTCCGTTATTTTTTTCTGAGTGTATAGTTATGTTTGCAGCGGCGCGACTGGCACGTTGTTGCATATTAGATAATCCAAAACTATTTTTCCCTGCTTTTTCTTCAAATCCAATTCCGTTATCTTTTAATTTTACATAAACGCTGGATCCGTTTGGAATAACAGAGAGAGATACTTTATTTGCCTTAGAGTGTTTTACAATATTCGACAAGGCTTCCTTAAATATCATGGTAATGTTTCGTCCGGCACTTGGTAATTGTTTAATGTTTTTTAATTCATCATTCAGTCCTACTACTTCAAACGTGCAGCCGGTACCATAAAACAATTCGTCGCCAAAATCTTTCACACGAATAATGATTTCATATAAGTTATCATTGCCCGGATTGATAGACCAGATAAAATCCTTAGTGCCTTGGTATAAACGCTGTGAATTTTGAGAGATAACATCAAGTATTCCGTTAGCTTCTTTATTTTCTTTTGGGATGTGAATGCGTGCCATTTCAATGAGCATGGAAATACGTGTTAATCCATTTCCAAACTCATCATGTAAATCAAGTGCGGCAGCTTTACGTACTTTTTCATTTTCTTCTTTACGCACTCTTTCCACTTCTTTAATGTGCTCAATTTTATTGTGTAAACGAATACGGTAAATTACCCAACTCGCTAAAATAATTCCAACTATAATTAAAACAAAAAACCACCATGTATTCCAAAAAGGAGGATTAATTGTGAAAGAGTAGGAGAGTGGTTTAGACTCGATACCTTCCGAATTAACAGCTTTAATTTCCAGATTATAAGAAGCAGGAGCAAGTTTGGCAAAGGCCAATGAAAAAACTTTGGATGGATTTATTTTTGTCCATTTACCGCTTGGCTTAAACCGGTAAAATAAATCTATATTATCTGCTCCTTGAAAGTCAGGGACAACAAACTCGAAGGTGATTTTATTTTGATTATAATCTAATTCCAGTGAATTTAAATTGTTTGTAATGCTGTCGTTGTAGTTTTCAATTTTTAGCGACTTCAAAAACACATTCGGTACAACTTTGTTAATGATTTGTTTATTAGGATAAATACTTACTAATCCACCAATTCCTCCAAAAAGTAATTCGCCATCAAATGATTTGTGAAATCCGGCAGAGTTAAATTCATTTATACAAACCCCGTCGGATGCGCTGTAGCTTTTGAATTCATTTTTATCGGGATTGTAAACTGAAATACCGAGATTCGTGCTCATCCAGAAATTCCCTTTGTCATCGCGTAATAATCCATAAATGAAATTGTTCGATAAGCCTTTTACATTATGGTAATTTCTGAATTTGGTTTGTCCGTCAGGGTCTTTTAAAATACTTAATCCTTTTGTGGTAGCAACGGCGATTTCTCCGGTCTTAGTCTCATTGATGTCCATAATGCGGCTGGAAACAAGACTATTTGTATCATCAACAACATGTGTAAAGTATTTTCCTTTACCTGTAGTATTATTTATATACAGTAATCCACGTGCGCTACCAATCCACCAGTTTTTTTTGCTATCGATGAAGAACGAATTAGAACCTTCGATTTTTACCTTTTCACCATTTACATCCGCTTCGTTTCTATATTCAGTCGCTCCGTTTTTAATATTATAAATTAAAACACCTTGCGTGTTGCAGAGTAATATTTCACTCTCACTGTATTTTAATATTCTAAAGACCTGGTTACGTTTACCGGGATAAATGTTTTCAAGTACGGGAATTAATGTATTATTCTTCTTATCGATTTTATAGAGTGAATTACCGAAGCCCGTCCAAACTGTATTTTCATCATCACAATAAATCGCTTCAATAAATCGCTGAATTTTACTTAGCTGAGCGGTAAGGTTAATAAGATGAAACGATTTATTTTTCCTGTCAAGTTTTAGAATCCCATAATTAAATCCTGACCAAATAACACCATCTTTATCTTTTACTATACCAAAATAGTTTGGCTCGTTACTTTTTAAAAGAGAGGATGCTAAATCGAATGAGTTTTTAGAATAGCTGTAATTGAATACACCGGCATCACGGGTTCCTATCCATACTATATCGGAATTGGAGTTAGTGTTTTGGTAGATACTTGAAATATCATTGCTCTTCAATCCGAATTGTTCGTTTGTGTTTTTATCGAACGATTTCTCTAAATAGATGGAGTCCCTAAGAGCCCCGCTTAACCGGAAAAGTCCGGCTCCGTTAGTGCCCAACCAAATTTTTCCAAGATTATCGATATAGCTGTGATTAATAATGGAAGGACCAAATGAAGGAAGCGGAATCTGTTTTATTTGTGAAGTAGGAATATCTAAAACATAGTATGACTGAGCAATGGAAAAATAAATTTTGTTGTTTTTAAAAAGTATGGTTTGGCAATCAATGGCAGAATTAGCGTCCGTTTTAACGAGGGTATTGATATCAAACAGAGGAGAAAATTCACTTTTGCCGTAATCCATTACAAATAATCCTTTATTAGTAGCGGCATAGATGGAATTATTTCTGCTATCACAGAGCGAATAAACAAAAGTTCGCAGCTCACTTTTTTCTTTCTCTTTAAAAAGAATCGGTTCAATTTTAAATGAGTTGTTATTGACTGTAAGTTTCGTGAATCCCTTATTGGTGTTGAGATATATAGTGTTATTTATATTCCAAATGCGAGAGATGATCGCGGGCTTTTCTTTTTCTTTAATAATTTCCTTGTAGTGAACTACGCTTTGGTTGTTGAGATCCATTACGTCGAGTCCGCCTGAACTAATTACGTAAAGATGATTGTCTTTTATACAAAAGCCGGTAATATCATCGCCGCTGATAGATTTAGAATCGAAAGGTTTAAAATTGTAATGCTCAATTAATCGGCCATCGTAACGATTTAAACCGTCTTGTGTACCAAACCACATGAGACCTTTTTTATCTTGTACGATGGAGCTGATACTGCTTTGCGACAAGCCTTCCTCCAACCAAACCTGATTAAAAAAACCATGGTCTTGTGCAATAGCCTTGTTAAGCGTAAAAACTACAAGTATAAAGTATAGACGAAAGAATTTAGGCATCTATACAAATGTCGTAAATAAAAAGGTGAAATTCATCACCCGTTTTGGGGTAAGTAAAGTATTGATTATCGCTTCAAAAGCTTAAATGCGATGTCTCTGCCTTGTCCTTGAAACATGGCTAGGTTGATCCAAAAGAAAGCGAATTTCTCCATGAGTTCAAATCGGTCGTTTCCGCCTACAGAATAACATTCGCCAAATCCTGCGTCTTTTGCCAGCTGTTTGGCAATATCTTTTCCTTTTAAGCTGTCTCCTGCAACAAACACATCAATTGCCGTGTTGTTATATACCGGGTTTACCATATTATTAAATCCGGTTGTATTAAAGCATTTAACAACATCCTTAGTTTGGGTATTGGCCAGAATTGCATCGGTGGTGTTGCTGAATCCGGAAGGACCTTTTCCCATCACAATATTCATGGTGTCAATAATAACTTTGCCTTCTGTATTTCCTAAAGATTGTGCAACGTCAATTGCCGTGATAGCCGGAGTTGCTATTAAAATAACTTCAGATTTTTTTACGGCTTGGGTGATTGTATCAACTGTTGTGTTTGGGTTGTTTAGTAATTCTTTTCCTTTGAAATTAGTTGTATCGCGTACGCCTAATGTAATTTCATGACCACACTTCGCCCACTTGGTTGCTAAGGCGCCACCTACATTACCGGATCCGATTATTGCAATTTTCATAATTAACTAAGTTTATAAATTTCCATGATATGTTTAAGAATCTTGGCAAAGTCTATTTTTAAGTCGATAAGCTTTCCTGAATTAACATCAAAAACCCAACCATGTACAAGTAATCCTCTTTCCTGATGCGCTTGTTGTACCGCAGCTGTTTTAATGAGATTTACACATTGCTCTTGTACATTTAACTCCACTAACCTGTTATATCTTGCATTTTCGTCACCAATAGCGTTTAATTCATCTTTATGCAAGCGATAAACATCACGTATATTTCTTAACCACGGATTAAGAATGCCGAGGTCAACCGATTGCATCGCTGCTTTAACCCCACCACAATTATAATGCCCGCATACAACAACATGATTAACTTTTAAATGACGGACGGCATAATTTATAACTGACATGACGTTTAAGTCGATATTGTTTACTAGATTGGCAATGTTGCGATGCACGAACACTTCTCCGGGTTGTACACCCATGATATCTTCGGCGGTAACACGACTATCAGAACAGCCAATATAAAGAAATTCGGGTGCTTGTCCTTTAGAGAGCTCTTCGAAATACTTTGGATTAATTGCCAATTTTTCGGCAATCCATTTTTGATTGTTTTTAAATACGTCTTCTATTTTCATATGAATTATATTAAGATATTGTTTTCAGATTTGATAGGGGCAGGGATATTACTTTGATTAAACATTTCAAGTAAATCAATTTCAATGGTTCGACTGATTGCGGTAATTGGAACATCATTGGCGCTTCCTTCAAAAGGACTTTCAGCAGACTCACCGATTTTTTCCATGGTAGTGAAAATCCAAGTAGATAGAGCGCTAAAAGGAATTGAGAGCCAAATCAAATGTTCTCCTAATTTGTCAAACTCTTTTAGCATACCAAGCGGAACAAGAATGGAAAAAATACGAATGAAATATAAATTGAGAGTAGCATATTGTCTTGGATACGGAAAATTTTTAATTCTTTCTGAAACACCTTGTTGATTTAAAAATTCAATCAACATTTTCTCCAGTTCCATGTGTCTGAAATCTTCGATATAACCTTGCTCTAATAAATTTTTAAGTTGTTGTGATTGCAAGGCGATAATTTGCGCCGCCTTATTGGTTTTCGACATCACATGATTAAACTCTTCCTGTGATAAATAGTTTTTTAATTCTTCCTCTAACAGAGTGTTATGTTCCTTTACACTGAACCATTTGTTTTTATATTCCTGATTGTGCTTTTTATAAATAGCTTCCCAGGCTCTGGCTTCTCTTAATTGGAAACGAAGTGCGGTTAGCCAGGCAATGTGACGATGGATGAGTTGCATTTGCACAGTTTTTAAATCAGCGTCGCTTAATTTCACTGCCGCATGTTTATTGCTTACATAATCTTTCACCATAATGCCCCAACTTCTGCTTCCATTAACAATGGCACCCCAGGCTTTACGTGCTTCCCACATGCGATCATACGATGCGTTGTTCCGAAAACCAACCGCGAATGCAACGGCAGTACCAAGTAAGGCGATTGGCAGCCAAGGAATAGAGAGCCATTTCCAATCTAAAAGAATATATAAAAGTGTTGGTATGGCAGAGATTGACAATAAGAAATAGATGTCTCTTCTTGTCCAAAAAAAAACTTCTTTAAGTGAATAGTTTTTACCTGAATGCATGGTTTGTTTTTATAATTTGCTAAATTTTGCTTTTACGAAACGAATCCTTTGGCTGATGTAAGTTACAAAATAATTTAAATTGTATTAAATCGGGAGTGTTTATTATATGAGAAAAGGCTAGACTAGTACATAGCAAGGAAAGGCTATTTTTCTTGTGGCCGCAATGGATTTAGGTTATTATGGGATTTTTTTATCTTTATTAAGATTTAATTCATGAGAAGGCACTTAATTATTCTGCTAATACTGATTTCAACAACGTTGATTGGTCAGACTGTTTATGTTACTGATACAGGTAGTAAATACCATCGGAATGGATGTCGTTATTTAAATAAAAGTAAAAATGCAATTGAACTATCAAATGCAATTCAGGCATACGACCCTTGTTCAGTATGTAGCCCACCAACTAAAGTTAAACAAAATGTTAAGGTAAAAGACAACCCGAAAACCACTACAACAAAACAAAATAATAGTACAGAAAAACAGAACACAAATTCTATACAAAAAAAGCAGGAAAGTGAAGGTGATTATTATTCTAGGCGAATTGAATATATTTTAGATAGTGCAAGTAAGGTCGATAATAAACATCCTTATAATGTTAATGGCAAATCCGCTAGTAACACTAATACTGTGCCTGTAAAGGATATGTCAACCGATACGGCTTTACTAAATGCGCTAGCACGTCAGAAAAAGCAGTATGAGGAACGAATGAAAAAAAATGGCCAAACCTCATCTCCAATTCGGTTAGACCTCTCGAATGATGTGATTTATACTGAATCAGAAGATGAAATTTTTACTGTAGTTGAAGAAATGCCAGAGTTTCCGGGTGGCTCAATGAATATGAAGAAGTATATTCAAAGCAACCTTGTTTATCCACCAAGTGCAACGAAAGAACGGATTAGCGGAAAAAGCTTTGTAAAATTTGTGGTAAATAAAGATGGTACTATAGGCAGTGTGCAAATCATAAAGGGTTTATCGGGTTGCAAAGAATGTGATGATGAGGCTGTACGTGTAGTAAAAAGTATGCCGAAGTGGACGCCCGGTAAGCAAAGCGGCAAACCTGTTTCTGTTTACTATAACATTCCAATTACTTTTATTCCTAAGTAAATTATTTTAGTTCCATAAGCATAGTCTATATTGATTATAGAGGACGTTTACTATGTCTTGTATCGGAATCAGTTTGATGGAAATTAATAGACATAATGGGCTAATAGTGGACTAAAACCCAAAATCAAAAACCCTTAACATTTTATTGTTAAGGGTTTTCTTTTTTATAAGTGGAGAATACCGGAGTCGAACCGGTGACCTCTTGCATGCCATGCAAGCGCTCTAGCCAGCTGAGCTAATCCCCCAAGATTTAATTTTTGAAATGAACATTTTGCGGCGGCAAATATAATACACAGTACTATATTTTACCGCCGAAATTTAATTAAAGTTTGGCTTTTACTTCTACCATTTCGTATCCTTCAATGATATCGCCAACTTTTATGTCGTTATATCCTTCGATGTTTAAACCGCACTCATAACCTGCGGCCACTTCTTTCACATCATCTTTAAATCGCTTCAAGGAACCAAGTGCTCCGGAGTGAACTACAATACCATCACGAATAATACGCACTTTGGTATTACGGTTTACTTTACCATCTAACACATAACAACCCGCAATGGTTCCAACTTTGGTAATATTAAACACTTCACGGATTTCGATATTACAAGTGATTTTTTCTTCGAATTCAGGCGCTAACATTCCTTCCATAGCCGCTTTTACTTCGTTAATAGCGTCGTAGATGATAGAATATAATCGGATATCGATTTCTTCTGTCTCAGCTAATTTACGAGCGTTAGTAGAAGGACGAACCTGGAAGCCTACGATGATAGCATTAGAAGCAGATGCTAATAACACATCACTTTCACTGATGGCACCTACTGATTTGTGAATGATGTTTACCTGAACTTTTTCAGTTGATAATTTCAACAATGAATCTGCCAAGGCCTCAATAGAACCATCCACATCACCTTTAACAATGATGTTTAATTCTTTGAAATCACCAATCGCTAATCGGCGACCAATTTCATCTAATGTAATATGTTTATGTGTACGGATACCTTGTTCACGTTGTAATTGTAAACGACGTGTTGCGATTTCACGTGCTTCACGTTCATCTTCCATCACGTTGAATTTATCACCCGCTGTTGGTGCGCCGCTTAATCCTAATACTTTAACAGGCGTAGATGGTCCGGCTTCCGTAACTTTTACACCACGCTCGTTGAACATAGCACGAACTTTACCGCTGTAAGATCCGGCTAACATAACATCTCCAATACGAAGTGTTCCGTTTTGTACAAGAATGGTTGCAACGTAACCACGACCTTCTTCCATGGATGCTTCAATAATACTGCCGGATGCATGACGTTTAGGATTTGCTTTTAAATCCATCATTTCAGATTCCAACAATACTTTCTCTAATAAGAGGTCAATGTTTTTTCCTTGTTTCGCAGAAACTTCCTGACACTGATATTTTCCACCCCATTCTTCCACTAAAATATTCATCACCGATAAACCTTCACGAATCTTGTCCGGATTTGCGCCGGGCTTATCAATTTTGTTGATTGCAAAAATCATTGGTACACCGGCAGCTTGCGCGTGATTAATCGCCTCTTTTGTTTGAGGCATGATGCTATCATCGGCAGCTACCACAATAATGGCAACGTCGGTTACTTTAGCACCACGTGCACGCATCGCGGTAAACGCTTCGTGACCGGGAGTATCTAAGAATGTGATTGAACGGCCTGTTGGCAATTTTACGTTATAAGCACCGATATGCTGAGTAATACCTCCGGCTTCACCGGCTACAACATTTGCTTTACGGATAAAATCTAGTAAAGATGTTTTCCCGTGATCAACGTGACCCATTACGGTAACGATAGGTGGGCGCCATTCTAAATCTTCAGGTTTGTCTACTTCTTCTTCTTTAACACTTTCAACATCTTCGGCAGAGGCAAATTCAACTTTGTATCCAAATTCTTCAGCAACGATTGAAATAGTTTCGGCATCTAAACGTTGGTTAATGGATACGAATAATCCAAGAGCCATACACGTTGAAATAATATTCGTTACCGGAACATTCATCATCTGCGCCATTTGGTTAGCAGATACGAATTCGGCAACACGAAGCAATTTCTTGTCAGCTTCCAGTAACTCTTGTTCTTCGGCTAATCTTTCACGTACTTCATCACGTTTTTCGCGACGGTACTTTGAAGTTTTAGACTTAGAACCTTTCTGACTTAATCGAGCTAAGGTTTCTTTAATTTGATTTTGAATTTCTTCTTCGGTTAACTCATGACGTGGTTTAGCTGCGCCTTTTTTACGAGGATCTCCATATTTTTCTTTGGCACGTTCCTTCGCTTTATCAGCTTGTTCTTTACCTACTTTTTTAATTTCCTCCTCTGATAAACCACCTTTACGAATACGCTTGCGTTTTTTCTTATCGGCATTTAAATCAGCTTGTGAAGGTTTTTTCTTATCGTCCTTAACCGGTAAGTTAACTTTACCTAAAATTTTCGGACCGTCAAGTTTTTCGTAGCGTGTTTCAAGAAAATCAACTTTTTCTTCTTCAACAACCGGTGTTTCCGTAACAAGAGATTCAATAACAGGCTCTTCAACAACTTCAACTTTCTTCTTGCCTTTTTTAGGTTCCTCTTCTGTTTTCTCGGCTTCTTTTTTCGATTTTTTATCCGGTTTAGTTTTGGTGTTGATGCTACTTAGATCAACTTTGCCTAATACTTTTGGTCCTTCTAAATTATCGACTTCAGTTTTTACAACCTCGATTTTTTCTTCTTCAACCTTCTTTGTTTTGGTTGCAACTTTAGCAGGAGCTGTTTCTTTAATAACAACCTCCTCGATTTCCTTTTCAGCTTCTTTTTGCTTGGCTTTTTTATCATCCAAAACAATAGTTTCGCGTTTAACTTTATTGATAGTTTGGGAAACCTGCTCAGCTTCTTCACGCGCACTTTTATCGCTTGAAAATTCTTTTAATAATAAAGAATATTCTTCCTCCCCGATTTTTGCATTCGGGTTATTCTCAACCGGTTTGCCTTTGGCGGTAAGAAATTCAACTATTTTCCCGAGGGATAAGTTAAATTCCTTGGCAACTTTGGTTAAGCGAAGTTGTTTTGATCCTTCTGACATATTTGTTTTTTACTCCTTTTCTTTTTTATTATAAAGCGCGTTAATTATTTAATTATTCGAATTCAGACTCTAATACTCGTCTTAAATCAGAAATCGCTTCTTCTTCTAATCCTGTACGACGCTTAATTTCATCATCACTTAATTCAAGCACTGATTTTGCAGTATCGCAACCAATCGCTTTTAGTTCATCAATAATAGCTGGTTCAATTTCGTCTGCAAATTCATCAAGATCTACGTCTTCAGTTTCTACATCAGTGTCAGTATCACGGTAAACGTCGATTTCATACCCTGTTAATTTACTTGCTAATTTGATATTGAATCCGCCTTTACCAATGGCTAATGAAATTTGATCAGGACGTAAGAATACATCTGCGCGCTTATTTTCATCATCAATTTTAATTGACGTTACTTTAGCAGGACTTAAAGCACGTTGAATTAATAAACTTGAGTTAGCCGTGTAATTAATTACGTCAATATTTTCGTTTTTCAATTCACGAACGATACCGTGAATACGAGAGCCCTTCATACCAACGCAAGCGCCTACAGGGTCAATTCTGTCGTCGTAACTTTCAACGGCTACTTTAGCACGTTCTCCCGGTTCTCGAACAATTTTCTTAATGGTAATTAATCCGTCAAAAATCTCAGGCACTTCCGTTTCAAATAATCTTTCTAAGAATACAGGAGATGTGCGTGATACGATAATAGAAGGTGATCCGCCTTTCATTTCTACTTTAGAAACAACAGCTTTAACAGTATCGCCTTTTTTAAAGAAATCAGATGGAATTTGTTCAGTTTTCGGTAAGATTAATTCATTTCCTTCATCATCAATCAACATGATTTCTTTTTTCCATACTTGATAAACTTCAGCAGTAATAACTTCACCAACACGTTCTTTATATTTGTTATATACTTCGCTCTTTTCAAGCTCAAGGATTTTTTGAACTAAATTCTGACGGATGGCTAATACAGCGCGGCGTCCAAAATCTTCCAATTTTACAGGTTCAGACACATCTTCTCCAATTTCAAAATCAGGTTCAATTTTTTTAGCATCCGTTAAACTGATGTGGCGGTTTTCATCGTAATCAAAAGAATCTTCAGCAAACTCATCATCAACAATCTGACGGTTTTTCCAGATTTCAATATCACCTTTATCGGGGTTAACAATGATGTCAAAATTTTTATCGGTGCCAAATCTTTTCACAAGCATGCTGCGAAAAACGTCTTCAATGATACTCATTAATGTAGCACGATCGATGTTTTTGATGTCTTTAAACTCCGAAAACGATTCAATTAAGTTTGCGCCTTCCATGATTTCTGTTTTTTTTAAAATTTAAGTTTGATTTTTGATTCTTTTATATTGTTTAATTGTATTTGATGTTCTTTAGTCACATTTATCTTTCCTTTGCCAACCGGTTTGTTTTCGCGGCTTACTGTTTCAATTATAATACTGCCCGACGAATCCACCGCCTTTAAAGTGCCGGTTATTTTGGAAGCATCCGTTAGTACTATCTCAAAATCGCGACCAATGTGTTTATTGTACTGACGCGCCATTTTAATGGGTTTTGTTGCGTCAGGCGAACTTACTTCCAGCGAAAAATCTTCTTTTTCTCTGTCAAGGCTCCCTTCAATATGGCGACTTATACTTACACAGTCGTTAATCCCAATTCCATTGTCACCATCCACATAAACCTCAATTTTATTACCCGGCAGCACTTTAATATCTACCAGAAACAAGGAAGTGCCTTGAAGTTTCTCGTTCGCCAATTCTGCTATCTGCTCTTTCGTTATCATTTGATTTTGGCAAAAAAAGAGGGGACTTTCCGTCCCCTTTTTCTATCATTATTATTTTCGCCTACAAAATTAACAATATTTTGTTCAATAAAAAAAATAATTTTATCGAACCTTTTGCCTTATTAGTCGTAATATTATTACAGATTTGCCTCCCATTTGTACTTAAAAAGAGTAATAAGCATAATGCTTTAAATATATATTCCTATGAAAAACAGTTTAATAAATAGAATGTGGCTGAAGCGTTTTTTAGCGCTTAACATTCTGCTTTTCAGTTCTTTATTTGCTAATGCGGATTTTGGCGGAAAGTTAAAAAACACCGTAAGTAAAGAGTTTAACAGCTTAACAGGTATTTATATAATGGGCGGGCTTATCGGTGCAGGATTATTGATTTATATCATTACGAATTACGTGTTTAAAGAGAAACAAGATCAGTTGCCAAAGGACGCTATGCAGCATTCTCAGCATAATCACCTGCGTCATAAAATGCGTCATTCTCACCACAAAGACGTGAAAAAGTCTTAATTCTTACCTGATTATTTATTGGTTCACAACTTATTAAGGATATTGTTAAAAGTCTGTTCCTTAAAAAGCTTTCATTTATTTTGATATTTTACTGATAGCTCTATCTTTGTGCCAAATTTAAATTCTTTATAAAATGTCAGACATAGCAAACAAAGTAAAATCAATTATCGTTGACAAATTAGGTGTTGATGAAAAAGAAGTAACTCCAACTGCAAGCTTTACTAACGATTTAGGAGCTGATTCTTTGGATACAGTTGAATTAATCATGGAGTTTGAAAAGGAATTCAACATCGCGATTCCTGATGAACAAGCTGAAAAAATTTCTACCGTAGGTGATGCAATCGCTTATATCGAAACTAACGCAAAATAATCGTTAATTTATTTTCTTATGCAATTAAAACGCGTAGTGGTTACCGGACTGGGTGCTATTACTCCATTGGGTAATAACGTTCAGGATTATTGGACTAACTTAATAAACGGAGTTAGTGGAGCGGCAAACATTACGCGTTTTGATGCATCTAAATTCAAAACGCGCTTTGCCTGTGAGGTGAAGGGCTTTAATTTAGATGACTATTTTGATAAAAAGGAAGCCCGTAAATTGGACGCTTTTTGTCATTATGGTATTGCAGCATCCGTACAAGCGGTTGCTGATTCAGGCATTGACCAACCCGGTATTGATAAGAATGAAGTAGGTGTGATTTGGGGTTCAGGTATTGGAGGTTTAGATACATTCCAAACTGAAACTTTCGCTTTTGCTAAAGGGGATGGAACTCCACGTTTCAATCCTTTCTTTATTCCTAAAATGATTGCAGATATCTGTTCGGGCCATATCTCTATGCGTTTTGGTTTACGCGGTCCTAACTTTACTACTGTTTCTGCTTGCGCTTCTTCAACATCTGCATTAATAGATGCTTTCACTTACATTCGTTTGGGTAAAGCAAACGCTATTGTGAGTGGTGGTTCTGAAGCGGCAATTAACGAGAGTGGTATTGGTGGATTTAATTCGGCGCAAGCCATGAGTACACGCAACGATGATCCAACTCGCGCTTCTCGTCCTTATGATAAAACCCGTGATGGTTTTGTGTTAGGTGAGGGAGGGGTTGCATTAGTGCTCGAAGAATTAGAACACGCTAAGGCACGCGGTGCAAAAATTTATGCTGAAGTAATTGGCGGAGGTATGAGTGCCGACGCGCATCATATCACTGCTCCACATCCTGAAGGCTTAGGTGCTACTTTAGTTATGCAAAGAGCATTAAGAGATTCGGGTATTACGGCTGATGTGGTTGATTATATCAATACGCACGGAACAAGTACACCATTAGGCGATGGCGCCGAATTGAAAGCTATCGTTAATGTATTTGGCGAACAAGCTTATAAAATGAACATTAGTTCAACCAAATCTATGACCGGACATTTATTAGGTGCTGCCGGTGCCATTGAAGGTTTAGCAACTGTTTTAGCAATTAAAAACAGTATCGTTCCTCCAACCATTAATTTCGAAACTCCGGATCCGGATATCGATCAAAAACTGAACTTAACAGTAAACAAAGCGCAAAAACGTAATATTGATGTTGCTATTAGTAATACGTTTGGTTTTGGCGGGCACAATGCTGCTGTGGTATTCCGCAAGTATAATCCATAATCTATTCGCTTGCTAAAGCTATTAAGAGGATTTACACTCAAAAACTCTTCTGAAAAAGAACTTTCAAAAAGTTTAAAAAATGTTTTGGGATTTACTCCCGGAAATATCTCTTTATACAAACAAGCATTTTTACATAGTAGCAAGCGGGAGACCGTTAACAACGAACGCTTGGAGTTTTTAGGCGATGCAGTGCTCGGCGCTGTAGTTGCCGAATATGTTTTTAAATTATATCCGTACAAAGATGAAGGATTTCTCACACAGCTTCGCTCAAAAGTGGTGAATCGACAATCTTTACAACAACTCGCGATTAAGTTTGGTATCGATAAATATTTGAAGACAGGAATCAAAGAAACGGAGAAGGGAAAGTCTTCTGCTTATGGCGATGCTTTTGAAGCCTTGATTGGTGCCATTTATTTGGATAAGGGTTTTCCAGCATGTAAGAAATTCATTGTGCAACGTATTATCAAGCTGCATTTGAATTTAGACGAGTTAGCGAATACAGACTCAGACTACAAAAGCCAATTACAGATTTACACACAAAAGAATAAACTAAGTTTGGAGTACCGTTTACTGAGTGAAGAGCAACGCGGTCGGGATAAAATTTATACGGTTCAGGTGTTTATTAATAATGAACCTTATGTGAAGTTTGAGCATTACAGTAAACGCTCGGCTGAACAGAAAGCGGCACAGTTAACCTTAGAACAACTTTCAATTATACCCTGATTCCGATAATACAAATATCATCTACTTGAGATTGTTCACCACGCCAGGCTTCAATAGTTTGATTTAATGAATCGAGCTGGAATGTTAAGGGCTTTGAATTGATAGATAAAAGAAGCTCACGCAATTTTCCGTATTTGAATTTTTTTCCTTTGTCGCCGCCAAATTGATCGGCATACCCATCACTAAATAAATAAATCATATCGCCTTTAGTGAGGGATACACTTTCTTCTAAATACGGTTTTTTATCTGTGAAACCTCCAATGGATTGTCGGTTTGCGGCCAACTCATAAAGTGCATATTCATCAAATTCGAGAATGGTTTTCCCAACCGGTTTTTCTGATTTTTTTCTAATTAACCAACAAGGATTATGCGCTCCGGCAAAACTCATTTTGATTTCATTGTTAGTTTGATGAAACGTACAAAATGCTAAATCCATTCCGTCTCGCACAGTAATTGATGAGCGCAGAAGTAATTCTTCCAGTTTTTCATCCATACATTGTAATACTTCAGCCGGATTCTTGCAATTAAATTCATTAATGGATCTGTTTAAAAGATTATAACCTAATAAGGAAATGAAAGCTCCCGGTACACCATGACCGGTACAATCCACCACAGCTAAGTGTAAAGTGTTTTGTTTTTTCTCTATCCAGTAAAAATCGCCGCTAACGATATCTTTCGGCTTGAATAAGATAAAGGATTCGCTGAAGAAATCATTTAGAATTTTATTATCAGGGAGAATAGCATCTTGAATGCGTTTTGCGTATTGAATGGAGTCAACTATTTCCCTGTTCTTTTCTTCAATAATTTCTTTTTGTTGATTAATCGCAATATTTTTATTTTCTACCTCTTCTTTTTGCTGTGTAATGATTTTGTTCTGCCGGGTTAGCGTTTCAGAAATTTTCTTTTTATTCCTGTAATTACGGAAGGTAACTGCCAATAAAACAAACATCAAAACAGAAACCAAAATGGCTGATATAGTGAAATACCTTTGCTTAGTTTGTTTGTTTTCAAAGTCTAATCTTTCCAGTTTAATTTGCTCAGCATTTTTTAAACTGTCAGCCAGACTCTTCTTTTCAAATTCGTAGGAAAGTGTTTTAGTAAGTAATTCTTTTTTGGTTGTTTCGTTTCTTATGGAATCCGTTAAGGCTATCTGACGTTGTAAATAATAAAGCGCGTTTTTAAAATCTTTCTTGCGGTTATATGCTTCGTATAAACATTTGCAGGAAGCTTCTTCTCTTTCCGGGATTTGTAATTTTGTTCCTAACTCTAAAGCTTCTTTACAAATTTTAATGGCTTCATCAATTTTGTTTTTATACATAAAAACACTCCCGAGATTATTGAGTGCTGAAGCTACTCCGTTCTGGTCTTTAATTTCTCTTCTTACTGCAAGTGCCCGTATAATATAATCTTCGGCCTTCTTAAGGTATTCGTTGGCTTTTTCTTTTTCATTATGCTTAAGCATGGAGTCGGTTAGAACATTATAGATGGTTCCTAAATTGTTAAGAGACGATCCAATGCCTTTTTTATCGCCAATGGCTTCACGTATGGCCAGAGCTTTTTCATTTGTTTCAATGGATTTAGGATAATTTTTCTCGTGTTGAAAGTATATGATGGCCATGTTATTCAACGCAACAGCCTCTCCTTTTTTATCATTTAATTCAAGATCAATTTCAAGTGCTTTGTTATAATATTTTAAGGCTGTTTTCCCATCACCTTGTTCAGCATGCAATAGTCCCAAATTGTTATAGGTTTTTGCTACACCTTTCGTATCTCCTAAGGAATCTTTTATCCTTAAACTTTCCAGATAATAGTTTGAAGCGGCTTTATAATCTGCTTTTTTGCCGGCAATCATTCCGAGATTATTGCATGCTGCGCCTACAATTTTAGAAACCCCTAATACTTTTCTGCTGTTATAATTTAACATGAAGTATCTTTCTGCTTCGTCCAGATTTGACAAATTCATTTCCACATTTCCCAGCGTATTATTACAAGCCGCAATTCCTTGCTCATCTTTTGTTTTTTTATAGACTTCCAGAGCGGATTTGGCATAATGGGTAGCTGAGTCATTCTGACTTAAATAAAAAAATCCGTTAGCTCTGGTCAGAAGAGCAGTAGCGTGAAGTTTTAATCCTTTTTGGCGGAGCTTTTCGTTTTTTGATAATTGAAGTTTTTGCCCAATTAAATCATATTCTTTGATAAAAAGAAAGGCGCTGTCAACATTAAATAAAAGGTATTGTTCAGCAATAGCGGTATAGGCATTTGCTTTAGTGGAGTCTTGCGTTACAGTTTTAACGACTTTAAATAAGCTGTCTAGTTTTTGTTTTTCGCTTTGAGCCAATGATTTTTGACCAGCGATTAAAACTGTAAGTAATAGGAGAACGTAATTTATTTTGATGTTAAACTCCCTCATGCTATACAAATTTAGCAAATATTATCTTGAATAAATAGGAATACAGGAATCAGATTTTTATACCCATCTCTTCTAATTCCTTAATGTAATCATATTGCAAATCGGGATGTAAGGCAATCAGTAAGGTCTTAATCTTCTTAATTTCAGCCGCCTTGAGGTTGACAAGCCTTGCGCTTTTTTCAATGGGTAAATGCGATTCTATTAGTTTTCGGCAATAATAAATATGTAAATCAACCGCTACCGATTTGTCACCAACATATTTTATGTATTTGTTTGTGATGCGTAAAATTTTTCTCAAAATCTTTTTTGCATAATACAAATTCATGTCGGGGTTAATTTCAGAGTAGAGTAGATCAATTTCTTGTTTTACCTGACTTACAAAGCCATCTTTATCGTGACTTTCAAAAAGTAAATAATCTAAATAGTCTTTGTTTTCTTTTTTGTATTTCGCTAAACTAATACATAATTCGGCAAGTCGGTTCGGTTCTAACTCTTGTAGCTCCTTTTTTATTTCATTTAACGACCCCGATTTCATATTTTAAAATTACGTATAAATTATGTTTTGTTTTTCATCCGGCATTAAATTTTCCGCTTCGTTTGTAACTACATCATCGCGGTTCAGCATAGGCATGTGATGTAATTCTTGTACTTCAATGGTTAAGAAGTCAAATTCTTCGGTTACCTTACCTTTTATTAAATAGCAACCTTTTCCTTTAAAGGGAAATGCTTTTGCAACCGGTGGAAAGTGGACGGTATCAATCCATAGTCCTTCCGTATCAATGAATGTTCCAAAGTGCATGTAATGCCCCTGCGAGGTTCGCGTGTTTTTTACGGTAACAAGATAGCCTGTTATCTCTACTACTTTACCAATGTGCTGCTTTAGTTGTGTGGCTGTTAGCGGCCGTATTTCTTCCGGATGGCGTAATAATTTAAATGGAGAAGTTAACGTGAAGCCTAATATTTCCATCTCATCAAAAGCATCATCAATCCATGATGTAAATAAAGGAGGTAATTTATATTTCTTTGGCTTTACATCAAATAATTCAGTTTCATGCGTTTTTTTCTGTATGGGATTTATACATGAATGCGCTTCCCACAGTAATTCTTTTTTATTTTTTCCTGTAAAATTAAATGCACCAATGCGGATTAGCTGACGGATTTGATCTAATGACAAAGAAGTTCTTTTTATGAAGTCATATAGGTTTTTGTAGAGACCGTTTCTTTTTCTTTCAAGAAAAATAATTTCCGACGTGTGTGTTTCCAATTCGCCAATCATGACGAAGCCTAAATAAATGGTTGAGCCTTCAATACTGCAAAGCAATTCGCTTTTATTAATACAGGGAGGCATAATGGTAGCACCATGCATGCGCGCTTCATGCAAGTATAAATCAACACGGTAAAATCCGCCTCCGTTGTTGAGCGTAGCTACCATATACTCGAGGGGAAAATAAGCTTTCAGGAACAGCGCCTGAAAACTTTCTACGGCGTAACTAGCCGAGTGACCTTTGGAAAAAGCAAAATTGGCAAAGCTTTCAATTTGTATCCAAATATCCTTCGTTATTTTTTCATCGTAGCCTTTGGCTTTGCAGTTATCAAAAAACTTTTTTTCTACTTCGTGAAATTCGTTACGTTGTTTAAACTTCCACGACATGCCTCGTCGCAGATAATCCGCTTCAGCCAGTGATAGGCCGGCATACAGATGCGCTACTTTAATTACATCTTCCTGATACACCATCACACCAAAGGTTTCTTTTAACAGATTGTAAAAAACAGGAAGCTCATCTTCAGCTTTTTTTCTTCTTGCTTTATCGCGGTATCTTAAAATATACTCACGCATCATCCCGCTTTTTGCAACACCCGGTCTTATGATTGAACTGGCAGCAACTAGTCGTAAATAATCATCGGCTTGTAATTTGGCCAGCAACATTCGCATAGCCGGCGATTCTACATAAAAGCAACCAATGCATTTCCCAACGCGCAATAAGTCTTTTACTTTTTCATCCTCATAAAACTTTTTTACATTATGTATGTCGATTTCTGTTCCGGTATTTAATTTTATTAATTCCAAACTGTCTTTAATTTTTCCCAGTCCTCTCTGACTTAAAATATCAAATTTTGCCAGGCCGATATCTTCTGCTTCCTGCATACTGAATTGTGTTGTGGGATAACCTTTAGGCGGCATGAAAGTAGCGCTGTATGCCATGATGGGTTCCTCCGAAATAAGAATACCACTGGCGTGAATGCTGAGGTGACTCGGATAATTTTGTATAAACGAACTGTATTTAAAAATTAACTGTCCGAAATTATCTTGCGGATGCAATTTTCTTTCTTTGAGATATTGAAGATGTTCAATTTCATTGGGCGGTAATCCAAATACTTTCCCGAGTTCACGAATAACAGCATCATTTTTAAAAGTAGAATAGGTGGCCAGTAATGCGGTTCGTTCCGGACCAAATGTTTCAAAAATGTAGCGCGTCATGTCGTCGCGGTCGGTCCACGAAAAATCTATATCAAAATCAGGCGGATTACTTCTGTTTTCATTAATAAAGCGCTCGAAGTATAAATCTAATTCTATCGGGTCTACATCCGTTATGCGCAGTAAATATGCAATCATACTATTAGCACCGCTGCCGCGACCTACGTAATAGTAATTTTTATGTTGCGCGTATTTGATAATATCCCAATTAATAAGAAAGTAAGAAGCAAAATTCATTTTCTCAATGATGCGCAACTCTTTTTCTACCCGTTCTAAAATTTCCGGTTTTGGATGAGAGTAACGATAATTTAATCCTTTTAAACTTTCACTCCGTAAGAGTTCGATATCGTTTTGTACACTGTTGGTATAATGTTTCAGATTTTTGTTGCTCATTTTTCCAAACTCAAACTCAACTGAGCAACTGTTTAAAATGTGTGCTGTGTTTTGTATTGCTTTTGGGTAAGAGGAAAATGCAGATTCAATACGGGTCCTGTCATATATGATATCGTTTGCATCCGCTTGTTCCTTCGCGGGAAGTTTACTTAATAAGGTATTTCTGTCGATGGCGCGCAATAAGCGATGCGCATTAAAGTGTTTTTTCTCAATAAAAGTAGCAGTTTGTAATACTACTAATTTGTGGTAATGGTGTTTCGCAGAGGAGAAGGGAAGAGAAGCGAGATCTTTGATACTAACACCAATGAATTCATGTTCTTTAAGTATTTGTCCTTTATAATTAGATAACGGATACACAACAAACACATGATTGAATGAAGGACCTTGTTGATCAAACGGAATGTTATGATGAAGATGATTCGTGAGATGTGTATTAAGTTCTTTAAATCCTTCGTTGTTTTGTGCAATGCCAATGTATAATTGCTCAACGCCATTTCTGAAATCGATGCCCGGAATTATCTTTAGGCCAAACTCTTTGCTTTGCCTTAAAGAATCTAGAATTGCAGAGGTATTATTGATGTCGGATAATACCAGTTGCGTATAACCTTTTGTTTTTACTTCAGTAAAAAGATTTTCGGGACTTAGTGTTCCGTAGCCAAAGCTGTAGTATGTATGACAGTTGAGGAGCATTATTTTTCTGTTGGTGAATATCACTTCTCGACTTCGCTCGAAGTGACAAAGTTTTTATTTCGGGACGATTACCTGCGTGACGGCAAGGCAGCGAGTCCGTTTTACTTTTCATTTCTTAATTCCGTTAAACGGATTAAAATCTCGTTGTTTAACACCTACGCCGGCAGCACGCAAAACCGCATCTGTACCGAAACGTTTCCGCATTTTATCCATGGCCTCATACAATTGTATTTGTTCCGTTTTATCATCAAACAAATCAAACTGATAAGTTCCCTGTATTAAATGACTAAAGCGTACTCCAATAAGTCGTACCAGCATGCGCTTTTGATACAGTTTATTAAACAGTTCTTTTACTTTTTCTATTAACGTGCTATCGAGAGCTGTATACGCAATGCGAGCTTGTGTAGAGTAAGTGTTGAAATCGGAGTAACGGATTTTAACGGTTACACAAGCTGTTAATTTTTCTTCGCTTCTCAATTGATAACATAGTTTTTCTGTCATGCTGATGAGGTTGCGAATTAAAAAATCATTATCAATGGTGTCTTTATCAAAAGTACATTCGGTAGAAAGTGACTTCCGTTCATTATATGGTTCAACAGGGGATGTATCGATACCGTTAGCTTTCTTCCAGATAGAAATTCCATTTTCTCCCAAAACTTGTTGCATCAATTCAATGGGCATTTCCTGTACGGTTTTGATTTTTTCGATGCCCATTCCGCGAAGGATATGATACGTTTTATCACCTACCATTGGTATTTTTTTTACCGATAAGGGCGCTAAAAATATTTTTTCGTCACCAAATGGAATTTGTATTTGTCCGTTAGGCTTGGCTTGATCAGTACCAATTTTAGAAACTGTTTTGTTGGCTGATAGTGCAAATGAAATCGGCAATCCGGATTCTTTAATTATTTTTTGACGTAATTCGGTGGCGAGTTTGTAGCAACCAAAAAAACGATCCATACCGGTGAGATCAATATAAAACTCATCAATGGAAGTTTTTTCATACACAGGAACACTTTCTTTAATGATATCCGTTATCTCATTAGAATGTTTACTGTAGGCCTCATGATCGCCACGCACCACAACAGCTTGCGGACAAAGCAAGCGAGCGGTTTTCATAGGCATGGCAGAATGTATACCGAATGCGCGCGCCTCATAACTGCAGGAAGCCACAACACCTCTGTCGCCGGTACCACCCACCAAAACAGGCATGCCAATTAACTTCGGATTAATCTTCCGCTCTACCGACACAAAAAAAGTGTCGAGGTCCATATGCATAACGTTGCGGTTCATTCGTAAAAAAACAGGAGTAAAAACTCTAAGGAAAGTTACTACAATAGATAGCTTATTGTTGCTATGAATTATAGCATTATAGTAAAGGCCTGATTGGCAGAGGCAAGGGCGAGAAATGATTTCAGGGCTAAAGCCCGGAGGTAGTTGTGCGAGAGCGCATCGCCCTAAAGGGCGATGTTAGTTGAAGATAGAGTGCCTTTGTTCATCATTCTTGTTCACGATTACGCTTCTCTTCACATTTATACTTTAGGTTATGAAGGGCGTGTAATGTTGAAGTTAGCGGTTAGGTCTGCATCTCCGCCCTTTAGGGCGGTGTACTTTAGACGTATAGTTGATGGGCTTTAGCCCTGAAACTGAGAATGTGTTTTCAAAAAGTATTCACACTCTTCTTTAAATTGAATCTTTCTATGATGCTCTTCTTGATTTTTAATATAATTCCTAATAGCATATAATTTCGATTCACTCACGGAAGCTGCGTAATATTCATCAGCCCATTCAAATTTCAGAGTAGTAATTTTATTTTTGTTTATCCAAAATGCAGATTCCCCTTTAATTAAGTTCATTGTTTTAGCGATACTTGTGTCGGCATTTAATGCCAACAAACAATGTAAATGTTCACTAGCCCCGTTAATGCAATCAATGTGAATTTGTTTTGTCGTGGCGTACTCTTTAATATGGTTGATTACAATTGTTTTTACATCTGATGTTAAATAAGGGTAGCGATTTTTTGTTCCCCATACTGCATGAATATATACATTAACGTATGCCATAATTTTCAGGGCTAAAGCCGATAATTAGTTTATGTTTTGTTTCTTCGCCCTGAAGGGCGAAGTTGTCTCTGAAGGGGGAGTTTACTCCGTCTATTCAGTATAATCACAAAATTAAAGCCGAATATTCCAAAGCTGTTGCTATAAATGATAGCAAAATAAAATTTAGTTGTGAACTAAGAGTGCATTTTTACATTATTTGCAAATGATTTTTTAATTTTAATCCGTAATGCTTATTCCTGTTATTTTTCAGTCACACAATCTCATCGCTGCGCAAAGTACGCGTTTAAATGATTTATTGCAGCAGGCCGGCAAGAAGCCTGTCACTGAATTCAGTAATGAAAACGATTTATTCGACCGTCATCAAACCCGCGATGAGTTTTTAAATCAGTTAGGCATAACAATTGATCAGCTTGCATACAGTCATCAGATTCATGACAATAAAATATTGGTAGCTGACAAGCCGCAAGCCGCTGAAGGTTATGATGCTATAATTACGAATAAGCCAAATGTGTATGCGTGCGTTACTATTGCTGATTGCACGCCGGTTCTAATTTATGATACAAAGAATAAAGCGGTTGCAGCTATTCATGCAGGATGGAGGGGAACTGTAGCAAAGATTGTAAGCGAAACATTGAAGTTAATGCAGGTGCAATACGGAACTAAGGGTGAAGACTGCCTTGCTTTTATCGGAGCCTGTATTGGTAAAAACAATTTTGAAGTAGGGGAGGAAGTAGCCATTCATTTTTCGGAGAATGAAAAATGGTATAACACGAGCAAGAATAAATATTTTGTTGATTTAAAATTGGCAAATAAAAAGCAGTTACTGCAATTCGGTGTGAAAGAAAATAACATTGAAATATCGGATCGTTGCACTATTTCTGATAACGCTAAATTTTATTCGTATCGTTTGGAGAAAGGGAAAACAGGAAGAATGCTGGCTTTGATAGGAATAAAATAATTTTAAAAAACAGATAGTTAGAATTTTATGGAAGACGATTGGTTTGTAGATAACCCCAACGATGACGATTTTAATCGAAAACAAAAGCACAAAAGTAACATGCCGATTTATCAGAAGGCAATGGATATTTTGAAAACAGCAAGGTTGTTAGGATCAACATTGAAAGGTGATGATAAAGAGATGTATGAATTTCACCTTAACGAATCAGCTCTGATGATGGTGACAAAAATAGCAGGAGCGGTTGGAAGTGGCAGTTGGCTAATTGCAATGCAGAATGCTGCTATAGTCAGATGGCATGCAGAATGGATGTTGACAGCTACAACAGGACTGAAACATATGACTGAAGCGGATAAGAATTACGTTAATGTTTTGAGAATTGATATTGAAGAGTTCCGCGAATTGTTTAAAGCGTGGGTAAAAGAGATACATAAAATGGAGAAAGATGATTTTGATGATGAGTGGGGATTGTTCATTCGTTAGTTTGGAAATGGCTTCGATAAACTAAACATCCGTGGTTTAATAAATTAATTTTTTCAAGTGAATGTGGTCACTGAGCTTGTCGAAGTGCCGTTAGCCTAATTCTCGTAAATACATCTGAACCGTATTCTCTAAGCCAAAATAAAGCGCATCGCTTATCAGAGCGTGTCCAATTGAAACCTCCAATAAACCGGGAATGTTTTGTTTGAAAAACTTTAGATTATCTAAATTCAAGTCATGTCCGGCGTTAATTCCTAAGCCTAATTCATTAGCGCGAAGAGCTGCTGCGGTAAACGGCTTAATAATTTCTTCCCGTTTTTCTTTGTAATAATGCGCGTAGCTCTCGGTGTATAATTCAATTCTATCGGTTCCGGTTTCTTTGGCGCCTTCAACCATTTTAAGATCCGCGTCAACAAAAATAGAAGTACGGATACCTGCATTTTTAAATACAGAGATAATTTCTTTTAAATAATCTTTATTGGAAATCGTATCCCATCCGTGATCGGAGGTTAATTGTCCGGTTGAGTCGGGAACCAAAGTTACCTGGGTTGGCTTAACGGCTAAAACAAGGTCAACAAATTTTTGTTCTTTAGGATTTCCTTCAATGTTAAACTCGGTTTTTACAACTTTTTTAAGTTCGTAAACGTCGGCATATTTTATATGTCTTTCATCCGGGCGTGGGTGAACCGTTATCCCTTCTGCGCCAAAGCGTTCAATGTCAATAGCCGCCTTAATTAAATCAGGCATATTGCCGCCTCTTGAGTTACGGAGTGTGGCAATTTTATTGATGTTTACGCTTAGTTTAGCCATTTTGAGTTCACAAAGCTAAGCAATATGTGTAAAATTCTGACGTTTTAAATAAATATTAATTATTGCTAAAAGGGTGCAACTAGTTAATAAAATTTACGTTTAAAATAATAAGATTGATTAAATTTGAAGGTAGATGTTAGTTTCTGATCTTATAACCGACGAAATACCGCCACTGAAGCTGAGTGATACTGTAGAGATGGCGCTGGACTGGATGGAGCAATTTAAAGTTTCTCACCTTCCTATTGTAGATAATCATGAATTAATTGGTGTTGTTTCCGAAAGTGATTTATTGGATTATAATAAACCCGAAGAAACATTTAAACAAGCACAATTACCACTTATAAAACCTGTTATCCATCATCATCAACACGTTTACGACTTACTGAAGTTAATGACTTCTTTAAATCTAACGGTGATGCCGGTGCTGGATGATAACGAAAAATTTAAGGGTTCCATTAGTTTAAAGGGTTTTGTACAAAATCTATCTAATTTAATTTCTGTTCAAAATCCGGGTGGAGTAATTGTGTTAGAGTTAAATCAAAACGATTATTCTATCACGCAAATAGGAAATATCATAGAGGGGAACGATGCAAAGGTGTTAAGCCTGCATGTTTCCGGTCAGCCTGACAGTAATAAAATAGAGGTGACTATTAAGGTTAACAAAGAAGATCTTTCCCGTATCATTCAAACCTTTAACCGTTATAACTACACGATTAAGGCAACCTTCCAGCAAAGCGACTACCAGCTTGATTTAAAAAACAAGCTGGATGAGTTTATGCATTTCCTGAATATCTAAACTTGCAGTTTTTAGTAAAATCACATCATTTATTTAGAAATCAGGCACAGCTGTTTATAAATAACATTCGGCTGCCTTCAAATTTTTTATATTTGAATCAGATATGCGGCTGATTCTTATAACCTTAGTTTCTTTATTATTTATCCCATTTTTGCAGGCTCAAAAATGCGCTTGTCTTAATTATGTTAAGATGCAGGAGCAAATGGATAGTTTGGTAGATATGGCCGACTATGAAAAACTGAATATACAAGTTGAGCAGTTATTAAATAGTGATATTCCAGATTGCAAGGCTTACGCTTATGTGTATTTGACGGAGATGCTAGTAAAAAATGCTCAAACCGATTCGGCACAGGTAGCTTTGGAATTGGCAGGAAATTTATTTGAAAAAGCTGGCACCTCTGAAGCTTGTAAGTACCGGTATTATTTTGAATGTGCCGAATTAGCTTTCTACAATAACAATTACGAAAAGGCCCTTGATTACGGATTAAAAATGATGGAGCTTGCAAGCACAGAAAAAAGTACATTGAAGTTGGCAGAATGTAATTTGCGTGTTGCAAATATTTTTGTAAAAATGAGTCAGCCTGAAAAGGCACGTGATTATGCCATCGCGGCAAAGAATTACATCAGACGTTTACCTGAATCCTATAAAAAATATCATTTATACAATATTCTTGCTAACCGTTACAACAACATGTATCAGGATTTTAAGGAAAAGAAATACCTCGATACCATTGAAATGTTTATGGGTGGAATCCGTGCGCATGCTGTTAAGTTAGGTCCCTATAATCGTTTATTAGAGCAATACTATAGAAAGAAAGCATTTTTGTCTTT
>JAEUTQ010000032.1 GCA_016787445.1 Bacteroidia bacterium
TATCTTTATTAAAATTAATCCTATGAACCGTCGCGATTTTTTTCTTAAAAGTGCAGGGGCTACAGCCGGACTTACCTTCCTGTCTGCAATCGATAAAGTATATGCTGCCGAATTGGATAATCAGGTGAACCGTATCGAAGGTTTATCGGCCTGTGATGCCGCTGCCGATGAGGATTTTTGGGGGTGGGTACGCGAAAGCTACACGGTTTCCCCAAATATCATTAATTTGAATAATGGTGGTGTAAGCCCTCAGCCAAAAGTGGTTCAGGATGCTCACATTCGTTTATATCAATACAGTAATGAAGCACCATCCTATTATATGTGGCGAATCTTAGATCAAGGTCGCGAAGGTTTGCGCGAAAAACTAGCGGAACTTTGTGGTGTTTCAATGGAGGAAATCGCCATCAACCGTAACGCTACCGAAGGTTTGAATACAATTATTTTCGGCTTGAATTTAAAGGCCGGCGACGAAGTAGTTTTAAGTAAATACGATTACCCAAACATGATGAACGCCTGGAAACAGCGTGAAAAGCGGGACGGGATTAAATTGGTTTGGATAGATATTCCGCAACCATGCGAGGATGATAAACAAATTATTAAACTCTATGAGGATGCCATTACCTCTAAAACAAAAATCGTACACATTACGCACTTAATTAACTGGACCGGCAATATCGTTCCGGTAAAAGCCATTGCTGATATGGCGCATAAAAAAGGCTGCGAAGTGATTGTAGATGCAGCGCATTCGTTCGGACACATCAATTTTAAAATCGAAGACACCGGCGCTGATTATTTCGCTACCTCTTTACATAAATGGTTGTGCGCGCCCTTTGGAAGCGGATTGATGTATATTAAGAAAGATAAAATTAAAAACATCTGGGCTTTGCTTTCGGCAGGAGAACCTGACGGAGATGATATTCGCAAATTTGAAGTATTGGGAACTCGTTCCTTTGCATCTGAAATGGCTATAGGTACTGCGGTTGATTTTCATAATGTAATTGGCGCGAAACGTAAAGAAGAAAGATTACGTTATTTAAAAAATTACTGGTACAATAAAGTGAAGGATTTGCCGAATGCTAAATTCTGGACCTCACGCAAAGATCAATATTCTTGTGCTATTGGTGTGATTGGATTTGAAGGCTGGAAGGCAAATCAGGTGGAAGCAAAATTAATGGAGAAACATAAAATTCATTCCGTTTCCATGATCTACGAAAAAGTTGATGGCATTCGTGTTGCGCCAAACGTGTATACATCCATTCGTGATTTGGATGTATTGGTGAAGGGTTTAACTGAAATTTCGAAAATGGAACCGCCTAAAGATTCTAAGTAATGATTCGTTTAATTTTTGTTTTGGCGGCTTTAGCCCTAGGTGTGTTTGCTTATTTTTTTGATGGCAACGAAACTGAGCATGAAGTAATCTTCACCGCTTCTGCACCCATGCCTATTGGTCCGTATAGCCAGGGCATAAAGGTGGGAAATACTTTGTACGTATCCGGACAAATCGGAATGGACACGAATGGAAAATTAGATTCGGCAAGCATACAGGCTGAAGTGATGCAAGCTTTGAAAAATGTGGAAGCCATAGTGAAGATGGCAGGCATGGAAATGAAGCATGTAGTGAAATCTACTTTGTATGTTAAAGACCTAAGTCATTTCGCGAAGATTAATGAAGTGTACGGTTTATTTTTTCCAATTGATCCACCGGCCCGCGAGACGGTTCAGATAAGTGTTTTACCGAAAAACGCACACTTTGAAATTTCGGTGGTGGCTATTAAATAATTTTCTGCCTGAAAAAAGTCACATTAATACTCTTTTATACATTCTTGCTGTTGCAGGGTTTGTCAGCACAAACTATAATTAAGGGTGTTGTGAAAAATGAGCAGGGAAGTGTTGTGCCTTTTGCTAATATTGGCATTCTTCGCAGTAATGACTCTTCGTTTGTACAAGGAAGTTTAGGAACCGCAACCGGTGAATTCGGTTTAAATGTTCCTGCTAATGAAAAATTTATTTTAAAAGTATTTGCCATCGACTTTGAAGACTATTTTTCGGAGGTCTCAACTAGTGTTGATACTATTGAACTTACGGTAAGCATGGTTCCAAAAAGAATAAATTTAAATGAGGTTTCAGTTACGGTCATAAAAAGTACAATTGAGCAAAAGAACGGAAACTTTATTGTTAATATTGAAAGTAGCAGTCTTTCCAATGGTTACAATGCATTTGAACTCATGTCGAAATTACCGGGTGTTATTATTGATGAAAACAATAATATATTAGTGAACGGACAGACAGGAGTGAGGGTGATGATTGACGGACGGATTCAGCAATTAAGCGGTAATCAATTGGTGAATTTTTTGAAAAGCTTACAATCTTCTAATATCTCTAAGATTGAAATTTTAAAAAATCCTCCAAGCTCCATCGACGCTTCAGGTGGCGCAGGAATAATTCATATCTACACACGAAAAAATAAAATAACAGGTATGAGTGGCAACGTTAACGCCACAGCTTCTCAAGGATTTTATTGTAATACGGATGGAGGATATTCGATTAATTATTTAGGAAAGAAAATATCTCTTAGTCATTCGTTGAGTTTAATGAAAGAAAAATACCATGTCAATCATAGGTTTGATAGAAAAATTTCCTATAATGATACTGTTACCGAACTTAATTCCAGAACCATCGAATTAAACGGTGGTAACTTTTTTTCGGCAGCTTTAGGTTTGGATTGGACAGTTAATAAGCGGAATATAATTGGCATAAGATTTAGTGGTGATGGAGGGAAAGGAATGCCTCAAAATACAGGAACCGTTTATGCGAGTGATAATAATTTGGGTTATTCCCGTTTAAATTATATAGTAACGACTCCTAACCCTTGGTACTATTTAAATTTTAATATTAATAGTGAGCATTTGATAGACACTAATCAATCAAGTATTCGTGTGTCATTTGATTATAGTCCTAATTATGATCTCTATGATGGTCGGCTTGAGAATTATTTTTCAGATGCAGGAGTTTCTAATGTATTACCGCCTTTAATCATGTATAATAAAAACAAGCTCAATTTTGACATCTATTCCGGTAAAATTGATCTGGTCAAAAAACTAAAAAAAGATTACACATTTGAGGCAGGGATAAAGGCTGCGATTCAAAAAATGAGAAGTGAGATAACTCTTGATAGAATGGACAATAACAGCGGGCATCTTATTCGAGATACGGTTTATTCTAATGTTTTTGAGTTCCGTGAGAATACAGAGGCGGGTTATTTGGCGTTAAGCAAAAGTTTAAACAAAATTAATCTTCAAGTTGGTTTGAGAGGTGAGTATACTTCGTTATATGCTCACAGTATAACCGGTAAAATCAATTACCGAACTGATTATTTTAAATTATTTCCAAATATGAATTTGGAATATTCGGTAAACGAGAGCAATCAATTAAATTTTAATTACAACAGAAGGATTAATAGACCAAATTATAATAATTTCAATCCGTATAAAACCTATCAGAATCTTTTGATGTCCTCAACCGGTAATTCTTATTTAATCCCGGATTTAATTAATGCGTTTGAGTTAAGTCATTCGTATAAGAGTAGTTTTTCGCATGCTTTGAAATATTTCTGGCATCAGAATTACTTAACTGATGTTACCATACAAAACGATTCTACAAAAGAAGTTTCAGCCTATTTTGTGAACTTGACGTATGGAAGAATGTTAGTTTATAGTTTGTTCTTTAATAAAGATTTATTTAAGTGGTGGCATTTTTCTTTAAATGGATGGTTTGCTTACCGTGAGTATAAGGGAGTGATTTTTGAAAAGAATTACGCTGCGTACGGCAATGGAGCATCAGTAAGCCTGAATAATGAACTCATAATAAAAAACACAACTCGACTTGAACTAAACGCTAAATATATATACCCAGGTATGATTGGAGTCTTTAATATACAGCCACGATGGGGAGTTTTCGCTTCAGTGAAACAAACATTTTTGAAGGAGAAGCTTTCCGTTTTGATTGGATTGGAAGATATCTTTTTTACAATGAATGGGGCAAACAGAGTGAAGTTTCAGGATCAAGACTGGTACATTCAAGCCACTAACGATACCAGACGAATTAAGATTTCAATTAATTATCAGTTTGGGAGCGTAAAGGTTGACATGCGCGAGGTAATTAGTAATGAAGACGAAAAATCTCGAATAGGTAAATAGCTAAACTTTCTTCTCATATTGCAAACTAATAATTAACACTTTGAAATTTCGGTAGTGGCGGTGAAGTAAATTCAAAATATAAAAACTAAAATTATTTTAATCCTTATTTACTAGAATGATTTTGTAATTATTAGTGATTGTCGTTGTTAAAACTAGTTTTTTTTTGGTAAGCTCTTTGATGCTCCAAACCGTTTGTTCCTTAAGTTCAGGTTTAAATATGTTACGCTCACAATAGTAAAAGTTGTTTTTTAGTTCACATTGAATGGCGTCGACTGGAAAGTAAACAAGGTAGTTCATTCCTGTATAAAACGTAATTGATTTTTCGTCTTTGTTTATATTTATATGATCTTTATACAAAAACCTATAAACCACTATGTCTTTGCTTCTCCAATCATTTATGACAAAATCAGCAAAATTCTTCTTGAAATTTGGAATGTCTTGAACCCCTGCTATTAGGTTGGTAGAATCAATACCATTCACAATGTAAGCGTCTAACTCCCATGTCTTTTTTATTGCGTCTTTCCTTCCTCCAAATAGATGCTTGTAGGTAAGGCTCACTAATCCCCCATCAGGATATTTTTTACACGTACTTAGTGTGATGATGATGAATGAGTGTAATATTATCCTAAAAAACTTCATGGCCCTTTTTAATAAAGTAAAATGTGTTGGAATTTCTTAAGAAAAGATAGTAATTTAAACTATCTCTTCAAACTGCATCTCGTACAATTTTTTGAAAAGCCCGTCTTTTGAAAGTAATTCTTGTTGTGTTCCTTGCTCTGCAATTTCACCTTTCTCAAATACCATGATTTTGTTGGCATTTTTGATAGTGGCTAAACGGTGCGCAATGATGATCGATGTTCTCCCCTTGCTTATTTTATCCAAGGCTAATTGCAACAATTGCTCGGTATGCGTATCAATGGTTGAGGTGGCTTCATCCAAAATAAATATTTTCGGATTGTAAACATAAGCACGTATAAACGCGATTAATTGTCTTTGTCCTGCCGATAAAGTAATCCCTCTTTCCTTTACCACATAATCGTAGCCTCCCGGTAAGGTTAAAATAAAATCATGTAAACCGATTTTCTTGGAGGCTTCAATCACTTCTTTACGCGTAATGCTGTCGTTATGTAAGGTAATGTTGTTCACAATGCTGTCGTTAAACAAATGCACATCCTGCAATACAACACCGGTATTTTTACGCAATTCTTCTAAGCTGTAATCCTTAATGTTGGTTCCGTCTAAACAAATCTCACCTTTATTTATTTCGTAGAAACGGCTTAATAAATTTATAACGGTCGACTTACCTGCACCCGTGGCGCCAACCATGGCTACTGTTTCTCCGGCTTTAATACTGAATGAAACATTTTTTAATACAAAGTGCTCGTTGTTATAGGCAAACCAAACATTTTTAAATTCAATATCGCCACTTACATTGGCTAAATCTTTGCTGCCTTTATCTTCAATAATTTCATTGGTGTCTAATACCTTAAACACACGGTCGGCTGCAACAATTCCCATTTGCAAAGTGTTTAAACGATCAGCGAGCATGCGGATAGGACGGAATAGCATATTCACCATCATCACAAAGAATGTAATGTCGCCCAATCCTAAGTTCATCGAATTGTTTTTTACACCGATGTACCAGAGCAATAAGGCAATCGCAATGGCGGATAATATTTCTACTACAGGGAAAAAGATAGAGTAATACCAAATGGAACGTATGTTGGCTTTGCGGTGCTTGTCGTTAATTTCAATGAACTTTTCGTATTCCTGTTCCTCCCGGTTAAATAATTGAACAATACGCATGCCGGTAATGTGTTCCTGTGTAAACGTATTTAAAGCAGCAACGGCATTTCTTACTTCGGTAAATGTTTTCTTTACGCCATTCTTAAATAAGTTGGTCGCAATCATTAAAAGCGGAATGGTGCTTAGTACAATTAATGTAAGCACCCAATTTTTATAAAGCATTACACTCACAAATGTGATAAGCATTAAAATATCGCCGCTAATAACAATAAAGCCTGAGGAAAATACCTCACTTAAACTTTCAATATCCGAAATGGCGCGTGTAACCAAAGTACCCACCGGCGTATTATCAAAATAAGAGTTTTTTAATTTGAGAATGTGGTTGTACACCTGATTGCGCAAATCCTTTACAATATTTTGCCCTAGATAATTGGTAACATAAATATTCGCGAATTGCATCACTGCTTCAAATACTAACGCGCCAAAAATCAAAAAGCCAATAGTGTTGAGTGCGGAAAGGTTTTGAGTATCGCCTACAAATTGATTGAGCGCTTTGTTGATGAGTAATGGTCGCACCACGGCAAATCCGGATAGTACCAATGTAATAACCAAAGCCGCAATGAAATGTTTCTTATACGGATTCGTATAAGAAAGTAATCTCTTTAATAGACCTAAGTTTAATTTATTTTTTTGCTCGCTCAAGGAAAATGTCTTTAGGATATTGAATATCGGTTAAAAATAAAGCGTGTGCCGGAGCCGACATGCCGGCTTCTGTTCTGTTTTTTTGTTGAATGATTTTCCGGAATTCATCCAATGTAATTTTATTTCTTCCCACTTGCATGAGTGTTCCTACAATTGCTCTTACCATGTTGCGTAAAAAGCGATCGGCGGTAATAACAAAACACCATTCATTATCGTCGAGTTGCACCCATTGTGCTTCCGAAACATAACAGATATTGGTTTTGGTTTGGGTATTTACTTTGCTAAAACTGGTAAAATCTTCAGTCTCTAACAAAATATCCGCAGCCATGTTCATGAGTTCAAAATCAATATGTCCGTATTGGTACCAACTCAAATTTTCAATGAAAGGATTTTTGTGTTTATGTAAATAGTAATGATACGTTCTTTCGGTCGCATCAAAGCGGGCATGCGCTTCTTCTTGTACAGGCAGTATATCAAAAATACTGATGTCGTTAGGTAAAACGGTATTTAGCTTATAAACCCAATGTTCTATTTGTTCTTCAAAACCCGGAGCCGAATAATCGAAATGCGCGTAATAATTGCGGGCATGTACACCTGTATCCGTTCTGCCACAGCCCACCACTTCAATTTTATCTTTCAGAAGCATGGTTAGTTTTTCTTCCAGCACCTGTTGTATGGTATTAGGCGTATTATGCTGCGTTTGCCATCCGTTATAGCGGGTGCCATTATAAGCAAGCTGAAGAAAATAACGCGGCATCTCTGTCTGATTTCGTTTAATTATTAATACCTTTGTGCCTCACAAATTATGGGCAAAGTTAGCAAGAATATTGTTTTAAATGATGTAGAAATTATTGATACTTCTGCGGAAGGTAAATCGGTAGCCAAACACGAGGGAATGGTGATTTTTTGCGACGGCGGTGTGCCCGGCGATATTGTGGATTTAAACATTTACCGCAAAAAAAGTAAAATGGCGGAAGCAAAGGTGATTGCGATTAAGAAACCTTCGCCCAACCGTATTGAGCCTGTGTGTAAGCATTTTGGCGTTTGCGGAGGTTGTAAATGGCAGGCCATGAGTTACGAATCGCAATTAACATTTAAGCAGAAATTTGTGAGCGATGCTTTAGTGAGAATTGGTAAATTGGATATTCCTGAAATCACGCCTATTTTCGGAAACCACGAAGCTTACTTCTACAGAAATAAACTGGAATTTTCGTTTAGCAATAAAAAGTGGCTAACGGATGATCAGATTAAAAGCGGCGAAGAAATCAGTAATCGTGATGCTTTGGGTTTTCACATTCCGGGACGTTTTGATAAAGTTTTGGATGTAGATAAATGTTTTTTGCAGCCTGATCCTTCCAATGATATTCGTAATGCCGTGCGAGATTATGCGCACAAAAACAATCTTAGTTTTTACGACATCAGAGATAAAGGCGGTTTTTTACGCACTTTAATGATTCGTATAACAGGTATCGGTGAAGTGATGGTATTGGTAGGCGTGTATGAATGGTTGGAAAAAGAGCTTTTCGCTTTGCTGGAATTTCTCAAAAATCAATTCCCTCAAATAACATCTTTACAGTACACACATTCACATAAAGCGAATGATAGTTTTGAAGGCTTAGAGATAAAAACCTATGCGGGCCGTGATTTTATTTACGAAGAAATGGAGGGATTGAAATTTAAAATCAGCGCCAAGTCATTTTACCAAACCAATTCTAAACAAGCGTACAATTTATACAAGTTTACCCGCGATTTTGCAGGTTTATCAGGTAATGAATTAGTGTACGATTTATATACAGGTACAGGAACCATTGCTAATTTTGTGGCGCGTCATTGCAAGAAAGTAGTAGGGGTGGAGTACGTTGAAGATGCAGTGAAGGATGCGCGTACCAACTCAAAGGAGAACGGTATCACAAATACCTATTTTGTGGCCGGTGATATGAAGAATATTTTAACGGATGCTTTTATTGCAGAACAAGGAAAACCGGATGTTATCATTACAGATCCTCCGCGTGCAGGTATGCATGAGGATGTAGTAAAAGTTATATTGAATGCAGCGCCTGAGAAAATAGTTTATGTAAGTTGCAATCCTGCCACACAAGCGCGCGATTTAGCTTTGATGCAGCACATGTATAAAGTGGTGAAGGTTCAACCGGTGGATATGTTTCCTCAAACAGCGCACGTAGAAAATGTTGTTTTGTTAGTTAAAATCTAATCTCGAAATCAAGGAATCGTTAACATGTAACTAGAAATAGAATCATGCTTGGATTAAAATTAGAAACCGATCATCGCTGGATAAAATTAGTAGAGAGTAATATCAGCGAAATCCTCACTGATCATGCGTGGTGCGAACAAAAGGCAGCGAGCAATGCTATCTCTATTGTTGTAGGTTGGCCGGAGCATACGGATTTAGTGGATACCATGCTCAGTATTTCAAAGGAAGAACTCACGCATTTTGAAATGGTGCACGAAAAAATTAAGCAACGCGGATTTAAATTAGGAATGGAGCGAAAAGATGATTACGTGAATGATTTATATAAATTCATGCGCAAGGGTTATAAGCGCAATATCGTTCTCATTGATCGTTTATTGTTTGCAGCGATTGTAGAGGCAAGAAGTTGTGAGCGTTTCCGGATTTTATCTGAAAAAATTAATGACGAAGATTTAAGGAATTTTTACCGCGAATTGATGATTAGTGAAGCGAATCATTATACAACCTTTCTAGGTTTTGCCCGCCAATACGGAAGCGCATTCGAAGACGTAAATAAGCGTTGGCAACAATGGTTGGATTATGAATCGGAAGTGATTCGTAATTACAGCAAAAAAGAAACCATGCATGGTTAATTTTGCGTTACTGCAGCGGGAACTTGCTCGGTTTTAAGAATTTTAATATCAGCAATTAATTTATTTACCTGCACGCTGTCGGTACCATCATACATGCCGCGAATGCGTTTTTGTTTGTCGATCAGTAAAAATAATTCGCTGTGTAAAAAACCTTCCGGTGTTCCATCATCTTCCAATGCATTCACTAAATAATCGTGACGCGCTAAGTCATAAATCGTTTTTTTACTACCGGTTAAAAAATGCCATTTTCCGGGAATCGCCTGATATTTTCCTGCGTAGGCAAATAAAACTTCAGCGGTATCATGTCCGGGATTAACGGTATGAGATAAAATCAAAAAATCTTTATCATCCTTAAATTCATTTTGAACGCGAATTAATTGCGTACTCATTTGCGGACAAATACTCTGACAGGTGGCGAAGAAAAAATCTGCCACATAAATCTTGTTGTTGGTTGCTTTTTCGCTAATGCTGTCTTTGTTTTGATTAATGAGTTTGAACTCGCCTACAGTATGGTAAATCGTATCCTGGCTGTTTTGTCCACCGTGTTTTTTTTCTCCGAATACAGGTAAAAGTAAATGGGCTTGTTCCTGTGTTTCTTTGGTTTCGTTACAGGCAGTAAATAAAACAACCAATGCTAAAAAGTAATTAATGCGATGCTTCATTTTTAATTTCATTTTCCTGAATCATTAATTTTTTCTCTTCCTTAATGCGAAGATGTTTGTATTCGCTCAACAAACGTTTTACTTCCGCTGAATATCTTCCGTCGTAATAACCTCTAATATTTCGCTTTTTATCCAATAACACAATAAAACTGTAATCGATATAAATGGGTTTTTCTTTAAAGAAAGTAACATTTAAACTATCGTAGGATTTGATGTTCCAAAAACATTGTTCAACATTTGGCAATTGTATTTTTAAACTATCGCGTAAATTAAATGTTGGTGTTGCGATGGTGTCAATGGTTTTCGGATACACAATTAAAAAAGGAATTTTATCTATGTCTTCACGTTTATGCATGGTGTAATCCAACAAACCCTCTAATCGATAATTTTCATTTGCGTAGCGCTCACGAATAAAGGTAACGGCAATAATCGGATATTGAACCGTGTCGTATAGTTTGGAATTTATTCCGTTGGAGGAAATGATCGGGAAAGAAATAGTTCCTAACGAATAGTAATCGGTGTCGTGTCCGTTAAAATGCTTAGGACCGTAATGTGGTAATTTTTTTGAATTAATGGTGCTTGTTTCCAATATTAACCAAAATACAGAAGGGAACAAAACGATGAGCAGGAGCAACCACTTTTTATTTTTCATAATGCGTGTAAAGGTACAACAGCAAGGGCAAATAAAAAACCCCAATCGTACGGATTGGGGTTTAATTTAAACTTTAACACGTTTATTTGATAATTAACTTCTTGGTGTGTGAGTTCTCGCCAATTGAAGTTTTAATATGATACATGCCTGCAGGTAAATCAGCAGTATTTAACGCATGTTTCACTTCGATAGCGCTTCCTAAGTTTACTGATTTAACAGTTTGGCCTAATGCATTAATCACTTCAACAGAAACATTTTCTGAGTTTGCGTTAGTTAAATCGATGTTTACAAGTTCTGTTGCAGGATTTGGATACACATTATAATTAAGTGCATCAATGTTTACATCATTAATTCCGGTTAATACAGCATTATTGATGCGGATATTAGCTGAATTAGTAACAGTAGGGCCAGAAATGGCATTGATGGTTTGCTCTTCATAGCTTACCTCTATTAAAGGGAATTTTTGAGTTCCGTGATAATAACTGTAGCTTGTTCCAACAACATTCACGGTAAATGCAAATGGAGCCGAGCCTAAAATCATGTTTAAGGTATTTACCGTGCGAACTTGCAAGCAATTTGTGAATACTAAACTACCAGGCAAAGTTACAGTTCCTGAACCAGGTGCTGTTGTTGTAATAGTTCCTGTTGCAGGACCAGATAAAGTGCTTAACGAGCCACTTCCTGCATATGTATCTGTGTTGTTGTATCCAAACGCCACCGGCCAAATAGCTGCAATAGCAGAGTTAGTAAATGTAACAGCATTACCTGCACCATCAGCAAACCCTAATAATTCGTAGTTTGATGTAGTTGCACGCCAGTAGGTGTATTGTCCGCTCGCATCATCTTCAACAATAGTTGCAGTTGGGAATAAAGCAGCACTTGGTGTAGATGCAACAGTAGTAAATGTTGTTACTTCTGTAACAGTGTTAGTAGTTAAAGTAGAGAAGTTCCAGCTTTGTCCTGCTCCTGTAGCTTTAGGAATAACGCCTGTAGAGTCGTAACCTTTTTGCGTATTCACATTTCCAATAACCGGCTCGTTAAAAGCTTTGGTTAAGGTTAACTGAGCATTAGCTGTCATTGCGAATGCGCCTGCTAAAATAGATAAGTAGATTTTTTTCATGTGTATTTTGGTTTTTAGTTGTTTTATAAATGGAAAAAATTAATCAAGGATTAATCCTTGATTAATTTTTTTACTGATGTTTTATTTTCAGAAAGAGTTTTTACAAAGTAAACGCCGCTGCTTAATTCAGAAATATTAATGTTATCATTATTACTTTCGATGTTTACGGTCTTTACCACTTGTCCGAATTGATTGATAATCTCAACTTTTGCGCTTTTGGAATTACTCAATTGTATGTTAATGTTATTAGAAGCCGGGTTTGGGTAAATCACTAAGGAGTTATCTAAATTATATTCATTGATTCCTGCATAAATATTATTATTTACATCAACTGTAGTGGTAACTTGATTACCTGCAAGAGAATTAATGCGTGTGATATTAACGTTTAATAAAGGAAATTTCTGACTGGCATCGTAATATTGATAATTGGTTACGTTTAATGTTGCAGTAATTGGAATCAAAGAAGTTGCAATGGTAGCTGTTAGATTCATGTATGTTATTACCTGTAAAACGTTATTATAAGTTCTTCCGGGTAATAAAAGTGTTCCGCTGCCTGGAGCTGTTCCTACAAGGTTGCCACTGAAGGTTCCTCCGCCAAAAGCTGAAACCAAAGTTCCTCCAACAGGATCATTATTTGCATAGTTAAAGGCGATTGGCCAGTTGGCCATCACTGCTGTGTTGGTAAAGGTTAAGGTAACACTCGAGGTAGTCATGCCTAACATCTCAAAAGTTGTTGCAGTTGTTTTGAAGAAACGCGGACTAGTACCATCGGTTTGTGCTATGGTTGCAGTTGGATGTGCAGTTCCTCCGGGTACAGAGGATGGAGTGGTATAAGTATTCGCAACTGCTGCAGCCGTACCTGTGGTTAAAGTACTAAAATCCCAAACTTGTCCCGAGCCGGAGTTGTTTGGAATAGCATTAACTGTATCCATGGTTTGGCGATTATCAACATCACCAATTACAGGTTCGTTCGTAGCTTTAGTTAAAGTAATTTGTGCCTTAACCGCTGTATTAAATAAAAGAACCCCAAAAAATAACGTGTAGATTTTTCTCATGCAATAAAATTTAAGTTTAACAAAAATAAAAAAAATCCTGAATGAAGGAAGGAAAATCGTATGTCTTAACAAATAAAAGGGGGTAGCCTTAGGATTTGCCTTGTTTGGTTTTGATGAAGCTGTTAATGTTGTTCATCATAATGAGTGTGATGATCATACTAACGATCACGACATAACCTAAAACATTGTAGTTTTCTATGGCTTTTCCTTCGGTTTGCACTACAATCATTCCCGCAACGGCAGAGGCAATGCCTCCCGAAATTTGTTGAACCGATGAGTTAACGCTCATAAATGCGCCTCTATCCTGCGGCTCCGGAACGGCTGTCATAAGAGCTTGCGCCGGCACAACTCTGGATAACACACCGGCGAATAATAAAATATTGAGGAGTAAAACCAACCAAAATGGAGTAATACCCAAGTTGCAATAAATCGACACAATAATCATGGTTAAAACAGTTCCTCCAAAGAAAACACCCATCTTACTTGTTTTGTCACTTAGCTTTCCGGCAATTGGTCCGGCTGCCATCGAAAATAATCCGGTAAACATGTATAACATCGGAAGGTCTTCCATACGCAAACCGAGATTGTTAACACTAAATGCACTTGCGAATGGCATTAACATAAATCCTCCGGTTGCTAATAATACTGTTGCGCCAAATGCCTTAATATAACCTGCATTTGTAAATATTTTTTTAAGGTGTTCAAGTGCGGTAGCGTTAGATTTAGTTTTAAGATGCTCATTAATTGGTTTCATTTTAATTAAGATAACAAGCGCTATCAAAATACTTAAACCAACAATGATGATAAATGGTGAGTGCCAACCCAGTTTATTAGCAAAGTATAATCCAACAGGAATACCTAACACCTGACTACCTGCAAATGACATTTGTACAAAACCCATCACACGGCCGCGTTGTTGCAGAGCAAATAAGTCGGTAATAATCGCAAAGCCAATAGAGGAAATCACTCCGCCAAATAAGCCTGTTACTATTCGTGCTATTAATAAGAACTCATAATTGGGAGCAATCCCACATAAAAATGTACCAAGAATAAAACCGGTATAAAAAAACAGAAGTAATTTTTTGCGATCGAATTTATCGGCAAAACCTGCAGCTAATAATCCCGATGCGCCTGCGCTAAAAGCGTAAGCCGAAACAACCAAACCAAATTGCTGTGTGTTGATGTTTAATTTCTCGAGCAATAAAGCTCCGAGAGGAGAAAGAACCATAAAATCTAATACCACGGTAAATTGCATAATTGCCAAAATGGCTACCATGAATTTTTGATAGGGTGTAAAACTAAAGTTAGGGGAGGTTTCAGACATAAAAAAGCAAAGTTAACTTTTACGGAGACACATCCATGAAAATTAACAGAATCGAGTTTTATGTCATTTTATTTTTGAGACTTGTAATAACGAATCATCTCAGGGTAATTCATTTTCATTTTAAAGCCATTAATACTTTGAGCTATTCGTTTTGCTTTGGTGGCTTCTGTTTTCGCACTTTCAATCCATTTGCTGTAATAGTTTTGATGCGATTTAGGCAATTTATCGAAAAACTGTTTCGCTTCTTTTTCCTCTTTTAAGCAATCCAAAAAATCGGATGAAATTTTTAATTCTTCTTTATCTTCTTCTATTTGTACGGTAATTTTTTCGCCTTTTATTTTTTTCAATCCCTTACGCATTTCAGCATTGATGGCCATGATATAATCACCTTCACCCATTGGAACAAGACTCACGCTTTTAATAGGGAATGTATCTAACTTACCCTTAACACGAAACGATTTTTTTGTATCAGGTTTGATTTTATTGGCAATTTCTGATGGAATGTCAATATAGGTCCAACCGGTCTTCTCTCCTTTTTTGCCAAATTTTTCAAGTATTGCCGTAAATTTTACCATTAAACGAATGTATAAAACCCTTGAAAATTAAAAAAGCCCCTCACTACGTGAAAGGCTTTGTTTTGTCGGGGTGGCCAGATTATTAGTAAATGATCTTATTGAGGTTGCTGCATAAACAAAAGCCTTTTTCTGCTAACGCAGAATTGTCTTTTTCATTTATTCACTTACAAAAGCCGAGCTTTTGATGCTCCTAAATAAAAAAGCCCCTCACTACGTGAAAGGCTTTGTTTTGTCGGGGTGGCCAGATTCGAACTGACGACCTCCTCGTCCCAAACGAGGCGCGATACCGGGCTACGCTACACCCCGAACTTGTAACCGTCTTTATTTATTCAGATGGTTAAAAATTGAGAGTGCAAATATAGTATTTTTTATAAATGACAAAAAATTAATTCTTTTTGGCTAAAATTACCTCTTAATAAATCGTATTTTTGTTAGCTCAATATGCAAGAACAAATTTTAATCCTCGACTTTGGTTCTCAATACACACAATTAATAGCCAGAAGGTTACGTGAGCTAAATGTGTACTGCGAAATCCATCCTTACAATAAAATTCCAAAAATAACCTCTGATATAAAAGGTGTTATACTTTCAGGTAGTCCGCATAGCGTGCGCGAAGAAAATCCGCCTAAACCGGATTTATCAAACATCAAAGGTAAAATGCCTTTGTTAGGTGTATGTTATGGCGCACAATACCTGGCTCATTTTTTCGGCGGTGAAGTGGGGAAATCTAATTCACGTGAATACGGACGCGCGCATTTACAATTTGTTGATTCAAAGAATAAATTATTCAATAATATTTTTGAGGGCTCACAAGTTTGGATGAGTCATGGTGATACCATTTTAAAAACGCCGTCTAATTATAAGATTATTGCAAGTACACATGATGTAAAAGTGGCAGGATACCAAATTGAAGGAGAAGATACCTACGCTATTCAGTTTCATCCTGAAGTGTACCATAGCACCGACGGACAGCAATTACTGAAGAACTTTGTATATGATATTTGTAAATGCAGTGGTAACTGGACACCTGCTTCCTTTATCGAAACAACCATTAGTGATTTGAAAAATCAAATTGGTGATGATAAAGTGATTTTGGGTTTATCGGGCGGTGTTGACAGCAGTGTGGCGGCCGTATTATTACACAAAGCCATTGGCGCTAATTTGCATTGCATTTTTGTGGATAATGGTTTGTTGCGTAAAGATGAATTTAACAGCGTATTGGATTCATATAAGCACATGGGCTTAAACGTGAAAGGTGTGGATGCGAAAAATGAATTTTACTCCGCTTTAAAAGGTGTTTCCGATCCGGAACAAAAAAGAAAAATTATCGGTAAAGTTTTTATTGATGTTTTTGATAAGGAATCTAAATTAGATAAGGAAGCAAAGTGGTTAGGACAAGGAACTATTTATCCGGATGTGATTGAAAGTGTTTCGGTAAAAGGTCCGAGTGCAACTATTAAATCACATCACAATGTAGGCGGATTACCTGACTTTATGAAATTACAAGTGGTAGAACCATTACGTAGTTTGTTTAAAGATGAAGTGAGAAGAGTAGGGCGCGCATTAGAAATTGACGACAACATTTTAAATCGTCATCCGTTCCCGGGTCCGGGTTTAGCAATTCGTATATTGGGTGATATCACCGAGCAGAAAGTGAAAATTTTACAGGAAGTGGATGCCATTTTCATTAATGGCTTAAAATCTCACGATTTGTATAATACGGTTTGGCAAGCAGGTGCGATTTTATTAAACGCGCAGAGTGTTGGGGTAATGGGTGATGAGCGTACTTATGAAAATGTAGTGGCGCTGCGTGCAGTATCTTCTACAGACGGTATGACAGCCGACTGGGTGCATTTACCATATGAGTTTTTAGCGAAGATGTCGAACGAAATTATTAATAAAGTACGTGGCGTTAATCGCGTGGTATATGATATTAGTTCAAAACCGCCGGCAACTATCGAGTGGGAATAAAAGCTAAGTGATAAGTATAAGCAGTAAGTATTAAATTAAGATGATTAGATTTAAAAGAACATATGCAATAAGTACATTGACTTTTGTTTTTATGTTTTTGTCTTTTCTTACAAGTGCACAGGAGAAATCTACTGATATACGTACTATTAATAATAAGAAGTATTACATCCATAAAGTAGAAAAAGGACAAAGTCTTTACGCTATTTCAAAAATATACGGCACGGATGTGAATGTTATTTTGGCCGACAATGATGAAGCTATTGATGGTATTAAGCCTGGACAGGAATTAAAAATTCCGTTCGATTTAAAGCCCGCTAATTCAGTAAAGCCAATTACCAATAATACAAATTCAACGAATCTCGATACGAATCGTTACGTTTATCATAAGGTGGTAAAGAAGGAAACGGTTTATTCTATTTGCAAACAATATGAACTAACAAGCGCGCAATTGGAAGCGTTTAATCCATCGATTACTTCCGGAATAAAGCCGGATCAAATGTTAATTGTTGGTGAGAAGAAAAATTCCGGTAAGGCGAACGCACAAATTAAAGCCATCACTTTTAATGGCAATGGAAACAACACACCCGTGTTGCAAGACAGTACTATTTCTAAACCCAAGGATAAGAAAGAAAAATATAACATCGGTTTGATGTTGCCATTTAAGATTAATGAATCGGAGTTGTTAGATCCGGGCGTATTAACCCAATCCAAAGCAAACTTTCCGCAGCTGCAATCCTATTCTGTCGATTTTTTATTAGGATTTCAGAAAGCACTGGATTCATTGAAGAGTGCTGATTGTAAAGTGGAAACTTTTATTTATGATGTGGACGATAAGGATTCAGCGAAAATTGAAAACTTGTGCAAGAGCAATGAGTTTAAATCACTTGATTTGATAGTTGGTCCGGTTTATCCTTCGGGTTTCAAAACTGTTTCTGCTTACGCCAAACAATATTCTATTCCATTGGTTTCTCCATTTACGCAACAGAATAAAATTCTTTTCAAAAATAATCTGGCTTCAAAAACAAATCCATCTCAGTTTACATTAATGGAAGCCTTGGCTGATTATTGTATTGATTCGTGTAAAGGAAATTCAGCAGTGTTCATTGTAAATAATGGAATGCTAAAAGAACAACAGTATGTAAAAGCATTTAAAAATTATTACAACGAACGATTGAAACAGTTAAACATATCTTTAAAAGACAGTGTGGTTGAGGTAAAAGGTTTGGCAGGCGCAAAAGCCAAGTATGTAGAGGGTAAAAAAAATATTTACGTTTTATTCAGCAATAATCAAGTTTATTTAGCGGATTTTGTAACGCAGTTAGCGGTTTGGTCAGATAAAAAAGATGTGGTGTTAGCAGGTTGGCAAAATGTAACGCAAACGGATAATATTGATCAGGAATACCTCAATCGTGTTAATTACACTTTTCCTTCACAAAGCAACATCATTAACTTAAAGGCGTATTCAAGTGCTATATTAAGTTATCAAACGGAAATGTCGTCTGATCCTTCCGATTACTATTTCATGGGTTTTGATATTGCGCAGTATTATTTAACACATTTGAAGCAACACGGTCCATCTTTTATAAGTGAGTTAGATAAATATCCGTTTGATGGGAATTTTTTGCGATTTAAATTTTTTCATCCGGATGCCACAACAGGATTTGAAAATCGTGGCGCTTATATTTTCCGTTACAGTAATTATCAGTTATACCGCAGTCAGTGGAAATAAACAAAGACAATATTGCCAATTGGTTAATGCAATTGCAAGATTCTATTTGTTCGGCGCTTGAAAAGGCTGACGGCAATTCAAAATTTTTAGAAGAGAAATGGGAGAGAGCTGAAGGTGGCGGCGGAAGAACCCGTGTAATGAAAGATGGTGCTGTCATTGAAAAGGGCGGTGTCAATTTCTCAGCAGTTCATGGGAAAACACCGGAATTCTTATTAAGAGACAAAGAGCATAGTTCGGCTGATAAAAGCGCGTCGGAATTTTTTGCTACAGGAGTCTCCATTGTGATTCATCCGAATAGTCCTATGGTGCCGATTATTCATATGAATATTCGTTATTTCGAGATGACCGGCGGTGTGAAGTGGTTGGGTGGTGGAATAGATTTAACACCACACTATGTTGTGGAAGACGATGCGAAATATTTTCACAGTGAATTAAAAAAAGTATGTGACAAGCATCACGCAAATTATTACACGAAGTTCAAAAAATGGGCGGATGATTATTTTTTTATAGCGCATCGTAATGAAACACGTGGCATTGGCGGAATATTTTTCGATCGTTTAAACGATGGAGATGGTATGAGCTTTGAGAAAAATCTTTCGTTCTGGAAAGAAGTTGGTGAAGCTTTTGCTCCAATATATGTAGAACTGATCCGTCGCAATAAAAATAAATCTTTTACGGAGCATCATAAGCAATGGCAATTATTGCGCAGAGGACGCTATGTTGAATTTAATTTGGTGTACGATAAAGGAACTAAGTTCGGACTGGAAACAAACGGTCGTATCGAATCTATCTTGATGAGTCTACCCAAATTCGCGAGTTGGGAATATAATTTTGTGCCTGAAGAGAATTCTGAAGAGGCCAAAACACTTTCTTTATTGAAGAAAGAAATTAACTGGGTTTAATCCTTAAACCGCATTAATTCATCTTTACTGAAGGTCCATTCGGGAGTTTTCAATTCATTTCCAAAATTCACATTGTACCACGGACTCATAATCGGCTCGTTGAAATTTTTCAGTATGTGAATGCTTTGCGCCGGCATATAGCTTTGTGCAATGGTAAACATAATATGTCCGGTTAACTTGTTTTTTACGACGTCCATAACTGTAACGGCATGTCCGGGTGAACCGCCCTTAATAAACACATCACCCGGTTTAATATCCTTGATATTTTTTACAGAAACTAATTCTTTACTCAGTGAAAGAGATCCTGCATAGGTGTAAACCAATTCAAGGTATTTTTTAAACGTTTCATAGGAGTAATCTACTCCCGCGGTTTTAGTCCATTTATTGGTTTTAGGATTAAAACGATAACCTTCCGCATAATTCACAAATTCGGCTCTTACCCCATTGGTAAAATTAAAATGTATTTTGCTGAATTGTAATGAGTGATATAAATATTCAGCGCGTATTCTCATCACTGCATCGGCACACTGTTGCAAATCTTTTTTACCAATGTCGTAATCTACTACGGCATCATAAACATCCTGACGGTTTTTTAACTGGCCGTTGTACAAGTAAACTTTTTCGCCGGCCGGTTTTAAAGGTAAAGAGCGAAGAAATTCATCGTAGGTAGTAGAAGTATCGTTGATTCTTTCGAAACTATGCGGTGCTTTGATACGGTCTTTTAAAGTTTTTCCACTTGGATTAATAAACTCAGCGGAAGTTTGTGAAGAGCAGCTCACAAAATAAAACGTTATGAAAAGTAGAATGATTAATCGCATAATCAAAAGTAAAAAAACTACCGAATTATTCAGGATATGATTTGAAAATATTCGTTAAATAAAAACCCCACGAATTTCTCCGCGGGGTAACACACAAAACTTGAAAAATTGAACTTAGTTGAAATTGATAAGTCTTACACCTACACTGAAGGGGTAAAGTTCAGGCCCCTTATTTTGTTTAAACATTTCATTTAAATTTGATTGAGCAAATAAGGTTACATTACCATAACCCACACTTACGTAACCGGCAAACTGAAACGGATTCATGTTATAGCTGTCGTTACGTGTGTTTTTGAAGGTGTCACCATTTTTCACAACAATTTGCTTGGTGCGTCCGCCTAATAAATACTTTCCAACTACCCCAACGCAAATATGAAATGCTTTTTTAGGATTTGAGCTTGTGTTGAAGTCAAGCAATAACGGTACTTGCACGAAGTAAGAACTTAAACGGTTTTTCTTATAGCTAAATGTATTGGTTGAATCTACATTTCCCCAGGTGAAAGAACTATCAGCATTTAACTTTACTTTGTTTTCGAAGTGATACAGATTCATGTCGAATCCTAAACCGGTAGCAAGATTTACATAGTTTTTATAGATGTGAATGTTTTGCTGGAATAAATTTATTTGCCAGTTAAATGAACGTGTATAATCCAATTCCATGTAATTGTGCGGTTTATCAATCGCGAAGTCATAATTTGGTGCGGTATAGCCGGCAACACCGAAGAATACGCCATTCCAGTGACGGAAAGCCTGACTGCGTTCGCGGGCAGAGTGAATGCTGTCGATTTTATGATCGTCATCTGCAATGATAATTTTCTTATTACCCCAATTAAAACTTGTGCTTGATGAGTCTTTGCCTGTTACATTTTTTTGTGAATCATCAGGTGCAATTTTTACAATTTGAGATGAGGAAGAACCTTCTGCCGAAACTTCTTTAGGCTCACCTTTAAATTTGATGCTACTTGCACCCGTTGCATTGGCACGTAATTTTTGTGAAGTATAAATTTTTGCAGAAGATGCGCCTGATGCTGTTACATCGGCATTTTCACTCATTAATTTATACGCTTTTAAACTGGATGCACCACTTACATCGGCAAACAAATTTTTATTCTCTCCGCTTAAATTAACTTGCGATGCTCCCGCCGCAATAGTTTTTATGCTGCGTGTTTCGCAATCGATATTAATGTTACTTGCGCCCGAAGCTTCTATGGTTAAAGAGTCGGCTTTTAAATTTCCGATGGTTTTGAAATTTGTTGCACCTGATAAAGAGAGATTATTTAAAGTATTACCGGTGATTCTGATTTTGTAAGATCCTTTAATGGTACCACTGGCTTTAATAAAAAGTGTATTGTCGCTCACTTTGGTTTCAATGTTATTGAATTCACTTTCGTTGGCCTCAACAGTTAAGCTTAAGGTATCCGACTGACGATAAGAAATGGTTGGAGCACCGGAGGCGTCAATTTTTGTAAAGCTGCTTATTTCGCGGGTTTGTGAGCTTTGAGCGCTTAGTCCGCATGCAGTGATGGCTGCGATGGCTGTAAGTATGTATTTTGCTTTCATAATGTTTTTTATATAATGTTTAGTTATTTACGGATGTTTCTTTTCTTAAAATTTCTGTTGGATTACCATTGTATTTAATGTCGCTGGCACCGGTTGAGTTAGTGACTAATTTTTGGGAAGCATACACTTTAGCGGATGAAGCACCACTGGCTGTTACCAATGTGTTTTGAGAAATCAAATCACTCGCTTTTAAATTGGAAGCTCCACTTAGGTCGGCCACTAATTCAGTTGTGTTTCCGCTCAATTTAATATTAGAAGCGCCTTCCATTTCGCTGATTACTTTTTTTGCGCTTAAGGGTAATTCAACCGAACTCGCTCCTTTAGCAACAATTGAAAATGTTTCCGCTTTAACCTGTGCAGGCGCTTTAAAGTGAGAGGCTCCCGACATATTTAAAGCGTCTAATTGCGGACTTGTAATTTTGATTTTAAAAGGATGTTTGTAATTACCATTGGCTTTTACGTAAAGTACATTTCCTTTAACAACAGTTTCAATGTTTTTAATTTCATTGGCATCGCCTTCAATAATTAAAGAAGTAGTATTGCTGTTTTCATAAACAATGCTTGCAACACCGGTAGCATTAATTTTAGTGAAGTTACTGATGTTACGTTTATCCGTGTTTTGAGCGCAGGCTGCAAAGGTACTTACAAATGCGAGCGACAGTAATATGTTTTTTGTAGTCATAATTTAATGTTTACTATTTTTTAATTCGGCCGTTTAGTAATAAGACGAACGGTGATTTAAAAAAGTTACAGCTTAATTAAATTTATTTTTATAAACTGTAAAATTACCTACCGATAATGTATACTCTTCGGTATCGCCATGTACGTTTTCAGTCGCATTAAGCGTTTTTACACCCATCTGATTAAGATTCTTTAAAGCTTTGCGAGCACGGTCGAATAAGCCTTTTTTCTCGGTGTTGCTGGCTACAACTTTTTCATCTTCATCATAAGCTTGTTCGGTAATGATGTATGCTTTTTTATTTTTTACTTCAGAAGAAGGAACAATTTCATTGATTGTATTATTGTTATTTACAGTTGAAGTCGTTAATGAGGCGATTGTAGTATTTACCGAAGGCGTAATAATCGTATTGTTTAGTATAACTTCCGGCTCTGTAACAGCAGTTGAGTTGGAAGTAACAGTTGTGCTCTTGTTTTTATTCTGTAAACTCACATTCGCAAGTGTGTTGTTATTCGATTTAACGGAATTTTCAATTTCTGAAGGAGACTCACTCGCGGTACTTGTGTTTTCTTTATTTTGATTGGAGTTAGTGGAAGCGGTTGTGTTATTATTTAAAACTTTTACTTCACTTAATTCTTGTCCGCCATTATTTTCAACATTAAAGAAACGGAACATAAAAACAAAGGTTACTACTAATAATAAAGCAGCAGCCATGGATAAAGTTTGACGGCTGAATAACCAGATAACTTTTGCCTCTTTCTTTAAATCGCTTTTGTTTTCAAATACAATATTTAGTTCAGGTTGTAAAATTGTTTTCTGAAACAAGCCTAATTCTTTTTTAACAGAGGGGTATTGAGAAGCTAAGGTGTCTATTTTATTTTTTTCGGAAGTAGATAAATTATTCTCGATATAATCAACATAATCTTCGTCTCTTACAAGCGGGGTGATTTCTTTCTTAAGATTATTCTTGTTTTCAAAAGTAATGTTAGTTGCTTCTAATTCTACTAATTCCAGCTCACTTAAATCGATGTTTAATTCAGGATGTAAAACAACAAACTGTTGTAATAATGCCGTATCAGCTTTGCTTAAATTGCCTTCCATATAGTCGAGCAAATAAGCTTCATAATTTTCTAATGTGATGTTTGACGCTTTCATATTACAACCTCCATTTTACCAATGTAATTTTTCAGAAACTGACGTCCTCTGAAAATGTAAACTTTAACCTGACTCTCGCTTAAATTGGTAATTTCGCCAATCTCAGCATAATCGTAACCTTCGTAGTCGCGCAGCATAATCACTGTTTTTTGAATTTCAGGTAACTTATCTAAAGCTTCATTCAAAATAGCTTTTAAGTCGCTATAGTTTTTTTCGTAAGCTAAATTGTGTTCCTGAACTTCATTAAAGCTGCCTTGCTTTTTTGCACGACGTGTGTAATCGATTAAAGTGTGGTATCCGGTAGTAAATAAATATGATTTTGCTTTTTCAGCTTCAACCTGATCTACCTTACGCCACATTTTTTCGAAAGTATCCTGTACAATATCACGCGCAGCATCCTTATCTTTAATATGCTTCAAGATGAAGCGATACAAAGCATCCGAATGTGTATCCACGCAATTATTATACTCGGTTAGGGTCATTTACAGTAATAAGACGTATGGTAAAGAGGTTTTGTTACAGCAAAAATAGTACATATTTGAAATTTATTGCGTTAAAAATCAGTGATTTGCGTTAAAAAATAAAAAACCCCGAGCTAAAAGCCGGGGTTTTTAAATGGTATTAATATTTATTTTTTGGAATAGCGTTGTCTTCTGCTCATGCCATCACGCGAACCAAACGATTTTTTTTCTTTAGAATCGCCATCGCGCTTTTTTTCGCCATCACGTTTTTTGTCGCTAAACTTTTTATCGCCATAAGATTTCTCTCCGTAAGATTTCTCTCCGTATTTTTTGTCGCCATATTTTTTGTCTCCACCGGATGATTTGCGGTCGCCAAAAGATGATTTACGATCGCTGTATTTTCTGTCACCACCGCCAGAACGGCCGCCTCCAAATTTTCTATCGCCACCACCTGAGCCGCCGCTACTTTCTTTGTAACGTTTTTCAGAAATTTCAAGAGATACTTTACGGTTATTAAATTCAATTCCGGATTTATTCACCGCCATAAAATCATCAACGAATTTACTTTCGGTTTCAAAAAACGAGAAGCTGTTTTTAACATCCACATTAAATACCATACGAGAATGTACTTTAGCCGATTCTGCTAAAAACTCTTTCAAAGAATTTTTATTAAAGCCATCCATCATACCAACATTTACGAAGAAGCGTTTCGTTTTATTGTTGTTTCCACCGTCTTTCGCTGAATTTAAATCAGGCGCATTTTGGTAGTAGTCATAGAAACGGTTAAACTCTTCTGAAATAAATCGTTTAATGATTTCTTCCTTACTAAGGTCTTTTAATTCCTCATAAACTTTTGGTAAATATTTTTCGATGTCTTCATCACGAACTTCTACATCGTGTAATTTTTTCACCAAGTGAAACAATTGTTTTTCGCATACTTCAACTCCATCAGGAATTGGCGCGCTTTCAAACTTTTTGTTTAGGATACGTTCAATGTCTTTAATTCTTCCGGTTTCTTTCGGAGTAATAATAGCTATAGACATACCGGAACGACCCGCACGTGCTGTACGTCCGCTTCGGTGAGTATAGTTTTCTACATCTTCCGGTAAATTGTAATTGATAACGTGTGTAATATTATCCACATCAATACCACGCGCGGCAACATCGGTAGCCACTAACATTTGTAAAGTGCGGTTACGGAAACGTTTCATTACAAAATCACGTTGCGATTGCGATAAATCACCATGTAAAGCATCAGCGCTGTAACCATCTTTAATTAAAGCATCGGCTACTTGTTGGGTTTCTGCTTTGGTACGGCAAAATACCATTCCGAAAATTTCCGGATAAAAATCAGCAATACGCTTTAATGCTAAATAACGATCGCGTTGATTTACTAAATAATAAATATGTTTAATATTTTCTGCACCTTCATTACGCTTACCCGCGCTTATTTCAGCCGGATTGCTCATGTAGTTACGTGCAATGCGTTCTACTTCTTTAGGCATAGTAGCGCTAAATAACCAAGTGTTTTTTGTAGAAGGCGTTTGTTCAAGAATAACATCTAAGTCATCTTTAAAACCCATGTTCAACATTTCATCTGCTTCATCCAGCACAACAATGTTGATGGTTTGTAATTTTACTGCACGGCGTTCAATTAAATCAACTAAACGTCCGGGTGTAGCAACAATAATTTGTACTCCGTTTCTGATTTCGTTAATCTGATTTACAATACTAGCGCCGCCATATACAGCTGTAATATTTAAACCTTTAACGTATTTACCGAAGTTTTTTAAATCGTTGGTAATTTGTAAACACAATTCGCGCGTTGGCGCTAAGATTAATGCTTGCGTATCTTTATCGCTTGCATCAATTGTGTTTAAAATAGGAAAACCAAACGCGGCAGTTTTACCGGTTCCTGTTTGTGCTAATGCAACAACATCGGTTTGCGTTGTAGTTAACAACGGAATAGATTGTTGTTGAATAGGCGTAGGATTTGTGTAGCCAAGATCTTTAATGGCTTGCATAAGGCTTGCGTGAAGCCCTAGTTCTTCAAAAGTCATAATTTTTATTTTAGATTAAACATTAACTGCTTCAGAAAATTCAACTCCGCAGTTAATGCCATACGGCCGACAAAATTCGCTCGAGTTAAACTCACTAAACAGTGATTTCGGGCACAAAGATAGGTTAATAAAACCCAAATACCTAATCTTTTACGTTTTAGTAACAATTTTAGACGGAATTTACACTGTAATTTTTATATTTTTGCGACTCGAACTTATGAAGAATCACTATGCAATAATTATGGCCGGCGGCGTTGGTACACGTTTTTGGCCAATGAGCACTAGCTCTCACCCTAAACAGTTCTTGGATATTTTAGGGACAGGTCGCACTTTATTGCAACAAACCTATGATCGATTATTGCGTGTTTGTCCGAATGAAAATATTTTTGTGGTAACGAGTTCTTCGTATGAAGAGTTGTGCAGTACGCAACTTCCTAAATTACCAAAGCAAAATATTTTATGTGAACCTTCTCGTAAGAATACTGCGCCTTGTGTGGCGTATGCATCGTATAAAATTCATAAGATAAATCCAAAAGCCATAACAATCGTAGCACCAAGCGACCATTTAATTACAAAAGAAGATACGTTTGTGAAAGCGATTAATTCTTGTTTTGCAAAAGCAGCGAATGAAGATTGTTTGGTAACCTTAGGAATTAAACCTACTCGTCCGGATACCGGTTACGGATACATTCAGTTTATAGAATCCGATAAAAAGGAAAAGGATAAACGTATTTATAAAGTAAAAACATTTACTGAGAAACCTGACCACGATATGGCAAAGTTTTTCATGGAGAGTGGTGATTTTTTATGGAACTCAGGAATTTTTATTTGGAGCACAGAGAGTATTACCAAAGCAATGGAAACTCACGATCCTGAATTAGCGAATGTGTTTAAAGAAGGATGGGATGATTATAATACAAAGAATGAAGCAGCTTTTATAAAAAAGGCATACAATACCTGTAAAAATATTTCCATCGATTATTCGGTGATGGAGAAAGCGAAGAATGTTTACGTACGTTCGTCTATCATCGGGTGGAGCGACTTAGGTACCTGGGGTTCTTTATATACACATTTAAAGCATGATGGTAATAAAAACGCCATTGTGGGTAAAAATGTAATGCAGTATGATTGTAATAACTGCATTGTACAAGTACCTAAAAACAAATTAGTGGTGTTACAAGGTTTGGAAGATTATATTGTGGTAGAGTCGGAAGATGTATTGATGATTTGCAAAAAGCAGGACGAGCAACAAATACGAAACTTTGTGAATGATGTGAAGGTGCAAAAGGGCGAGAATTACGTTTAAAGATCATTCATTAGGGTAGTTAAGCGTTCATAGTTGGTTTAGAAATTTTGTACTTTTATAACTAAGTATAAGATTCAGCAAAGTGTTAGTTCAAAAAATATTATTAACTGTAGGACTAATAATTTCGGCTAGTTCTTTTTCTCAGAATTTAATTCCTAATCATAGTTTTGAGCTTGCTTCGGATGATTCGGAAATAATCACTTCAGATAATAACTTTACTTGTTTGGATTGGGAAAGTCCTAGTTTTGGTACTCCAGACTATTTTAAGGGGTCGCGTATAGGTTTGTTTAGTGCTGGTGATAATCTTTTTGGAAACATAGATCCTTTTGATGGGGATTCATATGTCGGGTTTGGTTCAAACATGGGTGGGCAGTACTTCTTCGAATATATTTCAACAAAATTGATTCAACCTTTAATAAAAGGCGAATCGTATTGTTTGACGTTCTATGTGTCTGCTGCAAACAAAGTCGAACATTTTACAACTAACGAAATTGATTTTGTATTTACTAAGACAAGTATTTACCAAAGCACGAGTAATCGGTTAAAACCTTTAAGGTTTGAAAAGTGTGTGGTAGATAGTGGTTTTTTTGTTTCAGGTTGTTGGGCACGTATTTCTGCCTGTTACGTAGCTGAGGGAGAGGAGAGGTTTTTGACTATTGGGATTATGAATCCAAACTATCAGCATTTTAATCTAACGAGTAATAAGGAAAAAAGATTTGATGGGGTTTATTTGTTTTTAGATAATCTTAGTTTGTATAATTTAAATGAGGTTAAGGAATGTTCATGTAATAAAATGTCAATAATAGATCAATATGATAAAGCTGTAAGCGATGCCATTCCAATTAAAAATATAAGTTTTAAAAACAACAGTTCAGAGTTGCTTTCAGACTCATACATTGAATTAAATAAGATAGCAATATACTTATCCAAAAACAGCAAATATAAGATTAAGCTAATAGGTCATACGGATAGTCTAGGCAATGAGAAGGATAATATAAAGTTAAGTCAATCTAGAGCAAAGGCTGTTTCTGAGTATTTGATAAAAATGGGGGTGGCTGGATCTCGAATTACTTATGTTGGATACGGAAGTAAATTTCCCATCTCTCCGAACAGTTCAGAGTCGGGTAGATTAATGAATAGAAGGGTTGAGATGAAACTTTATAAGTAAATAGATATAGACTGTAATGAAGTCTTGAGATAATGAATCACCAAATATGTGGTTACTTCACCCACATTAATACTTTGTCGTTATTCTTGTAAGAATCAAAATCCTTATCAAAAAGTATTACAAAAAAATCCACCAGAGGTAGTATTCCGAATATCCCGCCTAAGCTGGCGATATAAGCTACCGGTACATAAGGTTTGGTTCCTAAATAAATTCGATGCAATCCAACAATCCCAAACGGAAACGGAAATGCTAAAAGGGCTGCCGTTAATTTTTGTCGGTTGAATTGTTTTTCTCTTAAGCGTTTTAAAATCGGAAGCGGTCTTTCTTTTTCTAAGTTTTTAAATTCAATCACACTTACTTCAGTAACGGTATGACAACTATCCCAATAAACAATAACCCCATTGTCTGCATTTGTCTTCGCGCACAGAAGGGTGAAAAGTATGAGAATGATTTTTTTCATTTTAGATCGAGTAAACGGTATGCTTATGAATCCTATTTTATGTCAGTTCGAGTGGAGTCGAGATCTATCAGGCCGCGTCTCGACTCCGCTCGACGTGACAAGTTCATCAAAAATAATAAAGGGATTGTCGTGAAAACAATCCCTTTATTAAAAGATTAAACAATTTAATGTTATTCAAAATGAACTTAGCGCCTGTCCTGAGTTTGTCGAAGGATTATTTCTTAGCCGCTAAATAAAGTTCGTTTACTTTATTCCAGTTAATAACATTAAAAAATGCGCTGATATAATCCGGACGACGATTTTGGTAATGTAAGTAATAAGCATGTTCCCACACATCCATTCCTAAAACAGGAGTACCTTTACAAGTGTCAGGTAAATCCATTAAAGGATTATCTTGATTAGGAGTAGAGCATACTGCTAATTTTCCTTCTTTTACGCATAACCAAGCCCATCCAGAACCAAAACGTGTAGCGCCGGCTTGTGCAAATTGAGTTTTGAAATTATCGAATGATCCAAATTCAGCTTCAATGGCTTTTCCAACTTCATTGGTTGGTACACCACCAGCGTTTGGAGCCATGATGTTCCAGAATAAAGTGTGGTTGTAATGTCCGCCACCATTGTTACGAACAGCAACCGGATACTTAGAAATATTTTTACAAATTTCTTCGATGCTTAATTTTTCTGCATCTGTTCCTGCAATTGCAGCATTTAAATTGGTTACGTAAGCATTGTGATGTTTTCCATGATGTATTTCCATGGTACGCGCATCGATATGCGGCTCCAACGCATTAAACGCGTAAGGTAATTTTGGTAATTCAAAAGCCATATTTTTTGTTTTTAAAGGTTAATAAATGAATATCCGAAGTTAGGTATTAATTGAGTTTTTAAAAATTAAATAATTGTTATTTTTCAAGAACTTCAACCGCTTTTTTAATGCTATTGTCGGTTTGGTTAATGATAGGATAATAAGCGTCTTTATCAAAAAGGTTTCGGCCAATAAGGGCTTTAAGTAACTGTTTTAAATTGGTTTTGCTTTTCTCAAATTCAGCTTGAGTTCCTTCTACCTTTTTGTTTTTCGCAAAAGCAAAAAACTCATTCATCACGTTATCGTTTAGGGTATAATTACTTACAAATTTATCCGCCGAGTAGGCTTTCAGCAATTCGGCACGATGTTTATCACAATATTCAAAAGCAAACGTATTAATGACACCCGCATAAAAAGCCCGGTTTACGAATGGAGTGTATTTTGCTGTGTCAAGTGGTACAAAAATATCAGGCATAATTCCGCCACCGCCGTAAACAATTTTCCCTCCCGGTGTAATGTATTGCTTACTCTTATCAAGCTTAGAGCTATCGGCATGTACTAATTCTCCGTCGTTGTATCTTTCGATTTCTTCATTGTAATACGCCTCATTGCCTTCATCGTATGGCTTTTGAATACACCTTCCGGTTGGTGTGTAGTAACGCGCAATAGTTAAGCGAATGGCAGAACCATCCGGTAAATCCAACTGATCTTGCACTAAACCTTTTCCAAAGCTACGACGGCCAATAATGGTAGCGCGATCATTATCCTGAACTGCACCGGCCACAATTTCACTGGCACTGGCACTTCCTTCATCAATTAAAATTACAAGCGGATTATTTTCAAAACTTCCATGTGTACTGGCTTTATAAGTTTTTTTAGGGTTGGCACGACCTTGTGTGTATACAATTTGCAGACCGTTAGTTAAAAATTCATCGGCAATATCTACGGCTGCTTTCAAAAATCCTCCCGGGTTACCACGTAAATCCAAGATTAATTTCTTCATCCCTTTAGTGCTTAAATCATTAAATGCTTTGAGATATTCGTCGTAAGTTGTAGAAGCAAATCGGCTAACTTTAATATAACCGATGCCGGGTTTAACCATATAGGAAACATCAACGCTGTAAAGTGGAATTTCATCGCGTGTAATACTGAAGTCGATTGTTTTTTTAACGCCGCTTCTCAATACTGTAACAACAACAACCGAGCCTTTTTCTCCACGAAGATTATCAAACACTTCCTTATTCGTAATTTTTACACCGGCAACATTTTTTCCGTCTACCTTAATGATTTTATCTCCGGCTTTTACACCAAGCTTTTCGGATGGTCCACCTGCAATTGGAGTAATAACACGAATGGTATCTCCGTAAATATTGAATTCTATACCTATGCCTTCAAAATTACCTTGTAGAGATTCATTCACATGTTTGAAATCTTCGGCAGGAATATAATCAGAGTGCGGATCAAGACTCTTTAACATAGATGTAACTGTTTTTTCCACTAATTGTTTTTTGTTAATGGAGTCAACATATTGTTCTTCTATATAATCTAATAAATTATTGATTTTACGATACGGATTACTTTTGCCCGGCATGGAATTATCACTGATAATCGTATTTTCAAAGGAGAAAAAATAACCCGCAAAAATCCCAGCAACCAAAACAATTGAAAAGTAAAGCGGAAGCAAGGGATTGCCTTTGGGTTTTACTTCGTTTTGGTTGAGTTCCTGCATTTTTGTAAATTTGTGTAAAGGTAATGCTTTAGCAGGAAGTAATTGTAAATGTTTTTCCCTAAAAAAATAAAAATTATATCAGCGGTTATAATCTGCTTGCTAGTGGTATTGTCTTGTAAAAAGAAGGCGCAGCAAGTGAATAACAGTAACATTCCGTACACGCCCGTTAATCTTACTATTTATCCAAACGACCCATTAAATTTTAAATTGCAAACTGCCGGAGGTTGGATGTATTTTAATGGCGGTATACATGGAATTATTGTTTACAGGAAATCACAAACAGATTTCGTAGCATTGGAGCGCGCTTCAACTTACGACGCTGATAATTTTGAAGCGCGTGCAAAGGTTCAATCAGACAATTTCACGTGTAGGGATACCGTGAGCGGATCAAAATGGCAAATTGTAGATGGTGCTGTAATGTCAGGGCCTGCAACTTTACCATTAAAACTTTACGGAACCAGTTTTGACGGAAATACCTTAAGGGTTTTTAATTAATCAAATTATTTTTTCGCAACAGATGGGGTGGATTTCCACTCGCATGTTTTTACGAGATGTAAAATATCTTCGCGTAAAAAATCAATCACAATTTTAAGTGAATCGATATTCGGAACTGCATCAAAGTATAGAGCACCTCTTAAAAAATGATGTGTACTGTCGGTAAGATAAAACTGAACGGATGAAGCAGTGTTACCGGCAATATCGTAAACTAAACCATACACTTTGGCGCTGTCTCTTATCACTAAAGATTCATCCAAACCGGTTGCTTTAATTTGATGACGGATGGCAAAATTGCGGGAGTCTTCCAGAAAAACGTTGAGGTCGTTATTCACCGCTTTATAACTTAAGTGAATCGTTGCTCCGAATTTCGGAAAGCTGATGTTATACCAACAAGGCTCTGCGTTTTTATGTTTATCATTACTTATAGTTGCATAGGCAGGAATTTCGAAACGATAAGGGCAAGTTGTATCGAAAGAAATGTATTTCTTTTCGGGAAAATCAATTTTAAAATAACCACGCGGTTTAGGCGAATAGATTTTATCATCTTCATCTTCGCATGCGGTTAGCAATAAACATGGAGTGAGGATTGCTAAAAAATATTTTAAGAATGTTTTCAAATTAAAATGGTAAATCACTGCTGTTTGTGCCTTCGTTAGAATCTCCGGAATTTTGTTGATTTTGATCGCGGCGTTGTAAAATTACGAATTGGTCGGCAACAATTTCAGTGGTACTGCGTTTGTTTCCGTCTTTATCATTCCATTGTCGGGTTTGCAATCTCCCTTCAATATAAACCTGCATACCTTTTTTTAAAAGTTTTTCGGCTGTTTCTGCAAGCGTGCGCCACATGACAATGTTATGCCACTCGGTTTGATCAATGCGATTACCGTTTTTGTCTTTAAATGATTCGGAAGTTGCAAGACTAAAATTTACGCGGGCGATATTCCCTTCCAGATATTTTAATTCAGGGTCCTTACCCAAGTTTCCAATTAAAATGACTTTGTTTACACCTGCCATAGTATGAAGTACGTTTTGATTAACACAAACAACAACATAAAAATCATCAAAAACAAGTTTGTGAATTGGAGAGTGGTAATAATTGCCGGTTAGAGTAAATTTTAGCCGTTTTTAATAAAATATTGGTCGAAATTTTGAACGATTTAGTAGTTGATTTTTAATGATTTGCTTGAAAAACGAGTTTTTTTCGAATTATTTTCTCAAAAAATTTTGCGGAATGAGATTTCGTTCATACTTTTGCCACCCCGTTTTATGCGGGACGTTAATTTGAAGTATTGAGAAAGGGTTTTTGATGAGTAAGGGCGGTTTAAGAGACGGCCAACTGTTCATCTGAAATTGCTGACTTAAATATACACGTTCATTGAAGGAAATGATTGCCAAAAATGTAGCAGGTAATTTGTTGTAGAAACGATTATCACATGAAGATGTTATTAGTTGAGAAACTGATGCATCATACCCTTGAGGGATTGTGTTTAGACATAATTCATTCCTATT
>JAEUTQ010000034.1 GCA_016787445.1 Bacteroidia bacterium
ATTGCGTTAAGCCAAATGGGAAGCTCCGCAGGCGGGCCAAGGAGATCACCCATTTGGTAGCTTGCCAGCGTTAAGAAAATGTGCAGTGCACATTTTTAGCGCCCGGCAATGGCTGTTGCGCATAAAAAATTACGACCGTAGAGAGTAAAGTATAAAATGAAGCCTTGACTTCTTTGTTACTTTCTGCGTCAAGGCAGAAAGTAAGTAAGGTAATTTGATGGCAGCAAAAAAGAAAGAAGTATATTTCCAAGCTTATTGACAATTTCGTCAATTATCAACATCTCTCGCCAAAGCCCTGCCAATTCAGTAAATTTGTTACTTATGTTAAGCCTCAATCCTAAAGATCTTACCATACCGCAAGTACATCAGTATTTGTTGGGTGCAGTCGGACCGCGCCCGATTTGTTTTGCGAGTACCATCGATAAAAATGGGAATCCAAATGTGGCGCCTTTTAGTTTTTTTAATGTGTTTTCTGCAGCGCCTCCGATCGCGGTTTTTTCTCCCGCACGTAGCGGAAGAACCGGTGCAACAAAAGATACATTTGAGAACGTGAAAGAAGTACCGGAATGCGTGATTAATATTGTTAATTACAACATGGTTTATCAAACCAGTTTAGCAAGTAGTCCGTTTCCAAAAGGTGTAAGCGAATTTACAAAGGCCGGTTTAACACCGCTCGAATCACAATTAGTAAAACCTTTCCGTGTAAAAGAATCACCCGTACAATTAGAATGTAAAGTGAAGGATATTATTGAGCTCGGACAACAAGGTGGTGCAGGGAACCTGGTGATTTGTGAAGTGGTGATGATACATGTAAGTGAAGATGTATTGGATGCCAATAAAATGATTGATCAGCAAAAGATTGATTTGGTGGCACGCATGGGCGGAAATTATTATTGCAGAGCACATGGCGATGCTTTGTTTGAAATTGAAAAACCGATTACAACTATCGGAATTGGTTTTGATAACATGCCTGATTATATCAAGAAAAGTCATGTGTTAACAGGAAATAATTTAGGGCAGTTGGGGAATATTGAACATTTACCTACAAAGGAGGAAGTTGTTCAGTATAAAAACTCCGGGGCTATTAACGAAATGTTTGAGCTATACAGCAAAGACCGTCATAAATTAGAAGAGCATTTGCACCACATGGCACAACGCTTATTAAAAGAAAATAAAGTAGCAGAGGCGTGGAAAGTGTTATTGGCAGTGGAGCATATTGATTAGTAAAAAATAAAAAATAAATATATCATGGAAGTAACAGGTATCTTAAAAATGAAATTCGATACGCAAAAAGTAAGCGATCGTTTTTCGAAACGTGAATTCGTTTTAACTACTGAGGCATCATCTCCGTATCCTCAACACGTAAGTTTTCAATTAACTCAAGACAAGTGTAATTTATTAGACCAATATAACATTGGTGACGAAATGAAAATTCAATTTAATCTTCGTGGTCGCGAATGGAATGGTCCGCAAGGCATAAAATATTTCAATACTTTAGAAGCATGGAGAATTGAGAAAATGAATGGCGGCGCATCTAATCAAAATTCGCAAGCACAAAGCAATAATTCAGAAACAGCATCACCGGTGTTTACATCAAACATTAGTGATAATGATGATCTACCTTTCTAAAAAATAAAACGAATCAATTAAAAGACACAAGATAAAATTAACTTGTGTCTTTTTTTTAAAAAGCAATTTATGGCCAAGTCAAAATCAAAAGTACTGCTGATTTATACAGGTGGAACAATTGGAATGATGCAAGATCCGAAAACAGGTTCTCTCAAACCTTTCGATTTTAAATCACTCACCAATCAGGTACCTGAGTTAAATAAATTTGATATTGAACTATCATCCATCGCTTTTGAAAAACCAATCGATTCATCCAACATGCATAAAGATGTATGGGTGAAATTGGCGAATATGATAAAGGACCATTACAAAGCCTATGACGGATTTGTGATTTTACATGGTTCCGACACGATGTCGTTTACGGCAAGTGCCTTGAGTTTTATGTTAGAGAATTTAGATAAACCAGTGATACTAACCGGTTCTCAATTACCAATTGGTATTATTCGTACCGATGGTAAAGAAAATTTAATTACAGCAATTGAAATTGCGGGCGCTAAAGATAAGGGGAAGAGTATTGTCACGGAGGTTTGTATTTATTTTGAATATAAACTTTACAGAGGTAATCGCACTTTTAAATACAATTCCGAACATTTCGATGCCTTCAAATCTCCCAATTATCCTCCTTTAGCAGAGGCAGGTGTTGAAATTGCCTATAACAAGAATGCTCTATTAAAACGCGGTAACGGAAAACTGAAGGTGTACACCGAATTGGACAATGACATCATTGTTTTAAAATTATTTCCGGGACTAAGTAAAAAATTAACAAGCTCCATATTAAACACCAAAGGAGTAAAAGCCATTGTACTCGAAACGTTTGGTGCAGGAAATGCCAGTACTCAGGAATGGTTTGTGAATGAATTGAAGGCGGCTATTGCGCGTGGCGTGGTTATTTTGAATGTTACGCAATGTCATGAGGGTAGAGTAGTGCAGGGTATGTATGAAACGAGCCGTCAGCTAAAAAATATTGGTGTCATTAGCGGACACGATATTACTTATGAAAGTGCTGTTGCTAAATTGATGTTTTTGCTCGGACAAAAATTACCGCATGCAAAATTAAAACAGCAATTAGAGAAAAATTTAAGAGGAGAATTATCGGAATAAATTATTTCCCTTTATGCTTTTTCAGGAATTCTTTCACGATTTGATCATCGCTTTTTCCCAGTAAATCACGCGCAGCAGCGGCGTTTGCAGCCCATTCGGTACCACCGTATAAACTGATGATTCGGTTGTATAATTCCAGAGCTTTGTCTTCGTTATTTAAATATTGCGGCTCATCATACAATTGTGCCAACAAGAACATAGCCGCTCCTCTGTTTTTGAAATTCGGAAAATCTTCAATTACTTTTTCATAACTGACTTTAGCTTGCGGCATATTATTGATGCTTTGCGCAATTTGTCCCGCTTTAAGAAGAAATACTGGCGCTAAGCTATCCGTATTACAATATTGCGCGAAATCAGCAAAGGCTTTAATAGCTTTATTGGCAACAGTTACATCGATTTGAGTAGCGGCTAAAATTATACTGTCGTTTTTAATCGCATCAAGATAAAGTGTTCTGCAATCGTTTGTGAGGCTAGGGTTTTGTACCGTTTCAGTTTTAACTGTTTCCTCTTGTGTTGTTTCTGTTTTGTTGCCGCTGCAGTTATAAAATAAAAAGAAAACAATTAAGGCAACGAAAACCAGAATGATTAATTGTTTAATGAAGTTTTTCATTTTAGCGTTTGGCTTTATATACACGAATTTTATAGTCGGCGCTTACTTTACCTTTACTGATATCGGAAAGTTTGCCGGAAATTAAGCGGCGTTTCAGCGGACTCACCTTATCAGTGAACAGAACGCCTTCAATGTGATCATACTCGTGTTGAATTACACGCGCAATGACACCATCGTAAGTTTCAGTATGTTTCTTGAAATTTTCATCAAGGTACTCGATTTTAATAGTGGGCTTTCTTAAAACATCTTCACGTATTTTAGGAATACTCAAACAACCTTCACTAAATTTCCATTCTTCGCCGTCTTCTTCTAAGATGCGGGCATTAATAAAGATTTTCTTGAAATCCTTCATTTCTTCGAGTTCCTTTTTAGTAAACTCGCTTTCTTCATCTTCTTCCACTTCCGCAAACGGAGTAGCGTCAACAATAAACAAACGAATAGCTCTGTTAATTTGAGGTGCCGCCAGTCCAACACCGTTAGCCGCGTACATGGTTTCGAACATGTCTTTAATCAACTGATCCAATCCCTCATAATCGGGTGTAATATCCTCGCACACCTTTCTTAAAACCGGATCGCCATATACAACTATTGGTAGTACCATTTTATTTCTTGTTTACTATTTCTTGTTTCGGGTTTTATAACAGAAACAAGAAACTTCTAATAATGAATAATATTATCTGCTATAGTTTGGAGCTTCGCGTGTAATTACAACATCGTGCGGATGTCCTTCTTTCACACCTGCTGAAGTTATGCGGATGAATTTAGCATTTTGTAATGCCTTAATATCTTTTGCACCACAGTAGCCCATACCGGCACGTAAACCACCTATGATTTGATAGATTACTTCCGATAAATGCCCTTTAAATGGCACTCGACCACTAATACCTTCCGGTACTAATTTTTTAATATCGTCTTCTGCATCCTGGAAGTAGCGGTCTTTCGAACCTTTCTGCATGGCTTCCAAAGAGCCCATACCACGGTAAGATTTAAATTTACGACCCTCGAAAATGATTGTTTCTCCCGGACTTTCTTCCACACCTGCAAACATTCCGCCCATCATAACGGTTCCCGCACCTGCGGCAAGCGCCTTAACCACATCACCGGTAAAACGAATACCACCATCGGCGATTAAAGGAATATTTTTACCTTTTAGTGCCGCAGCAACATCCATAATAGCGGATAATTGAGGTACACCCACGCCGGCAATAACGCGTGTAGTACAAATTGAACCCGGACCGATACCAACTTTAACGGCATCAGCACCTGCTTTGTATAAATCCAATGCAGCTTTACCCGTAGCGATGTTTCCAATTACCACTTGTAAATCTTTATGTTTCTTTTTTACTTCTTTTAATTTATCGATAACACCTTTAGAATGACCGTGTGCTGTATCAATAATAATAGCATCCACATTTGCTTTCACTAAAGCATCTACGCGATCGAGTGCATCCGCTGTAACACCTACCGCTGCAGCTACGCGTAAACGTCCCATTTCATCCTTACAAGCATTTGGTCTTACTTTAATTTTGATAATGTCTTTGTAAGTAATTAAACCAACTAATTTTTGGTTTTTATCGGTGATGGGAAGTTTTTCAATCTTGTGTTCTTGTAAAATCTCTTCTGCTTTTTTAAGGTTAATACCTTGTTGCGCAGTGATCGCTTTACTGGCAGGAGTCATTACTTGAGTAACCGGACGTTTAAGGTTCTTCTCAAAACGTAAATCGCGATTTGTAATAATACCAACAAGTTTATTGGATTTATCAATCACAGGAATACCGCCAATTTTGTTTTCAGCCATTATGTTTAAAGCATCACCAATAGTGGCATCTTCAAATAAAGTAACAGGATCTAAAATCATTCCGCTTTCACTGCGTTTTACTTTGCGCACGTGCATGGCTTGGTCTTCAATACTCATGTTTTTATGAAGTACCCCAATACCGCCCTCCTGAGCTATAGCAATAGCTAATTGATACTCTGTAACAGTGTCCATAGCAGCGGATACAATAGGCGTATTTAGTTTGATGTGTCGGGTAAAATGACTCGAGATATTTACATCGCGAGGCAATACTTCCGAATAATCCGGAACTAATAAAACGTCATCGTAGGTAAGTCCTTCAGGGACAAACTTCTGCAAAAGGTTAGATGAAGCCATAGGAATGAATTTTAGATTTTAAAATTCAGGCAAAGATAGTTAAAATAATTCAGAAGTCAAGTTTTGAGTCAATATTATACTTCAAATTTATGCTATCTTTGCGGCACATATAACGAGTATGTATCGCAAATTAGTATTAATAACCGCAATCAGTGTTTTAGTGGCATCCTGTGCCAATGATAATCAGGAGCAAGGTGTTTCTACCAATGATATCACTAATTCAGCCTCTGCTAACGGAGAGGATAAGGGAAGTTTACCTGAAATTAAGTTCGAAGAAGAGGAGCATGATTTTGGCCGAATTACACAAGGCGAAAAGGTGTCTTATGCCTTTAAATTTAAGAATATCGGTAAAGGTAACTTAATCATTGCATCAGCTGCAGGTAGTTGTGGTTGTACGGTTCCTGAATTTCCAAAGGAGCCCGTTTTACCAGGACAAGAAGGGAAAATTAATGTGGTTTTTAATAGCGAAGGTAAAAGTGGTATTCAGGAAAAAACGATTACTGTTGTTACCAATTGCGAGCCAAGTACACGTGTTATCCGAATCAAAACTGATGTTATTGTAGCGGAAGCCGTGAAGGACGAAGGTTTTTAATTAATAAATTTATCTAATCAATCAAATATGTTACAACAATTCATTTTAATGGCCCCTCAAGGTGGCGCTCAGGGCGGAAACCCAATCATGCAAATTTTACCACTCGTATTAATCATTGTGGTATTCTACTTTTTTATGATTCGTCCGCAAGTGAAAAAAGCAAAAGATCAAAAGAAATACATTGAGGCTTTAAAAAAGGGCGATAAAATTTTAACCATTGGCGGTATCTACGGTAAAATTGTAGAAATGCGCGATGATGCTACTGTAATTATGGAAGTAGAAGATGGCACTAAGATGAAGATTTCTAAGAACGCCATTTCTCAAGACGCTTCTGCTACTTTAAACCAAAACGCATAATCACTATTGGCAGGCGGTAATTCTTCATATGGCATTAAACCAAAGTTAATGCGGGGGAAATTATCAGCCTTCCTTATTTGTCTTGCTATTTCCGCTTTTTTGTGGATTTCCCATCGTTTAAATCAAACGTATTTTTATTCGATTAATGTACCGGTTAAGTTTGTTAATCTGCCCGCTAACAAAGCGCTGATTAACGAACTTCCCGATCATTTGCGTTTTGATATTAAAACAAACGGCTTGAAATTGTTTTTTGTTTTGTTGCGTCGCCCGTTTAATGAAATCACAATCGACTTTAATAAACTGAAAAGCGATAACAAACAACAAGCTTATTCAATCAGTTCCGGTAACATTAAGTTAAGTGAAACCACAAAATTAAATGTGGATGTTAAGCGTATCAGTCCGGATACTTTGTTTTTTGTGAGTAAAACGGGTATCACTAAAAACGTTGCTGTTAAAGCAATTATTTCCGCGAATCCCGAAAAGGGTTATGTGCTATCAAAACCTGTTATCAGTCCGGCCTTTATTACCATTAACGGCGACAGTATTTCCGTAAATGGAATTGATAGTATTTCAACTGCACCGCTTTACTTAAATCAGGTGAATGCCAATTATAGCGGACAACTCGCTTTGTTGCGACCATCGGAAAATGTTTTCCTCAATATCAATGAAGTTAACATAAGCATTAAGGCAGATAAACTTTTGGAAAAACAAATTGAAGTACCATTAACCGCGTTAGGTATAGCGCCCTCAACGGTTGCAAAATTGTTTCCATCAAAAGTAAAAATCACTTACTCTGCTGCACGAAATGATTTTAGTGAAATTTCCTCCGATGATTTTAAGGCAGTGGTAAATTATTCCAAGCATCATAATAATAAAATGATGGTAGAATTAAGTACCGTTCCAACGCAAGCAAAAATTTTATCCATCGAGCCAACCGAAGTTGAATTTTTACTCTTTAAAACAAAATGATTGTAGGCTTAACAGGAGGTATCGGTACAGGTAAATCAACCGTCGGAAAGTTGTTTCAGGTGTTAGGCGTGCCTGTATATAATTCCGACGACAGAGCCAAGGAATTGTACTTTTTACCCGAGGTCAAAGAAAAAGTAACCGCACTTTTAGGAAATGAAGCCTATCATGCAGATGGCAGTTTAAATCGAGCGTATATTTCTCAGAAAATATTTTCCGATTCATCGTTGCTTTCTAAGATAAACGGCATCATTCATCCGGCAGTAGAAGAGGATTTTACATCCTTTAAGGAAGAATACAAAACTCACAAATACATTATTAAGGAAACCGCCCTTTTATTTGAAACTGGTTTATACAAAAAAGTAGATAAAATTATTCTAGTAATGGCGCCGCTGGAAGAGCGATTGAAGCGCGTGATGCAAAGAGATAAAAGTAGCCGTGAAGATGTTTTAAAGCGTATCAGTCATCAAATGCCCGATGAAGAAAAGCAACCCATCAGCGATTTTGTGATTGATAATAATGAAACTGAAGGATTAATCCCTCAGGTTTTAGCTATTCATCAAAAACTGCAAAATGCTTAGGAAAGATTATATCATGCGGATGTATGAAGAGTTCGGCAAGTTTTTAGCAACTCTTTTTGGTTTACGCAAGATGGGGAATTGGCCGGAGCTGGAAGAATTAATAAAAACATCCGCTCAAAAATATTCCTTGGTTGAAGTGGAGTTTGCAGAATCTTTGGAAACAAAAGGTCTTCCGGAATATTTAATGAAAAATCATAGTCTGAATTCGGAGAACCTTAAAATGTTGGGAGATTTATTGTACGAAAAAGGCTTAATGTACTTGGCAACAGATAGAGCAGTGGCTGCAAAAAACGCATTTCAAAAAGTATTCGTGTTGTATACTTACGTTCAGCAAAATGCACTGGAATCTGATTTTTCACTTGATATGCATAACAAACTCAGCAATGTAAAAGAGTTGCTGGGATTACATGACAAAGCATAACGTTTTAATATCGTAGCTTTTTTCCTCTCCATTTTCATGAATTAATTGCAGCAATCCCTGTTCACTCACACCTTTTATACGCGCGTTAAACTCTTCCGTATCCTGCTTAAATCGCATGGATTGATGAATGCCGAATAAATGCGCATGGTATTGTTCGTCAATTTCCATTAGTTTGTTTTGCTTTAATTTTAAATACCATTTTTCAAAAAACACAAAAAGCTTTTCACTCACTGAATCAGGATTTGAAGCGGTGTTTCCCAACAATGATAAAGATGTAACGCTATTGGCCAGCAAACCGAATTCTGTTTGCATCACATTTAGTCCAATTCCGATAACACTCCAGTTAATATGTTGCTCATGAAAACTGTTTTCGATGAGGACACCTGCAATTTTTTTTCTGTTTACAAGTATGTCATTTGGCCATTTAATTTTTATGTCAAATTGACTATTCTCAAGAATTTCAGTCAATACGTCATAAAGTGCCAAAGCGGTAATTTTACTTAAATAGAAAGCGTTTTTTGGAGCTAAAAAGTTTGGTTTTACAACAAGAGAAAGAGTGATATTGAGAGAGGGATTTGCAATCCAACTGTTACCTCTTTGTCCTCTTCCTGCGGTTTGATGATGGGTGTAAACAACAGTGCCTTCAGGGCAGTTAACGTTCTTTAACAAGCTAATGGCATAAGAATTGGTACTATCTGTTTCAGGTAAAAAAACTTTGTTTTGCCCTATAAAAAGTGTTGCCATTAAGCCAAAAAGGTTAATTTTGTTGGTTAGTGCAAACTTAGATAAAGTAAGCAAATAAAGCTAAGTATTTAATATCCTTTATGGCTAAAAAAATTGTAAAAAAATCGGCTGCTAAATCAGCCAAAAAATCTTCGGCAAAGCCGGCAAAAAAGCGTACATCATTATCAGTTGGCGGAAAAAAGAAGCCAACGAAAAAAGCAGCGGCTAAAAAGCCGGTGAAAGAAAAGGATGTAATGACCAAGCAAGCGAACCTTATTGCCAATTCCGAAAAGAAGAAAAAATCGAAACGTCCTAAGAAAACAGCTACCGCCGAACAAACAACCAATCTTTTGGATGCGATCATCGACGGTATGCAGGAAAAGAAGGCAAAAAATATAACGATTGTTAATTTATCGGATGTTGAGAACAGTGTGTGCGATTTCTTTGTTATTTGTGATGCCGACAGTAAAACACATGTGGAAGCAATCGCAGATTCAGTAGAAGAAGTAGTGAGAAAGACAACAGGAGAAAAACCTTTCCACGCCGAGGGTTATGAAAATGCAGAATGGATTTTAATTGACTATATAAATATTGTGGCTCATGTGTTTCAGAAAGAAATAAGAGATTATTACAATTTGGAAGCTTTGTGGGCAGACGCTGAAATAACAACAGCATAATTTAAATGATACTAAAATAATGAGCGACGAAATTAAAAATACCGACAATACCAATCATCAGTCGGATAATCAACAGAACGATCAGGAAGAGGCGAGAAGAAAGCAGTTTGAGAAAATGAAAGAAAAGTTTTCCAAACAGTCTAACTCAGGCTCTAACAAAAACAGCAACAGCGGTAATAACTTTTACTGGATTTACGGTTTAGTAATTGTTGGATTACTATTCATTACTTTTTTCGGCACTAATTTTTCATCACGTGCCATCGAAATCAGTCAGGTTAAATTTGAGCAGGAAATGTTGGCGAAAGGCGATGTACTCAACATCGACATCGTTAATGAGAAATATGCGCGTGTTTATATCAACGTAGATAGTTTAGTAACGCTTGACCGTTATAAAGACCCTAACACAGGTCGTGCTTATTTTACCGATAAGAAGTTCCGCGGACCACATTTCGTACTTACAGTATCATCCGTGGATGATTTCTTACGTCGTATTGAAAAGGTGCAAGATGAAGCTCAAATTGCAAAGGAACGCCGTGTGTACCCTCATTCTATCGAAGAAACCAATTGGATGAATGAAATGACTTGGATTGCACCGATTTTAATAATGGTGGTATTATGGTTATTCATGATGCGTCGTATGAGCGGCGGAGCAGGTGGTCCCGGTCAGATCTTCAATATCGGAAAATCAAAAGCTGTATTGTTCGATAAAGATACCAATGTGAATATTACATTTGATGATGTAGCCGGCTTAGAAGGTGCAAAAATTGAGATTAAAGAGATTGTTGATTTTTTAAAGAATCCGAAAAAGTATACCGACTTAGGCGCTAAGATTCCGAAAGGAGCCTTATTAGTAGGGCCTCCGGGTACCGGTAAAACCTTATTGGCAAAAGCCGTTGCCGGTGAAGCGAAGGTGCCTTTCTTCTCTTTATCTGGTTCCGATTTTGTGGAGATGTTTGTTGGGGTAGGTGCGTCGAGGGTTAGAGATTTATTCAAAAACGCGAAAGAAAAAGCGCCTTGTATCATTTTCATTGATGAGATTGATGCGATTGGTCGTGCTCGCGGAAAAAGCATTTCAGCAGGCGCTAACGATGAGCGTGAAAACACATTGAATCAGTTATTAACTGAGATGGATGGTTTCGGAACTAATAGCGGTGTTATTATTTTAGCAGCCACTAACCGTGCTGATATCTTAGACCGCGCTTTATTACGTGCCGGCCGTTTCGATCGTCAGATTTATGTAGATATGCCGGATGTTATAGAACGTCAGCAAATCTTTAAAGTGCATTTAAAGCGCATTAAAATTGATGACACGGTTGATGTTGAATTCATGGCTCGTCAAACACCAGGTTTCAGTGGTGCTGATATCGCAAACATTTGTAATGAGGCCGCTTTAATTGCAGCACGTGCCAATAAAAAACAAGTTACTAAGCAAGATTTCTTGGATGCGGTGGATAGAATTATCGCAGGTCTTGAAAAGAAAAATAAAATTATTACACCACATGAAAAACGTGTGATTGCATTCCACGAAGCAGGACACGCTACGGTTAGCTGGATGTTGGAGCATGCTTCACCGCTAGTTAAAGTAACCATTGTACCACGTGGTCGTTCTTTAGGCGCAGCCTGGTATTTACCGGAAGAACGTCAGATTACCACTGCCGATCAAATTATGGATGAAATGTGCGCTGCTTTAGGCGGACGAGTGGCTGAAGAAATTGTATTCGGAAAAGTAAGCACAGGTGCATTAAGCGATTTGGAAAAAATCACAAAACAAGCTTACGCAAGTATTGTGTATTACGGATTGAATGACAAAGTAGGTAACATAAGTTATTATGATAGCTCAGGACAATCAGAATATTCATTTGGTAAACCTTATAGTGAATCAACCGCTAAAACTATTGATGAAGAGGTGAAGAAGATGGTAGATGTAGCCTATGCGAGAACAAAACAAATCTTAACCTTAAATAAGGAGAAACTTACCTCACTTGCCGAGAAGTTATTGGAGAAGGAAGTTATCTTTAAAGAAGATTTGGAAGAGATTTTCGGTAAACGTCCGTTCGATAAAAAGGAAGACGTGTCGCCTCAGGTAAAAACAATTGAGAATACCAATCCGGAAAATCCAATCGCTTAATTAGATTAAATCAGTTCATAAAAAAATCCCCGCTGTTTAGTCGGGGATTTTTTATTGGTTAAAATCCGATCGTTAAGCTTGTCGAAACACCAGACTTGAATCATATAAATACTTTTATAAATGTATTTGTGTTTTTTAATCCTTCTTGTTTTAATATCCTTTTTTAATTGTTATGACGCTGTAATTTTTAAGAAACCATGCTGTTAATAGCATGTTAATTAATCTAAACCTCGTTTTAGATTGAGTGAAGCGAGCTTATTAATTAGGTAACAAACTTGTTATTAATACCTTATTAAATACTTTTACTAATAGAAACTCTTAATCATAAAACATAATAATTACAATTAAAAAGCAGAGCAACATGAAAATTAAATTACATTACAAATTATTCCTGTTCTTACTTTTTTTTATTGGTATTCAAAATTCAGTTAAATCGCATTCGGTTCAGATTGCTTATTGCGTAGACTGCGCGGGAAATTTGAGGATTTTCGTTGAACATTGGCATGGTAACGCTGCCGCGAATTCAACAAGTATGACCATTAGTTTAGCAGTTGGTACAGTAACAACTACCCAAACTGCTTCGCCTCTTGCTAATTTGCAAAACATACCCATGAGTCAGTTACCCGGATGTGCAACTCCTATATTATCTGTTGCGGGTTGTACCGGACAAATGAACACTTATAATGATTGGGTATATTTTGATTATACCGGATTACCTGCAGGTGTTCCTATTTCTTTTACCATCTTAAGCGGAAGTAACGTTTTTACCGCAGATGGTTGTAATATGTTTCCTCTTACAGTAACTTTTACAATTCCCTTACCAACTACTAATAATGTGCCCGTTGTTGTGTGTGAAGGAAATCTTACTCCTGCCATAAATGTTCCGGCCGGAGTTACATGGACAAACAGTAATCCTGCTATTGGATTACCTGCTTCAGGTACCGGCTCAATTGCTCCATTTCCTGTTGTTGGCCCGAACACATCTGTAATAACTTATACAACCGGTTGTGGTATAACAAATACAACTCTTACAACTGTTCCTAATCTTACAGTAACTCCTTCAGCTGTGGCTAATACTGTATGTGCAGGAAGTCCGATTAACTTTAATTGTAATGCATTAACCACATATACTTGGTCTGGTCCGAATGGATTCACTTCTAATTTGCAAAATCCTACTATTCCGAGTGCTTCAACTTTGGCCAGCGGTATTTATTCGGTTTCTTCTACAAGCGCCAGTGGTTGTACAAAAACTTCGACCCTTAATATATTAGTGAATCCTTTACCTGTACCTACACCAACTAACACAGGTCCTTATTGCGTTGGAACAACTATGCAATTAAATGGAGGTGCTTATAATACGTTTACGTGGACAGGACCAGCTTCCTTTAATTCCAATTTGCAAAATCCTACACAAACGAATACCCAAATTACGAATGCAGGTATCTTTACCGTTTCGGTAACAGATGCGCATGGGTGTGTAGGTTCCGGAACAACTAATGTAGTCGTGAATCCATTGCCGGTTATTGCAGTTACTCATCCAACGAATTGTATTAACTCAACAATTAATTTAACATCGACTGGTGGAGTAACTTATTCTTGGTCGGGACCTAACGCGTATACTTCAAATGTGCAGAATCCGACAATAACTTCAGCGCAATTAAACATGACCGGGATTTATACGGTGACTGTTACGGATGCAAATAATTGCGTGAATACCGAAACAGCGAGTGTTACAGTCTTCGCACTTCCTAGTCCTACCATAACCAGTAATAGTCCGGTTTGCGTTGGAAATACTTTGAATTTATTTTCTTCAGGAGGTTCAAATTATACATGGGTCGGTCCGGGTTATAACGGCACAACTGTAAATCCTGTACTTAATAATGTGCCAATGTCTGCTGCCGGTGTTTATACATTAATTGCCGGTGTGGGAACATGTACAGCAAGTTCTACTCACACTGTAGTGATAAATCCATTACCAACGCCAAATATCGTAACGAATAGTCCGGTGTGTCTGAATTTCCCAATCAACTTTACAGGAAGTGGAGGGGTAAGTTATTCATGGAGTGGTCCGGGTTTATCCAGTTCATTACAAAATCCAACCATCACAAATGCATCAATGTCTAATAATGGAAATTTTGTATTAACTGTTACTGATGCGAATGGTTGTGTGAATTCCACTAATCAAAATGTTGTGGTTAATCCTCAACCAGCCGTTTCCATTTCCGGAAATACAGTATGTTTAAATTTAAATACAAGCTTGAGTGCAAATGGCGGAACTTCCTATAGCTGGACAGGTCCTGCAGGATTTACATCAACGAGTCAAAATCCAGCTATTATCAATGCACAATTAAGTAATGCAGGGCAGTATCAGGTGATCATTACTGATGCAAACACTTGTTCTGATACACTTGTAACGAACTTAATCGTTAATTCATTACCGGTACCGCAAATCAATTCAAATAGTCCTATTTGTATCGACAATGTTTTAAATTTAAGTGGAATTGGTGGAGTGTCGTATGCATGGACCGGCCCGAATGGATTTTTCTCTGCAGTACAAAATCCAACTATTATGGCCAATTCAGTAGGATACACCGGTACTTATAACTTAACCGTAACGGATGCAAATGGCTGTGTGAACACAACGACAGCTGCTGCAATTGTACATCCTATTCCTGATGTTGCTATTGCTTCTACTAAAAACAATGGTTGCCCACCTTTCTGTAGTGATTTTACCTTCTCAAGTTCTGCCAGTATTCAAACATATAATTGGAACTTAGGGAATGGCTTTTCAGGTACTGCATCTACCGCTCAGGGATGTTATGATGCAACAGGTATTTATACTATCAATGTACAAGCAACAAGTATACACGGATGTGTAAACTCTACTACTCATACAGTTGAAGTTTATCCTGTTCCGGTGGCAGATTTCAATCATGCACCAATTAAACCAATTATAAATATTGATGGTGAAGTTGTGTTTACCGACGCTTCTCACGGCGCAAATATTGCAAGCTGGCAGTGGTATTTCATGAATACAGCACAATACACTTCAGTTCAACAAAATCCAACATTCATGTATACCGAACCCGGTAACTATGTTGTAGCTTTAGTTGTGAAGAGCGATAAAGGATGTATTGATACAATTCTAAGACCACTTGTAGTTGGTGAAGACTTCGGAATTTATGTGCCTAATACTTTTACACCTAACAGCGATGGCTTAAATGACGTATTTCAACCAAAAGGATTTGGTGTTGTTGACTATGAATTATTTGTTTTTGATCGTTGGGGAGAAAAAGTATTTAGTACCAAAAAATTTGAAGAAGGTTGGGATGGTACTTTTCAGGGTCGTGGAAATAAGGGATGTGAGCAAGGTACATATACATGGTTAATCCGTTGTACTTCTGTATTCTCAAAAGCGCATGAGTTAAAGGGACATGTTACCCTTATAAGATAATACTAACCGTAAAATCTTTTAATTGCTATCTTTATCTGAAACAATGTTGTATAACATTTAAAATGAATAAAGAAATTTTTATAGGGCTGGTGTTGTTATCATCCACGTGTTTTGGTTATAGCAGTAAAAGTGTAAAGGAAGATAAACCAAACAAAAATCTTATTTCATTTACCGAAAACAAGGGGCAGATTTCTGATCAAAACTTTAAAGCCCGTCCGGATGTGCTCTTTGCGGGTTCCGATGGAGAAATCAATTTTCATATTCGTAATAATGGTGTTAGTTACCAATTAACAAAAATTGATTCCTGGAAACAAAATAAAAACACGGATGTTTTAAATAAAGATATTCCTGATATTAAATCACCCGATAAAATTACACTCTATCGAATTGATACCTACTGGAAAAATTGTAACACAAGTTTAAAAATTAAAACAGATAAAGCCCATTCCGGTTTTACAAACTATTATTTACCGGGCTGTTCAAATGGCGTGTTAAACGTTCCATCTTACGAAGGTGTTTCTTTAGAAAATTTGTACAATGGAATTGATGTTCATTATTATCAAAAAAACGGAACATTAAAGCATGATTACTTAGTTGCACCAAATACCAATTATAAACTCATTCAGATTGAAGTGAAAGGTGCGGATGTTAGAATTCAACCGGATGGAAGTGTTATCTTAAGTACACCAATTGGAGAAATTCAGGAAGGCGCACCAATTGTTTTTCAAAACGGTAAGCAAATTAAAGCTTCCTGGAAGCTTGAGAATAATATATTAAGTTTCGACATTCCTAATTACATTAGCAACCAATCTCTGATTATCGATCCGATGGTTCGTGTTTGGGGTACCTACTATGGTGGAGATATGACAGATTTTGGACAATCGTGCGCTACCGATTTATCAGGAAATATTTTTCAGAGTGGTTATACCAGTTCTACAATGGGTACATCCATTGCTACTGTTGGAGCCTATCAAACAAGCTGGATGGGTATTGAAGATGCTTATGTGGTAAAGTTTAATTCTGCCGGTGTTCGTCAGTGGGCAACTTATTATGGCACCATAGTTGACGATCATGCTTATGGTTGTGCCGTTGATAATTCCGGTAACGTTTATATATCCGGTGATACACAAAGTCCGTCGAATATTGCAACAAGTACCGCGCATCAAACTGTTTTTGGTGGTGGAATAACGGATGCTTTTTTAGCGCAATTTGGTCCAACGGGAGTTCTTCAATGGGCTACCTATTTTGGAGGAAGCGCAGACGATATCGGACAACAATGCAGTACAGATAATTTAGGAAATATCTATTTAATAGGAAATACTTACAGTACGAATGATATTGCAACTATTGGTTCACATCAAACAAGTATAAGTGGTTTGCAAGATTGTTTTTTAGTTAAGTTTAATTCTGCCGGTGTTCGTCAATGGGGTACATATTACGGAGGAGGTGCTGATGAATTCAGTAATAAAGTTTGTACCGATGCAAGCAATAATGCTTATATCAGCGGATACACAGCAAGTACAAGTAGCATTTCAACTTCAGGATCACATCAACCAGTTCATGGTGGTGGTATTTTCGATGCGTTTTTAGTGAAATTTAATTCGTCGGGTGTTCAACAATGGGGAACGTATTATGGAGGTGCGGGATTGGATTACGGACAAGGAAGCACCTGTGATAATTTGGGAAATGTTTATTTGACGGGCTATACACAAGGCGGTAGTAATATTAGCACACCTTCATCGCATCAGGTTAGCTACGGCGGAGGATCACTAGATGCTTTTCTTGTACAGTTTAATTCATCAGGAACTCGACAATGGGGCACTTTTTATGGAGGTGCAGGAAGTGATCGTGCATTTAGCGTAGCCACGGCCAGTAATGCAAATGTGTATTTAATAGGAATGACATCAAGTACAAGTGGAACGGATATAGCAACAACGAATGCGCATCAGCCGATTCATGGTGGCGGACCAAGTGATGCCTATTTTGCGGAGTTCAATTCTTCAGGATTGAGAATTTACGGAACTTATTATGGTAATTTCGGAGATGACATTGGATTTGGATGCACCGTAAGTAATTCAGGGAAATTATTTTTAAGCGGATATACATCCAGTCCTGCGAGTATATCCACAGCAAATTCGCATCAACCAAACTTTGACGCCGTAGTGGATGCTTTTCTTGTTGAATTTCAGCCTTGCAATGCACCACCGGCTCCAACCAATCTTACTCCTACCGTAAATTTGAATATTTGTGTCGCGCAAACAGCAACCCTTACAGCAGGAGGAATTGGTAATCTTAATTGGTACACTTCGCCAACATCTACAGTAAGTTTAGCTACGGGATCAGTTTATATTACGCCAACCTTAACAACTAGCGGAACATATAGCTATTATGTTCAGGATTCAACTTGTACTAACGGTCCGCGGACATTAATCAATGTAGTGGTTAGTGTTTGTACAAGCGTGTTAACCATCGGACCTTCCATTTCAGGTGTCATGTTGTATCCAAATCCCAATCCCGGCGCATTTACCATTGAATTAAATAATAGTTTTCCGAAAACAATTGAAGTGGTAGATTTATTTGGGCGCGTGCTCCGATCTGAAGAAACATCCGATTCAAAAATTAATTTTGAGATTCCAAACTTAGCCAATGGAATTTACTTCGTGAAAATAAAAACGCACGATAAATTACAAGTCATTACAGTTTCCAAACAGTAACTCCCCTTTGTAAAAAGAAAAAGCCTGCAAATGTATTGCAGGCTTTTTTTATTGAATGAAAATCCGGTCGTTGAGCTTGTCGAAACGCCAGACAAGAATTTATTATTATACAATCGGTGGCGGAACGTTATTAAACAAAGCTGCTAACTCCGGTTGTGTTTCTGCTGCTAACCAGCCTGCCATGCCTGCTTTCCAAACTAAACTTTGTTTGGTTAATTGTCCTTGCTGAGCCATTGCTTGCAATTGTTGCAAATTAAACGGACCTGTTTGCTGACCGTTTACAGCCACATGAAACTGAACAATGGGTGGTGGTGTAATAGGAGGAGGGGTATTCGTATTCATACCCTGTTGCGCATTAAACTGATTGTTTTGATACATGTTGCCCATTTGATTTCCCATACCAAAGCCCATACCTGCACCAATGCCTGCCCCCATGATACCACCGTTAGAATTCTCGGCAGCTTTTTCCATACTCACACCGGCCTGGAACTGATTAAATGCGCCCAGATTACCAACAATTCCCATGCTGCTGCGTTTGTCCAACATGGCTTCCACTTCAGCAGGTAAGGAAATGTTTTCAATTAAGAATTTCGTTAACTCTAAACCAATTTCGTTAAACTCAGGTTTAATTTTTTCGTGAATGATTTTAGAAACTTCATCATAATTGCTCGCCATGTCAAGCACCGGAATTTTACTTTCGGCAATGGCATCCATTCCGCGTGATACAGCTAAATTGCGTAATTGCTCATTGATTTCATCGGTGGTAAACTCTGCGTTGGTAGAAGCAATTTCTTTATAAAATTTAACCGCGTCATTGATGCGGAATGCATAAGTACCAAAAGCGCGTATTCTTAACGGACCAAATTCAGCATCACGTAACATAACCGGGTTTTTAGTGCCCCATTTCTGATTGGTGAATTGCTTAGTGTTAAAGAAAAACACATCCGCTTTAAATGGAGAGTTAAAACCATACTTCCAACCTTTTAAAGTGGTAAGTATCGGCATGTTTTGGGTGGATAAATTATACATACCCGGTTGAAATAAATCGGCCACCGTACCTTCATTTAAAAATAAAGCTTGCTGACTCTCACGAACAGTAAGCTTCGCGTTCATTTTTATTTCATTTTGGTAACGTGGAAATTTCCATACCAAAGTGTCATTTGTGTTGTCTGTCCATTCGATAATATCAATGAACTCATTTCTTATTTTATCAAATAATCCCATGATTATAGTTTTTAACTATATAAATGTAAAGAATTTTACGATTCCCTTTTCGTTAAAATGCCTTAAACTTTATTTTATAAAGAGGTGGTTTTGAATACGATGTTAGTTACCGAATTGGCCTCATAGGATTTTGCGTTAAAAAATTAGAATTTATCAAACGCGTGGTCTGTGCTGAAGGTGCTACGTTGCCTCTCGCTTTGCGCTCAGTAGCACCGGCTTGATAAATTCTAATTTTAGCAAAATACTATGCAGCCTTGACTTTTTTGGTTACTTTTTGTGTTAAGACAAAAAGTAACAATGATAATCCTCATATTTGCAATGTAAATGGCTACAAAGCAAATAATAGTAATAGGAGGCGGTGCGGCAGGTTTTTTTGCGGCTATTAATGTGGCAGAAATGCGTCCCGATTACCGTGTCATCATACTTGAAAAAAGCAATAAGCTGTTATCGAAAGTTCGAATTTCAGGAGGTGGACGCTGCAATGTTACCAATCATACCTTTGAGACCAGTGAATTAGTGAAAAATTATCCGCGCGGGGCAAAAGAATTAAGACAAGTTTTTAGTCGCTTTGCGGTAAAGGATACCATTGATTGGTTTGAAAAACGCGGCGTGAAATTGAAAGCCGAAGCTGACGGAAGAATGTTTCCTTTAACGGATAGTTCTGAAACAATTATCGATTGTTTTTTAAATGAGGCGAAGCGACTAAACGTAAAAATTAATTTGGAAGTAGAGGTGTTGGATTTAGTTAAGCAAGAGAACGGCCAAATACAAGTGATAACAAATCGTACAACTTATACCTGCGATGCGGTGATTTGCTCCAGCGGCGGACATAATCAAAAAAAGAACTATAATTTTATTGAGAAAGCAGGTCACACGATTTCCGAATTAATTCCAAGCTTATTTACGATTAATTTGAAGAGCGAAGCCATTACAGAGTTGATGGGATTAAGCGTAAAGAATGCAACGGTGAGAGTAGAAGGAACTAAACATCAATATACGGGACCGGTTTTAATTACGCATTGGGGATTTAGTGGACCGGCAGTATTAAAACTTTCAGCCTTCGCCGCAAAAGACTTTTTCGAAAAGAATTATAACGCGGGAATCTTAATTAATTGGACAGGAAGTTTAAGCGAGGAGCAAGTGAAAAATGAATTTGAAAAGCATTCCGCTTCAAAAGCATTAATGGTGAATGCGCCATTGTTTGATATTCCGAAACGGTTGTGGGAATATATTTTACTGAGAGCCGAATTAGCTTTAACGAAACCCTGGATAGAGCTTGGTAAAAAACAACAAAATAAATTAGCGCAGGTGCTGTGTGCCGACCGTTACCAAATGCGTGGAAAAACAACCTTTAAAGAAGAATTTGTTACTAGTGGTGGCGTCAACTTAAAGGAAATTGATTTCAGGACCATGCAAAGTAAAATCATGCCCAATTTATATTTCTGCGGAGAGGTAATAGATATCGACGGAATTACCGGCGGTTTTAATTTTCAGAATGCCTGGAGTACGGCGTATGTGGCTGCGAGTTCGGTGGGTTGATGTTTAATGTTTGGTGTTTAATGTTTAATGTTTAATGTTTGGTGTTTAATGTTTGGTGTTTGGGTTATCCATCACTCTTATTGTTTCAAATTATCTCTGCGTCTCTGTGTGAAGCTACAAAGCCTCGCTTTCATTCATAAATTATCTGCGTTGATCTGCGCCATCTGCTGGAAATAATCACTTTTCATTGGTAAATGCGGAGAATAACAACTATAATAACCGCAAAAATGCGGAGAATAATTTTGGAAATGCGGAGAATACGCCGTATATTTACCGCATAAATGCGGAGATTATATAGTCCTTATATCCATCAAAATAAACAATGGCCCAATTTTACCTGGGACATCCACACCTTATTGCCATTACTCACCACTGTTCGTCACCAACAAGGTCGGCTAAAAGGCTACATGGAATTGCTGGGTTTTGCCATGCGTAACGAATCTACTTTACAAACGCTTACCATGGATGTGCTTAAATCTACCGAAATAGAAGGCGAGATACTCAACTCCGATCAGGTGCGTTCTTCCATAGCGCGTCGTTTGGGAATGGACATAGCCGGACTTGTGCCTGCCGACAGAGATGTAGAGGGTGTAGTGGAAATGATGTTGGATGCCACGCAGAAATACCACAAGCCTCTTACCAAAGAACGATTATTTGCATGGCATGCCTCTTTGTTTCCTTCCGGAAGAAGCGGTATGCATAAAATTAAAACGGGTGCCTGGCGTGATAATGATTTAGGTCCAATGCAGGTTGTTTCGGGTGCGCTGGGAAAAGAAAAAGTACATTATGAAGCCCCCGATGCGAAGCGTTTAAATAAAGAAATGACTTTGTTCCTGAAATGGTTTAACACACAAAACGAATTAGATCCCGTTATAAAATCGGGCATAGCGCATTTGTGGTTTGTAAGCATACATCCTTTTGATGATGGCAACGGACGCATCGCGCGCGCCATAGCCGATATGCAATTAACGCGCGCCGATGAAGACGCGCAACGATTTTATAGTATGTCGGCGCAGATACGTGTGGAGCGAAAAGCGTATTACGAAATGCTGGAGAAAACGCAGAAAGGAAATTTAGACATCACGCCATGGTTAATGTGGTATTTAAATTGTTTGCAACGCGCTTTAACTATTACCGACAAACGCTTACAAAATGTGTTGAATAAAACTAAATTTTGGGATAAGCATACAAAAACGATTATTAACGAACGCCAGCGTTTAATGATCAATAAATTATTTGATGGCTTTGAAGGTAAGTTAACCTCCTCTAAATGGGCCAAAATAAACAAATGCTCCGCCGATACGGCCCTGCGCGATATAAACGATTTAATGCACAAGAAAATACTTACCAAAGAAGAAGGCGGCGGTAGAAGTACAAGTTATGTTTTGAGTAAATTAAATTCTAAAAAGAACGGATAGGAAATAAGTGCAAAAAACTTCAGAATGCCTGGAGTACGGCATTTGTAGCGGCGAGTTGTATAAATTAACTATTTTTTTGTTTATTTATATCATCCAATAGAACTGTTCTAATTGCATTGTTCAAAGAATTAAAAGCAATTCTTTTTTCTTCTGGAACATCATCCTCGCTAATAGCAAAAAAAAGTAAATATGACACAGGCACTTCCAATGCTTGACAAATACTTTCGATACTACTTTTTTGCGGGAAAGTAATACCAGTTTCTATTTGACTAATTGCGTTTACAGTTAATCCACACTTCTGATGCAGTTCGAATTGCGAAAGACCTTTATTTTTTCGAATTAATTTAATTGCAGTGCCTATATCCATATTTAAAATAAATCACTTATATCTTCATCAAAAAACTCACGAATAGTTTTTCCGATATTAAAGAGTGTATAAGAGGTTTTTAAGAATTCAAGTAAGTCTGGCTTTTCTTTATCTAATTTACTTATTAATATTTCCTTTTCTTTATCAGTAAAGTCTGACTGTTTGATTTTGTTTATTAAAATTTCTATATTTTTTTGCATTGGGAATAAGTTTTAAATTTATTTTATTTAAAGCTTTTCCAATAGTATTATATGTAGTATCAGAAAAGCAATCATTTTTTTGATTTGCGATTCCGGTACTATCTTCTTCTCCGGTAAATATATGATAGTGATTAGTAATTATAATAGTGAAAAAGTGCGCCCTCATGTTTTTATAATAGGCCACTAATTTGAATTTAAGTTTACTTAAAAAAGTTAAATTAAAATTGTTTTGATTTTCATCGTAATATTCTGTAAAAAGTAACTTGAAAAACCACTGTCGAAATAAATTACTATCAAATTCAGTATTTGCAAGTTCAGGCAGATATAAAGGGTCGTAATTAACTAAAAACTGGCTATAGAATTCAAATTCCGAGCTATACTCATAAGAGTGAATGTCAGAGTTTTGTTTTTTGAATTTTTTAAACCTTTCCTTTACCGCACGATCAAAATATTCAAATAATACATTCAGTTCATGCTCCTTTAAAAGATAATTACTATTACGTGGAATCAAAAAACCTGCATCTTTCAATATTGAAGCAAGTTTATCCTTTGAAATTTTTAATCTTATTGAAACATCTGAAAGGCGTAAGGATCTTGAATAATTAACGATACTATAAGCAATTGCCTGATATTGATTATTTATTCTCGAGTCATAAGACCAGCTACAATAGCCAGGATTTTGATTTAAGAAAGCATCATCATTTAATTGTATAATGGTTCCATGCAAGATGGAATCATAGTTGGATTTGTTTATTTCGTAGCGTAAAATCATAAATTTAATCAAAGGTAAACCATATTCTTTAAAAATACAAGTGAAAATTGTAATTTTAATAAAAAATTACAATTAATATGTTGATTAAAATTTATAAATGCCTTGTTTTCAACAACATGTGTATTTTGTTGATAACTAGTTGATTTAACTCACCCTGATTTCCTCAATCACCAATTGAGTACTTACAACCCCTCTGAATTCGTTATCCTGGATTTTAAATACGATATCAACCGGTGTTTTTTTCTGGAAGAAACTTAAGAAGTCTCCTTTATCATAGGCGATCGCCTGAAAGCGTACATTAGGATTAACACTTTGAAATAATTCAAGCTTCAAATGATTTTGTCCAACTACTTTTCCCCAACCTGTATCTAACACATTTCTCGCCATAAAGAGTGGCGTCATGTTTTCTGGTCCGTGTGGTGCAAACTGACGTAATATGCGTGTGGTTTTTTCACTGATTTCCTGCAATTCAATTTCAATGTCAATATCTACAATCGGAATCAATTGCTCAGGTAAAATACTTCCGGCAACAATGCGCTCAAATTTTTCCTGAAAGGCAGGCACATTTTCTTTCTTCATGGTTAAACCCGCCGCAAATTTATGTCCGCCAAACTGCTCTAATAAATCGCTGCATTGCTCAATGGCGGCATACACATCAAAATCTTTCACACTGCGTGCTGAGCCTGTCGCTTTTCCGTCTGATTCGGTTAAAACAATGGTAGGCTTGTAATATTTTTCAATTAAACGTGAGGCTACAATTCCAATCACACCTTTATGCCAACCCGGATTAAACAACACAGTTGATTTTTTAAATTCGGTCATCGGATCATTTTCCAATAACACTTGAGCTTCCATGGTAGTGCCTTGGTCTAAATCCTTACGCTGCGAATTGGTGTTATTGATGCTTTTAGCAATTTCGTTGGCCTCTTCTTCAGTTTCACTAATCAAAAGTTCAACCGATTTAGAGCCGTGTTCCAATCGCCCTGCCGCATTTATTCTTGGCCCCACAATAAAAACAAGGGTCGTAATCGTTAAGACTTTTGTTATTTTATTGGAGTCTATAAGCGCTTTAATTCCCGGACGAGGATTAGAATTCATTTTCTCTAAACCATAATACGCCAAAATGCGATTTTCTCCGGTTATAGGAACGATATCGGCAGCAATGCTGGTAGCAACAAGGTCTAAATAATTTAAACACTCTTCAAATGCAATATTGCTTTTTTGGCAATACGCTTGAATTAATTTAAACCCGATTCCACAACCGGAAAGTTCTTTGTAAGGGTAAGGACAATCGTTTCTTTTTGGATCGAGTACCGCATGCGCTTTTGGTAATTCATCTCCCGGAAGGTGATGATCACAAATAATAAAATCTACACCTTTTTCATTGGCGTAATTGATTTTATCAATGGCTTTAATACCACAATCGAGCGCGATTATTAAACTGAAATCATTGTCGGCAGCGTAATCAATTCCTTTAAAGGAAATGCCGTAGCCTTCTTTGTAGCGATCGGGAATATAATAACCGAGATTCGTTGTGATTTTTCTGAAGAAACTGTAAACAAGCGCAACAGAGGTGGTGCCGTCAACATCGTAATCACCAAAAATTAAAATACGTTCGTTATTGTTGATGGCTTTTTGAATGCGTTCGATGGCTTTGTCCATGTCGCGCATCAAAAACGGATCATGTAGTTCGTTTAAATCGGGACGGAAAAAACTTTTTGCCTCGTCGAAGCCTGATATTTTTCGCTGGAATAAGAGAGAAGCAATGATACGGTCTACGTTCAGGATTTCTTTCAAATTCCTAACGGTTTCCTCATTGCTATTATCTTTAATCTTCCAGTTTTTTTTCAAAGGGCAGGGTATTAAGCTATGTTATGGTAAACAGCAACAACATCATCATCATCTTCCATCTTCTCAATCATGGCCATAACTTCAGCTTCCTGCTCGGGGCTTAATTCGGTGGTAGTAGTTGGAATAAAAACCTTAGAAGATTCTTTTACAATGTATTTTTTCTCCTCTAAAGCGCTTTGCATTTTACCAAAATCAGTAAATGCAGTTTGAATCACTAACTCATGATTTTCATCATCCCAGTTTAATTCTTCGGCACCGAAATCAATTAAATCCAATTCGGTATTATCCTTATCCAAGCCTGTGGAATCCACTTTAAACATTACCTTACGGTCGAACATAAAGCTTACAGAGCCGGAAGTTCCCAAAGCGCCTTCAGCGCGGTTAAAATACATACGTAAACTCGCTACCGTGCGGGTTGGATTATCGGTACTGCATTCCACTAAAACGGGAACACCATGTGGTGCGTATCCTTCGTAAATGACTTCTTCATAGTTCGCCGAATCTTTTTCTGAAGCGCGTTTAATAGCACCATCAATATTAGCTTTTGGCATGTTAATAGCCTTAGCATTTTGCATAATCATACGCAAGCGCGGATTACTTTCGGGGTGTGGTCCGCCAGCCTTAACGGCCATTGCTATATCTTTTCCAAGTTTGGTAAACGCTTTTGCCATTTTAGCGTAGCGTTTAAACATGGTTGCTTTTCGTTTTTCAAATATCCTTCCCATGAGTTCTTATTTTTTACAAAAGTATTAATTTTTGTTACAAAGTTTCTCCAAGAGTGAACTTAAAGTACGTGTTAATTCCCTTCTTGAATACTGTGAAATTGCTTTTTTATCCGGTGTTATATTCTGTCCCGAGAAAATTTTAAGAATATTTTCTTTTAATAAATTTTCATCGTTAAAATCGGAGATGAGTCCGCTTTGTGTTTGTTTTAATATCGCTGCTAAATCGCCGTCAGTTGGTCCGATGGCCAGAATAGGCACATTAGCCGCAAGGTATTCGAAAATTTTTCCGGTTAGTATGCTTTTAGCGTTTGGTGTATTATTGACAAGAAGCAAAAGCACTTTGCTTTTTTGTTGTTCTTTTATAACTTCATTGTGTGGCAGGTAATCAATTTTGCGGATAAACGAATCGAGTTGATAATGTTTCAGGCGCTCCATTACATAATAATCCACTTTTCCTACCAATTTAATTTCGAGATTGTTCCTAAAGTCGGAATTGATTTCGCACAATGATTTTAAAACCTTCCATAAAGTCTCCGGATTGCGGCTTTTTACGAGGGTACCAATGTGTGCAATGGAGAATTTTTTATCGGTTTCGATAGATCCTTCATACAAATCATCTTCATCAAAACCATTAGTGATAACCGTAAATTTTTCGGGATTTGAACCAAGAATGGTTTTAAACTCTTCATTCATGCCGTTACCAATACTGATAATAGAATCAGCGTTTTTAAGCACTTCTTTTTCGAGACGTTTATGCTTTTTGTCAGACGAAGAAGAAAGCATTAATTCTTTATAGAAATCGATATTGGTCCATGGATCGCGGAAGTCAGCCACCCATTTTACAGAAGGGAAATTCTTTTTTACACCCAAAGCTATGAGGTGCAGCGAATGGGGCGGACCAGTAGATATGATGGCATCTACAGGATTCTTTTTCAGATAATCGTTTAAGTATTTTACGGAGGGATTAATCCAGAATTTACGCGCATCGGGAATGAAAAAATTACCTCTGATCCATACCGAAATTTTCTCCGTTATACTGGGCTTTTTGTTTTCTGACAGAAAGGATGCATTTATTTTTTCATTTTGCTTTTTACCAATGAAAGTTTTGTAAAAACTGTACGGTTCCCAAATTTTAGTTTTTAAAACAGTAATGTTATTTGGAATATCTTTTTCAAGCGAAGCGTCAATCACCGGCATTTCTGCATTTTCAGCAGTATAAACGATGGGTTCCCAGCCAAATTCCCTTAGGTATTTTACAAATTTAAGCCAGCGTTGTACACCTGCGCCACCACTTGGTGGCCAATAATAAGTTATAATGAGAACACGCTTCATTAGGAGCTTTAAAACTAAAGATATTATTTGGTTTTTTGCAGAAGGAACCTAAAGTTTTAGATATTTTAGGTCTCATAAACAACTAGATATCAAACGAATCAGGAAATTATCAACAAATATTTGGAAAAGAGCTTCGAAAGTATGTATCTTTGCCGTCCCGTTTTTTGAGTGAAGTATTGATAAAATGTAATGAGTTGAGGCTCATAGTTAGAGATTGAGGAGAAAGAAAAAAGAATAAATTTTATCAAAATATTTGGAGATTGTTAAAGTTGTTATTACTTTTGCAGCCCCAATTTATGGGAAAGTTGATTGAAATACTGAGAAATGAGAACGAAAGCCGGATGAATAGTCTGGAATTTTAGTTTAAATAGCTCGGTTTTAATATATTACGTTCATTGAAGGAAATGATTGCCAAAAATGTAGCAGGTAATTTGTTGTAGAAACGATTATCACATGAAGATGTTATTAGTTGAGAAACTGATGCATCATACCCTTGAGGGATTGTGTTTAGACATAATTCATTCCTATT
>JAEUTQ010000038.1 GCA_016787445.1 Bacteroidia bacterium
TTTTTATAAAAGCGAATTTAAGATTTGTCCGAACCTGAAAATATCCTCGAAAGAATTATATAAAGGCACAGGTGCACAACGTATTACGTTTGGTTCACGCCAATCCGGAATCACACCGTTTTCGATTAATTTATTGTACAAAGGTTTTCCGTATCCATTCGCAACAATTGAAATCTGACATCCTCTGTTTTCTTTTGGTGTAATAATTTCCAAGCAATCATTTTTTTGCTTGTTCACCTCTCCAACAATAAATTCAAGATAAGCAGTTAACCGCTTGCTTCTTTCCACCAACGCGTCCATGCCTACTTCATCAAAAATATCTAATGAGGCGCGACATGCTGCCATTGCAAAAATTGGCGCATTACTCATTTGCCATCTTTCAGCCGTTTGCATAGGTACAAATGTTTTGTCCATTAAGAAACGAGTTTTCTTATCATGGCCCCACCATCCTGCAAACATTGGTAAATCTGTATTCTTTAAATGCTTTTGGTGTACAAAGGCTCCGGCAACACTGCCCGGACCGCTATTCAAATATTTATAACTGCACCACGCTGCAAAATCAACACCCCAATCGTGCAGTGCTAATTTTAAATTTCCGGCGCCGTGCGCTAAATCAAATCCTACAATGGCGCCTGCTTTATGTCCGGCTTCCGTAATTGCTTTCATATCGAAAACCTGACCCGTAAAATAATTCACGCCGCCAATCATTACCAGTGCTAACGAATCCTTATTTTTTTCGATCGCCTCATAAATATCTTCATGACGAATGGTATACTCACCTTCTCTCGGTGAAATTTCTATTAAAGCATCTTCGATAGAATAACCGTGGAATTTTATTTGCGATCGTAAAGCATATTGATCGCTAGGAAACGCCTTTGCCTCACAAAGAATTTTATAACGCTGTTTCGTTGGTCGGTAAAAAGAAACCATCAATAAATGAAGATTAACAGTTAATTGATTCATCATAACTGTCTCTTCAGGAAGAGCCCCGACGATCTTTGCCATTTTATCGGTAAGAAATTCATGATATGGCATCCATGGATGTTTAGCCAGGAAATGACCTTCCACACCCAACTTCGCCCAATCTTCCAACTCTTGTTGTATATACGATTGGGTTGTTTTAGGTTGCAATCCCAAAGAGTTTCCCGTGAAATACACTACATCTTGTCCGTTATGTTGTGGAAATAAGAAGCGTTGACGATAAACACTTAATTTATCGGCTTTATCACTTTGTTGTGCAAATTCCAAACTATTCATAAAATTCATAAAATTGGGTATTATGTAACCATCCAAAGATATATCTTTGTGCCTGATTTTTATAGTACTCTTATGAAAAATAATACCTCTGCACAATTATTCGAAAAAGCTAAAAATTTCTTCCCAGGTGGCGTAAACTCTCCGGTACGCGCATTCAGAAGCGTGGGCGGAACACCTTTATTTATTGATAAGGGTAAAGGTTCGCATATTTGGGATGCTGACGGGAATGAATTAGTAGATTATTGTTGTAGCTGGGGGCCATTAATTTTAGGGCACGCGAATGAAAAGGTTCTTAATGCCGTGGAAAAAACGATGCGTAACGGAACTTCGTTTGGAGCTCCGACGCGCTTAGAAAATGAATTGGCCGAATTAATTTTAAGTAACAATCCGTTTATTGAAAAAATACGCTTTGTAAGTAGCGGAACAGAAGCCGTTATGAGTGCCATCCGTTTAGCGAGAGGATTTACAGGCAGAAATAAAATTTTAAAATTTGAAGGATGTTACCACGGTCACAGTGATTCTTTGTTGGTAAAAGCGGGTTCAGGTTTAGTTACTTTTGGTAATACATCTTCTGCAGGCGTACCTGAGAGTTTTGTCAATGAAACTATCGTTGTTTCATTAAATAACAAAAAAGCAGTGGAAGAAGCGTTTGCGCAATTTCACAATCAGATAGCATGTATAATTATTGAACCGATTCCTGCTAACAATGGATTGTTATTGCAAGACAAAGATTATTTACAATTCCTCAGAGATATTTGTACAAAAAATGGAACACTCTTATTATTTGATGAAGTGATCAGCGGATTCCGTGTTGGATTCACCGGTGCGGCTGGTTATTACAATATTAAACCTGATATTATTACTTATGGAAAAATCATTGGTGGAGGATTCCCTGTAGGCGCGTATGGCGCGAGTAAAGAAATCATGAGTAAGATTTCTCCGGAAGGTGGCGTATACCAAGCGGGAACTTTAAGTGGAAATCCAGTTGCCATGAGTGCCGGTATCGCGCAACTCAGTGAATGCTTAAAACCAAACTTCTATAAAAAACTGGAAAGCAAAACTCAGAAATTACTTAGCGGATTATCGCAATTCAAAACAAAAAACTTTAAAGTGTTTTCAGTTGGAAGTATTTTCTGGATTGCGTTTACAGATAAAGACAAAATTCAAACTGCTGAAGATATTGATGCGGATTCGATGCAATACTTCCGTACCATGTACCATCATTTATTAGAGCATGGTATTTATATGGGACCTTCCGGTTATGAAGTTGGATTTATGAGTGAAGCGCACAGCGATGATGACATCACGAAAACCATTGCAGCTTTTCATAAAGCCTTACAACACGTACAATAGTAATGTTTGCAGAATAATTATTCCGTCCGTTAAATAAACAAAATAATACGGATGACGTTTTTCATTGGCCTGAGTAATCACGATTACTGTTACCAGAAAAATTAATCCGCGAATGACAATCAGGCTTCTTACCTCAATGAAAAAAGACAGGATAAAATAAATCAGCATTAATCCTATTGCCACTCGCTTACTGTTCTTAATCCCAATAGAAACAGGGAATGATTGAGTTCCCTCCTCTTTGTCTTTCACGTAATCTCTGATATCGAAAGGAATACAGAGCGCGGCAATAAAACAGAACTGAGATATTACATATAGCCACTCGTCTTTGGTAAAAGCTCTTATGCCCGTAAATTCATTGTTATGAAACATAAAAGGAATGACAATACAAACGGTGACCCATACAAATGCAATAGCAAACTGCTTCACAAATTTTACCTTTCGTAAACTGAGAGGGGGAAGAAAATATAACAAACTTAAAAAGGCACAAATGCTATAAACAAATATACCTTCGCGATAAGTCATAAAAATACTCCATACCACTTCCCAAAATCCGAAAACAAAAAGAATAGCCAATGTAAAAATCCATTTCTTATTCTTTCTATACCAATGCAAACGATGATCCGTTGTAGGTAAAGTGCTTTGATACACACGCTGTAAATTGTAAAGAAAAAAAGCCGCGGCGAAATTTAAAATCGCGAATGAAAAAGAAGGTTGTGCAATATTATCAAAAATGAATGCGCCTTGAAACGTTGAACAACATACGGCAATAGCGAGAAATAAATTTGAAAAGCCAAGGAAATCAAAAAACGAGTTAGATATTTTGCTTTGTTGTGACAATCTATAAACGTTGATGAACAACTTCAAACAACACCACACCTGTGGCTACAGATACGTTTAAAGATGCAATATTTCCGGTCATCGGGATTTTAACCTGCACATCGCTGCGCTTTAAATACTCCCCGCTAATTCCATTTTCCTCGGAACCCATAATAATAGCGGTGGGTTTTTTAAAATCAGCATCATAAATTAATTTATCTGTCTTCTCGTGGCAGGCTACTATTTGCAAACCATATTCCTTTAAATACTCTATGGTGTGTTTTAAATTATCTTCTCTGCAAACTTTTAATCGATGTAAAGCTCCTGCACTGGTTTTGATAGCATCACCATTAATTTGCGCTGCTCCTCTGCTGGGAATAATAATAAAATCAACGCCTGCACATTCAGCGCTTCGGGCAATGGCACCGAAATTGCGCACATCCGTAACGCGATCAAGAATTAAAACTAAAGGTGTTTTGCCGGCTTCAAAAACTTCTGCCAATAAATCTTCCGTGCTGTAATAATTTACTTCTGCAATGTATGCAATGGCACCTTGGTGATTTTTATCGGTAAGTCGCTTTAGTTTTTCCGGAGGCACAAACTGAAACGGAATTTCAGAACCACGCAAAGCCTGACGTAACTGATTAAACAATTCATTGGATAATCCTTTTTGTAATAAAATTTTATCAATGGCTTTACCGGCATTTATCGCTTCAATAATGGCGCGAATTCCGAATATGAGTGTACCTTCATTCATGTGCGGTAAAGGTACTTATTAAAATTTAATTAATGATGAGTTTTTTAGTGAGAACGAGTTCGTCTTTAGTCATTCGAACTAAGTAGATTCCCTTAGGGTAATTGCTAAAATCTAAAGCTAAACTAGCCGGTTGGTGATTTAAACTGAAAAGTGATTTTCCTTGCGCATCATAAACTTCTAAATCAAAACCCTCCTCCGGTAATAATCTGAAATTAACGATACCCGAACTTGGATTTGGATACATGACAAAATCATCTTCATTTTTAGCAATAACATCCAGTCCGGTGGTATTCAACATTTTTGCCAATAACAAATCACCGCTTCCATTACAATTTAAATTAGTAGCACCCAAGCTCACCGACGTACTTGAAAAATAGCCCCCGCAATAAATATTTCCGGCGCCGTCCAAAGCCAAGGCATTCCAACCATCATCTGTTCCTCCGCCTACGCCGTCCGCCCATAAGGCTGTCCCGGTTGGACTATACGCTACTAAAAAAGCATCGCCCACTCCACCAAAACTTAAAGTCTGAGTTCCGAATGAAGCCAGGAAACTGTGATTATGTCCGTTTACATAAATTCGTCCTACCGCATCAACCCCAATACCATAACCGTAATCATCGTTATTACCACCCCCACCTTGTGCCCATTGCGAAACACAATTCGAATTGGTTTTAATTACCAACATATCGCGACTACCATAATTACTTAATGTGGATGTGCCAATCGTTAAACTCGGACTAAAATAATATCCTGTTAGAATAATATTTCCATTGATGTCACGCGTTATTCCGGTTGCTACCTCATCCAGCATGTCTCCAAACGTTGTTGCAGTTAAAACATTTCCCATGTTATTCAATTTAATCAGAAAAATATCTGCGCTGGCAGGAGACGTGTTGTTAAGCGTAGTGGTACCAACCGTTAGGCTTGAACTTTTGTACAATCCGGTAACATAAGAATTTCCGGAAGGGTCAACCGTAATCCCATTAGCATTTTCAGCGAGATTATCACCAAAGCTTTGTGCCCACATTACATTTCCGCTGGCATCCAGTTTAGCAACAAAAGCATCATTGTTTCCGAAAGTGTTTAAAGTAAAAGTTCCCATGGTTAAGGTGGCACTGTTGTAATAGCCCGTTATCAATACATTACCGCTAGCTTCAACTGCAACTGCATTAGCAACGGTACTTCCGCCATCCCCGAAATTTTTCGCCCACAATATATTTCCATTCACATCCATTTTTACAATAAACATGTCACCGAAAGCAGAATTAGTCAAAGTTGTAGTGCCGCAAACCATGCTTGCACTAATGAAACTTCCTACAACATACGAATTACCTATAGCATCTATGGCAATAGCATTGGCATTATCATCAAAACCGCCGCCAAAACTTTTTACCCATAATGGATTTCCATTCACATCAAACTTGGCAACATAAGAATCGTAATTACCATTGTTGGTTAAAGTATATGTGCCGATTGTAAAATTAGAACTGAAATAATAACCACAAGTATAAGATTCGCCGATGCTATTTACAGCCAGACCTGAAATATTTTCTGAAGCTGTGCTGCCGTGACTTTTTGCCCATTGCCAATTCGGAACTTGTGCATTTGAGAATAAAGCAATTAAGATTACGATTATGCAGAAGATTTTTCTCAAGCTAAATTAAATTGTTTCAAATGATGTAAAGCATGCTTATGTAACAAATGCAACCATTGCTCGTAATTAAAATCGCCAAAGAATGGATTCATTACAACAGCATTGGGATTTTTCTTATAGAAATCGACAAAGGATTTGATTTCTCTATCAATTTCTGTAATGGCCGCCTCTATGCTGAAATTACGTAAGGGCGCAGCCTCTTCTGTCATTAAGGAATTTTTGGTGCCGGGCTTAAACTCCTTATCACTTAAAGCAAAACTTCTCACTTTCTCCAAAATTGTTTCAGGCGTTTGCAGAGGGTGAGCAACACGTTTCCAGGCTATACCAATAGAATCGGTCATATGTTCTATCATGCCTTGTGGCGATAAAACACCCCAATTGCCTTTTTCGTTACCGTTTAGTTTTTTAAGAAGAGGGATATATTCCTGAGTGAAGAAGGTTTCTTTATTTGCCATAGTTAAAGCTAAGCAAATAAGTTGAAAAAGTAAAGACCTAAACCTTCATTACCTGAATAATCTTAACCGGACAATTTGCAGCGGCTCTTAAATTATCTTCGTATTCGTGGTCGTTAACTAAAACCTGATAAAATCCTTTTTTATCAATACCGCCTACCAAAGTACATTTCCCATCCCTTCGCGAAACACGCCAACGATCAAAAGCTGCTTCTACGCAGGCATTGCAACCAATACATTTATCGCGCTGTTGAATAATGCGTACCATCAGGCATCCACTACTTTGTATAATTTATCGGAAGGACGAACTTTCTCTGAAACCGGAAAAGTAAAAACATCACCTTTGTTTACCTTCTCCACTGCCTTATCCTCTAATCTTAATTCAGCAACTTTAGTTTCAATATAACCGGTAGTTGGTCCTGTAATCATGATTTCATCGCCCACGTTTAAATTATGAGATTCCAATTTAAATTCTCCCACACCGGATTTTTCAAAATACTTTAATCCGCGACCAATATAAATTTTACGCTTGGTGGCATTGCTTCCATATTCTTTATTCCATTCTCCCATTTTCTTTCCAAGATAATAGCCATCCCAAAATCCGCGGTTGAATACTGTTTCTAATCGTTTCTTCCAGTCTTCAATTTTCTCTTGCGTGTAAGTCCCCTCATTATAGGAATCGATGGCTTCACGGTAACATTTGGTAACCGTGTAAACATAATCGGCAGAACGACCACGGCCTTCAATTTTCAAAACAGAAACGCCGGCATCTAAAATTTGATCGAGAAAATCAATAGTGCATAAATCCTTTGCCGACATGATGTATTCGTTGTCGACTTCAAATTCTACACCATCTTCTTTGTCGGTAACAATATAACTCTTGCGGCAATTTTGAATGCAGGCACCACGATTGGCAGATGCATAATTGGAATGCAGACTCAAATAACACTTTCCTGAAATAGCCATGCATAAGGCGCCGTGCGCGAAGATTTCTACTTCAATTAATCTGCCTGCCGGACCGGTGATGTTTCTGCGTTTAATTTCACGGGTGATTTCCGCTACTTGCTTTAAACTTAATTCGCGAGCAAGAACAACTACATCCGCAAAATTGGCATAGAACTCAATCGTATCAATATTGGAAATATTCGCTTGTGTTGAAATATGCACTTCAACGCCTTCTTTCTTCGCGTAATTCAATACAGCATGATCAGAAGCAATAATAGCAGTGATACCGCTTTCCTTTGCTGCATTCACGATGCTTTTCATTAAGACAATATCATGATCATACAACACCGTATTAAGCGTCAAATACGTTTTTACATTATTCTCTTTTCCTATTTGAGCAATTTGCTTTAAATCTTCCAGTGTAAAATTATTGGCGCTGCGTGCACGCATGTTTAATTGTTCAACACCAAAGTAAACAGAATTACATCCTGCTTTAATAGCCGCCATTAACGATTCGTATGAACCGGCCGGCGACATTAGCTCTATTTTCTGATTTGAATTGCTCATGAAATTTGTCGCGTGAAATTATGACAAACACAGAAGAATGAGAATGACTAAAGTCATTTTTACCAATGTAAAATCAATAAAAAAGCCCCCATATTTCTATGGAGGCTTTTTAAAATGACTCGTTAAATTATTTTGCCGGTTGCATTGCTTCAACAGTAATGTTCAACTTCACGTTTTCACCCACTGTTAAGCCACCACCAATATTGTATTCGCTACGGCTGATAGCACCGCGTGCTTCGAAACCTGCGATGTTATATTTACCGTGATCACCGTAATCTTGCATTGAAGTTCCCATGTAATTAAAATACAATTCGAAATCCTTCGTTACACCTTTTAAAGTTAATTTACCTTTTGCGATATAAGCGTATTCAGCAGCTGCATCTTCATCCTTTACGATTTCAGAAGCTTCGAATGTTGCTGTTTTATATTTAGCTGTTTCGAATAATTCAGGTTTTTCTTTTAAGTGACCATCACGCATTGAATTTTGAGTATTGATTGACTCCATATTCATAACGATAAAGATTTTTGGTCCGTTAGCATTTTGTAAGTTAACATAACCGCTATCGATTTGAATTGTACCTTTCACATCCGTAACAACGTTACGTACACTGAAAGCAATCGAACTATGAGAAGCATCTACTTCATAAGCACCGTTTAATTCATCGATGCTCTTTTTATTAGCATTCATGATGCTATCGCATTGTTCTTTGCTGGTACAAGTATATTCTTGTCCGTTAATGTTACACTTAATTACTTCTTCAGTCACCATTCCCTTTTCGCAGCATTCTCCACCTTCACCACCTGTAACAGCGATATAAGGAGCGATAACTAAAGAAACGATACTCATTAATTTAATTAAGATATTCATAGATGGACCTGAAGTATCCTTGAATGGATCACCAACTGTATCACCAGTTACAGATGCTTTGTGTGGTTCAGATTTTTTGTAGAACATCTCACCATTAATTAAAACACCTTTTTCGAAAGATTTCTTAGCGTTATCCCAAGCACCACCGGCATTATTTTGGAAAATACCTAATAACACACCTGATACAGTAACACCTGCTAATAAACCGCCTAATACTTCAGGACCGAAAATGAAACCAACGATTACCGGAGTAATTAAAGCGATAGCGCCCGGCATCATCATTTCACGGATAGAAGCTTTTGTAGAAATAGCCACACATTTTTCATACTCAGGTTTTGCTTTGTATTCCATGATACCAGGAATTTCGCGGAACTGACGACGAACTTCTTGCACCATGTCCATTGCAGCACGACCTACAGCAGCAATTGCTAAAGCCGAGAAGATAAATGGAATCATTGCACCAACAAATAAACCTGCTAATACATTGGCTTTATAAATATCGATAGCAGAAATTCCTGCTACACCAACGAACGCTGCGAATAAAGCTAATGAAGTTAAAGCTGCAGAAGCAATAGCAAAACCTTTACCGGTTGCTGCAGTGGTGTTACCAACTGCATCTAAATTATCTGTACGCTCACGAACTTCAGGAGGTAACTGACTCATCTCAGCAATACCACCTGCGTTATCAGCAATCGGACCGAAAGCATCAATTGCTAATTGCATAGCAGCAGTTGCCATCATACCCGCAGCAGCGATAGCCACACCGTATAAACCTGCGAAATAATAAGAACTCATGATACCTGCAGCTAATACAATTGTAGGAACAACAGTAGATTCCATACCAACTGATAAACCACCGATAATATTTGTAGCGTGTCCGGTTGCAGATTTTTGAATGATAGAATTTACCGGACGCTTACCCATTGCGGTATAGTATTCAGTAATCCAACTCATGATTGCTCCTACGATAGAACCAATTAAAATAGCAATGAAAACACTCATACTGGTGAATTCATAACCACGTAAGCTAAGAGTTTCAGGCAACATCCATTTTACTAAAGGATAAGATGCAACAACGGTTAATACGATAGAAATGATGTTACCAAGATTTAACGCGTTTTGTACAGAATCCTTTTCACCCTTCACACGAACAAACATGGTACCGATGATAGAGAAAATAATTCCCAGACCTGCAATTAACATTGGTAATAAAATCGGAGAAAGACCATTGAATTTATCGCCGGTTGCATCAATTTCCTGACCTAATACCATTGTCGCTAAAATGGTAGCTACATAAGAACCGAATAAATCGGCACCCATACCTGCAACGTCACCTACGTTATCACCTACGTTATCGGCAATAGTAGCAGGGTTACGAACGTCATCTTCAGGAATACCTGCTTCAACTTTACCTACTAAGTCAGCTCCTACGTCAGCAGCCTTTGTATAAATACCACCACCAACACGTGCAAATAACGCGATAGATTCAGCACCTAAAGAAAAACCTGTTAATACTTCGATCGCACGTTGCATACCTTCGCCGGTAACGCTATCCACAAACATTCCGTAGAATACGATAAATAAACCACCTAATCCAAACACAGCTAAACCGGCAACACCTAATCCCATTACAGTACCACCTGTAAAAGATACTTTTAAAGCTTGTGCTAAAGAAGTACGTGCTGCTTGTGTAGTACGAACGTTAGCTTTTGTAGCCACCTTCATACCAATATATCCTGCAGTTGCAGAAAAAACGGCACCAATAATAAATGCAACAGCAATAATCCAGTGTGAGTGGATTTCGCGGCCATTTACTTCATGAATTGTACCGCTCCATCCTAAAAGGATAGCTGCTACAACTACGAAATAACCTAAAACTTTCCATTCAGCTTTCAAAAAAGCCATAGCGCCTGAGGCAATATAACCTGCAAGCTCTTTCATATTGGCATCACCGGCATCTTGTTTACTAACCCAAGCCGATTTTACTGCCATTACTAACAAACCGATAATTCCAAGTACAGGAATCAAATAAATAACGTTCTCGTTCATAATTAATAATATAGGGGTGCAAAAATAGGAAAATTGTTGGAAATATGAAATTATATATTAATTTGTATATCAATTACTTACATAAAATAGTGATTTAGGTCCTTTACCTTTATATTTGCAGCACTTGCTATGCAACACTTCGATTTAATAGTTATTGGCGGCGGTCCGAGCGGATATGCGGGGGCCATGCGTGCCATAGATTTTGGAAAGAAGGTATTATTAATCGAAAAGAAAAAAATTGGCGGTGCAGGCGTTTACGATGGCGTTCTTACTTCCAAAACTTTGTGGGAAAGTTCGATGAAAGTTGCTTCCATTCGCGAAACTATTCCGGATTACAAAATAAGTTATTCCGAATTGTCTAAAACAGTGAATGAAGCCGTGTTTGAACGTAAATCGCAAATGACGATTCACTTGCACTTGCTTCAAAAGTTCAGAAACCATTTATTTTTTTACGAAAAAGGAACGGCGGCATTCGTTGATAAACATACCATACTCGTTACAAAAGAAGATGGTTCCAAAAAAGAATTTACGGCTGATCATATTTTAATTGCAACCGGAAGTCGACCTCGTATTCCGAATAACATAACAGTAGACGAACAAACCATCATTACAAGCGATGGAATTAAAAATTTAAAAACAATTCCGAAAAGTATTGTTGTTTTAGGTGCCGGTGTGATTGGTTGCGAATTTGCTACGATCTTTTCTAACCTCGGACAAACTAAAGTTTATTTAATTGATAAAGCCGAACGCATTTTACCTTTTGAAGACGAAGATGTGGCGAAAGTAGTCACGGATAATCTAACGTCGAATGGCGCCGTGGTTCATAGCGGTGCCTCATTAAAACGCATGGATATTAAGCCGGAGGGTGTCGAATACGAATTATCCTATAAAGATGGAAGGATTGAAGTTTTAAGAGTAGAGAAAGCGCTGGTATCTATCGGACGCGTTCCTAATGTAGAAAATTTAGGTTTGGAAAACGCAGGTGTGAAATTAAATGAACGTGGTTGTGTTTGGGATGATGACACACAAACCAACATCAGTAATATTTATGTTGCCGGCGATGTAACAACCGAAATGGCATTAGTAAATGTAGGCGAGCGTGAGGCACGACATGCTGTTGTAAGAATGTTTGGTCCGACTATTAAACCTCTTTCGTATAAAAACATTTCGACCATCATGTTTTTAAATCCGGAAGTTGCAGCCGTTGGAATGAATGAACAAGAATGCAACGCCAAAGGAATTCCGCATAAAGTAGTAAAGCTCGATTATAGCACCAATGCGCGCGCCATTGCAATGCGAAAAACAAAAGGGTTTTTTAAGATTATTGTTACCAATGACAGCGGCATGCGCATATTAGGAATGCGTGTAGTTGGTGAACATGCGAGCAGTGCCATACAAGGTGTGGCTTATTTAATTCATACCAATCAGGGAATACGTGAACTCGCCGACATGATGCATCCGCATCCAAGTATCATTGAAGGTGTTCAGGAATGCTTACGTATGTTACTCAATAAATCCATTTACAAACCATACATCTTCAACGATCGTTTAAAATGTTACGTTTGTGAAAATGGCGTATGTACACCAATCAATAGTTTGGTTTAAAATTCGAAAGTAAAAGCAGTACCGGATTTAACCTCGGTTCTTAATTTACCATCTAATTGCTCTGTTAAAGCTGTTATTAGTTGCAAGCCTAATGTGGAAGGGTTCTTCAAATTTATTTTTCCTTTTATTCCGGAACCGTTATCAGAGACTTTTAATAAATAATGTGTCTTCGCGTTTTTTCGAGTGGCAAATAAAATATCAACGCGCCCTTTAGTTGTGTTCTTAAACGCATGTTTAAAAGAGTTAGAAAGAAGCTCATTGATGATAATGCCACACGGAATCGCTTTATCAATCTCAATAAAAGGTTCGCTCACCAAAACTTTCAGGTTTACTTTTATATCCTTATTGACACGGTAAGTAGAAGCAATAAAACTGACCAATTCTTGTAAGTACTCCTTAATATTAATTTGCGATAAATTCTTTGATCGGTATAAAAGCTCGTGTATGATCGCCATTGACTTTATTCGGCCAATGCTCTCTGTATACTTTTCCTTTGCTTCCGAATCGTTGATTTTCTCCGCCTGTAAATTCAGTAAACTGGAAACGATTTGCAAATTGTTCTTGACCCGATGATGAATTTCCTTAATCAAAAATTCTTTTTCGTTAAGCGAAGATTTTAATTTTTCTTCGATGTTCTTTCTTTCCAAAAAAGCAGGAATGGAAATTGCATCGCTCTTTTTTTCTCGTTTTGCCTTCTTGAGATATTCATCGATCTTATGAGGCGGCGCCATAATAAATGTACAATGCTTATCGCCCTTTGCTCTGCAAGAAATCTCAACCGCCGTTAATGGAACACCAAAACTTTCCTGACACCAACCGCTGGAATAACCGGAATTCATAATGCAAACTGAAGTTTTTGATTTTTTACCGGCTCTTATCCAACTATCGGCCTCAAACGAAAACGGATGATTATACTTAAGGAAATAATTTTCATCCGGACTTGGTTTACTTTCAGGAAGAATATCAACAAATGCCCAACCGGAATAAGCAAAGTGAACCGGTCCGGCAGACAACTTACTGATTGGATCTTTCAACTTCATTTTCTTGTGGAAGTTTTTAGCATCTTCCATTCCGATTAAGTGCGCTAAATCAAATAAAATATTCTTTGCAATTCCAATCGCTTCATCCTCGCCTCTGTTGCTATATAATTGAACAAATGAATTTAAAAACTCATAAGAAAGCGCCGAAGCCCGCACCAGCACATAACGTTGATCGTTGATTTCAATAGTACCTTCTGAGGGGGAAAATTTTAAATTCTTGAAATATTCTCCTACAATTGATTCCGCTTGTTCGAAAACCGGCTTGAAATTCTCTGGGGCACTAACTTTTGGCTTACTATCGGGGACTGTTGAGGATTGCTTTAATTTTAAATTCTCCTTTCTGAGTTCTCTAATCTCAGCTTCAAGCAATTTTATCTTTTTATTAAGGTTATCAGCCATTTAAATTTATCCCTAAAACAAGAACCTTAGTACTTTATAATACTAAAATACTAATTATTTTATAATTAAAGTTATTTTTGCAGGCTTTATCAATCGCTATCCGTATTGTGCCGTAACTTTATATTTACTCTAATTTGGCTGGTGTTTTTTGCCTACTCTGGTAATGCATGTGATATTTGTGGCTGTTTTATGGGCATAACACCTTACGACAATCAAAGCCAAATCTCTTTTTTACATAGGTACAGGGTTTTTAACGGCTACCGTGAATATAATCAACACAGCTCTTTATTTCCACAAGGCGCTTATAAAACAACACACGCCGGACATGAATTTAAGCAGGATAGTTTGCGAACCTATTCATCAAAAGATTTTGAATCTTACAAAAGCTTTGAATTACGTTTTAAATATTTTATCCATAAGCGTATTGAGATTAACTCTATTGTGCCATTTAATCATAATAAAAGTAAGGAAGATAACATATCAAACTCCATTTCCGGAATGGGAGATCCTACACTTTTAATTGGCTATCATTTGGTACAGAAGGCGGATTTCCAAGTTTTACAGCAACGTTTAATTATTGGTGGCGGAATTAAATTTCCTGTGGGAAATTTTAAACAAACAAATGCTCTCAACAATCGAATAGACTTACTACAACAAGTTGGAACAGGCAGTTTTGATTACATAACGTATATAAATTATGTATTAGGGTATAAAAAATCAGGGTTTAGTTTCAATTGCATGTATAAACTTAATGGGCATAACTCATATAATGAAAAGATTTGCAATAGTGTTTCTTCTTATCTCAATATATTCTATAAATTAAAAACAAAGAATTTAATATTTATTCCGGCCATTAATACCTATTACGAATATTGCGAAGGCTTATTAATAAACAACATACTACAATCAGGCACTAGTATGAATTGCTTATTAGCCGGACCCGGGATGGATGTTTACTATAAAAATTTCAGTTTAACTTGTTCTTATCAGTTTAATATGTTTGAAAAAACTGAAATGGGAAATTTGAAGAATGCCGGCCGCCTTATTGCCGGCCTAAGCTATAACTTTAACCAAAGACACTATTTACTGAGCAGGAAAGTTAAGTCACACGAATAGTGTAATTAACGTTCTTTGATGAGATCTTAGGCACAACTATTACGCCTTCCTTTTCCTTTAATTTTCCAGTAGCTTGCAATGAATCTGTAACACCATACCAAGGCTCTAAACAAACAAACTTATCACATCCTTTTTTTGTCCATATACCAAAATAAGGCCAATCCTTACAAATCAGCTCGATTACATTCTTCGATTTTTTTGATTTGAGTCTGATGCTGTTAATCTGATTGTTTTTGAAAACCAAAGCATCATTATTGAAAAGCTCAACACTTAGAGGCAATACACCCCTATCAAGATCGATATTATAAGTACTGCCGCTGAGTAAACCGTCTTGCAATCGCTCCGCAGTTAAACGAGTCAGTCCGTCTATTTCTAAATAGTAATCGTGTATATTTTCATCGCTGAATCGCGTAGTTGAAAATCCCGGATGCGCGCCGATACTAAATAATAATTCTTTATTATCCGGATTGAATATCTTATAAGACACGTTGAGCGTATTGTCTGTTAAAGTATACGCTATGATTAGCGAGAAGTGGAACGGAAATAATTCAAGGGAAGTTTCATCAGCCGTAAGTTCAAATTTCAAACAACTATTAGATTGCTCTATTAAAACAAACTCTTTGTCGCGAGCGAAACCATGCTGACTTAAAACATAATTATTGCCATTATACTCAGTACAGCCATTTTTTAATCGTCCAACTATAGGAAATAATACCGGAGCGAATCGTGGCCAAATATCCTTACTGGCTTGCCATAATAATTCATTTCCGTCGGAGGTTAATAACGAATTTAACTCCGCGCCAAATGAATTAACTTTAACTTCCAGAAAACTATTATTGATAGAATAAACCGCCATTATAAAAACATAACACCTTCAATGTCGGACGCCTTACTGTATATGTCTATGATTTCATCCGTACTCATTACGACTTCTTTCACAGTAATACTAATGTATTTTCCTTTATCACTCTCTTTTGTATAGATCTCAGCATCGCCGCCAAACAGATTTTCGATGAGTGCGATTTTGCGATGTTCGGCACTCATAATAAATTTAAACATATACACAGAGGGATATGTTTGCGTTTCGTTTAACTTCTTTCTTAGTTCTTCGAAATTTACCTTGCTCATTTATGCCAAAAAAAGTGATTATAAATTAATACGATACCAAATAGAATTAATGCCGCACCTGTTACGTGATTAATTGTCGACATAATTTTATCAGTAAGAAACTTTTTGATTTTACCAGCTAAAAACACCTTGAATAATTCAACCATCAATACCAACCCTAATACAATCGAAAAATAAATTATCATTTTTATCATTGAATAGTCGAATGTTTTCCCAACAGCAGTAACGTTACCTAACCATAAAAACCACACTGCGGGATTAAACAAGTTCATGAAAAATCCCTTTAATATTAACGTTAATGGTGAAGGCACTTTTATCTCAATACTCTCCTCTGATTTTGTTACCGGCTTTTTGAAATAAAATGCTCCGAAAACAATTAAGATAATTCCCGCCACAATTCCTGCGAAGCGCTGGTTCTTTTCATCCTGCAAAAAATTAACGGCACCAAAGTGCACCATGGCAATAATAATCATGCAAACAAATAAATCAGAAAACACAACGCCAGCTGCTAATAACGCTCCAGGTTTGTAACCATGTTTAATACCGGTATTAATTAATGCAAAAAATGCCGGACCAAACGAAAAGGTCAAAAGAATAACAATGATGATGGTTTGATATATGAGACTTAAAATCAAATTACGCCTGATATTTTTTAATGAATTCCTGCCACTCTTCTAATTGTTTACCCTTCATCACACGAGGAAATTTATGAGCCGAACCCAGTTTCCCTTTGCTTGCTAAAAAATCAATAAAGGCATCGTCAGGCAATACTGTAACAATGACTTCTTTCAAAGCCGAACTGCGTTCAACTCTATAATCATCATTAATCACTTTCAAATGTTCATCAATTTTTTCACGTAACGCATCTGCACTCACTTTTATGTTAGAACCAATATACCAATGGTGTGCAAACAAATTACCATGCGGAATTCCGGCAACAGCAAATTCATTAATCTCAATACCCATTTGCTCAGCTGTAAAACTAATCGCCTTACTCATATTCTCAACAGATAAGTGTTCACCGCATAAACTTAAAAAGTGCTTAGTACGACCCGTAATAACAATTTCGCTATGCTCCAAACTTGTGAACTTAACAACATCGCCAATTAAATAACGCCAAGCACCGGAACAACTGGACAATAACAAGGCATATTCCTTCCCCTCCTCAACTTCCTTTATGCACAAAGCTTGTGCTTCCGGTCTAATGTTTCCATCTCCATCGAAATTACTTTCATTAAATGGTACGAATTCATAAAATAATCCCGCATCCAATAACATGCGCATTCCTTGTTCTACATTTGGCCTTTCCTGAAAAGCAATTAATCCTTCAGATGCTAAATATGTATCCGAAAAAATTAAAGGGAATCTGGTTAACTTACTAATGCTCTTCATGTACGGCGCAATGGACACACCGGCGTGAACATAAATTCGGAGATTTGGCCAGATATCATGAATGGTTTTAACCTTGTAATGTTCTATGATTTTTTCCATCAAGATTTGAACCCATGCAGGCACACCTACTATAATTCCGATATCCCAATCCTTAGCTGCTTTTACAATTTCTGAAAGTTTGGTATCCCAATCTTTGTATTTAGAAATTTGCTTACCAGGTTTATAAAAATGCTGGAACCAGGTTGGAATATTAGCGGCCGTAATTCCACTCAAATCACCTTCGTAGTATGTTCCATTAAAATCAAGAGCAGTACTTCCTCCTATCGCTAAAAAGCCCTTTTGAAAATGCTCTTTCGGTAAGTCATAATGCGCCATAGCCAACATCTGACGAATACTTCCCTTCTTAAAATTCTTCAACATATCCTTTGTTACAGGAATGTATTTACTCGAAGCTTCTGAAGTACCTGAACTTAAAGCGAAATATTTTATTTGCTCGGGCCAACACACATAAGCTTCACCTTTCAAACTACGGTGCCACCATTCTTTATAAATACTGCTGTAATCGTAAATCTTTACGTTTTTTTGGTAAGCTTTGATAATATCATCTTCCAATAAAATTCGGTCGAATTTATAATGCTGTCCAAATGCCGTGTTCTGAGCTTTGGTTAACAATTTACGTAATTGCTTTACCTGAAGTTTGTACGGATTTTTCCAGTGCGGAATTTTTCCGCGAATATCAATGGTGCGTTTAATTATAGAACCTAAAATAGCGGCCATTTACAAATTATTTAATGTAACGAAAATCGTGATTGTTCTTAATTGTTTTTAAAGAGTGATACATTAGTTTAATCACATCTTCTACGTCTTGTTTATGTACACTTTCAACTGTGGTATGCATGTAACGCAATGGAAGTGAAATCAACACTGAGGCAATACCATCCGTGCTATATGCAAACGCATCCGTGTCTGTTCCTGTTGCGCGGGAAGCTGCCTGACGTTGAAATTCAATTTTATTTTTCTTAGCAGTATCGATGACTAATTTCAATAAATTATTCTGCACAGCCGGCGCGTAACTCAACACAGGACCTTTTCCGCAAGCCTGATCGCCACTTGTAATTTTGTTCATCATTGGTGTTTGCGTACAATGACACACATCTGTTACAATAGCCACATTCGGATTAATTTTACGTGCAATCATTTGAGCACCGTTTAATCCAACCTCTTCCTGAACAGAGTTAACAATATATAATCCAAATGGTAATTTATCCTTTTTCTCCTTAAGCAAACGGGCTACTTCCGCAATCATAAAACCACCAATGCGATTATCCAAAGCACGACCTACATAATAACGATCGTTTAACTCCATAAACTCATCTTCGTAAGTTATAACACACCCAACATGCACGCCTAAAGCCTCTACTTCTTTATCTGACTTACAGCCGATATCTAAAAATATATTCTTTAAAGTTGGTGTTTCTTCTTTTGCTGCATCACGCACGTGAATAGCCGGCCAACCAAATATTCCTTTTACAATGCCTTTGTCTGTATGAATATTTACTCGCTTCGAAGGGGCAATTTGATGATCGCTACCACCATTACGACGTAAATAAATAAATCCGTCTTTAGTGATATAATGCACAAACCAACTGATTTCATCGGCATGTGCTTCAATTACTACCTTATAAGGCGCTTTCGGATTAATGACACCTACAACGGTACCATAGGTATCAACGAAATAATCATCGATATATGGTTTTAAATAATTCAACCAGATTTTTTGTCCACCCGACTCGAAGCCGGTTGGCGATGGATTATTTAAATATTCACGTAAAAACTTTAAGGATTTATCGTTCAGAATTGATTTTTGCTTAGCCATAATTTTAATTAGTTACAACTCCTAAATTAAGGCAAATTAATCGGCATTTAAAAGCAAAAAATATTAAAAAATTAAAGCCATTTAGGCCTTACGAATTACATAGGTAATATTGGAAGTAAGCTTGGTGTTATCAATCACTTCCAGACTCAATTCCGGAAATTTAGCAATGGTATCTTTAATTAATTTTCCACTAACAAAATGTAATCCTTCCTCTTTGGTTTTATTGAAGCCCGCCACCTTAGTACTTATAAATTCGGTATACCATGTACCTGCCTGTCGAGATTTTAAATCAGCATCTGCATCGCGAATTACCAACACACCATTTTTATTTAAGCTTCCGGCTAATTTATTTACGACAGACACCTGGTGTTCCGGATTTAAATAATGTAACACATCACTGATGATAATTCCGTCTGCTTTTGGAAATTCAAAAACCGTTACATCTGCTGTTTCGAAATTTACCTTTTCGGATCTGTGTACACAATTCGCTGCAACAGCAATTTTATCTTCGTCGTAATCCAATCCCAAAATTTCGCGGTGCTTACTCTTATACATCAGCATGTATGGCAAAAATCCATAGCCACAACCAACATCAATTATTTTTCCTTGCTTTGGCATTAGGCTCTCAAACAATTTATAATTTCCTTCCAGGGCAGTTTTAATACGGCAATACCATTCGAGAACCGGACCCTTATAAATATAATTATTAATTAATCGTGAGCGGAAATACTCCACCGGCTCACACGTTTCCCGCATCTTATCATATTCAACACGCATATAATTGCAAATACTTTTCGTTCTTTCCTGATAAGTATTGCCGAATGTTTTATTCTCTGGCGTTATGCGAGGCAGATACTTCACTGTTAAAGCCCCGTCTTTAAAATGAAAATCTTTCTTCGTGACAGCATCACCGGCACCATGTAACAACATCGGTAAAATATCTAATTGCAATTTTTCCGCGAGTAAAAATGCGCCTTTGTGAAAACGATGAATTTCCCCATCAACACTTCTTGTTCCTTCAGGGAAAATTAAAATCGAGTAACCATCCTTTACCATGGCTTCTAACTTCTCCAAACTATTTTCATAGCCAGCGGAAGCCGGATAATAATCTGCCATCTTTACAATCCATCCGTAAAATGGAGAATTATAAACCCAATCGTTTGTAAAAGCAATAATTTTAGGATACAACTGCAGCGTTAATGCTAAATCAATATGCGATTGATGATTGGCAATAATTAACGCCGGCTTAGAAAAATCTTCTTTGTTTTCATTGATAATCTTCTTTTTTACATTAAAGAAAATACCCAGAACGGCTCTGAATGTATAGGCAATCACATAATGAAATGCGAGCTTGCGCTTCTTCTTTCCGGCCGGATATATGGTGATGATTAATAATCCTAATAAAGTTAATATGGATGAAAAAATAGTGAACATTACAAAACCAAAAAAGGTAATAAGTAAGTATTTTAATGTGTAAGGCTGTAAACCGCGATAGCGTCGGTTCAACACTAACCAATTAAAAAGAAAAGGTTGTATAACGAAGGATACCAAAACAACGCAAATCATTCCTAGAATAGTAATGAGCGCAATGGACTGCAAGGCCGGATGTTTCGCGAAAATCATTACACCAATTCCAATCACTGTTGTTAAGGCAGAAAGTAAAATGGAGGTTTTGTAACTGCTTAAGTTTTTCTTTCCGTATTTATATTCGGTGAGCAAACCATCCATAATAAAAATGGAATAATCGTCGCCCAAACCAAAAATAAAGGTGGATATAATAATATTGATGACATTGAATTTAATTCCCAAAATCCCCATTAAACCTAAAATCCACAGCCACGAAATAAACATTGGCATAAAATTGATAATCGCTAATTCTAATCGTCCGTGTGATAAAAGCATGAAGCCAAATACCAAAATGGAAGTAATCCAAAGTATGGTTGAAAAATCAGAACTGATAACATCTACAAATTGCGAAGTAAGGTGTTGACGATCGAATACAATAATGTTTTCATTATCCTTAAATAATTCGTACAACTTTTCTTTTTTCTCAGCATCTACCTTTACGTGCGTCAAAACGGTTGGCTTGCCTTTCACAACGGAAACATATTCTGACAAGAGATTCTTTTTTATAGAATCCAAATCTTCTTGCGGGATTTCCTTAAAATCAGACTTCATTAAATCGTAAAACGACTGAAATGCCTCGGGTTTAAACTTGTAATTTGCTCCGTATGTAATAATGTGTTGCTTTAAGCTATCCTTTGTTTCATTGGTAAAAAAAGCATTCCATTTACTTAATCTCTCTTCCTGCGTTTTTTGAGAAGGAAATATAGAAGCGATTGAACTTACCCGCTTAATCTCATTGTTCTGCTTTAAAGAATCTAACTGCGTGTAAATTTTATCGTTCAAACTTACAGCTTCCTGTAAGGTATTCCCGCTTGCAAAAATATATACCGAACGAGCAGCAAAATTATTTACTTCATCCAGATGCTTCTCTGCTAATCGCGTTTCCTCATCCATGTAACTCATCTTGTTCATGTCACTCTCGAAACCAACATTGGAAGCGAAGAAACTGAGTGTTATTGTGATAATGAGCGCGGCCAGTGCAACCAATTTATTTTTATCGGGACGATAGCTCACTAATTTATCTAACCAGGAATCGTGATGAACCACTTCCTCCTTTTCCTTTTTAAACGATAATTTCAATAAATGAGGTAAAACCAAAACCGAAAACAGCAGAGCTCCTATTAAACAAAAGCCTGCGAATTGTCCGAAATCATGTAAAGCTTCACTCTTGGTAAAAACCAAACTAAAAAATGCGCCTACTGTTGTTGTACACCCGATGAGCATTGGAACAGTCAAATCAGCAATTACTTCCTTTACATCTCGAACGTGTTTGTAATGTGTAAAGAAGTGTAAGCTGTAATTGATGGCAATTCCTAACACCGCTGCACCTGCTGCTACTGCAATGGCTGATACAACGCCTTTAAATAAAAACAACATGGCCAGTGAAAACGCCATGCCAAACCCAACCGGTAAAAAAATAAATACAATTGGAAAAGGATTTTTAAAGTACAAACCTATAAGCAAGGAAATCAAAATAACCGTAATCGTCGTTGTAAGAATTGTATCCTTTCTCAATTGCTCGGCATTTCCTAATGAAACCATACAGGCTCCAAATGGCTCTACTTTTATTTCCGCATTGCTATATCTTTTTGCTAAAGATTTTACTGTATCTATTAACGGCTTGTTCTTCGCTGTTTCTGTTGCAGCATAAGCCGGTGTTACAAACATTAGTAAATGCTTATGGTCCTTTGTTACGATGGCGCCATCATGCGTTTCAAAATTTTCATCCAGCTGAATGTTGTTGATTTTTTTTAAAGCGAGCGGAACAATGTTTAAGGGGTCGCGGCGGATGTATTTAGAAAGGACAATGCCACTGGGACTTAATAAAGCTTCATAATCACGTTTTAGTGTGTAATCAACACTGTCTTTGCTGATTAGTCCGCTTAATCTCTCATAATCGCTTTCGTTCAAATAAAAAGGCAAGTTGCGATAGAAAATATCATAAACACCCTGCATGGTGTTATCAGAAACCTTATAGGTAATGCCTGCATAAGCAGTATCCGGTAATTGATTAAGAATAGAATCGTAAACCGCATCGGCAGATTCAATGATTTTATCAATTTTATCACCTGATTCTGAATAAAAATGCAGAACTAATTTATCTTTTGATTTTAAATTACTGAGAATCGAATTGATGTTAGCCGTGTTTTTATCTTTGGGAACGAAGCGCGTGATATCTTCTTCTAACTTAATTTTTGAAGCATAAAAACCAAGGACGCCACAGACAGCCAAAACCAAAAGCGTAAAAAACAACTTACGTTTGTTGAAAAAAAGATAAACCAGATAGGGCCAATTCTGCATTGTGCAAAAATAACAATTATGGCCTATTAGAGAAAATTACATACCAACACCAAGACTGATTCCGCCCTTCTGAGCCTCTTCCAAATCAAACAAATCAATAGCATGCCGTTTCGGCTTTTTGATATAACGGTTCTGGTCATTGAAATCAGGCTCCTTACCAATAAGCAATACACGATAAAGCTCCTTAATATATGGCTTTCGTTTTAATACTGAAGGGTACAAAAAGTAATTATGTTCCCGATCTAAAACCCTGCTAAAGTTTAAATAAAGTGCATTTTTAGCATAAGGTTTACGAGGCCGTTCTCCTAACTGACGTTTAAAGCCAGAAATAATTTTTGCTCCATTTAAGGTACGGTCGCGGTTATTGCGTGTAATATATAAATGTTGCTGTATACTTATTTTCTCTACCCATACACGATGCTTCTTTTGTGGCACACAGGAAGAATTCATGATGATGCTATTAAACAAGGTGTCTTTTACGGTAATCTGATTGCCTTTGACCGCATGCATCATTAAGAGATTTCCCATACTGTGCATGAGTAAGGACAAGGTCTTAAAAGTTTGCGGCTGATTATTCTTTAAAGTGCTTAATTCACTCAGAAATTGCGAGAAATAAGGAGCTAACGTTTCACTTTCTTTTAATGTGAGCTTATAATTTTTACCGCTTTTCATGGCAGGACGATAGGTTGGCCAATCGAACATAATGATATGATATCCGTACTGCCGGCTAAATAAAGTGGCTCTATCTAAAGCCGTAAGAAAGGTTCTTCCAAATCCCTCTACAAAGGTTACCGCATGCAAACTATCTTCACCGTTTAAACACTCCTGAAGACTTTTCTTTGGCACAGCTCTCCATTTATCACCGTTAAAATAAATATTGAAATATTTAATATTTACATTCTTATCGCAATCATAACCCATGAAAATTTTCTCATCCTCCGAACAGCTTCGTACAGACGCGAAAGTAATGCAGGTATCATCCTTTGTGGGGATATAATCCTTTTCGAGCTTTACGTTTTCCCAATCGCTTTTAAAGAAGTAGGCATTGTGTTGTGAACACAGTGCTTTCGTTAAGAAAACTAAGAATAAAATTACTTTAAAAGGTTTCACGAGGGTTTAACAGTTCAAATAAAATTATGTTCACTATTTGGTGTTATAATCATTCATGCAGCGTTGAAGTCCGGCAAATGCAAAGGCTTTAATTGCATCTGAAGCAATTTTAATTCGCTCGTTCAACGTTTTCTTCTCCTCATCGTTCCACTTTCCCAACACATAATTAACCTGATAACCCTTTCCGAATTCGTTACCAATTCCAAATCGTAAACGCGGATAGCTTGAAGTATTTAAAGTTTCCTGAATGTTTTTTAATCCGTTATGGCCTCCGTCACTTCCTTTTGGTCCGATACGGATTTTACCAAATGGAAGTGCCAGTTCATCCACGATTACCATCATGTTTTCGATCGGAATTTTTTCGGCTTGCAACCAATAATTAACCGCCTTACCACTTAAATTCATATAGGTAGTTGGTTTAATGAGCACCAAAGTTTTTCCTTTAAATTTCATTTCAGCTACGTAAGCATGGCGATCGTTGACAAATTTCACGCCCGCTTCATTTGCCATGAACTCTACCACATCAAAACCAATATTATGACGGGTGTGCTCATAATCCTCACCAATATTTCCTAATCCAACTATTAAAAATTTCGACATGTTTAATCAATCATTATAGGTTCTGTAATTGAAGTAATCAGTTTTTTTTCCTTTGCTTTGTTTATCATTAAGCCAATCGCTTCCGTTCCTTTGTTCCCCAAATCTATTGAAAATTCGTTAACATATAAATCGATATGCTTTTTCATGACCTCCTCACTCATTTCCTGAGCATGACAGCGCACATAAGGCATTACATCTTGTGTGTTGGCAAAGGCATACAAAACACTTTTTTGAATGCAACGGTTTATTTTTTGAAGAAGCTCTTTGTCAAATTTTCTTTTTGCAACAATTCCTCCTAAAGGAATCGGGGCATGAATTAATCCATCCCAAAATTCGCCTAAATCCATTATCTTCTGCAAACCTTTTTGCTCATAAGTAAACCGACTTTCATGAATAATTAATCCGGCGTCAACTTTTCCATCCAAAACCGCTTGTTCAATATCGCTAAACAATAACTCCACTTTGTTTTTTGCCTGAGGTAAGGCCAAAGACAATAAAAAATTCGCAGTTGTATTTTTGCCCGGAATCGCGATAGACAATTCTGTATTGGGAGTTGGGAATTCTGTGTTATTGTTAAGCTGATCTCTCAATCTACGAACTACCAACTCCGAACTACCAACTAATAATGGTCCGCAATTAAAACCCAAGGCACTGCCGCTACGAAGCAAAATATAATTTTGCATAGCGTATAAATAAGCGTGAAAGCTGAGTTTCGTAATATCCAATTCGCCTTTTAACGCACGTTGATTTAAGGCCTCTACATCCTCCAGTACTACCTCAAACTCCAAACCTTCCGTATCGATTTTATGATGCACCATGGCATCAAAAATGAAACAATCATTCGGACAGGGAGAAAAACCTAAACTTAATTTCATGTTACAAACTTTGAATGAATTCTAAGGCCACCGCATTAAGGTTCTTAATCGCTGTAGGAATATCCCATTTACTCTTATCTCTTTTTTCTACGTAATTAGAAATGGCGCGCAATTGAATGAAATCAGCAGATAAACGGGAGGCTGCCTTCATAAAAGCTGCACCTTCCATGCTCTCTATATCGGGGTTGAATAATTTTATTGTCTTATCAATACTCTTTTCATTCCCGTGAACCTTATTCACCGTTATGGATTTTACAATTCTTAATCGTGACAAGTGAATATTGTTAAGATTCGATTCATTTACATAAGAATTGGCACCCCCTAAATTTAAATCCGGATATTTAATAAAATCATCTCCGTCTTCGGCGCCCATTTCAGATAGTGTGTCTGCCGTTACATTTACAACTTCACCCAGCTTAATAGTTCGGTTAAATGCACCGGCAATTCCCAAATTAATGACATAATCAAAGGCATTATGAGAATATCTTCCCATATAAAATGCAGTATTTACCATCCCCACTCCGGTTATTAAAGCTGAAATATCATCTCCGCTCTCAGCCATAAACAAACCCTCGCCTACAACATTTATGTTATAATAGTTTAGGATAGGTTCCACCTCTGCTTTGGTAGCGGCAACTATGAGAATTTTTGGCATACGGTAAAGTTAAGTATAATACGTAAATTTGCAGCATGATTTACATTACCCGCAAGGAGCACTTCAACGCGGCTCATAAACTATACAATTCGAACTGGACCGAAGCTCAGAATTATGAAGTATTTGGTAAATGCGCCAATAAAAACTGGCACGGTCATAATTATGAATTAGAAGTCACCATTAAAGGTGAAGTGAACAAAGAGACCGGCTTTGTTGTTAATTTGAAAGATTTGGGTGATTTAATAAAAGTAGATATTACGGAATTATTGGATCACAAAAATTTAAATATGGATGTGGAAGGATTGTTAAATACATTACCTTCTACCGAAAATTTGGCTATTTTTATTTGGGATATTTTAAAACCTAAAATAGCACTAATGGGTGCCGAGTTACATTGTGTAAAATTACGCGAAACAGAAAACAATTACGTAGAATATTTTGGAGGTAAATAATGCTTAACGAAGAATTTGAATTAGATGCAACAGGATATAAAAAGGTAGATCAGTATAACGATAAACTGATTGATTCTATTTCCGATATGTACAAAAACATTCTGAGCGATGTAGGTGAAGATTCTACACGTGAAGGTTTATTAAAAACACCGGTTCGCGCGGCGAAGGCCATGCAATATTTAACCCATGGTTATGATTTAAATCCTGCAGAGATTTTACGCTCAGCCATGTTTAAAGAAGATTACAGTCAGATGGTGATTGTAAAAGATATTGAAGTGTATAGTTTATGTGAGCATCATTTGTTACCATTCTTCGGTAAAGTACATATTGCCTATATACCAAACGGACATATTGTTGGGTTAAGTAAATTACCGCGAGTAGTTGATGCATTTGCACGTCGCTTGCAGGTACAGGAACGCTTAACTAACGAAATTCGCGATTGCATTCAGGATACTTTAAAACCTTTGGGTGTAGCCGTAGTAATGGAGTGCAGTCACTTGTGCATGCAAATGCGCGGTGTACAAAAACAAAACAGTGTTACCACCACTTCTGCTTTTACGGGTGAATTTTTAAAGGATACCACGCGTAAAGAATTTATCAGTTTAATTGGTTCGGTATTACACTAATCAGATTCTACCCATCTGCTTTAGTTTCATTTCAAAGGTGTAAGCAATGGTTTGTGCGCGTTGTTTGGCTAAATCTGCTTTCTCGCCTTCAAATAAATCGTCTACCGTTTTCATGAAGTGATGTAGCCAGATGGCGAAATGCTCTTGCTTGATATCGAGATGAAGATGCTTTTCGAACACGTTGGTTTTATATCCTTCCTCATCCAATAAAACAAAACTCCAAAACGCAATCATATGAGGCATATGCGCTTCAAAATCAGTATGCGCAAATACAGGATTTATGGTTTCGTTGGTAAGTAATGATCCGTAAAAAGTCCGCATCATTAACTCAATATCCTCTTTATTTCTAATATCATGCTTGGTCATACGACATCAAATTTCACTTATTTTTTGCAATCATCAAAAAAGCCTCTACATTTGTTGCATCAAAATGACATTTAACACAAATATTATTCTCATTAATAGCATTACGCCGAATTATTCCATTATGGCGTTCTGTGTGTGTTAATCTATTGTCCTTTTTCTTTTAATCATTTTACAAACCCCTAAAAATCCATTCACATGGTAGCGCTTGACATACAGGAGCAAATCCTGGATAAATTAAATACTCTCATAGTTGTTTTGAATAACGACGGGAGTGTGGATTATGTAAGTAAATCGGCTCGCCAGCTTTTGGGCTACGAACCCGATGATTTATTAGGTAACAATTGGTGGGTTGCCACCCGCTTTTCGAAACCTGAAGGTATTGAAGTGAAAAGAAAACTACAATCTATTTTCAAGAATCGTAATAGTGGTGTGCAAACTTTTGAGCACTTACTTAAAACATCGCAAGGCGGACAAAAATGGATTAACTGGAATGTTTCTGTATTAAATGAGGAGCAGTTAGTTGGTATTGGTTATGATATCACCGAAAAAAAACTGAATGAAAAGCGATTAATAGAAAGCAACAAACGCTTATCGGAACAAAATAAAGATATAACCGACAGCATACGTTACGCAAAACGCATTCAGGAATCTATACTTCAAAGTAAAGAATCTGTAAAAAGCATTCTTGAAGAATCATTTTTGTTATACAAACCAAAAGACATCGTGAGCGGTGATTTTTATTGGTTTTATGAAAACGAAAATTATAAATATGTGGCGGCAGTAGACTGCACCGGACATGGTGTGCCCGGCGCGATGATGAGCATGGTAGCTAACTCGATATTTAAAGAAGTTTTTCTTAACAGGAAGGAAATGGAAACCGATAAAATTCTTTACGCTTTAGATGAGGAATTAGAAAAGGCCATCAATAAAAATCAAACCGAATCTTTTAATGATGGTATGGATGTAGCGTTAATCAGAATTGATAAATCAAGAAATGAACTTCAGTTTTCGGGAGCATTACGCCCACTTTTCATTTCCGACAGTTCAGGTGTCAGCGAAATAAGAGGTAGTCGCTATCCGCTTGGATTTTATCCGGAAGTGAAGAAAAACTTTGAAAAAGCGATAATTAATTACGACAAAGGTACCTGTATTTACTTGGGCAGTGATGGTTTTGCCGATCAGTTTGGCGGTTTGCGTGGCAAAAAAATGAACAGAGTTAATTTTAAGGAATTACTAAAGACTGCTTTTGAAATGCCGATAGAAGAACAAGAGGCGTTTTTAGAATATTCGTTCAATAACTGGAAACAGCAAGAAGAACAAACGGATGATGTGTTGATGATTGGAATAAAATTATGATATTTAATACATGTTGGAATTTAAAACGGGAAACATAAATGATGCAGCTCTAATTACCGATATTGGCGCGCGAAGTTTTATTGAATCGCATGGAAAGAGTGCATCCGAAACTGACATACGCAATTATGTACAATCAAAATTTAATATTCCTCAATTAGAATCAGAATTGGCAGATGATAATTCCATCTTTCAAATTGCTTATTACAATCAACAACCTGCGGCTTATTCGAAGATTACTTTAAATTGTCCGAATCCGAATATCAAGGAGCAAAAGGTGTGTAAAATGGACAGGTTATACGTGCTGGAAGAATATTTCGATAAAAAAATCGGACAAGTGTTGTTTGATCTAAATGTAGAAATTGCGAAGCAACATCAGCAAAAAGGTATTTGGCTCTATGTTTGGACGGGTAATCCGCGAGCTTTACGCTTTTATGAAAAACAAGGGTTTAAAATTGTGGGTGAAACTTATTTTAAAATCAGCGACACCCACAGTAATCCGAATTATTGGATGTATTTAGAATTTTAATTACAATCCCGGTAATAATCCCGAAGCTGCCTTTTTCATTTCTTCTTCATTGATGGTATTGGCTTTTGAAATCGCTTTATTAAGTGTTACCAATAACTGCTCTTCCAATTCAGTTTTATCGCCATGTTGCAAAGAAGAAGCAATGCTTAATGACTTTATTTCGCGGTTTCCGGTGATTTCAATTTTAATATCGCCACCGGCCCCTTCTGTTGAAATGATTGTATCATCCAGCTTTCTTTTCATTTCATCGGCTTTTTGCTTCATTTCCTGAAGCTTGCCCATCATGTCTCCAAATTTTCCGAACATAATTATTTTTTTAAATCGTGAGGTATTAAACAAACCGGGATTGGATCCATTTTATGTCGGTTTGCTTTATTACGTGTTGTGTATATTTTCATTACTTCCTTTTGGCGATCGTTAAGCTCATAGTTTTCCATATTTTCAATGTAAGCCATCGCCCACTCCAATTCAGGATACGTTGCGCCGATTTGATCTTCATCGGTTCTTCCATCCGCAAATAAACCATCGGTTGGTCTTGCATTCTGAATACTGTCAATTACATTTAATTCCTTAGCCAATTCATACACTTCTGTTTTAGTAAGGTCGGCAATCGGACTTAAATCAACACCACCATCTCCGTATTTGGTGAAAAAGCCAATTCCGAAATCTTCTATTTTATTTCCGGTACCTGCCACTAAAAGTTTATGGTGTGAGGCAAATGAATAAAGCGTAATCATGCGTAAGCGCGAACGAACATTTGCCATGGTTAAAAAATCCTGGATGCTCGCAGGCAGTGCTTTCTGAATACTTTCGAAAGGAGCAGTAAGTTCAACTGTATCCGACTCAACATTCTTGAAATTTTGCTTCAACCAATTAATGTGTTCTGCACTTCTGTCGAATTCCGATTTATGCTGGCGAATTGGCATATTCAGCGCGATAACTTTCTTACCGGTAAGAGCGCAAAGTGTTGAAGTAACAGCGCTATCAATACCGCCACTTATACCAATCACAAACCCCTCGGTTTTTGATGTTTCACAATAACCTTTAAGCCATTCTGTAATGTATTTTATAACTTCTTTATTTTTCATAATGGATGGTATAAAAATAAAAAATCCCGGAGAATTTCCGGGATTTAAATGAGATGATAATTATTAGAATAAGAAGCCAATGTTAAGCTGAACACCATCACTAAAACCACTTTGTTTAGCTGTTGCAGGTCGAATTGAATTATTTAAGTTATCCTTTAGTTTCTCAACCATGATATCGGAATTTGATTGATACTGATTAATAAAGCCACGGATATAGTTAACCCCTACAAAAATTGAGGTTGAACCGGAAAGATTATATTCAAATCCTAAACCAACATTTAAAGCCACATTAAACGGAATTAAATCTCCTTTCGGACGCATATCTGTAATGGTACTTGTTCCGGCAGTTTCGAAATGATTGCTGGTAGAGTTATATTGGAGCTCTACAATCTCATCGGTAGCTCTGTACTTAGTTTGAATAGCAATATTCCCGCCAAACATACCAAAGTACTTAAACCCTCCAATATCCTTAGTCATTAATTTTAATAATACAGGAAGCGTTACATAAGTCATTTTTACATCGCGGCTTTTTATTTCGTAGAATTTTCTTTCCGTGCCAGCGTCTGTGTTCATATCTAAAGGCGTTCTTTCCCAAATAATCGCTTGATCTGTAGAATTTACGTACGCATTATCTTTAGTTAAAACATATCCTTGTCCATTTTTAAACGTTTGTTTTCCTCCTAAAAAATCGCCACCAATACCGGTTACGAAATGAGCTGTAGAATTAAGACGAAATTCTAATTGTAAGCCAAAACCAAAACCAAATTTGATGCCGGTACTTTCAACTACCTTTTTGTCCTGGCTTCTTAACCAGGTTGGAGTTGGGGTAACTTTTAAGCCAAATCGGAATTTTTTATCCGCGTCATCATCTGCTAAGATTACATTTGTAATTAACAATGAGGCTACAGCAAGTGAAAAAATCTTTTTCATTTTCTTTATATTTAAAAATTATCTTTACAAAGATAAACTTTTTTGATGAAGTACCTTATTAAGTTATTAATACCAATTGCCGTTATTACACTTTTATTAAGTTGTAAAAACAATCGTTTAGAAGCGGATATTTCAGGTATTGAAATAGCGCCTGTTAAATTTGAAAGACTTGACAGGGATTTGTTTTCAATTACACCTCAAAACCATTTAACAAAAGAGCAAGAACTTATTAAAAAGTATGGCACTTTTTATCGTCAGTTTGTTTATACAATTATAAATGCCAATAAAGCCGACACGAATTATTTATTGCATTTTGTAACGGATAAAGATATGCGCGGAAGCTATGAGGAAGTTCAAAAAACCATAAAAGATGAGGATATTAATAAACTCGCTGAAGAATTAACACTTTGCGAAAAAAGATTCAAGTACTTTTTTCCGAAACGCAAACTTCCATTAAAACATGTAGCTTATTTCAGCGGCTATAATTATAACATTGTTTATCCGGATTCTACTTTAGGCATTAGCTTGGAGATGTATTTAGGTAATAATAACAAGTATTATAAGATGCTGCAGTGGCCACAATATCAGGTGAGGTCGATGACCAAAGAAAATATGCTTCCAAATTTGGTAAGAGGCTGGTTAATTACCGAGTTCGACAATTCGGAACCCACCAATACCCTATTGCATCACATGATATTTTACGGAAAGCTTTTTTATACAATGGATGCGCTTTTACCTGATATGCATGATAGTTTAAAAGTGAATTATTCTACTGCCCAAATGAACTATTGTGAAAAGTATGAGAAGAATGTTTGGGGATTTTTAGCTCAAGAAAACAGGTTATATGAAAACAATCTTAAAACCATAACTGAGTTTACAAGTGATGGTCCGTTTACAGGCGCAATTAGCAAAGATTGCCCTCCAAGGGTTGCTATGTGGATTGGTTGGCAAATTGTAAGGAGTTATATGGATAATAATGAAGCAGTAAGTTTAGAAGATTTATTGAATGAGAAAGACGCTCAAAAAATATTAAATAAAAGCAAATACAGGCCTTAATACATAAAACATGAAAACAAGCGAAATTAATTTTAAAGTGACGGTAGATGAGAATTATTTACCGATTGATATAAAGTGGGAAGCCAAAGACGCAGGAGAAACCAGCGAATGTAAAAGCGCCATGATTGCATTATGGGACGCTAAAGAAAACAACACGCTTCGGATTGATTTATGGACCAAAGACATGAGTGTTGATGAAATGAAGAAGTTCTTTATACAAAACATCATGACACTGACTGATACTTATACGAGAGCCACCAGCGATACGGCTACTGCCGACGAAGTAAAGGCATTAATAAGCGATGTGGGTCGGAAATTAGGCATTATACAATAAAAAAAGCCGCAGTAAACTGCGGCTTTTTTGTTATTTAATATTTCGATTAAGCTTCCGGTGCTTTTTTAACTACCTCTTTCATGCTTTTTGCAGCGTCAACCATCTTTTGAACTGCTTCTTTCGATAATGGCTCACCTTCTGTGCTCTTAATATCTTCGTACACATAGGTTGAATTACCTAATTTCTGAATTGAATAAAAATGGAATTCAGGCTTCGTGATTTCGCTTTCCCACATAATTGTGGTTGGCTCATCCACAACGAATGATTTGAACTTATTCACCTCATCACCTTGGATATCTGTTTTACGTAATTCCATATCACCCGGATCTTCTGTAATCGATAACTGAAAATCTTTACCGATTTTAATTTCAAGTGCCCCCCAAGTTTGTTCCATAATCTCCATTTTAGAGTTAGTTGTATCCGGAACAAAAATAGTAAACGGCTTACCGTACTTACTTAAATCAAGAGTAATCATACCTGCAGGAGCCACTACAGCGGCAGGTTCTTCTTTTTTATCGCCGCAGCTTTGAACCGAAGCAATGATCGCGATAGCAGAAATAATTGATAATAGCTTTTTCATTGATGTGTTTGTTTTTAATTTGTGTAAAGATAAATTAATTCAGGAATTAATTGCAACAATAGGGCAAATAGAAAAGTATGGACATAAAAAAACCCCGCTGAGCGGGGCTTTTTATTACTTCTTCTTAGAAGCTTTTTTCTTAGCTGCTTTTTTCTTTGGAGCGGCTTTTTTCTTAGCTACTTTTTTCTTTGGAGCAGCTTTTTTCTTTGTTGCTTTTTTTGCCATGGTTTCTTGTTTTTGAGTTTTTGTTAATACGAAGTAATAAAATAAATCGTTCTCTACTAAATATTAACCCATTATTTTTTCAACATCAAAATGTTGATATTGTTAATTACGTAAATCGTGTGTTCTGCTAAAATATTTTCTCCAATGAAGAAATAAAAAATATTTTTTTGTTGATCCTCTGCAAGCATTGATTTTACTGGTGTTTCAGAGGATGTCATATTTTTTTCTGCGTAAATAATTTTCAGTTTTGTAAGCTTTTTATTTCACTTTCCACTCCGATTCCGAATCCCAATTTGCTAATAATTTTATTGGAATGGCGTTTAAATAAACTGTTTCAGGTTGTGTTTTTTGTAATAAATGACCTGTATCCCACATTTTATTTTTGTTTTCATCACGTATTAACTTCACATAATAATTACCCGGCAACAAATTTTTAAACGAAAATGTTTGTTCTGCGCTTGAAGAAATACTTTGTTCACAGTACAATTCTCGAGCTATTTCCTGTTTATCATTCATTAATTGAATAATGTAATCACTCTTATCAGGAAATAACAATTTAAGTTGTAATGAAGCATAATCATCCGGTAAACTAGTTCTAAAGCTAATTTTCACCGAATCGTTTGGTAAACCAAATTTAGTTTTAATGGCGCCTGACTTTATTACCAGATCATACACTGCATCTTCCGATAATTTTTCTAATAGTAATAATCTATCACAACCCTCTGCCTTAAATTGAGGAGACAATTTAGTAAGGATGGTATCTTGTTTTCTGGTTAAATTAACCTTGGCCATGTCGATACTGGTAAAATCCATAGCCGCATTAAATTTTAGTGCAGCGGTTTCGTAATAAGGCATTACACCATTTACCAATGGCTTTAGCTCAATATCCAATAAAAGTTTTCGCTCTTGCTTTAATCTCTCAAATTTCTCGTTTGAAAGAAGATTGATAGAAATTGTATCAATTAAGGATTTATTGGCATGTTTAACCACAAGCTTTAACGTATCAAATATATCATGATAATATACTGAACACGTATCATTAGTGCCGCCTTCTGTGCATAATAATTTATCTTGCGATTCTTGGAAGGCTTTAACATTATTATCCTGCTCCGCATTATAAATCACTTTGGCCATTCCATAATAAGGAGAAAAAGCCTTTTTCACGAAGAACTTAATTGGTTTTTCTTTAAATAAAGTAAAGATCAGATTTGAATCCACATTTGAGTTAATCGTATTGTTTAAAAAACCTATCATCTCTTCTCCGCCATCAAACTTAAGGTTCTTATTCTTGTCGGAGAACGCAAAGGCTTTAAAATCGCCGGGAGGCAAATAATTTATACTGAAAACACCGTTTGAGTTGGTCTTTGTAAAGTAAAGTGGATTTTGTTTCCACACAACGCTGTCACTTTCGCTACTATTATATAATCCAACAGTGATATCTGATTCTGCTTTTAAATTAAACGCATTATTAACCTTTCCCTCGATAACAAGGGAGTCGATTTTATTTCCTGTTGAAAACACATACTCAAAATTGGAAAGCGTGTTTCCTTCATGCATGTCCTGAATTGAATTTCCAAAAAAGAAGCGGTAAGTTGTATTGGGCAATAACTCTGTATAACTTAAGTTTATTATTACTTTCTTTCCCTTCGCTTCTACTTCCGGCTGATTTTTTAATTGCGGGGTAATAACTAATTGATTGGCGATATCCTTTACTTGAATATATTCATCAAAGGTTAACTCAATAAACTTCGCCTTAAAGTTTAAACTGATGTTTTGAGGAATGGTGTTAAGCAGTTTTGGTGCTTGGCTATCTCGCTGACCTCCTGTTAGCGGTGCTACTTGAGCGCAACGCCACATTAAAAGGGCCAGAAATAATACAATTATGTGCTTAAACTTTACCAGACAATAAACTCGCATAAAATTAATCAATCCTGCGAATTACAATTATTAAAAAAACAAAAGAAGCTCAATTATTTATCGGCAACCCAGGCACGATTGTGCTGACGCGAGAATCTCAATCCAAGCATTACTTCATGTGTACCTGAACTGTAACGACGGATATTTGTAGTTGAAAAATCGTAAGAATAACCAATCATTAAGTAGTTCTTGTATAAATAGCCGACAAGTGCAGTAACAGCATCATTATGTCGGTATGCTGCTCCTAACCAAACTTGCTCTCTGTAAATACCGCGCACTCCAACATCCAGTTTCATTGGCGCCGGTGTAGCATATTTTAAAATAAAGGATGGTTCCAACTTAAAATCTTCTCCCAAGTCAAACTTATAGGCACCATTTACATTAAAATGAGTCACCAATTTTGATTTGCTTTCTACACCGGGATATAAATTAATTTTACTTTGATACATCTGTGGAACAGCGATTCCGATATAATACTTTTTTGAATACACTAAAACGCCGGCACCAAAATCAGGCACATAAGTAGTTTGATATTGGGTTAATAAATTCTCATCGCCTGCATCATGTAATTGCAATTTATGCCCGTCGATTCCCCACTGCAAAACTCCGGCGCTTAATCCTAAAGATACTTTTGTTTCCTCATTCAGTTTAATATGGTAAGCGTAAGAAAAATTTAAACCCACGCGACGGGTAGGACCAACGATATCTGTAAATAAATTCATTCCCAATCCCATGTTCTTTAATTTCATCGGACCATGAACAGTTAACATGTAGGTGCGTGGCGCATCGGTTATACCTACCCACTGGTAACGGTTATTTGAGCGAACATCTGCAAATTCTTCTTTCCCGGCTACTGCAGGATTAATCGCAAATTCATTTAACATGTATTGCGTGTATTGCGGTAACTGCTGCGCATTGGCGCTTGCCAATAACAGTATTCCGAATAGTATGTAAATAAATCTTTTCATGTTATCTGAATATAGTTAAAGGTCCGGTATATGCTTTAGGGAAATTTTTATGATTTAAATTGATGATGTAATAATAAGTTCCCACAGGCAAGTCTTTTCCTTTGAATCGACCATCCCATGGTACACCATAACCTTTAGAGTAGAATAATTGCTCACCCCATCTGTTATACACTTCCACTTCACAATCCGGGAACTGAATAATATTATCAATTACCCATGTATCGTTTTTACCATCTGAATTCGGACTAAATCCGTTCGGAATTACAATTTCAGGGAAGATATGTACATGCATTGTATCAGAAGCAACACACCCATTCGCATCTGTTACAATAACAGTGTAAGTAGTATTAACTGTATTAGACGCAACTGGATTTGATGAAGTTGGATTGTCTAATGTTGAAGAAGGAATCCAGGTAAATGTACCTCCGGCAGGACCCGTTGGTGAACCACCAATAATGGTTGAGGTCAATACAGTAATGGTATAGTTAGGTCCAGCATCAACAATTGGTAAAGGATTTGAAGTAATGGAAATTGTATCACGATGTATACATGTTCCATTTATTGCTTCTAAAACAAATGTTGTTGTTCCGACAGGAGGATTAACTGTTGTCGTAACTACTGTTGCGATTGGTGAAGCTGATGGAACTTGATACCAATTAAAGGTTGTTCCATTAATTGAGTTACTACCGTTGAGTGTAAATGTTGATGTTTGACAGAATGTGGAATCATTACCTGCTACTGCCAATACTGTAAGCGTAGAAGTTACTAATATGCTTGTATCTTTTCTACAACCTGCCGCATCAATCAATGTTAATGAATAGGTACCTGGTAAAATATTTGTTACACTACTATTAGTATTTGTAAATGCCGAAGGACCTGTCCAAGTATACGTGTAAACAGGAACACCACCGGTAACAGTAGTTGTAATGGCACCATCGTTTGCAGTGTTACATGATGCGTCAACCACGGAAGTTGTTAGTGTTAATACAGGAGGATCTACGAGTGTAAATGTGGAAGAAATATTACATCCATTAGCATCCGTTATTGTTGCCGAATAAGTTCCGGAACACAATCCTGTTAAAGGATTTGTACTACCGGAAGGACTCCATGTATACGTATAAGGCAATGTTCCGCCACTTGGCACTAGATTAATACTACCATTGCAATCTCCATTACACTGAGGTGCGCTTGTTATTGGCAAGCCTGCTACAATAGGTGTTGGCTGCGAAATATTTAAATTCTGTAACGAAACGCAACCATTCGCGGCGGTTACAGTTACATTCACAACACCACTGCATAATCCACTTGATGTACTGATGGTGCCAGAATTTACAACTGTTCCACTACTCCAATTATACGTGAATGGTGATGTGCCTGAAGTTACGCTAACGGTTGCCACTGCATTACATGTTCCGCTACATGTTGCACTGGTTGTATTTGCTACTAATGTTGGTCCATTCTGATTATTGATTGGGAACGTTAATGTTTTTGAACATCCTGAATTATCAGTTACTGTTACTGTATAATTACCCGGACCAATATTACTTAACGTAGCAGTACTACCTGCAGGTAACCATGCGAAGGTATAAGTTGGAGTTCCTCCTGTTACCGCAACTACTATTGAACCATTATTTACCGTACAACTTGGCTGAGTTACAGTTGGAGTTAAAGTTAAATCGGTTGCGGAATTTATGGTGACGGATGCATTTCTAATACAACCTTGCGCGTCTGTCATTTGCACAAAATATGTTCCGCCGCATAAACCGGTGAGGGTATTTGATGTAGAAGCCGGCGTTAACCAATTATACGTTATTGGCGCAGTACCTCCAACAGCTGTAACAGTTGCAGCACCATTACACTGATTGAAACATGCCTCATTCGTTATATTAATTGTTTCACCTGTAATTCCGCTTGAGTTATTAATTGGTAAACTAACATTCTGATTACAACCATTGTTATCTGTTATGGTAATCATGTAAACACCTGCACACAAACTATTACTAGATACACCCGTTGCACCATTACTCCATGAATAAGTGAATGGCGCTGTTCCACCAATAGCTGTTACTGTTGAAGAGCCATTACATAAACCACACGATGGTTGTGTAATTGCTGAAGTCATTGTAATTGCTGCCGGTGATGTGATACTTCCCGGGAAGACATTAAAGCATCCTTGCGTATCCGTGATAGTTACTGAGTAAGTACCATCACATAATCCGATAGCTTGTTGTGTATTCTGACCTAATGGATCGCTCCAACTAAATGTATATGGACCAATACCTCCTGAAACAGCAGATGCCAAAATACTACCATTACATGTTCCATTACAAAGATTATTAGTTACAATAGTTGTGGATGTAATACTAACTAATCCTGGTAAATTAAACGTTTGAGTAATTGCACAACTTAAAGCATCCGTTACAGTTAATGTGTAATTACCCGGACAGATATTCGTGATTGAAGATGTTGTTGCACCGGTACTCCAGCTATAAGCATATGCCGGTGAACCACCGGAAGCATTTGCCGTAATTGTTCCGTTACAATTTCCTGCACATAAAGGTTGATTAACTGTAGTATTTGCATTAATCAATGGCGGTTCTGTAATAGTAACAGACTGGAATAATACACAGGAATTTGCATCAGTTATCTGTGCTGTGTATGTACCCGCACATAAACCTGTTGCAGGATTGACAGTTGAAGTAACAGGAGGTACCCACGCGATAACATAAGGCGCTGTACCACCCACAGGATTTGTTACCGAGGCTGCACCAGTACATTGTCCGTTACAATTTACATTAGTAGAAGTAACCACCGCGCTACTTGGGCCATTTGAATTACTTAATGGAATTTGGAAAGTAGTTGAGCAATTATTGGCATCACGCACAATTACTGTATAGATACCGGCACAGATATTTGAAGCGACAGATCCTGTAGATACTGAAGGCGTCCACGTAAATGTATAAGCAGGTGTACCGCCGGAAGGAGCAACGTTAATTGACCCATTACATAACGTACCACAGGTAGCGGCACTTGTAGATGGATTAATTGTTAATGTTGGAGGAGATATTAAAACTACTTGCTGTGTATCCAAACATCCATTGAAGTCAGATACAAACACACTGTACGTGCCTGCGCATAATGCGGTTGCCGATTGTGTATTTTGGTTTGGAACTGAAGTCCAGGTATAGTTAAACGGTGCTGTACCATTAGAAGGATTACTAATAGCAACACCATTACAATTGCTATTACAACTAGGATTGGTAAAGGTAGCATTCGCTTGCAGCGGCAAAGGATTCACAAGGTTTGTTACATTTTGCCCTAAACAATTATTTATATCTCTTACAAAGACTGTATATGAACCCGGACACAAACCTGTTGGATTCGCTCCGGTTCCGGTTGGAATCCATGTATAAGAATAAGCACCGGTTCCACCAGTTACATTAGTTGTTATACTACCGTTACATGCGCTGTTACAAAGTGGACTAGTTGGCGTAGCTGTTACTGATATTGGAGAAGGTTGCGTAATTGCAAATGTTGTTGTTACTGAACATCCGTTAAGATCGGTAACAATACTGGAATAAGTTCCGGCACATAAATTGGAAGCTACACTGGTTGTTGATGCAGAACCTGACCAACTGAAAGTATAAGTTGGTGTTCCTCCACCAATTGTTACGGATGCCGAGCCATTACACTGTGAATTACAAATAGCGTTTGTTACATTAACAGTTCCTGTTAAAGCACTAGGCTCTGTAATCTGAACAGTTGCTGTTGTCTGACAAAGATTGGCATCAATAACTGTTACACTATATACACCCGGACATAATCCGTTTACTGTTGGGAAAGACGATCCTGCGAAAGGTGGTAAAGGCGTCCAGGTAAATGTGTATGGAGCAGTTCCTCCGGAAGGCGTTACAGATGCTGATCCGTTACATGCGGCATTACATAAAACATTCGTTCCTGTAACTGAAGCCGCTACTGATGTTGGCTGAGTAATTGTAAATGTTTGCGCGTAGGCACAACCGTTCGCATCGGTTACGTTAGCAGAATACGTTCCTGCACAAAGATTAGTTAAGGTTTGAGTAGTTACAGAACCCGGTAACCATGTTACAGTATATCCCGGCGTACCACCGGCAGGCGACGTAGTAATACTTCCGTTACAGGATGAATTACATCCGGCATTAAATGACGTTGCATTTAAACTAAACGTTGGAGGCTGCGCAATTGCAAATGTTTGACTAACGGTACAATTTGTAGCATCAGAAACATTTACTGCAAATGTTCCCTGACATAATCCGCTAATATTTGGAGTGGTAGCACCGGTTGACCAACTAAAGGTAATTGGAGCTGTACCAACCGCACTTACAGATGCTGTACCATTACATAATGAAGGACATGTAATAGAAGAAGAAGTAACGGTTATAGTTGGACCAGTTGGATCACTTAATGTTGTTACTAAAGTTTGGGTACAACCTGCATTATCACGAATGGTTAGAGTGTAAGTTCCGGCACCAACATTTGTTAAGGTTGCTGTTGTATTTCCTCCTGGAGTCCAGGTAAATTGATAAGCCGGCGTACCTCCGCCAACTGTAGCAGTAATCGAACCGTTAGTTCCTGAACATGTTGTAGGATTAACCGAAGTAAACGTTGACGTTATTGCGCTTGGCTCTGTAACAGTAAACGTGCGTGTTTGAATACAATTATTCGCATCCCGAATATCAACCGTATAATTGCCCGCACATAAATTAGTGACGTTTGGTGTTCCTTGTCCGGTTGGATTACCCGGCGACCATGTATAGGAAAGTGCACCTGTTCCGCCGCTCGCAGTAACACTAATTGCACCATTACATACAGAATTACATGTTGCAGCAGTAACGGTTGAAGTTACATTTATCGCCGGTGGATTAACGAAATTAATTGTTCCTGTGTTTGAACATCCTAATTGATCAGCAACAGTAACGGTATATGAGCCCGCACATAATCCTGTTGCAACTTGAGTTGATTGTGTCGGAACAGAAGTCCAGGTATAAGTATATGGTAAAGTTCCACCACTTGCATTCGCGCTGGCTGCACCTGTACAACCATTATTACAAGTTAGAACAGTACCGGTTGTTGTGATATTTACACTAACTGTTTGTACGATGTTTACTGTTCTAGTAACTGAACAACCACGACTATCAGTTATAATTACAGTTTGTTGACCAACACATAAATTGGTGGCCACCGAATTTGTTTGTGAAGATGGAATCCACGAATAAGTGAATGCCGGTGTTCCGCCGCCAGCTGTAATTGTAGCTGCACCTGTACATGCATTACAGCTTGGTTGTACTCCGGTAATTGCCGCTGTTAAAGTTGGTGGCGATGTAATATTAACGTTTGCAGAGTTCGTACAGCCTTGGGAATCTGTTACGGTTACAACATAGTTTCCGCTACACAAATTAGATGCAACAGTTCCGGTTTGAACTGGAACAGTACTCCAACTATAATTATATCCCGGCGTGCCACCTGAAGCATTCGCTAAACCTTGACCGTCGCATGTACCGGCACAATTAGTAGGTACAGCAGTTGTAGTAATCGTAATTGGTAATGGATTTGAAATGTTTGTGGTTGTAGTTTTTGTACATCCTCTGCTATCAGTAACAACTAATGTATAATTACCGGAACATAAAGAACCAACTGTTGTGAGAGTGCTTCCGGTTGACCAATTATATGTATAAGCTGGAGTACCGCCGGAAACCGTAGAAGTAATTGAACCATTACAACCATTATTACAACTTGGCGGATTAGGTGTTAAAGCTACAGTCACATCAGTAGGTTGAGTAATAGTAACGGCAGTGTTTGTTGTACATCCGTTTGCATCAGTTACAGTTAAAGTAAAATTTCCTGCGCATTGTCCGTTAATGACTGCACCATTAATAGTTGAGGTAGGAGTTGTCCAAACAAATGTATAAGTTGGTGTTCCTCCACCCGCACTTCCTGATAAAGAAGCGTTACAATTTCCGAAGCAAGAAATTGAAGTTGTATTTGCTGAAACAGTTAACGCATTAGGTTGAGCAATATTATAAGTTTGTGTTCTTACACAACCTCCGGCATCACGTACAAATAATGTGTAAACTCCTGCGCACAATCCATTATAAGGCGGATTAGTAGTTACGGTTGAACTTGCAGACGCTAATGTAAATGTATAAGGTGCTCCACTTCCTCCGCTCGGGGTAGAGTTAATCACACCGGTACATACATTATTACACGTTAAACTTGTTGTAGTAACGTTCTGATTAATCTGAATAGGTTGAGTAATTGTGAAAGTCGTGTTAGCCGCACATAAACTTGCATCTCTTACTGCAATCGTGTAGTTACCTGCGCATAAATTGGTAACTGTAGCTGTGCCTTGTCCGGTTGGGTTACCCGGCGACCATGTATAAGTAAAACCACCATTTCCACCGGAAGCATTAGCGACTGCAGAGCCCGTACAAACACCAAAACAAGTAATGCTTGCAGAGTTAACTGTTAGAGTTATTGGTGGCGGCTGAGTGATTGTAATAACAGTAGGTGTAGTTACACATAAAGATGCGTCTGTAACTGTTAAAGTATAATTACCTGCGCATAAATTAGTAATGTTTGCTGATGTTGAAGAAAATCCGGAAGGACCCGACCAGCTTATAACGTACGGCGGCACTCCTCCACTTGGATTAGCATTAGCAGAACCATTACAGGTTCCGTTACAGGTTGCATTAGTAAATGTAGGATTTGCTGTGAGTGTTGGAGGAGCAGTAATTGAAAACGTTCTTGTTATAGTACATCCTTTTGAGTCAGCGATGGAAACCGTATAGTTAGCAGGAGCCGGTGTTAAGGAACCACATAAACCTGTTGCCAGTGATGTTCCTTGTCCGCCACCCGGTGCAGGCGACCATGTATAGGTATAACCCGGAGAACCACCGCTTGCAGTTACAGACGCGCTTGCATTACATAATCCACCACAAGTCACATTAGTTTGTGATTGTGTTGCGGTTACTGATGTTGCAGGTTGAGAAATTGTAAAAGTAGTGCTTACGCTACACGTATTAATATCACGAATTATAACCGTATTATTTCCTACACATAGGCCATTTAATCCGGCCGTATTGCCAGAAGGTATGGAAACCGTTGTTCCTGAAGGAAGCCATGTTGCTGTATATGTACCAAGATTACCACCTGTAGGAGAAACGGAAGCTGAACCCGTACATTGACCAAAACATGAAATACTTTGAGTAACAAGATTTGGTAAAATCGGATTTGGTTGCGTCATGGTGACAGTTTCACTGTAAGTACAGCCCTTACTATCTGTAATATTTAAAGTATAATTACCCGCACACAAATTAGTTAAGTTAGCTCCAATGGCAGTTGTAAATGTTTGTCCACCCGGAGTTACGGTACCGGAATAATTTGGTGTACCACCTGAAATAAACCCGCTGATAAAACCATTACAAGCTCCGTTACAACTTGGCTGTGTTACTGCTAATGGAGTAAAATCCAAATCCGCCATTACCATGGCTATCTGAAAAAATCCAACCACGCCAAGAGTTGCATCCGTGACTGCAATTTGATATAAGGAACCGCATTTACAAAGATTATTTAAAGAAAAAGTTGTTGGTGCGTTTATTGAAGTTGCAGTTGGCGCAGCTGTACAACCTGCAGGCCATCCGGGATAGGAAATAAAATAAGGATTAGAAACGCAACCGGCATCAAAAGTAAAAGAGATTACACCGTTACAAATATTAGGACAAGTAGGAAGTGTTACAGCAGTTGTAATTCCACAAGCTAATATTTTCTGTTCACCCGATTTTACTTTTGAAGGATCATTAAATACCGGAGGAACTTTGTAAAGTTGTGGATCCGACTTTTTCGCTAATAAAAAATAATCCTTGGCATTAACAGTTGCCAAATTGGAAATACTGATTTTATTTGAAATTGTAGTTCCAGAATTAATGAATGAAACGTTTGAATTATCAGAGGCGATGAAATCGTTGCATTTTAAGTACCCGTTTAATAACTCAAATTTTCCGCCATTAACATAAATGTTCTTTTTCGTTTGTAGTTGAGAAATTTCCCAATTACCGTTTTCAAAAACAATATCACTATTCAACTCGCCAAAAGCAGCGTAGATTGTGTTTTTCTGACTTGAATTACTCTTAAAAACTAATTTAGTTTGAGCATCGAAGCGTGTGGCATTACTTAATTTAAAATTTCCTGCAATCACAAGTTCAGTACTTGCATCACCGACAACATAAATCTTTGTTTTATTATTAAAGTAAATTGAACGCACTTCATTCTTACCCACCAATTCAATAACATTGTCTGCTGAGTAATTATCGAAAACTACATCTGAATTAATATCCGGCGCTTTAAAAATCGGATTACCTCCGCTTGTTAATGACCAATGTTTCGGATCATTCCATTTACCTGAACCACCCACCCAATAATACGTTTGAGCAAAAGAAGCTGTAAGGGAAAAAAATAAAATAAGTGAGTATAAATGTCTTTTCACGCGAAGTGTCATAAACTTTGAAAGTTGTACGAATTTAAGTGTTAAAAGTTACTAAAAATTAATGCAATAAACAGGTAATTAACAATTTGCTTGTTGGAAATCTATTTATTACTTAGCGAACGGAATTATACAATTAGTTAAACCTTTCAATTACGCAATGGAACACAACCCCTGGATAACAAAAAAATCAGAAGATGTTTACGAATCTCCTTGGATTAAAGTCGTGAAACACGATGTTTTAAACCCAGCCGGAAAACCGGCTACTTATAGCGTCGTTAATTTTAAAAACCTCGCTATTGGAATTTTACCCATTGATAATGAGGGATTTACATGGCTCGTTGGACAATGGCGCTATCCCCTGGAGGAGTATTGTTGGGAAATTCCGGAAGGTGGAGGGCCTCTTGGAATTGATCCTTTAGATTCTGCCAAACGCGAATTAAAAGAAGAAACCGGGATTGTTGCTAAAGACTTCCAAGAAATTATGCGTTTGCATTTAAGCAACTCGGCCACTAACGAATTAGCCATTGTTTATTTAGCTAAAAATTTAGATTTTGAATCGGCCGAACCTGAAGAGAGCGAGGTTCTTCAAGTAAAACGAATTCATCTGAATGAAGCCTACAATTGGGTAATGTCAGGCAAAATTACAGATGCCATCTCTGTTGCTGCTATATTAAAAACAAAAATTATGATGGAGCAAGGACTCATTTGATGTCCGATATTATTCTTACCTTTAGCTTCCCTTTTTATGAAAAAGCTAGTTGAAAATTTTCCAAACCAATTACGTGAAGCATTTGATATTGCGAACGGAGCTAAATTAACTCCTAAAAACAATATTCAAAATGTTATCATTACCGGACTTGGCGGCTCAGGCATTGGAGGTACTATTGTCAGCGAACTTGTTTCAGATAATTGTCCTGTACCTGTTACCATTAACAAAGATTATTTTTTACCGGCATTTACCGGCCCTAATACTTTAGTGATTGTTTCTTCGTACTCCGGAAATACAGAAGAAACACTACAAGCCATGGAGCAAGCCATTGCAAAAAAAGCGCAAGTAGTTTGTATTACCAGCGGCGGTAAAGTGGCTGAATTAGCTTCAAAAAATAATTTTGATGTAATTACAATTCCCGGAGGAAATCCACCACGTTCTTGTATCGGTTATTCTTTAGTTCAACTAATAAAAATATTTACTTTCTATAAACTTGCTCCTGAATCATTATTAAATGAAGTTAAAGGTTGTATTACTTTATTAGAAAGAGAAAATCAACATATCACTCAGGAAGCTCTTCATATTGCCAAAGAATTAAATAACAAATTGCCGATTATTTATTCCTTAGGAGGAAGTGAAGGTGTGTGTGTTCGTTTCAGACAACAAATTAATGAAAACAGTAAAATGCTATGCTGGCATCATGTATTTCCTGAAATGAATCACAATGAATTGGTAGGCTGGACTTCAAAAAATGATGCTCTAAAAGTGATCACTTTCCATACTTCTTTTGACTATGCGCGTACAAAAAAGCGTTATGAAGTGTGTAAGCCTGTATTTGAAAAATACTCTTCCGGTGTTATTGATTTAATGGCAAAAGGCCAAAATAAACTGGAGCAATTTATTTATCTGATTAACATCGGAGATTGGATTAGTGTTTACATCGCCGAAATTAAAAATATCGATGCGGTTGAAGTAAACATTATCAATCATCTTAAAAACGAACTCTCAAAATTTTAAATGTCCAAAAACAAAGAGGTTATATTCAGCGACCTTGGTTTAATGGATTACAAAGCCTGCTGGGAGTACCAGGAGAGTTTGTTTAATACAACGATTGAACAAAAAATCTACAATCGTAACAATAACACCTCAATCCCTACTAAAAATTATTTATTATTTGTTGAGCACCCGCATGTTTATACTTTAGGTAAAAGCGGTGATGCCGCCCATCTTTTAATTAACGATGAGGCTCTGAAACAAAAGGAAGCAACTTATTATAAAATTAACCGCGGTGGCGATATAACGTACCACGGACCAGGGCAATTAGTTGGTTACCCTATTTTGGATCTCGACAATTTTTTCACCGACATTCATCAATTTCTCCGCTTATTGGAAGAAACAATTATTTTAACAATTGCGGAATATGGTATTAAAGGTGAGAGAAGCAAAGGGGAAACAGGCGTTTGGATTGATGTGAACGATCCTCTAAAAGCTCGTAAAATTTGTGCGTTTGGTGTTAGATGCAGTCGTTGGGTAACTATGCACGGATGGGGCTTCAACGTAAATGCAAATCTTGATTATTTTAATAATATCATTCCGTGCGGCATACAGAACAAAGCTGTAACCAGTTTACATAAAGAGTTGGGCGTTGAAAAAGTAAATCTTGATGAAGTAAAACAAAAGTTAAAAAAACACTTCACGGCATTGTTCGAATGCAATATAGTGGAGGAACCTGTCGTTTTACCATAAATTATGCTCAAAAAAACATTTAAGTTTTTAGTTTACTTTATAATTGGAGCCTTCCTCCTATTCAATATCGCTATTTTAGTCAGCGGTAAGTTGTATTTATATAAAGGTATGTGGAATACCTACTTCAAAGGCAGAACGGGACCTTCCGCTACTGAATTTCAAATTTTTGAGAATAGAAAAATACATGCGCTTTCGCCTACTCCACTACATCTTTCCAAACACTATAATAGTGTTCCTCTTCCTGAAGAAACGAAAAACATATTAGTGAATTATGCTACCCATGCCTTAGTGATGATACATAATGATAGTTTATTACACGAACAATACTGGGATGGTTATTCTGACACTTCACATACAAATTCATTCAGCGTTTCGAAAAGTTATATGAGTGCATTATTAGGTTGTGCCTTAACGGATGGTTATATAAAAAGTATTGACGCGCCTGTTTCAACATTTATTCCCGAATTTAAAGAGAAGGGTCGCGAACATGTTACATTAAAACATTTAGTTAGCATGACCTCAGGTGTTGATTTTGATGAGAATTATGTAAATCCCTTCGCTTATCCCGCTGAAGGTTATTACGGCGAAAATTTATTAGAAGCTTCTACCAAATATCCATTGGGTGAAGAACCCGGGAAAACATTTCGCTATATGAGCGGGAACACAGCCCTTCTCGGCGTTTGCATCTCTAAAGCGGTTGGTAAACCATTGTCGGATTACTTAAGTGAACGTTTATGGAAGGAATTAGGTTGCGAACAACCTGCCTGGTGGAGTTTGGATAAGAAAGATGGTTATGAAAAAGGATTTTGTTGCTTAAACAGCAATGCTAAAGATTTCGCACGATTAGGCATGTTGTATTTAAATTTTGGGAAATGGAACGGTAAACAAATTATTGATTCCGTTTATATCCATCAAAGTATTTTACCATATGATTGCAATGAAGAGGATGGTTGCAAAAACAGAACGTATGGCTACAGCTGGTGGCTTACATCTTATAACAGTCTGGAAGTATTTTACGCAAGAGGAATTTTAGGACAATACATTATGTGCATTCCTAAATATAAATTAGTGATAGTGAAATTGGGAAGAGAACGCCGTCCAAAATTAAATGATAATCATTGTCCGGATGACGTGGCAATGTGTATTGAAGCCTTTGAGAAAATGTATACTTCAAAAATTAACTAAGGCCATCGCCCATAATCTTTACGGTAATTCCATCCATACTATCATTTAACTTCAACTGACAAGAAAGACGTGAAGTGTTTGTGATGTTAGGTAAAGTATCGAGCATTGCTCCTTCATCATTACTTATTTCATGTAAATTATCGTAACCTGTTATTACCTCAACATGACATGTCGCACATAAAGCCATGCCTCCGCATGTAGCAAGAATGTCGTACTCGTTACCTTTTAAAAACTCCATTAAACTTAATCCCATGTCTGTTGGAGCAACCAAAGAAGTAATTGTGTTATCAGGATTTTGAATGTTTATTGTAATATCTGCCATGTTGGTATTTAAAAAAAAGCCCCGTCGTGTGGCGACAGGGCTTAAGTACTTAATTAATATTATTCGAATTTAGCACGGTGATCTTCAATGTTAGCTACATCGCGCATTGCGTTGTAAACTTCATAATCAGAACGACCAACTAATGTTTGTTCAGCTTGATTTTTTGCGTCAGCCACTGTAGTTGGAACTTTTGCTTCGTTTACCGCAGAAACTGCAACAATAAACACACCATTTTCACCAATCACAGGCTTTGAAATAGCTCCTGCTTTTAATCCGCTTGCTGTTCCGATTAATGCGTCTTCGCGACCAACATTTACCACATTAAATGAAGTGAATGTTAAGTTTTCCATATTCTCAACGCCTAAACCTAACTTAGAAGAAATCTCATCAATAGATTTTGAACCACCTGCTTTAGCAGTAAATTCTTTCATCATTTCCTGAGCCTTCTTATCGCGACGTGCTTTAACGATAACTTCTTCACGAACTTCATCCAAAGGTAAAGTACCTTTATTTCTAATTCCTGTTAAGTGCGCAACAACAAATTTATCTTTGAACTCAAACACTTGAGAAGAAACATCTCCTTTATTAGCAGCATACATCCACTTAACTAATTCCTTCGCGTTATCAAGTCCTGGTAAAGTTTTGTCGTTTTCCTTAATGTTATCAGCAATACGCTTATTTAACTTTTGTTTTTCGATAGCTTTTTCAAACAAATCAGAAGTGTTGTTTTGTCCACCGAAATCAGTAGCAAGCTTATAATATTCTTTGGTTGTTTCAGGACTAGGACCAATTAATTTGAAAATCTGAGCTACACGATAAGCAGTGTGTGAAGTTTTAGAAACATCTAACACTTCGATAATATGGTAACCAAATTGTGTTTCTACAACGCTGATGTTTCCTTTAGTTCCTTCTAAACCTGCCTTTTTAAATGGCTCAACAAATCCTTTGTTCTCATCAAACCAACCGTAATCTCCACCGTTTCCAAAAGAACCCGGATCATCACTCACTGCTTTTACATAATTAGAATCAAATACAACTTGTTTGTTTTTTAATAAAGTTAAAATACTATCAGCCATACGTTTTGCAACAGGAGCAGTACGCGGTTGATTAGTACGGGTATCAGTTAATCCAATTAAGATGTGACGTACGCGAGCTGAATCAGCTACTTGTTTTACACCGGATAGTTTGTAAACTTTAAAGTAAGCGCCTTCGTTGTAAGGACCATAAACTGTTCCAACAGGATCTGTATAAACTGATGAATCACGAATGATCATTGTCTTCTTTGTTAAATCACTGATGGTTACTTGTCCTTCTTCACTTTCCTGAGCTATGTAAGATGAATCTTCTTTTGCAGTTTTGGTTTTGAATTCTTCTGCAATACGCTTCATATCATTCTCAAGATTTACCATGTCTTGTTCGCTTGGAACAACATCAAAACTTACGTACTCAATTTTACGGGTAGTTTCATAACTGTTGAACTCGTATAAATGATCCTTATAATATTTATTAATATCATCTTCGTTAATCTTAACTGCTGAATCAGAAACTGCAGTGTAACGCTTCATTACAAATCCAATATTCATTTGTTTGGTTTGTTGCGCTAAAATTTCTTTTGCTTCAGCATTAGTAACATATAAACCTTTTTTTACAAGGGCTGCATACTTCTCAGCTTCACGAGATTCTGCAATACCTTGTTCTAAATTCATCCAGAAACGCTCAGCATCCGGTGTCATATTGTTCACCCACTGATTTAATTTCATTAAATCCAATGAACCATCAGGACCGGCTACTACGTCATATACACGGCCGGTATTTTTATCGGTTAATTGTTGTACAACCATTTGATGCGGGTGCACTAACATCATATCGTATAATTCATCTTCACCAACACTGATACCTACTTTTCTGTATTCAGGTTTTACAACGATTTCTGAAATAAAGGTATTCCAAACCACTTCACCAATTTGAGAACGCATTTGCTCATCAATATTAGCGTTAGGATTGTTCTGCATAATCATTGCAGCCTGTTCGTTAACCTTATTGTTATAACGGGTATAATCGATGGTTTCTCCACCAATCACACCTACTGTTGTATTGGCTGAGCCGAATAAAGACTGGCCTGAACCCAATAAACTTTCCAAAATAAAAATTACCAATGCTAAACCAACTAAACCAACTAATAATCCGGTTCTGCTACGAATTTGTTCGAGAATACTCATGTTCTGTTTTTTTAAGAAGTGCAAAGATAAAATAATTACCGAAAAACGGGCTTTTTTTGCCTAAAAAGCGCTAAAAATTTTCGCGAAAAGCATTGTCTTCGGCGGTAAGCGGAATCGCTCCAAAAGGCTTTTCTTCTTGTAGATAAAGAATCTCCCCTGGTTTTGGTATATAGTTGGTTTTTAAATGGTTATTTTTACAAAGCACGGATAGCTTAAGTCCATGGGTTTGTGATATTTGCCTTAAAGTTTCGCCCTTTTTAACCAAATGGTAAGGTTCTTTAGCCTTTTCTTTCTTAGGTTCGAGGTAAATTTTTTGACCGATCTCGATTTTATCTCCTTTTTTGAAATCGTTATATGCCATTAATTTTTCAAGCTCTATGTCAAATTCTGTGGCTATTTTAAAAAACGAATCTCCTTCTTTGGTAAGAATAAACCGTCCGCTATTATACTGATAAACTGTACGTAAATCCAATTCCGGATTCTTGATTTCCAGTCCCGGGAAAACCGGCTTTTCAATTAACTGATGCTTATCAAATTCGTAAAGTTTATACTTTTCGATGATATTGATGAGTCGCTTCGCGTAATTCGGATCGGTTGCATAGCCGGCTTCCTTTAGTCCATAGCACCAGGATTTATAATCGGTGAGCGGAATATCAAACAAAAACGCGTAACGAGGGCGAGTTTTCAGAAATATGGAGTGGTCGGTATAGGAAGCCAAAACTGATGTATACTTTCTAAAACATTCATTTTTTTCTTCATCATCTTTTGAATAAGAATCACCGCACCAATCCAATTTACACTTAATGCCAAAATGATTTTTCGCGTTGCGCGCTAATTCACTGTTCCCGTTATCACTTTCAAACATGGCCTGCGCTAAAACTATACTGGCCGGAATTTTATTCAGATACATTTCCTTTATCGCGTCTTCCTTAAAATGCTCAATATACTCCCTTGCGCTAAATGGTTTTGCTATCTCTTCGCTTGAACCGGCTATAAAATCTTCATCCGAAAATTTTTGTGCACGGGCACTCAATCCGAAATTAATCAGAGAAAAGAAAATCAAATACTTTATGCTTGTGTTAAAAAACATCAGAAGCAATATTGTATTTATTTCGGAATTAGGAATAAATGAAAGTCCACAATTTCTTTTTGTTTTATTGACATTTATAAATCCATTGTTAATGAATTGTTGACTACAATGTTTTGCTCTCCAAGAATTCCTAAATCTTAACCGTTCCCAATACCTATATTTAGTATCTTCAAACATATTTTAAATACGATGCGATATCTTATTACACTCTTCACCATTACCTGCTTAGCAGCAAGTGCGCAAACTTCGTTCAATTATCCTAAGACTAAAAAGGAGACTGTAACCGACGATTATTTCGGTACAAAAATCGCCGATCCGTATCGTTGGTTGGAAGATGATAACAGCACTGAAACTAAAGCGTGGGTGGAAGAACAAAATAAACTTACCTATTCCTATCTGGATAAAATTCCCTATCGCGCAAAAATAAAACAACGCCTTACACAAATCTGGAATTACCAGAAAGCAAGCCCTCCCTTTAAAAAGGGAGACCGCTTTTTTTGGTACAAAAATGACGGGTTACAAAACCAAAGTGTTCTCTACTCTCAAAAAGATACTTGTTGCGGTAACGGTGAAGTTTTATTGGATCCTAATACGCTATCAACGGATGGAACAATATCGCTCGCCAGCATTTCCATTTCTAAAAACGGACAATATTTAGCCTACGGTATTTCAAAGGCGGGAAGCGATTGGGTAGAAATTCACGTGAAAGATATTTCAACCAAACAAGATTTGGTAGATGAAATAAAATGGGTGAAGTTTTCCGGAATGTCATGGAAAGGAAACGGGTTTTATTACAGTCGTTATGATGAGCCTGTAAAAGGACAAACCTACACGGGTAAAAACCAGTTTCACAAAGTGTATTACCACAAAGTAGGAACCACGCAAGATAAAGATGAATTAATTTATGAAGACAAAATACATCCGAATTATAACTTTGGCACGCAGGTTACCCATGATGAGCGCTTTTTAGTTTTGTATGTAAGCGAAAGCACCAGTGGTGAAATGCTAATGGTGAAAGATTTATCGATTGCGAATAGTCCGTTTACCATCATCAACGGAACTTTTGATTATGAATACGGTGTTGTGGATAATATTGGCTCTAATTTATTTGTAAGAACAAATCATGGTGCGCCAAAATATAAATTGGTAAAAATAGATGTGAAAAAACCGCAAGGAGAAAACTGGAAAGATGTAGTTGGCGAAAAAGCAGATTTACTGGAAAGTGTGGCTTTTTGTAATGGTAAAATTTTGGGTTCTTATCTTAAAGATGTTTCGTCGCACCTTTATATGTTTGCGATGGATGGTACTTTTGAAAAAGAAATTCCATTACCGGAATTTTGCAAACTGAACGAATTACACGCTGAACGCGCCTATAAATTCTTCACCTACTCTGTGGTTCAATTCACTTCTCCATCCAAAAATTATTATTACGACATGGCAACTAGTCAAAGTATTGAAATTTTTAAACCGCAAATAGATTTCAAATCGGAAGACTATGTGACCAAACAAGTGTTTTTTGAAAGTAAAGACGGAACTAAAATCCCAATGTTTATTACCCATAAAAAAGATTTAGTTCTAAACGGTAACAATCCTTGTTTTCTATACGGATATGGTGGATTTAACATTTCCATCACGCCTGAATTCAGAATTGATCGTGCTGTGTTTTTAGAAGCGGGCGGAATTTACTGTGTGGCCAACATGCGCGGAGGCGGAGAATACGGGGAAGAATGGCATAAGGAAGGAACCAAATGCAAAAAACAAAATGTATTTGACGACTTCATTGCAGCTGCAAATTATCTCGTACAAAATAAATACACATCGCATCAAAAATTAGCGATACACGGCCGAAGTAATGGAGGTTTACTAATTGGCGCCGTTATGACTCAACGTCCGGATATTTGTAAAGTAGCACTTCCTACAGTAGGTGTATTAGACATGTTACGCTTTCATAAATTCACAATTGGCCGTGCCTGGAGTGTAGATTACGGTAACAGCGAAAACAAAGAAGAGTTTAATTGCTTAATTAAATATTCGCCCTTACATAATGTGAAGAAAACCAATTATCCGGCAACGATGGTACTAACCGGGGATCACGACGACCGTGTAGTGCCTGCCCACTCCTTTAAATTTGCAGCCACATTACAGGAAAATGCTCAAGGAGAAAATCCGGCGCTCATTCGTGTGGATATTAAAGCCGGCCATGGAGCAGGAAAACCAACATCTAAACAAATTGATGAATTTGGCGATATGTGGAGCTTTGTATTTTACAATTTAGGCATTAACTATTAGGGCTGCCCCCTTGCAATTGCAGACTTATTGATGTACCTTACATTAATAATTCTGCACTATGAAAAAACTTACGTTTACATTTTTATTGATTGCCGCTTGCAATCTCCTTTTTTCTCAGGTTGAAAAATACCATAAAGTAGAAATTACAGGCGCAGTAGGTATTGCCAAACAGTTATTAGATCTTGGCATCACTATCGACCATTCTGAAGTGAAGGGCGAGCAAATCACTACAGAGATTTCTGAAAGTGAAGTGGCAATATTGAAACAAAATAATATTCCGCACAAAATAATTATCAGCGATTTAGCTTCTTATTATGAAGAACGCATCAAGCAAGATTACCTCAATAAAACATTAGCGCCTGTTGACTGTAATGCGCCAACCGTTATAAAACCAAGTCGCTTTCATCTAGGAAGCATGGGGGGTTATTTCACTTTAGCAGAAATGCAAAACATTTTAGATAGCATGACCTTACTCTATCCTAATTTAATTACTGCTAAACAAGCTTTAAGTCCGCAAAGTATCGAAGGTCGTAATATTTGGTATTTAAAAATATCAGATAATCCGGGTGTAGATGAAAATGAACCGGAAGTATTATACGACGCATTGCATCATGCCCGCGAAGCCGCATCCCTTTCACAACTTATTTTTTACATGTGGTATTTGCTGGAGAATTATAATACCAATCCGGATATTAAATTTTTAGTAGACAACACAGAAATGTACTTCGTTCCTTGCGTTAATCCTGATGGTTATGAATACAACCGTTCAACCAATCCGAATGGTGGTGGCATGTGGCGCAAAAACAGAAGAAATAACGGGACTACTTTTGGTGTTGACTTAAACAGAAACTATGGAGGTCATTGGGGTTATGATAATACAGGTTCCTCACCTACTCCAAGTTCGGATACGTACAGAGGCACAGCTGCATTCTCTGAACCTGAAACACAAGCCATGCGCAATTTTTGTAATGCCCGTCAATTTAAAACAGCATTAAATGCACATACATACAGTAATCTCTTAATTTACCCGTGGGGATACATTCCTAGTTTTTACACCCCTGATTCAGCAACATATGTAAATTGGAGTATTTACATGTGTGAAACAAGTCGCTTTTTATATGGTACCGGCGACCAAACTGTCAATTACGTTACGAATGGCGACAGTGATGACTGGATGTATGGAGAACAAACCAGCAAACCAAAAATTTTATCAATGACGCCGGAAGCGGGAGCTGCATCCGATGGTTTTTGGCCGGCCAGTTCGCGTATCCTTAATATTTGTAAAACAACATTCAATCAAAATTTAAATCTAGCCAAACTTGTTACCAATTTTGCGTTGGTAAAAGATGCACAAGATCATTTTTTATTTAATAACGGTTATATTAAATATGATTTACAACGCTTAGGATTAGAAAACGGAAGCTTTACTGTCTCTATCGTACCGGTAGGAACCGGAATTGCTTCCACCGGTAGCGCAAAAGTTTATCCTGCATTAACTTTAAATCAAAGTTTGACGGATTCTATTTCTTTCAACTTAAGCGGAAGTTTAACTTCAGGGCAAAACATTAAATATTTACTGGCAGTGAACAATGGTATTTATACACATTACGATACCATTACTAAAGTGTATGGTAATGCGGTAACTGTACTAAATGATCCATGCAACACCACTACCAATTGGAATGCCGGTGGTTGGGGTGTATCAACTTCCAAATTTAAAATTGGTCCCGGCAGTATTGCTGATAGTCCGAGCGGAAATTACAGTGCCAGTCAGAACAAAAGCATTAGCTTAATTACACCTCTTAATTTAACCAATGCAACGTATGCGCACTTACAATACTTCACTAAATTTCAGTTAGAAAAAAATTACGACAAGGTGCAAATTTTCGGAAGCATAAATGGCGGCAGTACCTGGCAACCACTATGCGGAAAGTATGAAACCGCGCCGGCTTCTTTTGGCGGAACTACGCCTATGTATGACGGATTACAAGAATTATTCGTAAAAGAAGAGATGAACCTAAGCGATTATTTAGGGCAAAATTTATTAATTCGCTTCACCTTAACTTCCGATAATTTCGAAAATCAGGATGGTTTTTATTTTGACGAGTTTCTAGTACGTAAATTAATTGCTACAATAAGTGATGTAAAAGATTTAGCACTAAATGATGACATTCGCATGTTCCCTAATCCAAGTAACGGACAGATAACATTAAGCAATAAAGGAAACGAAAAATGGAGCATTGTAATTTATAATGAGCTTGGTCAGGAAGTTTTAAATAATGTGAGTTTAGCAGAAAATGAAAGCAATCTAAAATTAGATTTAAGTGCTTTACAAAGCGGACTCTACTTTATTGAATTGAGTAACGGACAGCAAAAAACAGTTAAAAAACTGGCTTTAAACCGTTAAAAAGTAGCTTTACTAATTTTAGCTTGGTGTTCAATCATTAAAAAAAGGTTAAATGTTGCAAAACCAGCCTTTTTTTTTAAACTTAGCTTAATATTTGTAGTCAAATAGAAAACCATAAAAATAAACACATGAAAAAAATACTTTTAACATTAGCTGCATTTAGTGCTTTAACTTTTACAGCTGTTGCACAAAACGATGCTAAAAAAGCTGCTCAGGAAAATATGACCCCTGAACAAAGAGCTGATAAAGAAACCAAACATGCTACCGAAAAATTAGGTTTAAGTACCGATCAGGCTGCAAAGTTTAAAGTATACTCTTTAGAGAGAGCAAGAAGCAACAAAGCTTTACGCGAACAGGCTAAAACAACCAGTAAAGAAGAAAGACCAAAATTAAAAGAACAACGCAAAGCGAATAACGATAAATTCTTCGCTAACGTTAACAGTATTTTAAACGCAGAACAACAAGTTAAGTGGGCTGAGCATAAGAAAAAAATGCAAGAGAAACAGGCAAAAAACGAAGCGCACGACTAATAATTAGTTTTAATTTTGAAACCGCGGCTAAACACCGCGGTTTTTTATTTTATGGCAGGCATTTATTTACATATTCCATTTTGCAAGCAAGCCTGTACCTATTGTGATTTTCATTTCTCCACACTTCTGAAAAACAAACCTGAATTTATAAAGGCACTTTGTAAGGAGATTGAAGTACGTAAAGACTATTTAGAAACGAATTCTATCCATAGTATTTATTTTGGCGGAGGAACACCGAGTATATTAAGTCAGGAAGAATTACAAAGCATATTCGACACACTAAAAAAGTACTTTACCTGGGACAAACAAATTGAGATAACCTTAGAATGCAATCCGGATGATTTAAGTAAAGAAAAATTAAAGGAATTGAAAGAGGCCGGTGTTAATCGGTTAAGTGTGGGTTTACAAAGTTTTTATGATGACGAACTAAAATGGATGAATCGCGCGCATACCGCAAAAGAATCTGAAACCTGTATTAAAGCAGCTCAAGAAGCAGGCTTTAACAACATCACCATCGATTTAATTTACGGTTCCAAATTTCAAACAATTGAAAGCTGGAAACAGACTTTACAAAAAGCCATTGATTTAAATGTGCAGCATATTTCTTCTTATAATTTAACCGTTGAGAAAAAAACCAAACTAGGAATTGACGTGTTGAAAGGAAAAGAAAAAGAAGTGGATGATGAGAAAAGTGCCGAGCAGTTTTTAATGATGATTGAGGTGTTAGAAAAAAACGGGTTCATTCATTATGAAATCAGCAATTTCGCCAAGCCGGGATATATCGCTGTTCACAATAGTAATTATTGGAAAGGGGAAACGTATTTAGGATTAGGTCCATCTGCACATTCCTTTAATGGAAAAAAGCGGCAATGGAATGTAGCCAATAACAACACTTATATTAAAGCACTGAGTGAAGGTGAAACTTATTTTGAATTAGAGAATCTTAGTCCACAGAACCGATACAACGAATATGTTTTAACAGGATTACGTACAATATGGGGATGCGACATAGCTTACATTCAAAATAATTTAGGTGCCGAATATGTAAAGCATTTTGTTGATGAAATAGAAAAACAGAATACCTCTCTATACGAAAAAGAAAATACCGTTTATCGTCTCACTAAAAAAGGGCGATTACTCGCCGATAAAATTGCAATGGATTTGTTTGCTTAGTTTTTCTTTCTGAACGAAAGCACTAAAGGCACGCCGCTGAAATCAAATTCTTCGCGCAATTTATTTTCCAAAAATCGTTTATAGGATTCGGTAATATATTGCGGTAAGTTACAATACAAAATAATGGTTGGCTGATGCTTTAATTGCGTAACATATTTCACCTTTACATATTTCCCTTTAATAGCCGGTGGTGCGAAGTTTTCCATTAATGGCAACATAAAGTCATTCAATTTACGCGTCGGGATATGACGCTTCATGACTTCGTATACGTGCATCGCTGTTTCCACGACTTTCATTAAACGTTGCTTCTCTAAAACAGAAACAAATAAAATAGGTACATCTCTGAATGGTGCAATACGCTCTTTAATTTTTTCTTCAAAATCGCGCGCGCTGTTGGTTTCCTTCTCTACTAAATCCCATTTGTTTACCAGTATCACTAAACCTTTGCGGTTTTTTTCGACTAAACTTAAAATGGCCAAGTCCTGCGCTTCAATTCCTTGCGTCGCATCAATCATCAAACAACACACATCACAATTCTCAATCGCGTTGATAGTACGCATCACACTATAAAATTCAAGGTCTTCATGCACCTTTGCTTTTTTTCGCATTCCTGCTGTATCAATCAACCAGAAGTCGTAACCGTATTTTGTATAGCGAGAATTAATTGTATCGCGTGTAGTTCCGGCAATAGGCGTTACGATATTTCTTTCTTCACCCAATAAAGCATTGGTTAAAGAAGATTTTCCAACATTTGGGCGCCCTACAATAGCAATGCGTGGTAACTCAATATCATTTAATGCCTTTTCTTCAGGCGGTAAAATTTTTACCAAAGCATCCAATAAATCACCGGTACCGCTTCCGTTGATGGCAGAAACAGTATACACCTCTCCTAATCCTAACTGATAAAAATCGGCGGCATAAGCAGCGCGTTCGTGATTATCTACCTTATTCGCCACCAACAAAACTTTCTTGCCTTTACTCTTGCGAATAATCTTAGCTACTTCTTTGTCGTAATCCGTTACGCCTTCATTTACATCCACCACAAATAACAAAGCGCTACTTTCATCAATAGCAATTTGTACCTGACGGCGGATTTCCCCTTCAAAAACATCATCACTTCCTTGAATATAACCACCGGTGTCAATTAAAGAAAATTCAACGCCATTCCAGGTACCCTTTCCATAATGGCGGTCGCGCGTAACACCGGCAACTTCGTCAACAATAGCCTGACGGGTTTCAGTGATACGATTAAAGAGGGTTGATTTCCCTACGTTTGGGCGGCCTACTATGGCAACAATGTTTGGCATAACGCCGCAAAAGTACTAATAATTTATGATTATACCCGAATGCCGATAACGCATACGTCATCTACTTGCTCTAAATTGCCCTTCCAGCCATTAAATTCCCTATGCAATTCTTCCCTTTGATTGGATAATTCGAAATTATGAAGGCTTAGTAAAAGTTCGTTAAGTTGTTTGTATTTAAACTTTTTGCCCTTTGGTCCGCCAAACTGATCGGCAAACCCGTCTGTATACAAATAGAGTGTATCGCCCTTTTGCAATTCAACTTTTTGTGTTTTAAAAGACTCTTGACGTTCACCTTGTCCCACCGGCATCTTATCCGCACTTAACTCAGCCAATTTTCCATCACGAATTAAAATCGGTTTGTTATGCGCCGATGCATAGGTGAAATAATTTTGATTCTTATTGTAGCAAATTAAAATTCCATCCATACCGTCACGTCCGCCATCCTGAGAAACATTTTCAATTAATCGCGAACGTACATAATTGAATACATCGCCCGGTTCTGTGATTTTCTTTTCGTTAATGGCTTCATTCAAAAAACTAATATTTAATAAACTCATGAATGCGCCCGGCACACCATGACCCGTACTATCACAAACAGCAAGATAGAAATTACCATTATCCGCAGAAGATTTAGCATACGTCGCCCAATAAAAATCGCCACTCACAATATCTTTTGGCTTAAAGAAAACAAAGTTGTCTGAAATATGCTCGCTGATGAATTCGGCATGCGCTAAAAGAGTTGACTGAATTCTTTTTGCATACTGAATGCTATCTGTAATCTCCTTATTCTTTTCTTCAACTAAATTTTTCTGCTGTACAATTTCGGAGGTTCTTTCCTTTACAACTTGCTCTAACTTTTCTTTTTCCTGCTTCAATCGCTTCGTTCGCCATTGAACTGTCCCGAAATAAATAACCGCGCCAACCAATAGATATGACAAATAGGCCCACCAGGTTTTATACCAAGGAGGCAAAATTTCGAATGCGAACTTCACTTCCTCCTTATTCCAAACACCATCGTTATTACAAGCTATTACTTTAAAAACATATTTACCCGGCTGTAATCCTGAATAGGTGGCTTCTGTTTTATTTGTTACCGGCGACCAATCCTTATCTGCGCCTTCCAACCAAAATCTATATCTAACTTTTTCGGGCGCGGCATAACTTATTCCCACAAAATTAAAAGTAAGATGATTATTAAAATAAGGTAATTGCAAATTAACTGGCAAGGAAGTAGCCGGATGAATGCTATCGCAAAAAGGTTTAAAGTTAGCAGGCTCGAAAAATAATTTGATATCTGTTATTTGGGTGAGTGGTTCCTTTGTATTGACAAAATCTTCTTCAGCGTTGTAACAGCTTAAACCGGATTTAGTGCCGAACCAAAGTTTACCGTCGGAAGTTTTATAAAGCGCGTTACGCAAACATTCAAGAGCCGGAAATCCCTCTTCTGCCCCATAGTGTCGTACATTTATTTTTCCGGATTTATTAAAGAGATCGATATCGATTTTATCTAAACCTTTTGCAGTGGCTACCCATAAGTTATTTTGATTGTCGAATAAAATTCCGTTACATGCATCATCACTCAATCCATTTCCCGTTGAAATGGTATGAAATTTCTTACCATCAAATTTAGCAACGCCTCCGCCATAAGTTCCTACCCATAAATTACCTTGTTTATCCTCACGTGCCGCCATCACGTTATTGTTTGGCAATCCATTTGAAGTTTTAAAATAGCTGAATTCATTGCCGCTTAGTTTACACAATCCGCCATCCCAAGTACATACCCAAAGATTGTTTTTAGAATCAGGATAAAATGAATAGATATACAAACTACTTAATCCGTCGTTCACTGTATAGTTTAAAAATGTTTTTCCATCAAACTTTGTGACACCACCCGACCAGGAACCCATCCACACATTGCCCGTATTATCGATTGCCATGGCTGTGGCGGGAAACGCTTTTATTCCGTCTTTTTCATTGTACTTTTTCAACTTCCCATCCTTGTAATAATAAATTGCTTTGCTTGTTGAGAACCAAATTCCATTCTGCTTATCCTTCACGATAGAGAAAACAGTTTCATTTGCAATTTCTCTAATTGGTGCCGTTATCTCTCCTTTGTGCAAAATATTTAAACCATTGCCGCTTCCTATCCAAAGTTTACCGTGATTATCTTGCACCATACATTGCGCAGAGTTGTGGAGTAATCCGTCAGCCGTTGTATAATGAATAAATCGATTTCCCGAAAACTTCGTAAGACCATAACCCCAACAACTTAACCATAAACTACTTTCATGATCTTTGAAAATATTGTAAATAATATTTCCGGGCAATCCGTTTTTTACAGACATGCGAGAAGTCGTTTGCGTTTTATAATTGTAACACACTACACCGGTACCGCTGGTTGCAAAATAAAGTGTTGATTTACCATCGTCGACTGCTTTAAAAACAAGCGTGCTATCCAAGAGAGGATTTGAAAATTTAGTGATGCTTGGTTCGCCGGCTTTATAATTGAATTTAGAAACTCCTTTGAATGTATTTATCCAAACACTACCGTTTTCATCTTCACTAAAACCCATTGCCGTGTGATAGGAAAGTCCGTCTTGCATGGAATAAGCCTTAAACGATTTTCCATTGTAAAAATATACACCACTTTCCCAAGGTGCAATCCAAATATTCTTCTTTGAATCTTGAAACACATGCATCACCGGAACTTGAGGCGGGTCATTTGCTCCGTTTAAATGTTTCACTTTTTTACCATCGTAAATAAATATTCCTTGTTCTGTACCCAACCAAATATTGAATTTATCATCTTCCAGAATACTATAAATTTTGTCGGGTACAGAATCGCCGGGTGCTGAGAATGGTTTTGAAATTTTACCATCGTAAATACATAATTTTCCGCCTAGAGCTCCAATCCAATATTTACCCGTGTGGTCTTTAATTATTGGACGGGTTAAGTTACTGCATAAACCATTTTTCTCACCATAATTAATAAAGTCCTTGCCATTGAATTGTGAAATACCTCCACCAAATAATGTCATCCAGATATATCCCTTTTCGTCTTGAATGATTTGCGACACTTGAGAATGGCCGAGTCCTTCACGAACATTATAAGTTCGGAAATTATATTGTTGTGCATGGCTGAGATAAGCTATGCAAAAAATAAAAACGTATATAAAAATTGAGCGCACTATATTCTGATACCAATTATGCAAACATCATCAATTTGATCCAATGTACCCTTCCAATTTTCGAATGTATCGGCTAAGGCTGCTTGTTGTTTACTTACAGGCAAGTGATGTAGAGATACAAATAATTCATTGAGTCGGTGATACATGAATTTTTTACTTTTTGGTCCGCCAAATTGATCGGCATATCCATCCGTAAATAAGTACAACATATCATCCTTTTGTAATTGAAAAGAGTAATTATTGAATTGACTTTCGGATTCGCTTTGTCCGACCGGCAATTTATCATAAGGTAATTCTATAACCTCTTTGTTACGAACTACAACCGGCGGATTGTTTGCAGCGGCGTAATTAATACTTAGATCCTTCTTATTAAACTGCACTAAGATTGCATCCATTCCCTCCTGTCCTCCATCTTGTGAAATACTTTCTATTAATCGTTTACGAACATGATTAAAAACTTCGTTAGGCTGATAAATTCCTTTTTCATTAATAGCTTCATTTAAAAAAGTGATGTTTAACAAACTCATAAATGCACCAGGCACCCCATGGCCTGTACTATCACACACCGCTAAATAAAAACTTCCTTCTTCGTTGTGATTTGGAATTTCGGCGTGAGTTGCCCAATAAAAATCTCCACTTACAATATCCTTCGGACGATAATACACAAAATACTCCGGAAGATTTTTATTCAGAAATTCTTTATGCGCTAACAAAGTGGTTTGAATCCTTTTTGCATACTGAATACTATCTGTAATTTCGGTCTGTTTCTCCTCCACCAATTTCTTTTGCTTTTCAATTACATCTTTTTGCTTTTGAGTTAATTTAAATCTTTTAAATAACAGTAAAGAAAAGACTAAGGCGATAAAAAGAATCAGTAAGGCCATGAGCGTATATAGTTGCTGGCGCATTTTTTCAGATTTAACTTCCATTTCACGCTTTTCCTCTTCTTGATCATATCTAAATTGCATTTCTTTAACCAACAATTCCTTTTTTACTTCTTCATTCATTAGTGTGTCGCGAGTTGCAATAAACTCCTTGTAATAGGATAAAGCTTTATCTGTTTGATTTGTTTCCTCATATAATTTACTTAAACCTTCACAGATTTCCTGTATACCTTCAGGATCATTTGCGCGCCGCGAAACTCCAAGCGATTGATGAAAGTATATTTCAGCATCCTTAAATTTCTTTTGTTCGAGTAATACCCAGCCAAGATTCCCTAATGACATCGAAATGCCTATACTGTCGGCAATTTGTAATCTTAATTCAAGTGACTTGTTATGGAATTCTATAGCCTTCTCATAATCGTGTTTAAATTGATAAATAGTTCCGATATTATTATAGGCATTTGCCTGACACTCCATATCGCCACTTTCCAAACACATCTGCAGAGACTTATTATAATACTCGACAGCCATGTCATATTTATTCAATTGTCGAAGCGCCAAACCAACATTGTTATATGCTGCTGATAAATTGGCTTTTACTTTATGCTTATTTATATAGTTAATATTCTCCGTATAAAAATACAAGGCTTGCTTTGTATCGTTTTGTCGCCAATAAATTATTCCGATTTCATTTATTGATCCTGACACACCTATATTATAATTCATACGGATGCTTGCCTCCTTAACTTTAAATAAAAAATTAATAGCTTGCTTATAATAACCCGCGCCAATTGCCTGGAAATGGATAATATCAATTAATGAATTGATTCCTGCTTTGAAATTATTTTTCTCGCATAATTCAAGTGCTTTATCAAAAAATAATTCAGCGTTTAAAAAATCACGCTTTGAAATTGCGCCTTTAAAATTTCTACAATATGAATTTACTTTGATTGTGTCAGGTGCTGATTCAACTATTATTTCATAAGTGGAGGTTTCTGCTTTGTTTTGTGAAACGGCAGACAGAATTGATAATACAAAAAGAGTATGTAGAATCCACTTAATAAATCCGAAATTATAATTAAAAAGGTTGGCATCAACCAACCTTAAATTTTATTCAACCCAACTTTTATAATATTTACCATCGTCAATTGCCATGGCATCTTCGGTAACCATCAGCGGACGAAAAGTATCAACCATAACAGCTAATTCCATTGTTTCCTTCTGACCAATGCTTCTTTCCATTGCACCGGGTGCCGGACCGTGAGGAATTCCTTTAGGATGTAAAGTAATATGACCTTGTTCAATGTTGTTGCGGCTCATGAAATCACCGTCTACGTAATAAAGAACTTCATCGCTGTCAATGTTACTGTGATTATATGGTGCAGGTATAGCTTGTGGATGATAGTCGTATAAACGAGGACAAAAAGAACAAACGACAAAAGTTGATGTTTCGAATGTTTGATGAACCGGTGGCGGTTGATGCACACGACCGGTTAATGGTTCGAAATTATGAATCGAGAACCCCCAAGGAAAATTGTAACCGTCCCATCCAATTACATCAAAAGGATGCGTAGCATAAACTACTTCATGCATCATACCTTCCTTTTTTATTTTGATTAAGAAATCGCCTTTTTGATCATGAGTTTCCAATTCAGTTGGCAATTTAAAATCGCGTTCACAGAAAGGAGAATGTTCGAGTAATTGTCCTGACGCGTTTTTGTAGCGTTTTGGCGTATAAAACGGAGCAAAACTTTCTACATAAAAAATACGATTATCGGAAGTTTCGAATTCCATTTGATAAATCATTCCGCGCGGAATAATTAAATAATCACCGTATTCGAAAGGAATATTTCCCATGAAAGTGCGCAATATGCCTTTGCCTTTATGGATAAATAGCATTTCATCGGCATCAGCGTTCTTATAAAAATAAGTACGCATACTTTGCTTTGGAGCTGCTAGTCCGATATGACAATCGCCATTCACCAAAACAGCTTTACGACTGTCTAAAAAATCATCCTGAGGTTTAATTTGGAAACCTTTCAATAAAAGTGCTTTAATGTTTTTTTCAATAGCAATTTTTGGTTCTACCGAATAACTTTTAATGATTTCCTTTACTTGAGTAGGACGATGAACATGATAAAGCAAAGAAGAGAATCCGCTGAATCCTTCCGTACCAAACAATTGTTCGTAATAATGATTTCCCCTCTTTGATTGAAAAACGGTATGTCGTTTTTGAGGGAAATTACCCAGTTTATGATAAATAGGCATAGTTAAATTACTTGATAGCCTTAACGTGAAGGTTATGTGTTAATGTTAACGTTGTTGTAACCGGAACGTTTCGTGGTAACAATTTAATTTTATACGTAATTGCATTTTCCACAAAACGATTTTTCATGTTTGCCTCTGTGAATTTTAAATCAAAGGACTTAACATTTGGCGGAATGCTATCAGCTCCTGCATCATATTTTGAAGCCACTTCCAAATCAGGCTGACCGTTTGCTTGTGCATAAAAACGGATTTGATCCAACCAATTAAAATTACCGGTAGTTGGTGTTTTAACCGCTAAAGTAAATTTGGTGTAAGTGATTTCGCCAACAATATCAGAATTGGTTCCTTGTGCATCAAATAGTTCTCCGGCACGTGTCCAAATGCTTTGCGTTGTAAACGTGTGCATAGTTCCGGCAGTGAAACTGGATACCGGTAAAACGATATCTGTAGTATATGGCATATCAAATTCAATAATTTCTTTTTTGTTACAAGAAAATGCGAGTAGTAATGAGAATGCTACAACAAATGATAAAACTAATTTTTTCATTTTTTAAAGTTTAGTGCGTTAAGTATTCGATTTAAATGATTCAGATAAAGATAAATCTTTTTTTATTAATTCGGAAAGATTGGGGCGTAAACGGCTTTTATAAACCGACAAGCACTCAGGACCATTTTTCATGCGACCTTTCCTTAATTTTCTTTGCTCATCGATTGGAAGAGCGGCAATTTCTTTACATTTAGGCGTACAACATCCATTCATTTTTTCCTCACATTCAGTACATTGAAGAAACAACAAATGACAATCGTCGTTTTTACAATTAACATGGCGGTCGCATGGCTTGCCACATTGATGACATTTGGATAAAACGTCATCAGTGATTCGCTCCCCAACTCGTTCATCAAAAACAAAATTCACACCGCGGAATTTACTTTCAATACCTAATTGCTTTATTTCTTCAGCATATTTAATTATACCACCATGTAAATGATTTACATCCTTAAATCCTTTGTGCTTTAAATAAGCGCTTGCCTTTTCACAACGGATACCTCCGGTGCAATACATGATAACCTTTTTATCCTCTTTGCCTTTCAAGTGCTCAACAACTAAAGGTAGTTCCTCACGAAAAGTATCGGCATCTGGACAAAAAGCACGATCGAAATGTCCAACTTCACTTTCATAATGATTACGCATATCAACGACAATGGTTTCGGGATCTTCAATAGCTTTGTTAAACTCAATTGCGTTTAAATAATTTCCTGTATTGGAAGGATTAAAATCCGGATCGTTTATCCCGTCTGCAACCACTTTATCACGAACTTTCACAATCAATTTATAAAATGATTTTCCGTTATTATCTACGGCCATTTTAAACGGTACGTTAACGAATTTTTCATCCGCATATAATTGCTTCACAAATTCATCCCAATTATGCTCAGGCACGCTCATTTGCGCGTTAATTCCTTCATGTGCTACATAAATGCGTCCGAAGCAATTTAAATCCGACCACATTTTATAAAGCTCATCGCGTTTAAGTGGGGGATTTTCGATGTTTACATAACGATAAAAAGAAACTGTTTTGCGATGAAACGTTTCTTCCATAAGACGTTTTTTAAGTTCGTCTTTTCCGATTCGGTTAATTAATAATGCCATACTTTAATAGGTATAATTGCAGGTTATACTATTATCTTTTAATTCCTGAATTCTGACTCTCAAAATTCAAGAAATCAAAAATTATGTTTAGGTTTGTAAAGGTACGATTTTTATATCTATAAATTACGCGATAAAGTATGTACAACAAGAACGAAAGAATACTTATTATTGGTGCCGGTGGTCAAATCGGAATTGAATTAACGGAAAATCTCAGCAAATTATATGGTAACGAAAATGTAATTGCGGCCGATTTAAAACCAATACCCGCTTTAAGCCAAAATCCTTTTGAAACTTTAGACGTTTTAAATAAGGAAGCCCTTTTTTCTATTATTAATAAGTATCAAATTAAACAGGTTTATTTGTTGGCAGCTTTACTCTCTGCAACAGGTGAGCAAAATCCCTCTTTTGCCTGGAAATTAAACATGGAGGGCTTATTTCATGTACTTGATTTAGCTAAAGAAAAACAAATAAATAAAGTATATTGGCCAAGCTCCATCGCGGTTTTTGGTCCAACTACGCCACGAATTAATACACCACAACACACCGTAATGGAGCCAAGTACCGTTTACGGAATCAGTAAACAGGCCGGGGAAGGCTGGTGTAATTGGTACCATAAAAAGCATGGGGTAGACGTGAGAAGTTTACGATATCCTGGTCTAATTGGCTGGAAATCAGCTCCAGGTGGAGGTACCACCGACTACGCAGTACATATTTTCCATGAAGCGTTGAAAAACAAAAAATACGAGTGTTTTTTGTCGGAAAACACGGCTCTTCCAATGATGCATATGGAAGACGCCATTAGAGCAACCATTGAACTAATGCATGTTCCATCGGAAAAAGTAAAAATCAGAACCAGTTATAACTTGTCGGGACTAAGCTTTACCCCAAAGGAAATGGCATTGGAAATCAAAAAACATATTCCTGAATTCTCCATCACTTATAGGCCTGATTTTAGGCAAGCTATAGCCGATAGTTGGCCGGCGTCCATTAATGATGCTGAAGCCCGTGAACATTGGGGATGGAAGGAACATTATAATCTGGAAAGATTATGCGAAAACATGCTTTCTAATCTAAAAAAATAATTTTTTTTAGAGCGTAACCCAATTCAAAACCCTACGTAAACAAGGTGTAACTGATAATAGTCAGTATTTAATCGAAAAAAAGTTCATATTTATCTAAAATACATTTTTGACTCATTTTGTTTTACATATATTTGATATAGGAATGAAAAAATTTACGTTAATAGCTTTATTTATCTCTTCACTTGGTTGGGCTCAAGCTCAATCTTATGAGTTGGGTGGGCCTGCGGGTAAGGATACTTTTAATCTAATTGACGCGCAAGGTAAAAAACAGGGTAAATGGATTGTTTACGGGAAACATAAACCGGGTACTTGTTATGCTGCTGATGCAAAAGTTGAGGAAGGGAAATACCAGGAAAACCGTAAAACCGGACAATGGATTGAATATTTCTGTAATGGCAACATGAAGAATAAGCTAACCTTTGTTAATGGTCGTCCTGATGGTTACGCTATTATGTACCACGAAAACGGAAAAATTTCTGAAGAAGGAACCTGGAAAGCAAACCGCTGGGTAGGTAACTATAAATTATATTACGAAAACGGAGAAGTTCAGCACCAATTTTCATTCAATGCGAGCGGAAAACGCGAAGGTCCTCAAAAATATTTTTATGAAAACGGACAATTAGCAATTGAAGGTGATTTTGCTAACGGAAAAGAAAGTGGTGTAATCAAAGAATATTACGAAAACGGGGATATTAAAGCTGAGAAAAACTATGCTGATGGTTTAGTAGATGTAAATTCAATCAAAGAATTCCAGCCTAAAAAACCTATGGTTAAAATTGCTGACAATCCTGTAGAAAACGCACCAAAAATTACAGTTTCTAAAGACGAAAAACCGAATGAAGCCGTTGCATCAAAAGGTCCGATGGTTTTAAATGGTCAACATACTTTATACAATAAGAATAAGCAAATCACCAAAGACGGCGTATTTAAAGATAACCGCCTAATGGATGGAAAGGCCTATATTTATGACGATAATGGAATCCTAAATCGTATTGCAGTTTATAAAAACGGTATTTACGTTGGCGATACGCAAGTAGAGAACTAAAAATCAGCATTTTATATATTTTAAAAGGTGGCTATATGCCACCTTTTTTAGTTTAATCCGGCTGCCTCCCAGTGTTAATTTCAGGTTAATTACTTTTTCAACTTAAATTAATTTAGGCTTTACTTTGCGTTATGAATATTATACATTTATTGGTATGAAGAATCTACTTTTAGCAATATCCTTATTTGGAGCCTGCAATTTATTTTCTCAATCATCAAAGTTTCAATTGATGGGTAAAGACACTATTAATTTAGTGGATGTAAATGGGAAAAAACAAGGAGCCTGGGTAATATATGGTAAAGATAAAAATGAGCCATGTTACCAACCGGAACAAAAAGCCGAAGAAGGTAAGTTTCGTGAAAACCGTAAAACGGGACAATGGGTAGAATACTATTGTAACGGACAACCTAAAAGTAAAGTAACGTTTGTAAACGGTCGCCCCGACGGATACGCAGTTACTTATCATGAAAATGGTAAAGTTTACGAAGAAGGATTATGGAAAAACAACCGTTGGGTTGGTGATTATAAAATGTACTATGATAACGGAAATGTACAGCATGATTTTACATTTAATGAAGGAGGTAAACGCGAAGGAGAACAAAAATATTATCACGAAAACAGCGAATTAGCCATTGAAGGAAATTTTAAAAATGGAAAAGAAGCCGGTGTTATAAAAGAATATAATGAAAATGGAGAATTAAAAGCTACAAAAAACTTCAACGAAGGAAATGTTGATGTAGCCTCTATTAAAGAATACAACACGAAACCGGTTGCAAAAGCTCCTGAAAAAATTAGTACCGACATGCCTAAAGCTATTGTTACCAAGGAAGAAAAACCTACAACCGGTGCAACAGCACTTAATGGCAAGCACACGCTATACAATAAAAACAAACAAGTATCTAAAGACGGAATATTTAAAGACAATCGTTTAATGGATGGAAAAGCATATACCTATAACGAAAACGGTTTGTTAGAGCGCGTGATGGTTTACAAAAACGGCAGTTACGTTGGCGATACCCAGGTAGAAAATTAATTTCTTCTCCCAATAATTATTAAAAGACGGCTTGCCCGTCTTTTTTTATTCTCCAATATTCCGTTTCTTTGATACTCTTTTATGACTCACAATTTACATTTATACAATACCCTTTCGCGGAAAAAGGAAAAATTCGTAGCAATCAATGCACCTTTTGTGGGTATGTACGTTTGCGGACCCACTGTATACAGCGATGTGCATTTAGGAAATTGCCGCACATTCATGTCCTTTGATTTAATTTATCGCTATTTAAAACACTTAGGTTATAAAGTCCGTTACGTACGAAACATTACCGATGCCGGTCACCTTGAAGGCGATCGTGATGAAGGTGATGATAAATTTACTAAGAAGGCTAAACTACTTCAGGTTGAACCAATGGAAATTGTTCAGAAATATACCGTTGGTTTCAGAGATATAATGGCCTTGTTTAATACACTTCCACCAAGTATTGAGCCAACTGCTACAGGACACATTATTGAGCAACAAGAAATCGCGAAGAAGATCATTGAAAATAAATTTGCTTACGAAGTGAATGGTACGGTTTATTTTGATGTAGAAAAATATTCTAAAACGAACAATTACGGTGAACTTACCAATCGTAAACTAGAAGATTTATTGGAAAACACGCGCGAGCTAGACGGACAAGACGAGAAAAAAGGCCGATTGGATTTTGCGCTATGGATTAAAGCAAAACCCGAACATTTAATGCAATGGCCTAGTCCTTGGGGCATGGGATTCCCGGGTTGGCATATTGAATGTTCTGCCATGAGCACAAAATATCTTGGCGAAACATTTGATATACATGGCGGAGGAATGGATCTTCAGGCTACACATCACACCAACGAAATTGCACAAAATATTGCCTATTGCGGAAAATCGCCGGCTAACTATTGGATGCATACGAATATGCTTACCGTTAACGGTGCCCGCATGAGTAAAAGTGCCGGTAACAGTTTTTTACCTTTAGAATTATTCAGCGGTGATCATGCTTTATTAAGTAAAGGCTACAGTCCGATGACCGTTAGATTCTTTATGATGCAAACACATTATCGCAGCACACTCGATTTCAGTGATGAGGCTTTAAGTGGTTCGGAAAAAGCATTTAATCGTTTAATGGATAGTTACAAAACGCTTCAACAACTAAGCGCTTCCGCAACTTCTTCCGAAAACATTCCTGAGCTGAAAGCTAAATGTTATGAAGCCATGGATGATGACTTCAATACACCTGTTCTCATTGCTCATTTATTTGAAGCTGTAAGAATCATTAATTCGGCAAACGATAAAAAAACACAGTTAACGCAAGCTGATATCGATTTACTAAAAACCATTTACAATGATTTTATCATTGATATCATGGGATTAAAAGTAGAAGAAGAAGGTGGTAAAGCTAGTGAAGCGTTGGAAAAAGTAATGCAATTGGTATTAGACATGCGTGCGAAAGCCAAAGCCAATAAAGATTTCGCTACTTCAGATGAAATTAGAAATAAGTTAACTGCTGCCGGCATTCAAGTGAAAGACGGAAAAGACGGAGCTACCTGGAATTTATAAATCATGAAACTTTTATTAAGATTACTTTCAATTGTTTTTATTGTTGCATTTTTTGCCTGTGAAAACAAATCAACTGAAACAACTGAAGACAATTCAACAACCGCTACTACCCCAACAGTTGCTGCGAAGCCGCGTGTAGTTCCGCCCGATTTCAATCAGGATAGTGCTTATGCCTATATTGTTAAGCAAAGTGATATGGGGCCACGTGTACCCGGCAGCAACGCACACAAAAAAGCAGTCGCTTATTACGAAAGTTTTTTTAAATCACTTGGCGCCAATGTAAAAGTCATGGGTGGAAATACGAACACTTACGATGGAAAACAATGGCGCATCGATAACGTCATTGCATCCTTTCATCCGGAAGCAAAAACAAGAATATTATTGTGTGCGCATTATGACAGCAGACCTATTTCAGATAAAGACCCAAAGCCTGAAAACAAAACAAAACCTTGTCCCGGTGTAAACGACGGAGCAAGTGGCGTTGGTGTTTTAATGGAAGTTGCACGAAATATTGCTGCCAAAAATCCGGGAGTTGGTATTGATATTATTTTATTTGATTTGGAAGATTATGGTGATAATGGCGATCCGAATTCATGGGCCTTAGGTTCACTGGATTGGTCACGCAATCCGCATCGCCCGGGATACAAAGCAAAATACGGTGTATTACTTGACATGGTAGGCGCTAAAAATGCCATCTTCCCTAAGGAAGGATTATCGGTGTTTCATGCAAATGATGTAGTCAATAAAATCTGGAATACAGCGGAAACCTTAGGATACGGCAATTATTTCATTCAAGAAGAATCGGCTGAAATGACAGATGATCACTCCGCCATTAACAAAATTGCCGGCATTCCTTGTGTGGATATTTTACATTATAACCATGTTACCAATCAGTTTTTTGAACATCATCACACCACCACCGATGATATCAACACAATTGATAAGAACACTTTAAAGGCAGTGGGTCAAACCCTGCTGGAAGTACTCTATAACGAAGAGTAATTTCAACAATTTTACTGAATTACTAACACCTCATTTCAGAGGAGAAATAATTTTATTTTCTTTATATGACAATATGAAAACAACTAAATTATTTCTATTCGCACTATTAATAGGCGGCTTGTGCAATTTTAGTTTTGCCCAAATTACCTTTGTTAAAGGTTATATGATAAACGATAAAGGCGACACCTTGAAAGGTGAAATCAAAATGAACCCTAAAAAAGAATTTGATCAATACAATAAGGTTTTCTTTAAGGATGAAAGTGGTGTTCAGAAAAATTACAAACCGGATAAAGTAAAAGGATACGGCTTCGACAACAAACATTTTATTGCAGCCAAATACGAAGGCGATATGCTCTTCTATAAAATTCTGTGCAACGGAAAACTCATGCTTTACGAAATGATGTACGAGGTGATGCAAATGAACGAAATCAGTTACAAGAGCGATTATTATGTATCGAATCCCGGAGATACTGAATACACTAAGCTCAAACAAAATAAATATAAAAAACAATTAGCTGAATTAATGAAAGACAATCCCGATATTGCTGCCGGAGATGAAGAAAAGAAATTTGAGATTGAAAAAGTATTGGAACTGGTAAACCAATATAACGATTGGGCTAAATCAAAATAAAATTACTGCAAACACTTTCAGGCAAAGCTGAATTTTACGGCTTTGCTTTTTTATTTAAATAACTATTATGCTGACAAAAAATACAGACAAAAAACTTTTTTTACTCGATGCTTTTGCATTGATTTATCGCGCTTACTTTGCGTTCAGCAATAATCCACGCATTAACTCAAAAGGTTTTAATACCTCAGCTATTTTTGGTTTTACCAATACCTTGCTCGAAATTCTAAATAAAGAGAAACCCAGTCATATTGCCGTAGTATTCGATACGGACGCCCCTACTCAACGTCACGAAGAGTTTGAAGCCTACAAAGCGAATCGCGAAGAAATGCCGGAAGATTTACGCGCTAGTATTCCTCTTATCATAGACTTAATTAAAGGATTTAACATTGAAGTAATTGGTTTGCCAGGCTATGAAGCGGATGATTTGATAGGTACACTCGCACGCAAAGCTGAGAATTTAGGTTACACCACCTACATGATGACACCTGACAAAGATTACGGGCAATTAGTTGATGCAAATACTTACATCTATAAACCTGCGCGATTAGGTAATGGCGCGGAAGTATTAGGTGTTGAAGATATTTGCAAGAAATGGGAAATAAGAAATGTGGGTGAATTAATTGATATCCTTGGCTTAATGGGTGATAAGGTGGATAACATTCCTGGAATTCCGGGTGTGGGAGAAAAAACAGCCATTCAATTAATAAAGGATTTCGGAAGCATCGAAAATCTATTACAGAATACTGATAAATTGAAAGGCAAACTAAAAGAGAAAGTAGAAAATAATAAAGAAATGGCTATTCAATCAAAGCGACTAGCCACCATTATTATTGATTGTCCAATTGAATTTGACGAGCAAAAATTAGTCAGAAAAGAATTAAATAAAGATGCCTTGCGCGAATTATTCAAGGAACTTGAATTCAGAAGACTTGGACAAACCTTATTGGGCGAAGATATTGGTGGGAATGAAAGTTTAGCATCTGAGAAAACTGAATACAAGGCAAAAGCATCAAACGGACAAACTGATTTATTTTCGACTGCAGCTTTTTTTAATGAGCAAAATGGAAATGGCGATTCCGGCGAATCTGAACCGGAAACAAATCACGAAACTATTTCAACCGTTGCACACCAATATATTTTAGTGGATACGGATGAAAAATTAAATGAACTTATTTCGGTTTTAAATTCCGTGCAGGAATATTGTTTCGATTCTGAAACAACAGGACTCAACGCATTGGAAGCTGAAGTTGTAGGTTTATCGTTTTCAATCAAAGCGCATGAAGCTTTCTATGTGTCAATACCTGCAGATAAAAATGAAGCGCAGAAAATACTCGAGAAACTAAGACCTATTTTTGAAAACGAATCGAAAATCTTAATCGGACAAAACATAAAATACGATTACCATATTTTAAAAAACTACAATATCTCAATTAAAAACAAACTGTGGGACACCATGGTGGCGCATTTTTTAATTCAGCCCGACATGCGTCACAACATGGATGTGTTAGCTGAAACTTATCTGAATTATTCACCCGTTAGTATTGAAACCTTAATTGGGAAAAGAGGAAAAAATCAGCTGAGCATGCGGGATGTTCCTGTTGAACAAATTAAAGACTATGCAGCAGAAGATGCAGATGTTACCTTCCAATTAAAAGATAAGTTTGTTCCCAAGTTAAAGGAAACTGAAACTGAAAAATTATTTACTGAAGTGGAAGTGCCTTTAATAACCGTGTTGGCCGACATGGAACGTGAAGGAATTAATCTGGATGTAAAAGGCTTAAAAGATTTCTCTGTGCAATTAGCAGAAGACATTACAAAAGTAGATGACGAAATTCAGCAACTTGCCGGTACTAAATTCAATATTTCCTCACCAAAACAAGTAGGCGAAATTTTATTTGAATATTTGAAAATTGTAGATAATCCGAAGAAAACAAAAACCGGACAATACGCTACCAGCGAAGATATTTTAGCTAAGCTCGAAGGTAAACATCCGATAATTTCCAAAATTTTAGATTACCGCGAATTAGTTAAATTAAAAAGTACGTATGTAGATGCCCTACCCGATTTAGTAAGTGGTGTAACACATCGCATTCATACTTCTTTCAATCAAGTTGTAGCCGTAACCGGGCGATTAAGTAGCGATAATCCCAATCTTCAAAACATTCCGATTCGTACCGAGCGTGGACGTCAGATTCGGAAAGCATTTATTCCACGCAATGAAGATTACGTTTTATTAAGCGCCGATTATTCACAGATAGAATTACGTGTTGCTGCTTCTATGAGTGGCGATCCGGGAATGTGTGAAGCATTTAATGCCGGGAAAGATATTCATACAGCAACTGCCGCCAAAGTTTATGGTGTTCCTGAAAATGAAGTAACAAAAGACATGCGTTACAAAGCCAAGAGCGTAAACTTTGGTATCATATACGGACAAGGTGCATTTGGCTTAGCAGAAAATTTAAATATTTCACGCACCGAAGCCAAACAACTCATAGATAATTATTTTAAGGAGTATGAGGGAATCAAAAAATTCATGGATGGGCAAGTGAACTTCGCACGCGAACATGGCTATGTAAAAACATTATTAGGCAGAAAAAGATGGTTACGTGATATCACATCCAGCAACGCGACTGTCAGAAGTTTTGCCGAGCGAAACGCGATTAATGCACCTATTCAAGGTTCAGCAGCAGACATGATAAAAGTAGCGATGATTAATATTCATAACGAACTCAGTAAAATGAATATTAAATCGCGCATGGTATTGCAGGTGCATGACGAATTAGTATTTGATGTTTATAAACCGGAATTGGATTTAATTAAACCTATCATTGAAAAACACATGCAACATGCCCTGCCATTAAAAGTACCCGTGGAGGTTGGAATGGGTGTTGGTGTAAATTGGCTGGAAGCACATTAATAAAAAAAAGCGGGCAATGCCCGCTTTTTTTACCAAATAAACTACACACATTACTTCGTTACAATTATCTTCTTGTGAAGTTTCGCTGAATTTGAATACATGTAATAAACACCCTCAGCGAGATTGTCAATTTTTATGGTCTCCTCTACCCCTTCCTCTTTTTCAAAGTTGAAAATAACTTGTCCTAATTGATTATATATTTCAAATATACCACCAATTGAAGTACGGATACTAAACGAACCATTGTTAGGATTTGGATAAACTGTAAACTCATTGCTAATCATTTGCTCTTCTACACCTGAGCACACAGATACGGATTGTGTAAACACTGATGAGTTCTCACAACCATTTCCGTCAGTACCAATTACTGTATAAGTTGTAGTTGTACTCGGACTCACCGCAACGATAGCTGTTGTAGCACCTGTATTCCAACTATAAGTACTCGCACCACTTGCAGTTAATGTAGCTGTTTGTTGTGTTGGTTGAGTACAAATAATAGGACTGTTTGTAATCACATTCACAGTTGGTAATGGATGAACCGTAACAGTGATTTGAGATGTGTTACTACATCCAGATGCATTTGTACCGGTAACACTGTAGGTTGTTGTGATACTTGGAGATACTACTGTAGAAGCTGAACCGGCACCTGTACTCCAACTGTACGTTGAAGCACCAGACGCGGTTAACGTAGCAGATTGAGGTATAGCTGTTGCACAAGTTGTTGAATTTGATGTTATACTGCTTACACTTGGATTTGTACTTACTCCTATTGTTATTACGGTGCTTCCTGAACATGTTCCGCTGGTTCCGTTAACAGTATAATTTGTAGACACTGATGGAGTAACAGAAATAGTCGTTGAGTTAGAACCAGTATTCCATGTATAGGTAGATGCTCCATTTGCTGTTAATACTACCGGTGCGCCTGAGCACGAAACAGAAGCCGATGGAATTATATTCATACTAATGGCAGAACTTACATTGATTGAGATGGCCGAAGTTGCACTGCAAATCCCATTGATACCAATAACAGAGTACGTAGTATTTGAAGATGGTGACACCACCAAAGAATTACCTGTTGCTCCTGTACTCCACGAATAAGTGGAAGCACCACTCGCTGTTAATGTTGATGATCCTCCTGTACAAATTGTGCTTGCCGTTGAATTCACCAATAAATTTGGTGTATCGTTGTAAATAGTAATTGTACGAGATGAGCTGCAAGTTCCGTTACTTCCTGTTACTGTATAGGTAGTTGCCACGCTTGGCGACACTGCAATTGCTGCAGTCGTTGCCCCGGTATTCCATGTATAAGATGATGCGCCTGTTGCAGTAAGTGTAGACGAACCACCCGAACAAATTGTAGCAGAACTAGCGGTGGTATTAACTGTTGGAGTAGGCGAAACGGTTATGGAAATTGTTTTTGAATTGGTACATCCGCCTGTTGTACCCGTAACGGTGTACGTTGTACTTAAAGTAGGCGTAACATTAATTGATGCAGAGGTTGAACCGGTGTTCCATGTATAAGTAGTAGCACCCGTTGCCGATAATCCAACGCTACTGCCCGGACAAATATTAGAAGTACTTGAGCTTACTACAACCGTTGGAGAAGCTGTTACAGATACCGTTTTATATGTCGACAAATTATAACAATTTGAATTACCCGCAGCTATAAATACACTTCCTCCTGCTGCTCCAACTAATGCGCTAATTGTATTAGTAGTAGAAGTGCCGGTCCATGTTCCCGGTAAATTCCACGAATAAGTAGTTGCGCCTGAAATTGGCGAAACACTATAAATAGTAGTGCTATTAATACAAGCGGTACTTGGACCGAAAATAAATGAAGGTACTGCGGGAACTGTATGAAGTGTAATCGCTAATGTTCTTGAAGGAGAAGCGCATGAACCATTCATTGCCGATACTGTTATTGTTCCGGCTGCAGAACCCGCCGTAATTCCAATTGTATTGCTTCCTGATGTTCCACCATAACCCACAGGTTTTTGCCATGAATAACTTGTCGCTCCAACAACAGGAGCAACACTGTAAGTATTTAATGAATAAGGACACACCAATGTATTACCGGCAATAGCTGCGGGTTGTGCAGGAACAGTATTAGTATTTACTGCCTTAGTTCTGATTGTTGACCAACATGTCCCATTCCCCGCTCTAACCGCAATATTACCATTCACTGTTCCAACTGTTGTGCTGATACTGTTTGTTGTGGATGTTCCTGCCCATGTAGCAGGTATTGCCCATGAATAGGTTGTTGCACCGGCCACTGGTGTAACGCTATAGATCTCTGTTGCCGATTGACAAACATTTATTAAACCTGAAATTGTTCCGGGTTGCGCAGGAACAGTTAAAGTTGTAACTGATAAAGTTCTTACCAAAGATCTGCAACCACCACTATGAGCATAAACACTAAATGTACCTGATGCAGTTCCTGATGTAACAGAAATTGTATTAGTTGATGAAGTGCCTGTCCAACCGGAAGGAATTGACCATGTATAAAAATCAGCGCCTCCAACAGCCGCTACACTATAAGTTGCAGTTACACTTGGACAAATAGAAGCTGGTCCTGAGATAGTACCCGGTTGAGAAGGTGCTGAACAAAATGAAAGTATCGTTCCCGCTGTGCCAACAGCCCAACCTTGAGTAGAGCTATTCATGTGTAATCCCAACAACAAATTTGTTGTGCCTGAAGTTTGGCTTGTCCATGTTGTACCACCGTTAGTTGTAGTTAAAATAACACCATTGGCGCCAACTGCCCAACCTTGTGTTGTTGAAACAAATTGAACATGTTGCAAGTTTTGTGTTGTACCCGACGTTTGCGCAGTCCAATTTACACCACCATCTGTGGTTGTACGAATAACGCCATTGTTGCCAACTGCCCATCCTTGTGTTGTTGAAACGAAATATACATCATTTATATCAGTTGCTACTCCAATAGTATTCACTGTCCAAGAAGTACCACCATTAGTTGTTCTTGCTACTGCACCACCGGCTCCAACAACCCATCCTGTAGTTGCATTAATGAAGAAAACTTTATACCAATTATTAGTTGTGGCTCCTATCAAATTACTTTGTTGCGCCCAGTTTGCTCCTCCGTTTGTGGTTTTTAACCAACTACCGGATGTACCTACCGCGTAACCTGTTGTTGAACTACCAAAACTTATTCCATGTAAATTGGGCGAATTAAGATACGTTACTGCCGGGGCAGCCCAAGTCGTTCCACCGTTTGTTGTTCTAATTAACAAACCCGCATCACCTACTATAAATCCTGTTGTAGCCGATAAAAATGTAACATCACGGTTGGCATTTGTAAATGGCGAAGATTGAGCCGACCACGTTTGTCCGCCGTTGGATGTTACGCGTATCGTTGCTCCATCACCTACAGCCCATCCATTTTGAGCTGTTGGAAAGTGAACTGACCTGAGATTTTGTGTTGTTCCTGAAGTCTGTGTGCTCCAGGTTTGTGAGTAAACGACAACACTCATTAGAAATAAATGAGCCAGAATTGTAAATAATTTTCTTTTCATTGCTTTTAATTTTAAAGCTAAATTCAGGATAAACCTTAGCTTAAAAAGCAGAATCCAAATAATGCCTCTAACCAACTAATAAGTGATGGCTTTAGGCTAATACCTGTGTTTTGGGAAGATTATCTGGTTAGGCTGGCTTGCCATTTCATGAATTGCTCTTTGTAAGCATTCACTTCGTTCTCCAAATGCGTATAATTACCCTGATTATCGGATTTTTTAAGTTTAGCCAATAAATCCTCCGACTGAGTCAACAAATTAATAAACTGATTGGTATTTAAAAACATATTGGTGCTATCTAAACAAGAAAGCACACTTGTAAGGTTTTTATAATACACTTTCGTTATTCCCTTAAGACGAGCGGTAGAAATATGAAGGGGCTTACTGTTGAATACCATTGTAATTAATCAGTACAAGTTTACAAACAACAAGCACTTTAATTGCCTTGGATTAACAACTGACTATAACTAATGAATAAATGAAGTACTGTAATGAACCTGTGAATCAGAAATTTTTCAGGAAGCTGATAACCACATCCTTTTTTCGCTGAGAAACCGGCACGCGTTGCCCGCCTTCCATAATTAAAAAGCCACCATCATTCTTTTCGAATTTTTCAATTTTATTGGCGTTAATTAAAAAGGAATTATGAACACGTAAAAAATCATATGGCTCAAGAATTTCTTCATACTCCTTTAAATTTTTTGAAACAACTATTTGTTTATTGTTATCAATAAAAAAAGTAGTGTAAATACCGGAAGCCTCACAGCAAATTAAATCTTTGACTTTAATTATATGTATAGCGTCTAATTCTTTAAGAACAATTTTCTTTTCTGATTTAGTCAGATTTTTTTCATTCATAACCGCTACCTGCTCCAGAAACAATTTATTTTTTATATTGCTTTCAGCTTTCTGAACACTTTTTGCCAATTCATCAGGATTAATCGGTTTAGTTAAAAAATCAATAGCGCTAAATCTGAAGGCATCTATCGCATACTTATTATGTGCCGTAATAAAAATAACCTGGAATTTTATTTCGCTCAATTTAGACAGCATATCCATGCCTGTGCCATCGTCCATTTCTACATCCGTAAAAACAATATCAGGTTGCAATTCGTGAATTTTTTTTAAGCCACTAACAACACCGTCTGCTTCGGCAACCGAAGTAATTTGCGGACAAAAGGCTGTTATCAAATCAACAACCGTTGTCCGAATGTTTTTTTCATTATCTATTACGAGTGCCTTCATTTGTATATTAAAGGTAATATTATTTCTATTTTCACGCCATTCGGCTCGTTGGCATTAACACTGAAGCTTGCGTTCGACTTCTTTTCCTTATTTAATAAATATAGTCGGTCTTTCGTAATTTGCATGGCACGCGAAATGTGCTTGTTTGGCTTTTGTGATTCCTTATTGAGACCGGCTCCGTTATCCTTAATCACGATGCATAAATCATTATTTCTGATTTCAAAATTAAGGTCAATTTTACCTTTATAGTCAATGTTTCCAAATCCATGCTCAATGGAATTTTCAAGAAACGGTTGAATCAACATAGCAGGAATAAGCGTATCAGAAGTTTCAACATCATTGCAAATAGTTGTCTCCAAAGAAAATTTATCGTTTTCTTTTAATTGTTGTAGTTCAATATACTTCTGTATGAATTCTAACTCTGTATCTATAGAAACGTAATCATTATACGAACTCTCTAATGTTTGGCGCATCAGGCTGCTGAATTTATACAAATTGAGTGCTACCTTTTTGCCGTCGTTTTCTTTAACCGCAATTCCCTGCAAAGTTGTTATGGCATTAAAAAAGAAATGCGGATTAATACGGGAGCGATTCAAACGTTGTTCGGTTTCTAAAACTTTCTGACGGTTCTTAATTAAACTTTGGCGGTAAAAGAATATTATCACAATAATCAGAAGTATTGTTAATGCGATTCCAATAGCAAGTACTCTGATACGTAAATTTTTAATTTCCGCTTCCTGATTTAATTCGCGAATGGTTTTTTCGTTTTGTGCTTTATTATATTTCTGCTCCAATTCTGCAATTTTACCGGTATTCTTTACATCAATGATGCTATCATTGATGCGCGTCATGTTTTCGAATGCCCACAATGCTTTATCCGATTTTCCTGCATCGCGCGCCACCATGTATACAATATCATAGGCATTGATAACCGATGATACCACATTTTCATTGAGTGCGTGCATTAAACTGGAGTCGGCATATCTTTCCGCAATATCAAATTGTTTTTTCTTACGATAAATATTGGCTTTATCCCCATTAATTGAATACAACTCCACACGCATCGGAAATACACGCACGATATTATGTGCGCTATCCAAAAACTTCAAAGAATTATCTAGGTCTTTTACCTTTAAAGACAAAAATGCTTTCTTTCTATAGTATTGCTCTAATAAACGATTATAGGGACCTAACTTAACAGCATGCGCACGGATTCCACCCATAAACATTTCAATGGTATCGAGGTATTTCTTTTCCTTAAAATCCTGATACATG
>JAEUTQ010000072.1 GCA_016787445.1 Bacteroidia bacterium
TGCTTCAAAGGCTCGTCTCAAATAAACATTAGAACTTGGAATCTGTTTTAACTTTTGATAAATGGTACCAATGTTATTGGATAGTATTCCTAATTTACTTTCATAATTGTTGGTCGTGTAAATTTTGTGTGCTTTGAAATAATACGAAAGCGCGATTTTAAATTCATCCAGTCCGGCATAAATAGCGCCGATGTTAACATAACCTCCTGCAATGCCAACTTGATTTTTCGCCTTCTCATACGTTTCAATGGAGCGGGTATAGAAATAAATTGCTTCTTTAGAGCGAGATAACTCACGGTTGAGTGCGCCTTTAAAATTATAGGCATTTCCTAAAACATTGTTGTCGTCGTTTTCGTTTGCATAAGCCATTAATGAATCAATGACCAATTCTGCCTGCGTAAAATTAGAATTATCCAGATACAATGAAGCACGATCACTTAGCGCTTCGGCCTGTTTATCTTTTTGCGCATTAGCAGAAATATCACAAAATAAACAGAATAAAATTATCCACGCAGTAGTAAATAAATTTCTATAGATATAAAAAAAGGAAGCCATGCCAGCTTCCTAAATTTCAGAAAATATTCTCTAATAACCTAATATTGGTCCGAGCCATTTTTCGGTTTCCCCGAAGCTCATTCCTTTACGTTTAGCATAGTCTTCCACCTGCTCTTTGGTTATTTTTCCAACACCGAAATAACTGGCATTTTTATTGGAAATATACAATCCGCTTACAGCAGCTGTAGGCACCATTGCTAAACTATCGGTAAGCGTAATACCGGTTGTTTTCTCCACGTCCAATAATTTCCAAATGGTCCATTTCTCCGTGTGATCCGGCTGTGCAGGATAACCCGGTGCCGGACGGATACCGGCATATTCTTCCTTAATCAACTGCTCGTTGCTTAAATTTTCATTTTTACTGTAAGCCCAAATTTCGGTACGCACTTTTTTATGTAACAACTCTGCAAATGCTTCAGCCAAGCGATCAGCAATTGCTTTTAGCATAATAGCGCTGTAATCATCATGATCTTTTTCGAAACGCTTCACGTGTTCATCAATTCCGATGCCTGCTGTTAAAGCAAATGCTCCGATATAATCTGTTTTATTGCTTTCTTTCGGAGCTACATAATCTGACAACGCAATATTGTATTGACCGGCCGGTTTTTTGGTTTGCTGACGAATAGAATGGAATACGGCTTTTACTGACTTTCCATCTTCGCTTCTTACCTCTACATCATCCTGATTAATTGTATTGGCCGGGTAAATTCCTATCACTGCGTTAGCACTTAACCATTTTTCATCAATCACCTTTTTTAACATCGCTTGCGCGTCTGCAAATAATTTTTTCGCTTCAGCTCCACGTTCTTTATCTTCCAGAATTTTCGGATAAGAACCTTTCATTTCCCAGCTATGGAAAAAAGGTGTCCAATCGATATACTCTGCGATTTCTTTTAAACTATAATCCGTAAACACTTTGTTACCCAAAAATGCCGGCTTGGTAATGTCTTCTTTAGTCCAATCGATATTAAATTTATTCGCACGCGCTTCAGCCATGCTGATAAATTTGTTTTGCCCTTGAGCATTCTTATTTTGCTCACGCACGCGTTCGTAATCTTTGGCAATTTCCGCTGCGAAATTCTCTTTTAAATCTTTACTGATTAAATTCTGTACCACCGGTATACTCTTACTCGCATCATTAACGTGCACAACCGGCTGAGAATAATGAGGTGAAATTTTCACAGCCGTATGAACCTTAGAAGTTGTAGCGCCACCAATTAATAAAGGAATATTAAATCCTTGTCTTTCCATCTCTTTTGCCACATGCACCATTTCATCTAACGACGGCGTAATTAATCCGCTTAATCCGATGATATCTACATTTTCTTTTCTTGCGGTTTCCAGAATTTTTTCGGCTGGTACCATTACCCCTAAATCAATAATTTCAAAATTATTGCAAGCCATCACAACACCCACGATGTTTTTTCCAATATCGTGTACATCACCCTTCACCGTTGCTAATAATACTTTACCATTGTTTTTTTGTGCTTCTCCGCTGGCTTTCTTTTCTTCCTCTAAAAATGGCAATAAATAGGCTACGGCTTTCTTCATCACACGTGCGCTCTTCACAACCTGCGGTAAAAACATTTTTCCGCTACCGAATAAATCACCCACCACATTCATACCATCCATTAATGGTCCTTCGATGATGGATAAAGTTTTTGGATAATGCTGACGACATTCTTCAACATCTAATTCAATATAATCAGTTACACCCTTTACTAAGGCATGTGTTAATCTTTCTTGCACTGTTCCCTTTCTCCACTCTTCGTTTTTCTCTTCTTTCACTTTGCCTTTGCCTTTTAATTCTTCGGCTTTGGCAATTAAGCGTTCGGTAGCGTCATCTCTTCTGTCAAGCAACACATCTTCTACTAACTCTAATAAATCTTTTGGAACGTCGTCGTAAATCTGCAGCATACTTGGATTTACTATCCCCATATCCATTCCGTGCTTTACAGCGTGGTATAAAAACGCAGCATGTATCGCCTCACGAACAGTATCATTTCCGCGGAAAGAAAAACTAACGTTGCTCACTCCTCCGCTTACTTTGGCATGAGGTAAGTTTTCTTTTATCCATTTGGTGGCCAGGAAGAAGTCTAAAGCATTACGGCGATGTTCTTCCATGCCTGTTGCAACAGGGAAAATATTTGGATCGAAAATAATGTCTTGAGGCGGGAATTTCACTTTATTCACCAAAATATCATAAGCGCGTTTACAAATATCGATACGACGTTGCAAAGTGTCAGCCTGTCCCACTTCATCAAACGCCATCACAATTACGGAAGCGCCATACTTTTTAATCAGCTTAGCCTGCTCAATAAATTTTTCTTCGCCTTCTTTTAGAGAGATAGAGTTTACAATGCCTTTTCCTTGCAAGCATTTTAATCCTGCTTCTATTACACTCCATTTACTCGAATCTATCATCACCGGTACACGAGCGATATCAGGTTCGGAAGCAATTAAGTTTAAAAAAGTAACCATGGCTTTCTCTGCATCCAACATTCCTTCGTCCATGTTCACGTCAATTACCTGAGCTCCTCCTTCTACCTGATCGCGTGCAACTGCTAAAGCTTCTTCGTATTTTTCGTCAATAATTAATTTCGCGAATTTCTTAGAGCCTGTAACATTGGTACGTTCACCTACATTCATGAAATTACTATCCGGACGAAGCGTTACCGGTTCCAATCCGCTTAAATGCATGAGTGAATCTGCCTGCGGCTTTTTACGTGGTTTACATTTCTCTGCTAAACGCGCAATCTCTTTTATGTGTTCCGGTGTTGTTCCGCAACAACCACCTACTATATTTAAAAATCCGGCCTTTAAAAAATCTTCTATTTGATGGCCCATCTCATGCGCGTCTTGGTCATATTCACCAAACTGATTTGGTAACCCCGCATTTGGATAAGCACTGATGTAAAATGGCGCTTTGTTCGATAACTCCTCCAAATACGGACGCATATCTTTTGCACCTAAAGCACAATTTAATCCCACGCTCAATAAATTCATGTGCGATACTGAATTTAAAAAGGCCTCCGTAGTTTGTCCGGATAAAGTTCTTCCACTCGCATCCGTAATTGTACCCGAAATCATTAAAGGCAGTGTTCTTCCCTTCTCTTCAAATACAGTTTGAGCCGCAAACAACCCCGCTTTTGCATTTAAGGTATCTGTGATGGTTTCATACAATAACAAATCAACACCGCCATCCATTAATCCGCGTACTTGCTCTTTGTATGCTTCTACTAATTCATCATAGGTCATGGCACGGTAACCTGGATTATTTACATCCGGCGACATCGACAATAATTTAGTAGTTGGTCCCATTGCGCCGGCTACAAACCTTGGTTTATGGGGCGTTAGTTTGGTATAATCATCGGCTGCTTTACGTGCTACTTTAGCGGCCGCTAAATTCATTTCATAAACATAAGGCTGCATATCGTAATCAGCCATAGAAATAGTTGTACCGCTGAAACTATTTGTTTCAATGATATCTGCGCCTGCTTCCAAATATTTTTTATGAATTTCTTCAATGATATCCGGACGCGTCATACACAACAAATCGTTGTTTCCCTTCAGATCTTTATGAAAGTTTTTAAACTTTTCTCCTCTGAAATCTTCCTCTGTTAATTTGTATTGCTGAATGAGTGAGCCCATTGCTCCATCAATTACCAATACGCGTTTTTCTAATTCTTGTTCTATTGAGGCCATATGCATAAAATAAAAAATCCCTTCAGGTTATTCCGGAAGGGATTAGTTGTATAATTGTTTTATTGTAAACTAATTTATTTCCGGCTTATTTGCTTCCGGCTATACCGGAACACGATTTCCCACCTTCTATTAGTTTGTAGTTTTTAGCTCGTAGTTCGTAGATGTACTCTACCAACTCTGAACTGAGAACTACCAACTATCTAGGGTTGGTAAGGCTTCATCGGGCGTGTCCCTCTGCCTTTCGTAATAAGCGTTGTAAAGAACTTACACAAAGATAGTACTTTTTAACTATTCCAAAAATCACTAGTTTAGGGCTAAATACGTTAAATAATGAAAAAATTGCTTTTGATAGTCTCGTTGATTTGCTTGAGCTGTGGACTTAACGCTCAAAGTAACGGCCGTAATGCTGTTATTGAAAACATGAAAAAACAAGAAGCGGCCTGGAATAGTTTTGATATTGAAGGTTTCATGAAGTATTATTGGAACAGCGATAGTTTGAAATTTATCGGCAGTAAGGGTATTACGTATGGCTGGAAAAATACGCTCGAAAATTACAAAAAAGGCTATCCCAACCAGGAAGCCATGGGGCAGCTTACTTTCACCAATTACAGTATTGAGCAATTAGGGAAAGACGCTATTTATGTGATAGGAAAATGGTACTTGAAAAAGAAAGACAAAGATGTTGGCGGTCACTATACTTTACTCTGGAGGAAAATAAAGGGCGAGTGGGTTATCGTAAGTGATCACACGAGTTAGTTTAAAACCATTATTTTACTACCCAATCATTTTATGCAAAATTTCCTGGGCGCTCTTCGCAATCACTGTACCCGGACCAAACACAAAACTTACACCCGCTCTAAATAAAAAGTCGTAATCCTGTTGCGGAATTACGCCGCCGGCTACTACCATGATATCTTCGCGACCGTATTTCTTTAATTCTTCGATTACCTGAGGTACCAATGTTTTATGTCCTGCCGCTAAGCTGCTAACACCTAAAATATGAACGTCGTTCTCTACAGCTTGTTTGGCCGCTTCAGCAGGTGTTTGAAACAACGGACCGATATCCACATCAAATCCCATATCGGCAAAACTAGTCGCAATTACCTTTGCACCACGATCGTGCCCGTCTTGTCCCATTTTTGCAATCATAATACGTGGACGACGGCCCTCTTTCTCAGCGAATTTATCCGCTAACTCGCGTGCCTTTGCAAAATCTTTATCCATACTGATTTCTTTACTATATACTCCGGCAATAGAACGAATGTTGGCTTTATAACGGCCGTACACTTGCTCCAACGCAAATGAAATTTCTCCGAGCGTGGCTCTTACCCTTGCCGCCTCTATTGACAGTGCTAACAAATTGCCTTGTCCGCTTTTTGCAGCTTCAGTTAATGCAGCTAAGGCCTTTTGAACTTCCGCATTATTTCTTTCCGCTTTTAATTTATTCAAACGCTCTATTTGCTGCTGACGAACTTTCGTGTTGTCAACTTCCAGAATTTCGATGTTTGTTTTTTCATCGGTTTTAAATGCGTTAACGCCAACGATAATATCTTTACCGCTATCTATGCGCGCTTGCTTTCTTGCTGCCGCTTCTTCAATACGCATTTTCGGAATACCGGTTTCAATCGCTTTTGCCATTCCGCCTAATTCTTCCACTTCCTGAATTAAAGCCCAGGCC
>JAEUTQ010000047.1 GCA_016787445.1 Bacteroidia bacterium
AGGAAGTTGCTTTAATAAGCGTTCAGCCAAATCAACAGCCGGCTTATGCGTAAATCCACTGAACATCACATGCTCCATATGGTTTACTTGCTCTGCCACTTTTTGCGAAATGTATGGATGCGAATGACCATGTAAATTCACCCACCAACTGCTAATTGCGTCCATGTATTTATTACCATTCACATCGTAATAATACAATCCTTTTGCACGCTCAATAACAATGGGCTCATCAGCATTCTTTAAATGGGTAAAGGGATGCCAAACAAATGCTTTATCTTTTTCACTCAGGTTCATTAAAACAAATAGATATTTAATTTGGAAGCCTGTTCGCTTATGAATTCTTTATTTGCACTTTTCGAAAAGGGAATTTCAGCAAGAACAGGAATGTTCTTATAATTAATTATTGCAGACTTAACATCCGCCTGAAAATCTCCGTTTAACATTAATCCGTGTATTTTGTAATTATGATTCAGCAAATAATCAATTGACAATAACGAATGATTTATACAACCCAAATAAGAACTTACTACTAAAATGACCGAAGCATTGAATTGCTGTGCCAGTTCAATCACATATTCCTTTTCATTGATAGGAACTAATAATCCGCCCGCACCTTCAATTATCATTTTATTTGAAGTATATGGTAATTGGATATTTCTCTTCTCAATCTTTACATCTTCTAATTTGGCTGCTAAATGTGGTGAAGCAGGCTCTTTCAACAAATAAGCTTCAGGATGAAAGACTGACATTGTATTAGACACTAATGACCGAACTGATTCTTTATCGGTACCTTCAATTGTTCCGCTTTGAATAGGCTTCCAGTAATCGGCTGACAAAGCTTCGGTTAAAATCGCCGAAACAATGGTTTTTCCAACATTAGTACCTATACCGCTTACAAAATAGTTTTTCATTATAATAAATCTATCAGTCTTTTAATTTCTTCTTTTGTATTAAATGCATGTAAGCAAATACGTATTCTTTCGCTACCTGCTTTTACAGTCGGACTTTTAATTCCCTTTACAAATAAGCCCGCTGCTTCAAATTTATTCTCAATCTCATTCACTTTATTATTATCACCATAAACCCTACAATGAATAGCGCTTTTACTTTCAATAAATCCATCCTTGCCTTTCACCAAATCATTAAAACACTCAATATTCTCCTTTAACTTCGAGATGGCATTGGTTGATACCAATAAATCGTAAGCCGCCGTAATGGTGGCTATACTGTGTGGAGGCAAAGCCGTAGTATAGATAAATGAGCGCGCATAATTAATTAAATAATCCTTCAATAACTGACTACCAACAACAGCGGCACCATGACAGCCCATTGCTTTTCCAAATGTATATACGCGGGCAAAAACACTGCTTTCAATTCCTAATTCATTACACAAGCCTCTGCCATTCTTTCCAAATACACCGATGGCATGTGCTTCATCTACGATTAAAAATATTTTTTTGTTATCACATACTTTTGTCAGTTCAAGCAAAGGAGCGCAATCGCCATCCATTGAATACACACTTTCTACAACAACATAAATGTTTCCGGCAACATCTGTATTCCTGTCTAACATCCGTTTTAAATGCTCAATATCATTATGCTTAATTTTATAAGACTTCGCTAAACTTAAACGAATACCGTCGTGTATGGAGGCGTGAATTAGTTCATCATACAAAATTAAATCGTGCTTAGAAGTTATTGAGGAAAGTAAACCTAAATTAGCATCATAACCCGAATTAAACACAAGTGCAGCTTCTGCCGAATGAAACTCCGCTATTTTGTTTTCAAGGTCTTCAACAATAGCGGTATGTCCGGAAATTAATCGAGAACCTGTAGATCCACTTTGAAAACCTTTATTTGAGATTCCGGATTGAAGAAGTTCTGTTTTAGCAAATCCTAAATAATCATTACTGCTAAAATCGATGAGATGTTGGTAGTTCTTTAGGGAACGAAAAAGCCCTTTGCGCTTACGTTCTTCAAGCATCTGAAGTAAATGCAAAGGGCCTTTTACCATTTTGAAATTTATTACTCTAATTTAAGTAGCACTTCTTTTCCGCCCGCACGTGCGCGAACCAATCCGCTTTCTTCGAATTTCAAATGCTCGTACTTCGGCTCGATAATAATTTTACCGCCAAAATCAATCACACCTTTAAACGGACCTTTACAAATAATGGCACGACCGTTTTTAAAACCACTGATGCGCTCGTAATTTGGCTCAACTAAAAGTGTTCCATCTGTTTTAATTAATCCCACTTTACCGATTTTACGGGCATATCCAATTCCGTCTTTTCCAAAACCGGTTAAAGACTCCCACTCAGGTTTGATGGTTTCCTTACCTAAGGAATCAATTAATCCTTTTTTACCCGCTACTTCAACAATGGCATAACCATTATAGAATTTTCCGATATGGTCGTACTTAGCCGATACTTCTGTTTGTGCATTGACTGAAAACGCAACAAACAAACTCAATACAAAAAATATTTTTTTCATGATTTCAATTTTAAACTAAGGCTTCTTTTTCTTTATCTGCGAATGCCTTTTTCGGACTCAAACCTAATATTTTAAACATTTCCATGTCCTGATTATAATCAGGATTCGGCGTCGTTAACAATTTTTCACCTGCGAAAATAGAATTAGCTCCGGCTAAAAAACAAAGCGCCTGACCTTCCATACTCATGCCCTGACGACCGGCTGATAAACGTACTGCGGTATTTGGTAAAATAATTCGTGTTGTAGCAATCATACGTACCATATCCCAAATAGGAACAGGCGGCTGATCTTCTAACGGTGTGCCCTCCACGGCAACTAAAGCATTGATAGGAACTGATTCCGGTTGAGGACGTAATAGACTTAAAGTATACAACATCCCTACTCTATCCTCAATACTTTCTCCCATACCAATAATTCCACCCGAACAAACAGTTAATCCGGCCTTACGCACATTTTTAATTGTGTTTAAGCGATCATCGTAGTTACGAGTTGAAATAATGTTGTTATAATTTTCTTCTGAAGTATCTAAATTATGATTGTAAGCGTAAAGTCCGGCATCCGCTAATTTCTTAGCTTGATCTTCTGTTACCATCCCTAAAGTAGCACAAACTTCCAAACCCTTACTATTGATGGTTTTCACCATATCCAACACTTTATCAAAATCGCGGTTATCGCGCACTTCTCTCCATGCCGCACCTAAGCACATACGGCTGGCTCCGCCTGCTTTTGCATTATCTGCCGCTTCGGTTACTTCAGCAACATCCATTAGTTTATGGACTTTCACCTCGGTATGATAACGCGCAGCTTGCGGACAATAGGCGCAATCTTCCGGGCATCCGCCGGTTTTGATAGATAGCAAGGAGCTTACTTGCACTTCACCAACTTTATGGTGTTGCTTATGCACTTCAGCTGCTTTATAAATCAACTCCATCAAAGGAGTATTATACACTTCTAAAATCTCTTCTTTTGTCCAGTTTTTAGTCATAAAAAACGCTTTAAACAAAGATAGTTATATCCCTTAAAACAGGCAATTTTATGCTTAAATAACGCTGAATGGTTAAAAACTAATCAGAACCAAGCTGTTACTTAGGCGGCTAAGTTCCGTTATTTGCAATATGCGTTGGATAATTATCACACTTTTAACAGTTTTTACTTATAGTTTATTGCCGGCTCAAAACGACGCCATGATGCAAGGAAAGCGCAAACAAAAGAGAGTTTGGAGGCGCTGGAGGCCGGGTGAACGTAAAAACAAAACCGCTTATAATCCTTATTTGAAAAAGAAAAAAGGCGATCGCGTAAGTGATGACATCAACAAGGGAAATAAAAAGGAAATCAGACGCCAGAGGAAAGTATACAAAAAACAATTAAAACAAGGCAAAAAGAAAACGCAGGATTAATGCTTAACCGAACGCTTTCTTTATACAAAACTTCATTTACGGGATTATCACCGCAAACCTGGACTTTATCACTTATTTTATTAGTTAACCGAAGTGGCACTATGGTAGTTCCGTTTCTAACGTTGTATTTAACTACAAAGGAAATGGGATGTACCTTAAGTCAGGCCGGAACGGTAATGGGACTTTTTGGTTTAGGATCGGTAGTTGGTGCTTTTATTGGAGGAAAATTAAGTGACCGGATTGGCTTTCATAAAGTACAATTATTAAGCTTACTTCTCGGTGGTGTAATGTTTATTATACTCGGACAAGTAAAAGCTTATGAATTAATATGCGTTACCACATTTTTCTTAAGCATGGTAAATGAAGCTTTCAGGCCCGCCAACTCTAGTGCCATAGCTTATTATAGCACAGCTGAAAACAGAACACGCTCCTACTCCTTAAATCGTTTGGCTGTAAATTTAGGATGGGCAGTTGGTGCTTCGTTAGGCGGAATTATTGCATCCTATAATTACGAACTTCTTTTTTGGGTAGACGGAATGACTAATATTGCCGCTGCTACTTTATTGTTTTATACTTTTAAATCGCCGCGCTTAAAAAATAACGAAGTAAAAGAAGAAGTTGAAGTGCCCACGGAAGAGTCGGCTTATAAAGACAAAACCTATTTGTGGTATATTATCTTAGTAATGCTTTTTGGTTTATGCTTTTTTCAATTGTTCACTACAGTTCCGAAATATTTCCGCGATGGATTATTCTTAAGTGAAAAATACATAGGTTTTTTGATGGCTGTAAACGGATTGTTGATTGTGATTTTAGAAATGGTTTTAATTTATCTGTTAGAAGGAAAACGTAACATTTCATTTTACATGGCTATTGGCACTTTAATTTGCGCCCTATCATTTCTATGTTTATTAAGTCCGGGACCGGCCGCCATCATAAGTTTATTAATGATTTTGGTAATTACGATTGGTGAAATAATTGCCATGCCTTTTATGAATACATACTGGACAAAAAGAAGTAAACCACACAACAGAGGACAATATGCTGCTTTATTTACTATGGCCTGGGGTGTGGCACAAACTTTTGGTCCGTACCTTGTTGCTTTAGTTATTGATCACAAAGGATATAATCTCGCATTCATTATAGTGGCATTTGTATTCTGCGTTTGTTCGTTAGGATTTGCCAAGTTGAAATAAAACACTGCTTAACTTGAACTATTTATTCATTTGTGAAAATTAGTTAAGCGATACTATTTTTGATTCATATCAAAAAACTTGATTTTATTCCCCTCTACTTTTGAATCATAATTAAAAAACAAATTATGACTCAAAAACCCTCAAATGCCTTTATTGGCGCTTCATGGTTAGCGCTATTAACAGGCGGCATTTCTTATATCGTTGGATTATGGAATGCTAATATGTACTTAAATGAAAAAGGTTATTATTTTACAGTATTAATGTTCGGACTCTTTTCCGTGATTTCCCTACAAAAAGCGGTGCGTGATGATTTGGAAGGCATACCCGTTACATCCATTTATTACGGCATTAGTTGGTTTTGTACTGTGTTATCTATCCTATTATTAGTGGTTGGATTATGGAACGCAGAGCTTGAAAAAAGTGAAAAAGGTTTTTACGGCATGTCGTTTACATTGGCTTTGTTTGCCGCTGTTGCCGTTCAGAAAAACATTCGCGATAGCGTATCGGTAAGAAAAAGTAAACCAAAAGAAGAAGAACAAACCTCAAATTACTATGTTAACACTGGTGAGCTACCCAAATAAAAACAAACTTTTATTTCTAATTACTTTTTTTGGTGTGTTAATTACTTTTTGTTTTCCTCCAATAAAACAAAACACGAATTATCACGCTTTTGCTGATTGCATTAACATACATGGTATAAGCAATTTCAGCAATGTAATAAGCAATTTTCCATTTATTTCATTTGGACTAATAGGCTTATATTTAATTGCTCCAAAAAAAATAAAATTCAAACTTTATTACTCCACTCTTTTCATTTCTCTTATTGGAACCGGTATAGGATCAATGTACTATCACATAAATCCTAACAATAGTACATTATTTTGGGATCGACTGCCTATGACTATTGCATTCATGTCTGTCTTAACTATCCTAATAAGCCAATACATTGATGAAATTGCGGGTAAAAAACTATTCTGGTGGCTAATTGGCTTCGGTTTTTTATCTGTTATTTACTGGAAAGTTAGCACACACTTCGGTTATGAAGATCTAAGGCCATACATAATAGTTCAATTTCTCCCTCTGATACTAGTTCCCCTGATTCTAATTTTGTACCCCGGAAAAGAAAAAAAATATTTCTGGGCTGTAATTTTAATATATGTTGCAGCTAAAATATTTGAAATAGCTGATGAAAAAATATTTAGCAGCTTACATTTTATAAGTGGGCACACATTAAAACATTTGGTTGCTTCATTAATAGCCCTACCAATATTGTATAAGATTAAAAAAACGACCATATCAAAGAATACCAACAGGAACCATTTTTCTACTTGAGGCTTTTAATTGCTTTTTAATTCCTGCTTCCGCATCAGGATTCCAATCTAATGTGGTATGCCAGGAATTTTCCGGCTTTAATTCTACTTCAATTTCCTGTAACACTTTATTTGCCACTTTAACAGATGGAATGATTGCAAAACATTCCGTGTTAAGATTGGCACTGCGAGGATCAAGATTAAAAGTTCCAATTACCGTAATAGAATCATCAATAACCATCGACTTTGCATGCAAGCCAAACACGGGCGTATAATTCACTTTCTTTTGAAGTGCGCCTGTCATGATATCAAATCTGCACTTTGCGTCAGGTCTGAATTCATAAATCTCCACACCTGCTTTTAATAAATCTTTGCGGCAACGTTGGTATCCACTGAATGCTTCCAAATTATCGGTGGAGGCTAAGCTATTGGTTTGTATTCGCACCTTCACACCTCTTTTTACAGCTGCCGCAAATAAATCTTGTCCAAGTTTTGTAGTAATTAAATAAGGAGATTGAATTGTAACCGAATGTTTAGCCTTGTTAATGAGGTTCATTAATGCAGAAGTAGTAACACCTCCACTCAATCCGTCTGCTTTCTCAGATTTTCCGGGGATATCGGATACAAAAAGAACTTCGTTGAGCCATACCAGTTCACCTGATTCGCGAATGTGTTTAAATGCCTGTGGAAGTGATTGAATTTTTTCACGAACCTGTGGCCAAAAATTTTCAGGATTGCACGCGTATTGGTGCAAACGCTCAAACCTGTTCTTTGAATCAAATTTTTCATCCGGTTCGTTTACCAATTTTGCGGCAGGCACACTTAATGCATGATTCCAAAAATCTTCAAAAGACGTATGCATTTGACCGGTGACTTTGCCCAGCATTAAGACATCTCTGTCTCTGAAATTATATTCATGATCATAATCAAAATATTCATCCGCAATATTTCTTCCGCCTGTTATTGCCACTTTATCATCTACAATAAACGTTTTATTGTGCATTCGTTGATTTGCCTTCACAAAATCAAAAGCAAACTTTCCAAGTTTCTGAACTAAATTTTTACCAAGATTAACTCCCGGATTGTAGACTTTAATTTCAATGTTCTCATGCGAATCCATGGTTAGGATTTCATGAATACCGGCCTCCACCATAATATCATCCACCAAAATCCTAACCTTTACGCCGCGATCAGCCGCTCTCACCAAATAATCACAGGCTATTAATCCTACATTATCTACTGAAAAAATAAAATACTGAATATCGATAGTTTTCTCGGCGTGCTCCGCCAACCAAGCACGGGTTACCATGGCGCCATCACCATCTTCCAATACGTAAATACCCGTTTTAGTTCGCATCGAATCAGCGATAGGCTCCAGTTCTTTGCTTAAGGTAACAGAATCCACGCTATGAATTTGAGAACAGAAATCAGCTTTTTGCTCAGGTACTTGATCCGGTTTTGAATCGGCACAAGAGAAAAAAACAAAAAGAAAAACTAATTTAAAAAGAGATAATTTAACAGACGCTGTTTTCATTCAGAAATTACTTTCCAACCACTTTAAATTCGGTACGACGGTTTTTGGCTTTATTCTCAGGTGTATCGTTAGGCACTTTCGGGCGTGTTTCGGCATACCCTTTATAACTTAAACGTGCCGCGGCAATCTTACCGTTAGTAATTAAATAATCATATACTGATTTAGCACGATTAGTACTTAATGTTTTATTCCAATCCTTTTTACCACTGTTATCGGTATGTCCGCCCAACTCAATTTTTACATTTGGGTTTTTGGTGAGGAATAAAACCAATTTATCCAACTCAGCTTTACTTTCAGGTTTTAATTCCCATTTATCCACATCAAAAAACACATTCTTCAACTCAACTGTACTACCTGTATCAATCGGTTGTAAAGGAATATCCAATAGAAATGGTTTGTCAAAATCAGCCACTTTCCCTTTTAAAGAAAAATTATCGGAGTAAAATAAAAAACCGTCGCGGTTTACATTCACAATGTAATTTTTATTGGCGGTAAGTGTAACAAGAAATTGTCCGGATTTATCGGAATACGATTCCGTAACATTCTGTTGCGTTTCTAAATCGAACAATTCGAATTTAGCCTCTAAAGGCTCTTTTGTTTTTGCATTATACACTTTCCCTTTTACGTAAGTGAGCTTTTCCGGACGAATATCTTCAGGCAATTCAAATTGATAAATGTCGAGATTTCCAAAACCACCTTCACGGTTACTCGCAAAATATGCAATCTTACCACTCGGATCTACCAGTAAACTGTTATCATCCTTATATGAGTTAATAGGATAACCTAAGTTAACCGCTTCTCCCCAACTTCCATCCGCTTGCTTTTTACTCATGAAAATATCTAATCCACCTAATCCCGGATGTCCGTCGCTGCTAAAATACAAAGTCTGATTATCGGGATGGATAAACACAGATTCCTCTTGTCCGGTTGTATTAACCTTATCACTTAATTTAATTGGTGTTGTAAAACGTCCGTCTTCGCCGATGGTGCTTACATAAATATCTTGCTCTTTAATATCACCACGGCTGATTAAACCACGAATGAAATACAACGTTTTCCCATCACTGGAAAAAGATGGTTGAGTTTCCCAATTCGCTGTATTAATTGGCGGACCAACATTCACGGGTTTTGTCCATTTACCATTTACCTTTTGCGAATAGAAAATATCACAACTTCCATAACCCTTTCGGTCCGGTGAGCCATAGTCGCCACTCATCTCCATACAAGATGCAAAGAACATGTAGTTTCCATCGGCAGAAATAGAAGGAGCGCCCTCATTTCCGGGTGTGTTTACACCGGTCATAGGAAAAGCCTTTTCCCAAGCACTTGATCCCTTATTACTCATGTAAAAATCTTCCTGACGAATTTGTTCGCCTTCACGAATTTCACGCGTGAATAAGAACTGCTTGCCGTCAGCCGTTATGCTTGGAAAATATTCATTAAAGTTTGTATTAACGCCAGCACCCATATTAACTGGCTTAAACGGTTTTGGATTTTTTACGGCATTCGCTCCGAACTTTGCATTCTTGATTTCATTCGCAGCAGCTTCCTTCATTTGAGGATTAACGCGTTCGATTTTCAAAAAGTTCTCGTACGTTGTAACAGCTTTATCATATTTACCGGCCATCATATAAGCATTGGCTAGATAATATTGGTTTTGAGGAAAGAACTTTGGATTAATTGCAATTGCTTTTTCAAAATGAGGAATGCCTTCTTCAGCGCGACCATGCTCCATAAAAAGAAAAGCCAGTGCCGAATGTGCTTCCACAAAGTTATCATCTTCCTTTAAGCACTTTAACAGAACCTCCTCAGCTTCTTTATCCTTTCTCACTTCATAATACTTTTTCCCCTCTTCATAATATTTGATGGCTTTCTTATTCGTGCTTGTATAACTGCCCGGAGGTAGAGATTGAGCATTTATTCCATAGAAGGATAATAAACAAATTACGATCAGAATTATTTTTTTCATAGACAATTGCATTGGTTATTCAATGCCCAGCCATGTGCGGCGGGCTGTAATTTGTTTTTCAGTTGGATTTTTAGAAACGTCGATAATGTTTTTCTCAATCACCTTCACTTTTTTCACCTTACCACTTAGTTTCTTTAGTTTATATCGTCCCTTCTTATCCTTACGATATACTTCAATTACCAATTTATCACCAACCGCAGTTGTAGACATAAAATCTCCAACAACTTCACGCGCGTTATCAAGCGTTAGCAACCGGTTATTAAAAGAGTAAAGCTCATCTCCTACTTTATACTTGAATTGTTTTCCAAATTCATCCACTTCATTCACATCCACAACTACGAGTCGTTTTGTACTATCGTTATAACCGATACCAAATCCTCCTAACGTTATCGTTTCTGTTTCGCGTTCCTTAATTAAATCGAGCCCTACCATTTTAAACACTTCCACCATTGGTAACGGTTTTCGTCCAGCTACATGTTCATCTAAAAATTTACGAATTTCCGGGAAGGTTAATTTTTCTATATCATTAAATAAATCCGGATCCTTAAATGATTTGTCTTTACCGTACTTTTTTGCCAAATCGCGCATTAATTCCTGGGTGCCATATTTACCATCGCTGTAATAACGAAGCATAATATCCAAACACATATTAATGAGAGCACCTTTTTCATAAACGTTATTATATTGTTTATGGTAATGCTCTGTTAAAACATGCTTACTCATAAAAGTAAATGGTACCGTGTCGTTATATTGTTCGATAGAATTATTGTATTTATCCATCATCACCTGAAAGAAATAATCGTAGCCGATTAGGCCGGCTAAAACCTGAGCGTGGTGTGCGGAATACTCGGTTAATCCTTCGTACAACCAAAGATGTTCGCTCATCTTAGGATTATTAAAATCAAAATCACCGATTTCTTCCGCGTGAATATTTAAGGGTGTAACAATGTGAAAAAATTCATGCGCGCAAACATCATTAAGCGTTTGAGCAATAGAGGCTGTATCTACTTCAGGTAAAACATAAAATGAAGAATAAGAATGTTCTAAAGCGCCGGAAGAACCGCTGAGTGTTGGTTTATCTGAGAGATAAATCAAAAACGCATATTTATCCACCGGTAATTGTCCGTTTAGATAATCGCGCTGAGCGTAGAGAAGACGCTTTAAATTTCCGGCGACATACTTCGAACTAACTACACCATTGGGCGAATACACAGACACTAAAACCTTTGTATTTGCTACCATAATAGTTGCCGTATCAGGCAAATTGTACATGATAGGAGAATCAACCAGAGAATTATAATCACTAACTTTAATAACATCTCTGAATTCACCTAAGGTTAAATCACTCAGGCCGGTTGAAGGATAAAATCCTTTTGGCTTTTCAAACTCCAATACAAAATTTGCTTGTTTGTATCCTGTGAAATATCCAAAAAAGCAATGCGTATTAAATACAAAGTTTTTATTGTCTTCGATATTACTTCCGCCCGGTTCAAAAACAACTTTCTCTTTAATTTTTGTATCCCAGCTATCCTCTACCTCATATGTTATTTTTTGTATCTGTGAAGCCGGCGATAATTTATAAGAATCATCATTTAGTTTCTGTACTGTAATTACGCTTCCGTTTTTACCAAAAGCTTTCAGATTACTTACGAATCTTCCGAAATTATACACCTCATACGTTCCGGGAACCATGGCTGGAAAATTAAACACCACTTCATTTTCGCTCATGTCGGGTGGTGTTAACTCAATGGTGATTTTGTCATCCACTACCTTATTCAAATTAACTAGGTAATGATAGTTTTTATCTGCCAAAGCCGTCAACGAACTTAAGCCACACACAATAATTAAAAAAATACGCTTCAGCATAAAATTATTTAATAAGCAAGTTAAAATTTTTCCAGCGATATTTGAGCCAAAAAATTGTAAATGTAATCGCCGCTAATACAAACCATGTTAAAAATTCTCCTCCCGGATTTTCTGATTTAGCTACAAAAATCGCATCGGTTTTTAATACACCATTTGGTGATGTAATTAATAAACTGGAAATTAAATTATTGGCGCAGTGTATTCCCATTGCTAGTTCTAAGCCCTCATCCAATAACGCCAAAGCACCCAAAAAGAAACCAAATATGGTGTAATAAGGTAACATGACTGCCCATCCAAAAGCAGAAGCCTCCGGATTACTCATATGAACCACTCCGAATAACAATGAAGTAATAATTAATGGAGAGATTCCGTTTTTAAAAACTTGCGACAAGCCTTGTAACATATACCCTCTGAATAAAATCTCTTCAGTACTCGTTTGAATGGGTAATAACAATACGGTTACGCCAACTAAAATGGCAAAATTTACAGGGTCAAACTGAATTGAGATATCCTCACTATTCAAAAAATAACCCACCAAAGTTGCAATGATTATTAATAATCCCCAGATCCCAAAAGCAAAGAAGAAACGACCGAAACGGAATTTATCGTAAGAGGTTATCACGGATAAAAAGGATTTGTAATGGAGCTTTTTTACCGCCAAATAAAGACCCAGCAATGCAAATACAAACATGCCAAACAGAAGCGCGAGTACTATGTTTTTATTCAGACCGATTTTATCGGGATTAAAAAGTATTTCGGGATCGGATTGAATTTGCGAAAATGTAATTCCGTTATTGATAGCAGCATTAATAAGTGGAAATAACATCACCACCTGAAATAAAAAATAACCCAGCATGGCAGCACAAACTCCAAAGACATACATCCACCATTCGTTTTTCCCGTTTACGTAACCGGCATTCAAAAACAAATTATCAAAGGGTAGTTTTTTTTCTTCCTGTATTTCAGGATTTTCCATTGTGCTAATTTAATCGTTTTAGTAACATTTGTCACTTTTACAACCATAAAATTTAACTAGATTTACGAGATGAGAAAGTTAATAATTATTGCCGCCCTTCCAGCACTCATTTCATGTAGTGATAATGAAGCCAAATTTAAAGAGGTATATAGCGAAGAACAATTAGGAGAATTGCTGTTTTTCGATCCGCTCCTTTCGAGTGATAGTACAATTTCCTGCGCATCCTGCCACAAACCTGAATTTGCATTTGCAGATAATACACCTACAAGTGTAGGGGTACACGGACGAAAAGGCGACCGCAATACACCGAGTGCCATGAACCAAAGCGCGCGTAATTTTCAGTTTTGGGATGGCCGTGAAGAGACTTTAGAGGGTCAGGCTTTAGGTCCGATTGAAAACCCTGTTGAAATGGATTTGCCTGTAAGCGCATTGATTGAACGACTCTATAAACATCCGCATTATCCCCGCTTTTTCATGCGTGTATATGGCAAAATGCCTAACCGTGATAATATTGCGAAAGCCATTGCTGCCTATGAGCGCACGCTTGAAACAAACGACACTCCTTTTGATGATTACATGAAGACTGGTGATACTACAGAATTCTCAGCTTCTGCACGCCGCGGACAAGAAATATTTAACGTGAAAGGAAAATGTTTTGATTGTCATTTTGGTCCGGATTTTACCAACGATATGTTTAGAAACCTTGGATTATTTAACGGAAAAGAACTAAACGATAGCGGACGTTTTGAAGTGACCCGAAAACCGGAAGACATTGGCCGCTTTAAAACACCAGGCTTACGCAACATTGCCATGACAGCACCTTACATGCATAACGGGATGCACAAAACTTTACGCGAAGTCATCGACTATTATAATGAACCGGATAAATTTGTAAATAACAGTGTTAATCGCGATAGTTTATTGAATAAACCATTAGGCTTAACTGAAGTCGAGAAAAAAGATTTGGAAAATTTCTTGTTAACCTTAACTGACCGCAGATTCAAGAAAAAAGAAATTGCATCAAACGAAAAAGCACATTAAAATTTATGCGCGTAAGTTAAACCGTAAATAAAATCACGATTGGTTTTATTAAAGGCATTTAACTCGTGTTGCAATAAAAAATAACCCTCCAGGGTTATTTTTTTTGTCAAGTTGTATTCAACGCCGGCAGCACTCCGCGAGCGGCTTAATCCTTTATTCCGCACCTGATAAAACGGCAAATAAACTTCTTCGTAAACATAAGCGGTAATGCGTTTATTTATTTCATACTTAAGCGTCAGTTTATTCCTATTCATATAAACAGGAACAATCCCATTTTCACTCGTATAAATATCACGCATTCGCACTTGTAACATGTTTCGGTACGAAATGGCTAAAGGGCCAAATTTCTTTTTAAAGGTTAGAGAGAAATTACCTCTGTGACGATTGCCGTAAGTACCATTGAGGTTACGAGATTTACCCCACCCATACTCTGCTTCAGCTTTTATGTATTTATTTACGCTGTATGAAAACCCTCCAAACAAAGCACCCAATCCATAATCAGAAACATTATTATTAAAGCGATTTTTAAACTCAACATGCGCATCAATGTTATCGGTAATTTTCTTTTCGAAGTAAAAATTAAGCCATAGCGCGGCATCATCCTCAAAATCGGATTGTGCCACTACAAAAGAAGCAGAAAACAAAATGAGAACAGATACAATATGTCGTAAACTCTTATTCAAAATAAAAAATCTTAACAACTGCCGAATCCTTTAAAAAATCAATCTTTTGAACAGATACACGGTGTACGTTGATACCTGTGCGTTTTTTAATATCCTCAATCAATTCCTTCTCACGTGAAGTTTCAATTAAATTAATGTTTTCGTACACGATTGTTTTAACCGACTCCTTCTTCATTAATAATTTGCTCTCTAAAAGATAGGCTACTACAATGATTAATCCGTTAATACAACCTACAAACATTGCTTCAGTTGAATCGGCTGTGCCTTTAATTTTAGTAACCGCCGAAATTAATCCGATTGCAATAACCAAAAACAAATAGGTCATGTCCTTAAGACTGATATCCTCCGTGCGGTAACGTAACATGCTGAACACAGCGAATAAACCAAAGGCCGCTCCCATACTCAAATCAACTTTATTTAAAAGGAAGCATATCATGAAAATCACAATATTGAAAACGAAGTAAGTAAAGAATAATTCGCGCTTTTTATAAATAGGGAAATAAACAAAACGAATTAAAATGAGTACAGATAAAAAATCGACAGCGAATCTCAAGCCAAGTTTGGCTGATATTTTATAAAAGGCATCTAAGCCCGGACCTGTTACTACCTCATCAGCTATTTGCAATATTAAGCCTGCTTCCATATAGAATATTTTTTAACGATTGTAATTTTTCTTTAAAGTTATTTTTTTTCGCGAAAGGTTTAGTTAAAGCTATTCCCATGCAATATTTACTGATGGATCCTTCTCTGATGTGCAATTCCTTCATTTTTGATAAGAAAACAGAAGGAGATTTTTTATCTAATTTAACCTCAGCAATTACCAGGGAATTTAAATTTTGTGTTACGCCATCGTTAATAAATTCCAAATCCACATCAATTGTTACGCGTTCGGTATTATTCTTACTTACTAAAGTTATTCGTTTGTAATTCACCCACAAAGTAGGTTTTAAAACATCCGGACTATACGGTGTTTTGGCAAGAAGAAAGTCACCCGTCTCTTTTTCCCAAGTCATTGGGGTCAATTTCTTTTTTATTCGCTCTTTAATGGTTCTTCCCTTATTATTTTTAAACTTCACCTCCAAATAGCCGGTGTCGCTATCCACATAAGTACGGTGACGAATTTTATATCGGTTTAAATGTCCGTTATGATGATTCAGATACATTTTTAAATTATCTGTATCGTAATACAAGGTTTTATAAGCGCTCTGACGTTTACCCTCTACCTCCAAAACCTTATAATCATCTTTTACCATTAGAAGCACTTTCTCCAATTCGTTTTCAGTAAAAGTGAATTTAGTATCTGTGCGATCCATCAATTTTACGGCATCCATCTCCTTCAGACTGATAGGTTCGAAATGCATCAATATGTTTTGTACGGAGTTCAACTTATTTATACTCGTAGGAATACTTTTTTACTGAAATTAAATTATTATTCCCGTCATAAGATTTACGCTCTGACTTTAACCCTTTACCATCGTATGTATAAACGTTCTTTTTAACCAACTTTCCGTTTGTATCTGTAATTAATTCTTCAATCTTTTCTCCAAGGGAATTGTACTTGAAAGATCGTTTCTCCTTTAATGTTCCTTTTTCGTCGTACTCGGCTTCTTCCAACACATCACCTTCACTGTTGTGTTTATATTTAATGGTTGATTTTACAACCCCGTTTTTATCATAATTAATTTCTTCAATTGCCTCACCTGTTGTTCCGAATACGGTTCGGCTATCATTAATGGTTTTCCCGTTCTCTGTACTGGTAACGGTTAAGGCTTTAATTTTGTATTTTTTAACCTCTTTCTTTTTTTGCCCGAAAACAATTGAGGTAAAGGTAATAAATACTATTGCTAGAATCAGACGTTTCATTTAGTCAAAAATTGTGATGGTTCCTAAATCAGCTTTTTCCTTTTTCTCCTTAATCTCAATTTCCTTTACAACTACAGTATCACCCGATTGAGATGTAAATGTTTTATCTTGTGAATAAACATATACTTTGTATTTACCTTTACGCAGGTATTTGAATTCAAACTCACCATTATAATTTGCGCTCTGTTTATCACCGTAATTGGTTTCATCTCCATAAATAATATATACATCAACGTCAGCCCCTGCGTATGCGTCATTTAATACAGTAAAACTCGCATTCCAGTTTTCTACCCAAATCTTACCTTTAATACTTGCTTTACCGCCTTCTCCGGCAGTTTTTTTACAGGATGAAACAATCATAATTAATCCTGCGAACAATAACGTAATCTTAAACCACGCTGCTAAATTATTTCTCATAAATTTTAATTAGTAATAATGATTTTTTTGGAGGCGTTTTTACTCTTTACAACATATAATCCGGGACTAAACCCTGATACATCAATGATTGTTTTTGACTGAACAGTAGTTTTGTAAACCACTTCTCCGATAACATTTACTATTTCAATTGGAATTTCATTATTCAAAGAATAACTAATTTGTAAAATACCTGAAGCCGGATTTGGATAAACACTCAGTAGTCCTTGCTCCCCATTCAACTCTTCAACGCTTATCGCGCAATTCGATAGCTTAAAAGTTGGAAAAGCAGTAACCGTAAATGAACCCACACCATCCGGACAGCGCGCCATTGACTTATCGGTTTGCTGTGCACCAAAGGAAATACTATCTAATACAGCGCCACTGGAATTACTCAACATAATTTGTTCACCACCTGCTGCCAATTTAAAATTAGCGTGCACGTAAGATGCTGTTGACGGATTCTCATCCGCCCAGATAATTAAATAACCGTTTGGTTGAATAATAGTGTTTTGTGGGATGGTGAATTTAAAAGGACTTGCAAAGTTATCTGTCAAAAACAAACCGGATAACTCAAGCGGCGTTGAAGTGGTGTTATGTAACTCAATCCAGTCTTCATACTGATTAAATTCATTTTGCACATCGCCTTGATTATCGGCCAAAAATTCATTTATTTTCACCTGACCTACAGTAGCGGTTTGAATAGCTATTAAATTATAAAATTCATGCTCAGCTCTCTCAGGCGCAAATTTACCCGCGTTATTGTTTTCGGCATACACATAATATTGCGCCTGACTGGCAGTCATTGTAAAGGTAGCGCCGAACACATTGTCACCTGAAGCACCATCATTATGCAAACCATCATCAAACATAGAAATGCGTTGAAATTTTAAAGTGTTTGAAAATCGATAACCTAAGTATACGCCGTTCAAATTTGCATTTGTCACGTTTGCTGTAATGGTGACTGCTGCACTTAAACTTGGTGTAGCAATAGATGTTGCTGAAGTAATTGTTGGTGCTGTTACTGTAAATTCAGAAGTACCATTCAGATAGGCAGCACGGGCATTCATTAAAGTACTAATGCCAGGAACAGAGTAACTACCAACAGAAACATTAGCAGTCATAGCATTCTGAAATTGAGGGTACGTGAAGAATTTATTATTATCAGACTGAACGGCTGTATCAATTACACTCTGGAAAGCAGTTGCTTTAGTGGCATAAGCACCAGAAACAATCATTTCATTTAAAATCGTTTTCATATGCGCGATGTACATTCGTTTATACTGCGCATTACTCATAATGTTTTTGATTAATGGCCAATATTGATCCGTGCTGTGAATATTGGTTGGCATTTGTTGTAAGTTGGTAATGGATAAACTTGCCATACTTGAATTAGAAAATCCGAGATGCGGAAATCCCGCGAACGACATGTTTAAATCCCAAATGATTGGATTGAAATGACCCGTGTTATCCTTGTACAGATAATAGTTTTGAGCAAAAGCACCACTGTAACTGTCTAAGTTTACAATTACATTATTAAATGCCAACATCCAAATAGCGCGATCCAAATCCATTACATTTGGAATACTATTTGCATTGTTTGTTACCGAGTCACATAAGTCTTTTAACTGATTCCATCCGTAATTAGATTTCATCTCATAAAAATTAAAATAGCCACTGCTATCAGCGCCTGTGATGTAACGAAGATTACTTTTGGTATTTGTAGTAGCCACGCCAATAGGATTACACTTTATAAATGTATTATTTGAGGAGTAAAAGTGATCAGACGCAAATTTCTTATCAATATTTTCGGCATTGGAGTAAACACCTTTGTAAGTTCCATTAATATAAACCTGTGCAAAATTAGCCTGAGGACAATGCATGTAATTTTTCAAAATATCATACGCTAACACCTCACGCACGAGTGACGGATCTGCATAACCATTGCTAAGCTTAATATCCTTATAACCCTGATACGATTGACTTTTATAGGTATTCAATTCGATATGAATAGGGTTTTTCTTATAGGTTGAATCGTAAGAACTGTTGCCCTTATATTTTACACCAACGCTATCAAAATAAGTTCCGTTAATTTTTACCCACTGCGCCATTATATACCCCTCCTTACCTAACTTGGCTGTATCGAGCATATAATCCCAATTTGATTGGGAGAATTGAACTTCTATCTTTTGAATATTAGCTGAATTATAAAAAGTTTGCGCTGTAACCGTATTTAAAATTACAGCTACAACGCAAACAAAAGCAATATGTAAACGATTCATTTAAAAGAAACTATTGAATAATAAGTTTGGAAGTTGATTTGGCATTTTGAGAGTTAATTACTCTTACTAAATAAATTCCGGATTTTAAATCATCTCTCTTGATTTCGATATTTTCTCCGTTACTGCTGTTGTAAGTTTGTAGAACTCGTCCGGATAAATCCATGATGGTTGCTTCGTAATTGGTTCCCTTGTCTTTAAACTCAAGTGTTGCGCTACTTACCAATGGATTCGGATACATTTTTATTCCTCGGATTTCACTGCTATACTCATATATACCGGCTAAGTTACAGGTAACACAAGCTTTATAACAAACCGTAGGCAAAATTGTATCAGCAATTAAATTATGTGTGCGGTTATTATTCGTGGCGCAGGCAGACGGAACCGTTTCAGCGTCACCGGCTGTATTACCATTGTAATATTTAAATTCATAATTTCCTGTCGGAGCATAGGCAATTACTTCATACACACCACCGCCAAAACTGTAGAGTATGTTGTTTTTTGTATTCCACGTTTGTGTTTGGAAATTACCTGCAACATGAACACCATTAGATGATACAGAAGCTTCATTTGACATATCCACTAAAAAACGAATCAGTTTTTTACCTGCCGGTGCATTGCCTGAAAAAGGAATGGCTCCTACAAACGTCGTGTCATTTTTTAATGAATCAACATATAACCAACGGTTATCGTTGAAGCTATAACCAACACGCGATTGATCCGGCACAAATTCTGCTTCATAACCAAATGTTCCGTTTACAAACTTAAACTCATATTTTGTAAAAGCCGGAATATTCACAATAACACTATAAATTGTGGAAGTTCCTTCTTGGGTTAGTGCTAATGTACTTGGATCCCAATCTGCCGGTAATCCGATGGCCACCTGAAAATCACTCATTAAATGAATTCCATTTGGATTAATCGTGTATGTGCCCATATCTACGGCAAACTTTACTTTTTTGGCTTGTAAGGCTGTAACTGAAAATAAAACTAAGGCTAGAAATATAATTTTTTTCATTTTGATTATTTTACTAATGATACACGTTTGTTAATTAACATTCCGTCTGCTGTCTGAATAGAGATAAAATAAACACCACTGTCAAACGAAGATAAATCCAATTTATTTTCATTTTGTGTGCTTAAGATAACTTTACCTTGCGCATCGATTACGTTTACAGAATAACCTATTGACTTAATATACCAATCATCGATGGTTACAATTCCGCTGGATGGGTTTGGATATACCTTTAAGTTTGCAGCAATTTGATTTTCTTTAATACCTGTTACCAGTGTATATGGATATCCTGCTGAATAAGCGTATACACAGCCGTTAGAATCCGTCACACGCACCACATAAATTCCGTTTTGAGTAGGCGTATAGTTCTGAGATGTAGCTCCCGGAATTAAATTACCATCTACATACCACTGATAGGTTACACCCGTTGTTGATACCAAATCATTACCACTTACAGAAATGCTAGGTTGAGCCGGTGCAGGATTAGAAATATAACATTGAGTGTAACGATGCGACTGAGGACAAGCACCACCTGTTGTTTTAGTCCAAAGTACATTTCCAGCTGGGTCAATTTCATAAATGGTACCTGACATCGCTAAACAAACCATTTGATTTCCGTTTGGAAACTGGTTAGAGCTTCCCATGTTACTGGTATAACCGGTAGAAGTATGACGCAAGTTAAAAGTAGATGGTGTATAGGCGCTTCCTAATGCTAAAGTATAATTGTAATTAGAACGTGGTACACTGATTTGATCTACTGTTGTTTTTGGACCGGTTGAACCTTTATTGTTTAACCCAACCAAATAACCCGCATTCGGAATACCTTCTTTAATCCAATGCGCATCATGAGTAACGTCTAATATTTTTGTTCCGGTGGCCTGGTAAGCTAATGGATTTCCCCAACGATATAAAATGTCTCCACCCATTCCGGAATTACCGCCACTGCCGGTAGCAGCCTGTGCTGTTGTAGTGCTATGATCGATAACATACCACTCATTTAAATTATGAGAGCTGATTACAATTTGATCTAACATTGGGTTATAATCGATACCATTCATATGTAACCAATCCTTTTGAAGTGAATAGTTAATATTAAATTTACCCGGGTTATTTACAATGGATGTTGCATAGTTTGCACGCGTAGGATATAAATTTTGAACTAAGTGATCCCAAACTTTCCATTCCCAAACAACAACTGCACTATTTGTGCCAACAGGTTGTAATTCCATGATTTTTTCCGACCAAACAGTAATGCTGTTTGTAGCTCCGGCATTATACGCATCCGTAGCAGTTCTTACATCATAGCTAATTACTAAAACATTTCCGTTTGGTAACGGACAATGATCGTGGTGTAAACAATACGTAGATGAGGAGTATGTATAGTCCCATAATTTGTTACCGGCATAATCCCATTTTTGTATACGACCGGTCATTCCTCCGCCAGTTAAAACATTACCGGCTGAATTCGAAACTGAACGCCAAAGCACACCGCCCGGCATTAAATGGGTTGAATACCCCGTGCCGCCTTGTCCTGTAAATGACCAAACCTTTACGTTTGTGCTATTTGTATCAATTAAATAACCACTGGTTGAACCACTATTACTATAGTAAGTTAATCCATCCCATTGCTGTGCATTTGCTGTGAATACAAATACGGTTAAGGCAATAATTGCCTTTAATGTAAACTTAAAATTATTCATGTAAATTTATTTATATAACAATATTAAATAATTATTAAATAAATATACGGAATTTGAGGTAAAAGCGTTGGGTTTTGAGGTAAATTTTACACCAATTATGAACCCTTATTGAATGCTTCCTGAAAAGCGGCCTCGTAACTGCTTCCGATTGGGAATTCTGTCTCAGGTAAAACAACCAGCTTACCCTTAACTGCTTTAATTCTGGCTAAAGGCACAATGAAAGAGCGATGAATCCTCACAAACTTATCAGAAGGTAATAATTCCAAAATTCCTTTCATGGTACTTCGGGCAACAATTGGCTTACGGTTTGGTAAGTGAATTTTAATATAATCATCCAGACCTTCGATGTATAATACATCCCTGAAGTCAACCCTGTGAAGTGCATAATCAGCCTTAATATAAAAGCAGGATTGATCTTCACTCACTATACTCGATTTTAATTGCTTAACTTTTTGAATGGCCTGTTTAAAACGATCTTTGGTAAAAGGCTTCAGAAGATAATCCACTGCGTTTAAATCGAAACCCTCCACTGCAAATTCGCTGTATGCCGTGGTAAAAACAATCATTTTGTCCTTTACCATTTTTGCGACATCAATACCGCTAACCGAGGGCATATTAATGTCGAGGAATAATAAATCAATATTATTTTCCTTTAAGTACTCAATTGCTTCGTGTGGCTTAGTAAACGTTTTTTGCAATTCAACTTCATTACTTTCATTACAAAAACTTTCAATTACTTTTAAAGCGAGTGGTTCATCATCTATGGCGATTGCCTTTATCATCAGGATTTGATACTTAAAGATACACTAAATGACGCAGAATTATCATCGATGTTTAAATAATGTTTGCCTGGATATAAAAGCAGTAATCGCGACTTAGTATTCTCAATACCTAAACCACTTCTATTCTCAGGATCAGGCCGAATACTCACCTTATTGTTTTTCACAAATAAATTAATGGCTGCTTCGTTGACGCTAATTTCTATAGTGATTTCCGAATTTTCTTCAGCGTTCACGCCATATTTAAAAGCATTTTCAATAAATGGAATTAAAATCAGCGGCGCAATCGCTTTCCCGGTGGTTGTTCCGGTAATTGTATAGTGCAGTTTTATAGTTGAATCGAGTCGTGTTTTTTGCAGTTCAATATAATTATTAATGTAATCGAGTTCCTTTTGAAGTGAAACAAACTCATTTTGTGATTCAGTTAATACATACCGCATCATTCCAGATAGCTTTACTACCGCATTGGCCGTTTCATCGGATTTCTGTATAGCCAAAGAATAAATACTATTTAGTGTATTAAATAAAAAATGAGGATTTATCTGCGCCTTTAGGTAAGATAATTCGGCGTTTATTTTTTCTTTGTGCGCCTGCTTCAATCGCTCATTAATTTTAAGCATGAGTGATAATAATAACACACCGGAGAAAAGGAAAAAGTGCCTCGAAACATCAATCCAGAATAATGTCTTTAGAAAAAATGGCGGCGGACCGGGATGATGCGGTTGATGAGGACTATGATGCGGCGGACCATGCATATCAGGGGGCATTTGAGGTGGAGCTTCGTGCGGCAAATGCATTTCATGATTAACCGGATGAAAATCGTGAATTAAGACGCGCGGTAAAATTTCCGCTATTAAATAACAGCCAAGCACAACTGCAAAGTAAAAAATGTACTTTTTTGAATGATAAAGTTTCGGAATCAAAATGTAATAATTCACATAAAAAAAGGCAAGCAATAATAAATAGGTAAAAAAATCACGAAGAAATGGCGGTATGGTGAATAGTTTTTTAACTCCAATTAAGTCAGGAGAGATTAAAACCGGTACGGAAAGGAATAGAACAATTCCTAAAAAATGGACTAAAAAATTTCTATAATTAACCTTCATGGTTTAAAAGTAATGAATAGAGCTATCCATTTAATTATTTTGAGGTGATTGCGCGGCTTTTGTCGGTAAATTAATAAACAGAGCCCATCATAACACTATCGTTTGTTATGCTTGCTTGGGTAAAAATAATCTTATCGAGTAAATTTAACTCGTTGGTTTTTATACTCGCCTCAATGGTTTTTAAATTCATTGTTTTTATTATTACCACAAAACCTTCGTACGGAACATTAAATTTTTTTGCAGTATTTGTGAAATACATATTTATACTTTCAATAACATTCCCAGCGTTTTCGGCATCTTTACTTAATAAAATGAGTTGACTAACCTCCTTGTGAATTAAACTGATTTCATTTCCATTTAATAATGAATCAGTTTGCATTAGGATTTCATAGCGTCGGTTTATTTCCGCATCTACCAATTTATCATAATCATCTTTAATAGCAGGGTTTCGTCCGCACGAAACGAAAAACAGAATCAAACTAAAAAAACAAAGTAATTTCATTGCTTAACGCATTATAACCATTTTACCCAATTCCTTGGTAAAATACTGATCGGCTTCTGTAGATTGATGTTCGATTTTCTGGCCGTTTAACTTTGTTTGAACTTTATATAAATAAACTCCATTTGCTAACTTATCACCGAAATCATCCTTTCCATCCCAGGCATACTCAGTTATATTACGACCAATGTGTAAAGGACCTAATTCATCCTTGGTAATAGTTTTTACAATTTTACCTGTGATGGTCATAATCTGAATATTGAAAGTTTCAGGAACTTCGCTTCCGGTTAGATTAAATACAAAACGCGTAGAGGTACTGAATGGGTTCGGATAATTCACTACCTGCGTGATACTTGGTTTGTTCACTACTTCAAAGGTGATACGATAATCAACTGCACCGGACTGGTTGTTACTTCTGTCTTTTGCCTGAACGATTAAAATATGCTTTCCATCCTGAGGCAACTGCGGATTAAACTCAATCTTACAACTGTTATTAGGTAATTGAGCCGGAATAAAATTTAAACCATTTCCGAAATAAATACGTTGTTCCTGTGTATCACTCGGACGTTTCATATAAACAATAAAATCAGCTGTATCATTCAGAGCTAGAAATTTATTCTCGTCTTTAAGTGATACAACTATAACCGGTTTTGCAGATACGACATCACCATTCATGATTCGAATTCCATCAAAAGTTACATCCAATAAAGGATTTGTAACGTCTCTGCTTACGGAAAACGGATAACGTGCTACATTATTAAAATGATATTGTTCCCTTTGATATTTTGCGTTTTGTGGCGGATTTACATCAACCCATAGTGCATTATTACCTGGAAACTCATAAGAGTTCACAACGATGGTATCAAAAATAATTGCGCCCGGATTAAACGGTTTTGCTTTTAATTTTTGCGGGTAATAATGATTAACGCGATTCGCATCTTCAATCCAATAAGTAAAAACCAAACTGTCGTTAAACGGAAGTGAACCAATATTTTCAACGGGTAAAACAATACTGAAATTATCTCCCTCTTGCATGGAATCCTTTATTGCAACAAATCCTTTTTTAGGATTGATGGCGCATTCAGGAGCCTCATCATACAACACATACCAATGTTTTAATTGTGGTGAAGTTCTATGTACGTTATCCTTCTTATAAGCGATGAGCTGAAGATAAGGATGTAAGTTTGCATCCGCATAATTATACAAATCCAACACATTCAAACTATCTTCCGCAAATGTAACCAAGGTATCAATCTGTCCGGTTTTGCGAATACCTACCACTTTTATTTTCGTGGAGTCGCCTGCGGTAGCATCTAAACTTCTAACACGCCAATGTAAGCTATTCCATTTATAACCCGGCCCAATTATTTCAGAAGCAACATAACCGGTATTCCATCGTGTTTTTAATGTATCATTTAATTGAATTGGTGTTACTGTATTTGTTGCCTTCACTTCATTTGCTTGACCGGGACTCATTCCTTTCCTTCCGAAAATAATTAATGGCAAGGTATCAGGGGTTGTACGGATTTGTCCGCTTCCAATGCTTTCAAATGCCGTATATAAGGAATTCGCATACGTACTCGCACCGTGATTTTGTGCAGAGTAGGCCAATACCCAGTTGTTTTGTGGGATTGAGTTTAAAAAAGTTTCTAATTGCAAAGTGCCTGTAGGAATTGTACAATAACTGTTTGGGCCAAAGTCAGCAGCATAAAGTGGCTGAGCCTTATCCACACATGCACAATTACCGAATGGGCCTAAGGAACCCGCAAGAGTTGTTGTTGCATTTGCTACCCAAGGCTTTGCTGAAATTGAATCGAAAACCGCAACACTCCAGCCATTCCACGCACAATTCCAGGTATGTTTGATAGAACCATTCAGAGAGTAAACAATATTAGCAGGGTCAATGTTAAATATAATTCCTGTTCTGCAGAACAAGGAAATTCTATCGTTTTCGAAGGCAAATTGTCTTTGCGGTTTTTTATATTTTACAAATTGATAACCATCGTTCTTAAATTGAAAAAAATGTGATTGTCCCCAACCGCGCTTATTTGTTATTGTCTGGAAAGAACTTTCGCGCCATACATATGTATCATTAGGACCAGTTGAATCTTTACTCACTCTCCAGAAATAAACTGTACTATCGGCAAAAGGCAGGTTAACGATCCACTCCACTACCCCACCGCTACTTTGAATAACAGTTTGTTGAAGCGGTGATGTAAATGCATCTGTTGTATCTAACTGTAATTTATAATTACGTGATAAAGCGAAAGGATCGGATGTAGACGCTTTTAAAGTTATAGTTGGTGTGGATGGAACAACCGCGTATTTGTATGGATAGACAGGCACGAGATCACCGCCTTGAATAAACACATCCACTGTTCCGGTCGTTTTGTTGTTATTTTCATTCTCTTCAGCAACTCCGTTATAGGCATCAACAAACACTTTGAATTTATTTAAACCTAAACCTCGTGTATAATCA
>JAEUTQ010000074.1 GCA_016787445.1 Bacteroidia bacterium
GTTTGTTACGAAAGTGTATATGGCGATTTTATGGCGGAGTATATTCGTAAAGGCGCCAACATCATTTCTATTATCACCAATGATGGCTGGTGGGGCAACACTCCCGGTCACCGTCAGCATTTAGCTTATGCCAAATTACGCGCTATAGAAACACGTAAACACATTATCCGTTCAGCGAATACAGGCATCAGTTGTTTTATCGATGAAATGGGAAACATTACGCAGCCTCAACCTTATTGGGAGTTTGCTGTCATCAACCAAAATGTGTCGCTTAATTCGGTTAAAACTTTCTTTGTTCGGTTTGGCGATTTAATCTCTTATGCCTCAGTGTTTTTGGCCGCACTTATTCTTCTTTACTCTCAATTTTTGCGCTTCAAGATGCGTAAAAATCCTTAAATTAGCTCCGCATTATTCCCGACTTAAAATTAACGGGAGACTAAAACAAACCTTATGGAAAAATTTGATGTAGCAATTATTGGTTCAGGTCCTGGTGGATACGTAGCCGCAATTCGTTGTGCCCAATTAGGAATGAAAACAGCACTTATCGAAAAATACAATACGCTTGGCGGTACTTGTTTAAATGTTGGATGTATTCCTTCTAAGGCAATGCTCGATTCATCTGAGCATTATTATAATGCGGTGCATCATTTTGAAGAGCATGGCATCGAAGTGAAAAACCCTAAGGTGAACTTAAAACAAATGGTTGAGCGCAAACGCGGTGTTGTAAAAATGACCTGCGATGGTATCAACTTTTTAATGAAGAAAAATAAAATCACCGTTTATACTGGTCACGGTTCTTACGTTAGCAAAAACGTAATTGAAATCGCCAAAGCGGATGGCAGCAAAGAACAAATTGAAGCAGCTAAATCAATCATTGCTACAGGCTCAAAACCTTCTTCATTGCCATTTATAAAAATTGATAAAGAAAGAATTATTACTTCTACCGAAGCTTTAGAATTAAAAGAAGTTCCAAAACATCTGATTGTTATTGGCGGTGGTGTAATCGGATTGGAATTAGGAAGTGTTTACGCGCGCTTAGGTTCTAAAGTAAGTGTGGTTGAATTCATGGATCGTTTAATCCCGGGTATGGATGCGGCTCTTGGTAAAGAATTACAACGTGTATTGAAGAAGAACTTAGGCTTCGAATTTTACATGAAGCATAAAGTTACGGGTGTGGAGAATAAAGGCAAGGAGGTAACCGTTAGTGCGGACAATGATAAAGGAGAGAAGGTAGAATTAAAAGGTGATTATGTATTAGTATCAGTTGGCCGTCGTCCTTATACCGATAATTTAGGATTGGATAAAGCAGGCGTAAAATTAGATGACCGCGGACGTGTAAATGTAGATGATCATTTAAAAACAAATGTTGAAGGAATTTACGCTATTGGTGATGTAGTGCGTGGCGCTATGTTGGCTCATAAGGCAGAAGAAGAGGGTGTTTATGTAGCCGAGCAAATGGCCGGACAAAAACCACACATGAATTACAATTTAATTCCGGGGGTAGTGTATACTTGGCCTGAAGTAGCTGCAGTAGGCTACACGGAAGAGCAATTAAAAGAACAAGGAAAAAAATATAAAGTAGGTAGTTTCCCATTCAAAGCAAGTGGTCGTGCACGTGCCAGCATGGACACCGATGGTTTCATCAAAGTATTAAGTGACGAAGCAACCGACGAAATTTTAGGTGTACATATGATTGGTCCGCGTACAGCCGATATGATTATGGAAGCTGTTGTGGCCATGGAATACCGTGCCAGCGCCGAAGACATCGCACGTATTTGTCATGCGCATCCAACCTTCACCGAGAGCTTCAAAGAAGCTTGTTTAGACGCAACCGCAAAACGCGCTCTACATATTTAATCTTAACCCTCCCCTTAAAAAAGGGGAGAGCCCCAACTTTAAACTAATTTCCTCCCCATAAAAAGGGAGTTGTAGATAGTACAGTTTAATTCCATCCATTTCTTAAGGGGAGGTGCCCAACCTTTCAATTTAATCCTCCCCTTTTTTAAGGGGAGGTGCCCAAAGGGCGGAGGGGTCCCCAGTAGCTTTTATCCCTATTTCCCTCACAATTAACCAAATTTCACTCAAAAACCTTGAATAGTTAGGTATTCTTGGCTATATTTAAGCTATTAAATTCATGAATATGAAATCTATTCTTTTAACAGCTGTATTTGCCTTTTTAGCATTCGGTGCTTTTGCTCAAAAAACAGCTAATCAATTACAATCAAAATCTTGGTTTGTAACCGGTGATTTAAACTCTAACGGAGCTTTAAAATTATCCCCAACACAACCTAAAAACGGAACAGCATGGGAAGCTAAATTTTCTTCTACAGGAAGTTTATATAACTGCAATACTTTAAAAACTAATGTTGTTGATCCAACCGGAATTGAAGTGAAAGCAGGAACTTATTATTGCGATTCATTGAGCCAGAATTATAAAATTAAAAATGATGTTATTCAGATTAATACTGATAAATCAAAATATTATCGTGTAACCATGTTGCCAAACAGCGAAGGTTTGGAACTGGTTCCTGCTACAGCAGCAGACTTTAAATAAATCATCTGTCCTAATTGAACCGGGATGTTTTTTAACGGAGATAAACGCTTCTTAAAAATCATCCCGGTTTTTATTTTTATAAGCTTTGCGGCAACGGCCCAAAAAGTAGTGGTGGATGATTTAGTGAAAGGTAAATGGTTTGTAGAAGGTAATCTCCAGGATAGTGTGGTAAAATTGTTGCGTAAGCGGAATCCATCAGTTCCGTATCGCGTGTATACCTTTGCAACGGGAACTGTTTTACATCGCTGCGATTCGGTTTATCAATCGGCTTTTGATGATAAGGGCAATGAAGTGATCATTAACAAACTCGACTGTAATTCACCCGCCACATACGGACTAAAAAACCTGATTATGTATATTTCTACCGGTAAAAGTTCGCATTATTTTATTGTAGAAGCTAAAAAGGGCGGTGGTATGTATACACTCAGGCGCACCAAAGCCGAATACTATAATCAGCCGTAAATTTTGTAAATTTGTAGCATGGCAAAAGCAGCAGGACCCATCGTGTGTTCGTTTTGTAACCGCGATAAAAAAGACGTGAAAATATTAATTGCAGGAATCAGCGGTCACATTTGTGACAGTTGTATTTCGCAAGCCTATAAAATGATTAGTGAGGAAGGCAATGCGGAGACCAAACAAAAAGTTCAGCAAGCACTTAACCTATTAAAGCCAAATGCTATTAAAACGTATTTGGATGAGTATGTGATTGGGCAGGATGAAGCCAAGAAAGTATTAAGCGTAGCTGTGTATAATCACTTCAAACGCGTATCACACGCTTCCAATGATAAGGAAGAAATCGAAATCGAAAAATCGAATGTGATTTTGGTTGGAGAAACCGGAACCGGAAAAACTTTATTGGCGCGAAGCATTGCTAAATTATTGAATGTTCCATTTTGTATTGCGGATGCAACGGTATTAACCGAAGCGGGATATGTGGGTGAAGATGTGGAAAGTATTTTAACCCGTTTGTTGCAGGCTGCCGATTATGATACAGCCGCAGCAGAGAGAGGTATTGTATTCATTGATGAGATTGATAAGATTGCACGTAAGAGTGATAATCCGAGTATTACTCGTGATGTGAGCGGTGAAGGTGTGCAGCAAGCTATGTTGAAATTACTGGAAGGCTCATCCGTAAATGTTCCGCCTCAAGGTGGAAGAAAACATCCGGATGCAAAAATGATTCAGGTGAACACCAAGAATATTTTATTTATTTGCGGTGGCGCATTTGATGGCATCGAGAAAAAAATTGCCAGTCGTTTAAATACACAAGCCGTTGGTTACTCAGCTTCTGTTTCTTCAGAGGAAGTAGACAGAAGTAATTTATTGCAATATATTTCTCCTCAGGATTTAAAATCATTCGGATTAATTCCTGAGCTCATCGGACGTTTACCGATTTTAACTTATCTGCAGCCATTGGATAAATCTGCCTTACGAAGAATTTTAACTGAGCCAAAGAATGCCTTAATAAAACAATACAAGCATTTGTTTAAAATGGAAGGTATTAAACTTGAGTTTGAAGATGAGGTATTGGATTTAATTGTAGATAAGGCAACCGAGTTTAAATTAGGCGCCCGCGGTTTGCGCGGTATTTGCGAAGCCATTATGCTCGATTTAATGTACGATTTACCAAGTAACGAAAAAGCGCCAAAATCTTTTACCATTACATTGGATTACGCCGCTGATAAATTGAAGAATGCAAGACTAAGCCATTTGAAAGCGGCTTAATTTAAAAAGAAGCAGTAATTGGAGTTCGTAATCATGCGGACTCTTTTTATTTAAAGTAATTAAATCATAAATATTAATATAATACTATGAATTTCTCTAACTATAACTTCACTGTAACGGATCGTTTCATCCGTTACGCAAAAATTGATACGCAATCCGATCCATTATCAAAAACTTGTCCGAGTACTGAAAAGCAAAAAAACTTAAGCCACTTATTGGTAGAAGAATTAAAAGCCATGGGCATTAGCGATGCTGAATTGGATGAACATGGTTATGTGTATGCCACCATTCCTTCCAACACAACTAAAAATGTGCCGGTTATTTGTTTTTGTTCGCATGTAGATACATCACCGGATTGCAGCGGTACGAATGTCAATCCTGTAATCCATAAAAATTATCAGGGAACGGATATTGTTTTACCGAACGATAAATCGCAAGTCATAAAATTCAGTGAGCATGTGGCCTTAGCCGGACAAATCGGTAACGACGTTATAACAACCGACGGCACTACATTGTTAGGTGCCGATAATAAAGCGGGCGTAGCAGAAATTATGGATGCTGCGCATTATTTAATGACGCATCGTGAAGTAAAGCATGGTAAAATCAGGATATTATTTACACCGGATGAAGAAATCGGAAGAGGAACTGATAAGGCCGATATGAAAAAGTTAGGTGCAGAGTTTGGTTATACCATGGATGGAGAAACCATTGGTCACATCGAAAACGAAACGTTTAGCGCGGATGCGGTTACGATTGTTGTAAAAGGTTTTCCTACACATCCGGGTTTCGCGAAAGATAAAATGCAGCATGCAATTAAAATTGCGGCCGAAATCGTGAATCAAATTCCTAAAAACAAAACGCCGGAAACTACGGAGAAGAAAGAGCCATTCATTCATCCGACTTCCATTAACGGCGGATTGGAACAAGTGGAAATTAAATTCATCATTCGTGCATTTGATACACCAACCTTAAAAGCTTTAGAGGAAGAATTAAAACAAATTACTGCGAAAGTAATTTCTAATTACAATAAATGTTCGTTTGATTTTATTGTTACGGAGCAGTACCGTAACATGGGTGAAGTATTAGCGAAGTGTCCGCATGTAGTAGATTACGCCATGGAAGCAATAAAACGAACAGGCATTACTCCGGTTTTATCAAGTATTCGCGGCGGTACCGATGGCTCCCGTTTTTCATTCATGGGAATGCCTTGTCCGAATATTTACGCAGGCGAGCACGCTTTCCACAGCAAGCAAGAATGGGTGAGTGTTCAGGATATGCAAAAAGCTGTAGAAACCATTATTCACTTAGTGAATATTTGGGAAGAGAAATCATAAATGTCTGCGGAAATCTGCGTGATCAGCGGGAACTCTCTCCCATAAATTGTTTCCCGCAGATTTCACGGATGAGCGCGGATGTTAAACTATAATCCCATAATCCAAAAAATCAATTCTGATTTATTTTCTGAAAAGAAAGTAGATGTGTCTGTTTTGCGCCTGGATTTAATTCATCCTCAAATCAGCGGTAATAAATGGTTTAAACTAAAATACAATTTGGAAGAGGCGAAACGATTAGGCTATGACACCATTCTTACCTTCGGTGGGGCATTCAGTAATCATATTCACGCTACAGCCGTAGCCTGCAAGCAAGCGGGATTTAAAAGTATTGGTGTCATTAGAGGCGAGCCAAGTTCAATAGGTAATAACACTTTGAGTGATGCCGCTGCCAATGGCATGCAGTTGTTCTTTGTTTCGCGTGAAGATTACAATAAAAAGCAGGATGCCGGATTTATACAATCATTAAACGAAAGATTCGGCAATTTCTATTTGGTGCCTGAGGGAGGTGATAATGAATTGGGGGCAAAGGGTTGCGAAGAAATTTTACCAATGCAAAACAACTTCGATATCGTCCTATGCGCTTGTGGTACCGGAACCACATTGAAAGGCATTTCAAATTCATTACAACCTTCACAAAAAATAATTGGCATTAGCGTGTTGAAGGGAGTGGGCGATTTAAATACAAACGCTAATGTAAATGCGGAGTATCATTTCGGCGGCTATGCTAAACATACCAAGGAATTATTGGAGTTCAAGGAAAGTTTCGAAGCACAAACACAAATCCCATTAGATTATGTTTATACCTCAAAATTATTTTACGGAGCAACAGATCTCATACGATCAGGAAGCATTGAAGGAAAAATTTTGATTGTGCACAGCGGCGGTTTACAAGGTAATAGGGGGTATGAAGACCGTTATGCCCTGAATCCTAAGCGGAATGTGAATGAGCCCCAAGGGTAAGATTGTTTCGGATTAATTCCACCACCAAAAGGAGAAGCTACAATTCTGACAAAGCCAAATCCAAGAGCTAGGGTGCTTGCCATTTTTCCATTACGACTGGCAATTAAAATACCGTTTTGCATCTGAACCGAATAAGCCGTAATGTTTTCCATGGTAACATCCGTGCCGTATCTAAAGCGTGGACCAATAAAAAATTTAGTGTGAGATTTGGATTCGAAATAATAATTAAGATCTAAGCCCGTAATAAAATTAACATTACGTCTTACCGTACTTGCAGAAGCATTCGCGGAGGTGTCTGAACTAAATCCAAGGAACATAACACGTCTATCGTAGCTCATACTCACCGGAAGTGTAATGCCGATTTGTTTGTCAAAAAACAAGCGCTCGTAAGTAAGTGTTAACCTTCCAAATAATACATCCGGAATTTGTATACCGATAATATTGTCTTTAAACTCTTTTTCTTTCTCGCGGATTTGCGCTTTTCTATCGAGAGGTTTATTACCTGAAGTGGAAGGAGAAGCTACCGATGTGTTTGTTGTTGTTCCAAAAATATAAACATTGCCGCTGCTAAATTCAGCCATTAAGATTTCATTTTTGGAAACAGTAATCATATTACCGGCTGAGGTGCTGTCTTTATAAGTAACGGTGCTCGGATTGATGGAAACAATTTTGCAATTAAGTTTTTTTCCATTCTTGAAAACAACTTTATCCTGCGCTTTAACAAAAGTGCCAATGCAAAATAATATGAGTATGTAGTATAGTGTCTTCATGAATTAAAAGCGGTAACCAAAGCAAAGTCCTAAATACATTTTGGGTAATCCTGTTTGTGCAAGTTGTGTCTTCATTAAATCGGTATCACCGGTAAACGGACCAATACCCACAAAAGCTTTATAGGTAAAAGTAGGTGTAATACGTACCTGAAAACCATTTACAATCATAGTAGCCAACTGGTAGCCCTGTGCTTTTTGAATTTCAATTTTTTCAAAAATAAAACCGCCTATTTCTTCCTGCACTGTTATCTCGCGGTCAAACGAATAATTCATGTATTTTACTAATACGCCTACAAAGTATTGTGATTTTTTTCTTACGGAAGGATAGAAATTCAAACCTAACCCTATATCGTAATTTTTTTTGGTATTCGCTAAATCAAGTAAATAACCATTTAGAATTGTACTGCGGGTATTAAAATTATATGAACCTAAAACCATCACACCTAAGTGATTTTGCAATAAATCACGCTCATACATTAATGTTATATCGGCATTAGTGAGTGCAAGTCCGTTTATCATGAATGAATTTTTGTTCATGTAATAAACGTCTGAGGGCTTCGGTAATTTTGTTTCTTTACTCTCTCCTGCAGATGGAGTTGTGGATTTAGGACTAACCGGACTCGGATTTTTATTGATTACATCAACGTTTCCATTTTTGTATTCAATAAACAGAACATCCGATTTAGCAATCACATACGTAGGGCCTTCCGGATTATTAATGTTTTTATACTTGATGGAAGTTTCATTAATTTCCTTTACAAGCGCTTCAAATTTGCTGCCGCTGTTCAGGTAAATTAAGTCTTGAGCCTTAATGCCAAGGTTTAAGATTAACAAGAGCCCAAATAATATATGTTTCAATTTTAGCACTGTTTAAAGTTAACTATAATAAGACGATAAAAAAAGCCGTTATGTTACAAACGGCTTTAGTTAGACTTTAGTATGTGGGAAAGGTTTAATTGGACTTATAAACTAAAATGTTAAAAACGTAGGGGTTAATCTTTTTGATTTGCTCGTTACGTTTAACATTTTTTAGCGCATTCTTTTTAGTTGGAACACTTAATTCGCCTTCATTAAAAGCGTTAATGGTATTAATGATTTCTTTCGATTTAACCGCGAAACCGGTGGCCTCGGCAGAAGTAATCTTACCTCTTACCAAACCTACAACAGCGCCTTGTTCGTCTAATAATGGTCCGCCACTATTACCCGGGTTTACAGGAATAGAAATCTGATACATGGTTGTGTCACCCTTAAAGCCGCTTAGGGAACTTAAAGAACCTTCGCCATACACCACATCTTCGCGAGGATAGCCCAATGTGTAAACTTTCTCACCTAAATCTAAAGTGCGGTTACTGAAAATAAATGGCACCGACCATCCCTTGGATAACTCTTCGTTTTCTATTTTTAAAACGGCGATATCTATAGATGGATCGCTAAATACAAGTTTAGTTAAAGTGCGTGTAGTGGTTCCGTTTTCAACGAAAATGGAATCAGCACCTTTAATCATGTGTAAGCTGGTTACTAAGTAACCCTTGTTGTTGATGGCAAAACCGGTTCCTTCAAAATTAGCCGGTGCGTATTTTGGTTTTTCAGCCGCTTTCACCATTACCTCCACGATGTTATCCTGCGTATATTTTAATTCACTTACCTCGCGACGTAAATCGGTGATTTCATTATTTTGTTTCGTTAATAAATAACCACCGGTACTTAATAGTGCGAGTGTAGATAAAACAGCAACTAAACCAACACCTGCCGCCATGGCCACATTTTTACCCAACTTGTGATAAAACTTCTCTTGTTTAAATGGAAGAATTTTTGGTTCGTTGCCAAATGTTTTCGCGTGAATGGATTTAAGAACATTTCTTAATTCATTTCTCTTTTCATGCTTTGCTAATGTGTCAACAAAAATTTTATGTTCATTAAATGCATTAGCAAAAACGGCATCATTGTTTAAGCGATTCTCGAAATCAGCTCTATCGGCAGCATTTAAATCTCCGCGTAAATAATCGTCAAATAAATCAGTATTCTTCATTTTCTATCTTTCTTCTCTTAATTACTTATCAAAAAAACTTTTCTTCAATCGTTGCAGGCATTTATACTTTTGAGTTTTGGCATTATCAGAATTGGTATAACCAAACTTCTCTGATATTTCATCCATGCTTAAACGATTCACATAAAAATCTTTAATTATCGTTTTACATGGTTCGCCTAAGTCCTCTAGGCTTTGCGCCATTTTCAGCAGGTCAGCTTCCTTTTGTTCATGGTCGGCAATTTCTTCCCCTACATCAACACTTTCATCTTCGTCTTCATCAAGCCTCACTAAATGCCCGTTGTTACGAAGCTGTTTTAACCATAAACGTTTGGCGATCGAATAAATGTAAGTTTGTAACTGACAATTTAATTCAAATCCCGGCTTTTGTACGTTTTCAAATAAAACAATAATTGTTTCCTGATAAACGTCTTGAGCCGCTTCGCTGCCTCCGCTGTTATTTACAACAATTTTAAGAACGATGTTATAGTACTTTTTATATAGGGCCTTTAAGGCAGCTTCATTTCCGGTTCTTAAACCATCAATAAATTCCAAATCGGTGTACGCTGCTTTTTTGCCCGACATAAATCTGTCTGTTAGTTAATTCGTAATTGCGCCAAAGGTAACCCAAATTAATGGCAGAAAGCACTTATTTTATTTTTTGGACCTTTGCTGAAACAGGTAACCTTTAAAAAGACCCAAATTTTATATACTGAAAACCAGTAAGTTATAAAAAATTTCTGTTTTTTTCTATTTAAGCGGGTTACCAAAATCCTGTTTTGGTATAAATAGTCAAATTACAAACATTAAAACTCAAAAAATCATGAAAAAAGTATTTTCAATTATCGCTGTAGCTGCTGTAGCTACATTAGTTGCTTGTGGTCCATCTGCAGAAGAAAAAGCTAAAGCTGAAGAAGCTGCAAAAGCTACTGCTGATTCTATTGCTAAAGCTTTAGAAGCAAGCTTAAACACTGCAGTTGAAGAAGCTGCTGCTACTGTTGATTCAGCTGCTGCTGCTACTACTGAAGCTGCTGCTACTGAAGCTCCAAAAGAAGAAGCTCACCACTAAGAATTTGTGTTTAGTTAGTTAGCTGAAAGGCCCTGTCGGATTCCGATAGGGCCTTTCTACTTTATAGCATTGGTATATCCCGCATTTTTATTAATTTTAAAGCTCCAATTATTTGATTATGAAAAAGACTTTTAGCATTGCCCTCCTTGTTGCTGTAATTTTTATTTCCTGTGGTCCTGCCGCTGAAGACAGAAAACAAATGGATCGTTTAGCAAAGCGTATGTCTGATTCATTAGCTCATCTTATCGATAGCAGTCTTAACGAGCCGCTCAAATATGTTAATTTACAACAGGCTCCTCCTCAAGCTGTACCTGTTGATTCGGCTAAGGCGCAAACAAAATAGTTTTTTATTGGTTTTATAGAGGGTATTTAGTAATAAGTACCTAACTTTATATTCTTAAATTTTTATCATGAGCATTACGGTTGATAAGGTTTTGGATGCATTACGTTATGTGGATGATCCGGATCTCAAAAAAGATTTAGTGACACTGGGAATGGTGAAGGATGTTGCTGTAAGCGGAAAAGATATTTCGTTTACCGTAGTTCTTACCACACCGGCTTGTCCGATGAAGGACATGATTCATAATGCCTGTATGAATGCAATTTTACATTACGTAGATAAAGAAGCGAATGTGAAAATTAACATGACTGCACAGGTAACTACCAAAAAAGGAAAAGATGAAACAACACTGCGTGATGTAAAAAACATTATTGCTGTTGCTTCCGGCAAAGGTGGGGTAGGGAAGTCGACCGTTGCAGCCAATTTGGCTTTAGGTTTAGCTAAACAAGGCGCAAAAGTCGGATTGGTAGACGCAGATATTTATGGTCCTTCACAACCAATTATGTTTGGCGTGGCGAATGACATGCCGGGTTCGGCTCAGTTTGAAGGTCAGTCAAAAATGAAACCGGTTGAAGCCTATGGCGTAAAATTAAATTCAGTTGGTTTTATGGCAGGACCCAATCAGGCGATCGCCTTACGCGGACCAATGGCATCGAAGGCCTTGTCGCAATTATTTTACGATACCGCTTGGGGCGAATTAGATTATTTAATTGTGGATTTACCTCCGGGTACCGGCGATATTCAAATCACTTTATGCAGTCAGGTTCCATTAACCGGAGCTGTTGTGGTTTGTACACCGCAGGAAGTTGCCATTGCCGATGCACGAAAAGGAATTGCCTTATTTAATTTACCCGCCATCAATGTTCCTGTATTGGGATTAATTGAAAACATGGCTTGGTTTACTCCTGAAGAATTACCGAACAATAAATATTATATTTTCGGAAAAGATGGTGTGAAAAAATTGGCGGAAGAATTAAACATTCCTCTCTTAGCACAAATTCCATTGGTACAAAGCATACGCGAAGCTTCGGATGATGGTAAGCCAAGTGTATTAAACACAAATGCCAATTCATCGCTTACCATGATAGAAATGGCACAAAATGTAGCGCAGCAGGTTGCTATTAAAAATGCACAACAACAACCTGTAGAAGCCAATTAAACTTTAATTAATATCTTTGAATTAGCATGCACGCCTTACAACATAAAGTAGAAGAAGCTCTCAACACCATTCGTCCGTATTTAGAAGCCGACGGAGGAAATGTAGAGATCGTAGAAATCACCGATGATAACATTGTGCGAGTAGAATTAAAAGGCGCTTGCAAAACTTGTAACATGAGTCATATGACGATGAGAGCCGGTATCGAGGAAACAATTAAGAAATCGGTGCCCGAAATAAAGGGAATTGAATCTGTTACTGTGTAATGAATTGAAAATCTATTTATGAAATTAATCGATAAACTTTCACAAAGTAAAAAAACACTTTTTTCAATTGAAATTTTACCGCCATTAAAAGGTAAAAGCATTCAAAGTATTTACGACGGCATTGATCCGTTAATGGAATTCAAGCCCGCGTTTGTTGATGTAACCTATCACCGCGAAGAATATATTTACAAAAAACGTGAAGGCGGTTATTTGGAAAAAGTAAGTATTCGTAAACGCCCGGGCACTGTTGGTATTTGCGCGGCTATTATGAATAAGTACGATGTTGAAGCGGTACCACATATTATTTGCGGAGGTTTTACCCGCGAGGAAACAGAGAACGCTTTAATTGATTTACAATTCTTAGGCATTGATAATGTTTTGGCTTTACGCGGCGACAGTATTAAAACCGAACCTAATTTTGTACCTGAACCGGGCGGACATCATTACGCACTTGATTTGGTTAAGCAAATTAAAGACATGAATGAGGGGAAATACCTCGACGAAGAAATGAAGGATGCGGCTCCAACCAATTTTTGTATCGGAGTAGCCGGCTATCCCGAAAAACATTTTGAAGCAGCTAATATGGGCAGCGATTTAAAATGGTTAAAGGCAAAGGTTGATGCAGGTGCAGAATACATTGTCACACAAATGTTCTTCGATAATCAAAAATATTTTGAGTTTGTGGATTTGTGTCGCAAGAATAATATTAATGTTCCTATCATTCCCGGATTAAAAATTCTGACTTCAAAAGCTCAGATTAAAGCTCTCCCTAAAATATTTAAAATCGATATTCCATTCGAGTTTTATGAGATTTTAGAGAAATGTAAAGACGACGCTGCAGTTAAACAAGCCGGCATCGAGTGGTGTACTGCTCAATGCAAAGAGTTGGTAAAGGCTAATGCTCCGTGCTTGCACTTTTATACCATGGGAACCAGCGAAACTACCCGTAAGGTTGCCAAGGAAATATTTTAAACTTCCGTTACAAACATCTGTCTGTTGATTATTAAAATCGGGGAGCCTTATCCGAAGCCCCTCCATTGGTAAATTCGTATAAAAATTTACCGTGTCAGATACTCTTGCCAAACGCCGTGTTAAAACGTCTTCCATTACCGTAGTGGTAAGCTTAGCGCTTGTTTTATTCATGCTGGGCTTATTGGGATTAGTGGTGTTAAACGCCCGCAAACTTTCAAAGCACATTAAGGAAAATATCGGATTTCAGGTTATTTTAAAGGATACCACTACTGCGGCACAAATAGACGCTTTGCAACAGGAAATTACCGCGGCACCATTCGCGAAGAGTATAAATCACATCACTAAGGAGCAAGCTGCAGAAAAATTAAAAGAGGATTTGGGTGAAGATTTTATTTCATTTTTAGGATACAATCCTTTACTCTCCACTTTAGATGTAAAACTAAATGAAGATTATGCGCATTCCGATTCTTTAATTGGAATTGAGAAAGGATTACTTCAGAAAGCCTATGTAAAGGAAGTCGTTTACCATAAAGACATGATTAAGCAGGTGAATGAAAATGCGAAGGTGGTGAGTTTGTATATTTTAATTTTCAGCGGCTTATTAATGATTGTTGCAATTGCTTTAATCAACAACACCATTCGTCTCTCAATTTACTCACAGCGCTTTTTAATTCGTACCATGTATTTGGTAGGAGCTACGCGTGTTTTCATTAGCAAACCATTTATATTTAAAGGTATTCGTCAGGGTGTAATTGCCGGTATATTAGCCGGTGCATTGTTGGCAGGATTTTTAGTGGTAAGTACTAATTACATTCCTGATTTATTGCAATTACAAGATGAAAACATGCTGGCTGTTTTATTTGGCGGCATCATTTTACTTGGCATTTTTATCTCTGGAGTAAGCGCGATGTTCTCTGTTATGCGCTACCTTCGCCTTAAAACAAGCGATTTATATTTTTAAGATTTTCCTCTTGCTGTAAACCAATTATTGCGAAGTTCTTCGCGGTTGTAAAGCATGGGCTTTTGAGTAGAGAGATCAATTAACTCACAATTTGCATTTTCTAATATGGCTTGTCCTGCGGCGGTATCCCATTCCATGGTTGGACCAAAACGCGGATATTCATTAGCAATTCCCTCAGCCACCCAACACATTTTAATACTGCTTCCGGTGTTTACAATATTTACTTCGCCATGTTGTTGTTTTTTTTCTTCAATGTAAGCATAGGTTTCGCTGCTAAGATGCGAGCGACTTGCTACAATGGTATAAACTTCCGGATAATTCGTATGGGGTAATTTAGAAGCAGTACTAATTAAATTTTCAAAAGGGATTTTTGACAATCCATTTTCAATGGCAATAAAATCGTGACGGTTAATTTTAAACGAACCCAAACCTTTTGCTGCGAAATATAAATCTTTAAATACCGGCGAAAAAATAACACCAATTACAGGTTTCTTATTTTCAATCAACGCGATGTTTACTGTAAATTCTCCGTTACGCTTTACAAATTCCTTAGTGCCGTCCAATGGATCCACTACCCATAATTGCTTAAGTGATTTACGTTTTTCAAAAGAAAAATGTTCACCTTCTTCCGATAGAACAGGAATGTTGGTCTCGTGCAGTAACTCAATAATTTTATCACTGGCGCGTTGGTCGGCTTGCGTTAGTGGTGTATCATCTTCTTTATATTGTACATTAAAAGCGGTATCGTACACCTCCAGTATTTCTTTACCGGCTTCTACGGCCGCTAGAATGGCCTTATGAAGTAAAATATGTAATTCTAAGCTGATGGCGATTCTTTAGTAGTGTTTATAAGCTTAGTTGAGCGCCACATCATAAACAATCCAATAATTACAAATGGAATGCTTAATAATTGCCCCATGTTTAAAGTCATCGCATTTTCAAATGCTTCCTGATTTTCTTTAAAGAATTCGTCAATAAAACGCTCTGTAAATAACAGAACACACATTAATCCGAACATAAACCCCGGACCAAACTGATGACGTTTGTTTTTCCATAAGTAGTACATTACAAAAAACAGTATCAAACAAAAAATACTTTCGTATAATTGAGCGGGGTGGCGCGGTAATTTATCCACGCTTTCAAATACAAAAGCCCATGGAACATCAGTAGGTTTACCGATAATTTCCGAATTCATTAAATTGCCAAAACGTATTAATGCAGCAGCCAGCGGCGCTACCACTACAATTTTATCAAATACCCAAAGCAAGCTCTCTTTGGTCTTTCTGCAATAAAGCCACATGCCGGCTAAAATACCAATGGCACCGCCATGACTCGCTAATCCTCCCTCATAAACTTTTAAAATATCTAAAGGATGCGATAAATAATAAGCAGGATCATAGAATAAACAATGCCCTAAGCGAGCACCGGCTACAGTGCCGATAATAATATACAGAGTTAAAATATCAAGATCTTTTTCAGTACGGCCTTCAGTTCTGTAAATACGATTCATGATAAAATGACTTCCAATGAATGAAAGTGCCCACATTAAACCGTACCATCTAACCGGCCAGTCAATACCCGGAATTGTGAAAATTTCGGGACTTGGATTCCAATGAATAAAATTCTGAAACATGTCCCGAAGATACTAAAAAGCTAATTGCATTAAGATTCAATTTTTGTCTTTAGTCTTACCCAAATCCATTTTAACATCAATTGTGAGATTGCTTAATTTTTCAGGAATACCCTCTCCAAAAGCATCTTTCCAGTCTAGAATATTGTCTTTTTTACTATCACTCAAATATATGAATGTAAAGAGTCTGTCGTCGAATTGTTTAAAGGCATAGGTTTTCTCCTTTTCCTTTTGGTTTTTATATTCATTGCCCTCCGGTGATTTTAAAATTACCTTATCAGGACTAAACATGCCTATTTTTTCACCAAGGTATTTTACCTTATAGCGAATCATGATTTCTTTACCGTCGCGATCCCATCCATCTAAAATCAGCGCGAAATTACCAATGCGTTTTTCCTTTGCCGGCGGTAACGGCATTGCCGGACTACTTATGATTTCGGTATTATTGCAAATGTATAGACCATTAATTTTTAAGGTGGTTGAGGTACACTTCATGTTGTATCCTTTCACGTCAATGACTTTTGCCTCCTGATCGCGAGGCGCAACCACCATCCATTTATCGTTAGAGGGTATATCACCTTGAGGGCTACTAAAAACACATTCGTTGGGCTTAATCACAAGAGCTTTATCAGTGTAATTGGTAACTTTTAATTTTCCTTTAATGAAAGTTTTCTCAGCCATACCATCTTGTAAAGCAAACTTCCCTTCCTTCGTTTCAACGGCATTGTCTTCAAAGCAAACAGTTTCGTATTTAATTTTTTCCTGACTAAATACAAATAAGCCCGAAAGCATAAAAGCCGATAATAATATTTTTTTCATTGTTAAAATTTCCCTTAAAAGTAATAAGTAATTTCCGATTCCTTTATCCGTATTAAAGGGTATTTTTGCTGTAATGATTAATGCTGCCATATTTGCTTCGGGTGGAGGTACAAACGCCGAAAATATCATAAAGTATTTCGCCAACGATACCCGCATAAAGATTAAATTAATTTTTACGAATAATGAAAATGCCGGCGTTGTAGCGCGCGCAGAGAAGTACAAAAAGAATGTACAAATCATCAGTAAAGATTCACTAAATAATTATGCTGACCAGTTAATCGATTTTTTAAAAACCGAAAAGATAGATTTAATTATTTTGGCTGGTTTTCTTTTAAAAATTCCCGAGGCCTTTGTAAAAGCTTTCCCGAATAAAATTATTAATATCCATCCTTCTTTATTGCCAAAATTCGGAGGGAAAGGCATGTATGGTATGCACGTTCACCAAGCGGTGATTCAGTCAGGTGAAACCGAAAGCGGAATCACCATTCATTTCGTGAATGAAGAGTACGATAAAGGTGAAATTATATTACAGGCAAAATGCACTGTAGAAAAGAGTGATACCGCGGAAACCCTGGCAGCTAAAATTCACGAATTGGAAATGGAAAATTTCCCTAAAGCGATTGAAAAATTGTTGTAGGAAAATAAATTTATTACATTAGTTGAATGCAAAAATTCTTTCTTATTTTCTTGTTTTTCGGAACAACACTTCTGGCCCAAATTCCGAAGGGATATTGTAAGCCAATGAAAGTAGAAGCTGATCCATCTTCCAAATCAAAACTGACCATAAAATTTATAAATCCGCAAGGCAAACCGGCAACAAGTCATGTCGCTTTTAGAATTAATGGAGATAGCTTGGTGCAACCTGAAATTGATAAAACGGGAACCTATGTAATGAAGCTCAATCCGGGCACATACACGTTTAATTTCTTTGTGAAATATTGGTATGATGTTAATTCGAAACCAATTACACTCAAACCTAAAACCAACACGTTTATTACTGTGAAGTTTGAGGCCGTTGAGATAGGTTCTAGTCCCGTAAAGTAGTTGCTTTTCATTGCTAATTCTAAGCTATTTTACCTCATAACAGGTTAATAAGTTTTGATTTTCACGGCTATATTACCCTTATATTTAAGGGTGTAAACTATGGCTAAGAAGAAAAAACAAATAAAGAAATATCTATTCGAGCAAGTGTTGGCTTTTTTGCAACACAATTCAGAAAAAACATTTAATTACAAGCAGATTGGAGCCGCCATGGAATTAAACACCGATGGCGAGCGGTTGGAGTTAATCGAAGTATTAGAAGCGTTAAAACAACAAGGTTTTGTAAAAGAGACCGAAGTGGGAAAATTTCAAAGTAAATCAACCAAGCAATTTGTTTCAGGTACTATAGATTTCACGCAGCAAGGCACAGCATTTGTTATCATTGGTGAAGGACAAGACGATGTTTTTATTCCTTTCAAAAAAACGAAGGATGCGCTTAATGGTGATTTAGTAAAGATAACGGTTGACTCACGCAGGTCGGGTCGTCGTAAAGAAGGTGAAGTAACCGAAGTTATTAAGCGTGCTAAAACGGATTTTGTTGGTACGGTAAAAATCATGCCTAAATTTGCTTTTGTAATTCCTGATAATGGAAAAATTCACGTTGATTTTTTTGTTCGCAAGGAAGATGTAATGGATGCTGAAGACGGACAAAAAGTTTTGGTTCGTTTTAAGGAATGGAGAAGCGGCGATCAAAATCCTACAGGAGAAATCGTAAACGTATTTGGAAATCCGGGCGAGCATAAAACAGAAATGCACGCTATCATGGCTGAGTATGGTTTGCCGGAAGAATTTCCGAGTGAGGTGGAAGCTGCTGCTAAAAAATTGGCGACAGAAATAACGGATAAAGAAATTGCGAAGAGAAGAGATTTCAGAAAGATAACCACCATGACAATCGATCCGGTGGATGCAAAAGACTTTGATGATGCATTATCAATACAGAAATTGGAAAATGGATTGTGGGAGATTGGTGTACACATAGCTGATGTATCACATTACATTAAACCCGGTTCCATTCTGGATAAAGAAGCTATTCAGCGAGCAACGTCGGTGTATCTGGTAGATCGTTGTATACCTATGTTGCCTGAAGTGCTGAGTAATTTTGCGTGTTCACTCCGACCGAAGGAAGAAAAATATTGTTTCAGTGCGGTGTTTCAAATGGATGATGATGCGCAAATTCACGATCAATGGTTTGGGCGCACTGTTATCTATAGCGACCATCGGTTTGCTTATGAAGAAGTACAGAAAATTATTGAAACGGAAGAGGGTGAATACAAGGAGGAGATTCTTGTTTTAGATAAGTTGGCAAAAAAATTGCGTGCCGATCGTTTGAGAAAAGGTTCGATTGTTTTCGATAAAGCAGAAGTTAAATTTCACCTGGATGAAGAAGGAAATCCTACAGGCGTTTATTTCAAAACACAACAGGACGCGCATAAACTCATTGAAGATTTTATGTTATTAGCTAACCGAAAAGTATCTGAGTATCTCAGCGATATTGGAACAAGTGGACAACCTTTAACGCAAAATAAATCCAAGAAAAAGAATGATGGTCCGGTAAGTGTTTATCGTGTACACGATACACCTAACGATGAGAAGATGACAGAGCTCAGTAATTTTGTAGCGCGCTTTGGTTATCAAATGAGTCTGGGTAACAAACAAAAGACAGCACAATCAATCAATAAATTATTGGTGGATGTAAAAAATAAAAAGGAAGCAGGGATGATAGAATTGTTAGCTGTTCGTAGTATGCCAAAAGCAATCTATTCAACAAAAAATGCTGGACATTACGGATTGGGTTTCGATTACTATACACATTTTACATCACCAATCCGTCGTTATCCCGATGTGATGGTGCACCGCTTGTTGGAAGCAAAATTAAATGGTACGCATTATGCCTCGAAGGATGAATTGGAGTTGTTATGTAAGCATTCTTCTGAAATGGAGAAGTTGGCTGCAGAGGCAGAGCGGGCTTCCATCAAATACAAACAAGTAGAGTACATGTCAGATAAAATCGGACAAGTATTTGAAGGTGTTATTAGTGGAGTGACAGAGTGGGGAATTTATGTAGAGATTACTGAAAATAAATGTGAGGGGATGATCAAGGCCAGAGAGATGAATGATGATGCTTACATTTTTGATGAGGAAAATTATCGTTACGTGGGTAGACACAAAGGAAAAGTGTACGCACTGGGGGATAAAGTAATGATTAAGGTAAGGAAAGCCGATTTGCTAAAGAAGCAATTGGATTACGCGTTTATCGATGATTCAGATAAGCAACAAATGGATCAGGGTGGTAAAGGTTCTAAAAAGAAAAGAAGACGTTAATGGTAGAATGGTTTAAGCATATTGACCGCGATTTATTTTTAGCTATTAATGGATTTCATGCGCCATTAGCAGACGAGTTCTTCTGGCTGGTATCGGCTGGTTGGATTTTCACGCCACTGTGGTTATTTATCGGCTATTACATTTATAAAATTAAGAGCTTGAAATTCTTAATTACAGGTATCGTTTGTTTAATCATTTTAATTGCATTTACTGATCAATCCTCTACCCAAGTAAAGAAGGCGGTGCAGCGATACCGTCCCACTCACAATACAGAGATTGGGAGTAAGGTGCATACCGTTAATGATTACAGAGGTGGTCAGTTCGGATTTTTTTCCGGACATGCTGCAAACACATTTGGTGTTGCTTCATTTTTGTTTTTTATGTTAGCATGGTTAAGACCTCGCTATCGGTATCTTTTATTTCTTTGGCCGGTGCTGGTAGGGTACAGTCGAATTTATTTGGGCGTACATTATCCGAGTGACATTTTGTTTGGCTTTGCGGATGGATTGTTGTTTGGGTATTTAGCTTATCAGTTGTTTAGATATATATATAAACGACAAAGTGCAGAGTAGAATCTATCATATCTTATTTATTGTTTTTGTAACCGGAATGATAAAAGCCCAGTTGCCTGAAACGGATTTGTGGCATTTTAAGATCAAAAGCAAAGATGGATTGTTACAATTGACAGAAGGCAAAAACATCACTTCGCGGAAAGGGTACGACAATCAACCTGTTTTTACACCCGACGATAAATCTATTTTATATGTGAGTATTCGCGAAGACAACCAATCAGATGTTTATTCTTATTCTGTTTCAAAAGGCGAAAGTGTTCAGTTGACAAAAACTAAAGTGAGTGAATATTCGCCGCAATTTACACCTGATAATAAATTTATTACTTGCGTAGTAGTAGAAAGTGATTCTGCGCAACGCATCTGGCAATATTATCCCGATGGAAGTTTTATTAAATGTATGACTGAGTCAATTGATTCTATAGGATATTATTCGTGGTTAAGCGTAGATACTCTTTTGTATTACAAATTAACCGAGCCTCATTCTCTCCGTATGAATTTAATGGCTACAGGAGGTGATGTATGGATTTGCAATGCGCCATCTCGCGCAATAAAGAAAAGCGGAGGAAATGAATTTATGTATGCGATTAAAGATTCTTCTTCCATTCAATACAGGATTTATAATACGGTGACGCAAAAAAGTTTGGTGTATGCATCGCACAAGAGTTTGAGTGAGGACTTTGTGTTTAACAGCGAATGGGGCTTGGTAAAATCAGAAGGTTCTCAGCTGTTGCGTTACGACCTTACTTCAAAAGCATGGTTAACACTTTTTGATTTTTCATCCTATGGCATAAAAAAAATAACGCGTTTTAGTTTCGATAGTAAGAACAAACAACTTGTAATTGTAGATAATAATTGATGTCTAAGGATAAAACTATAGATGGAATTTTATATTCTTCCGATAAGAAATTATTGCAGTTGAATGTTATTCATGCTTATTTGAGTCAGGAAAGTTATTGGTCGCAAGGAATACCTGAGGAGATTGTGCGAAAGTCGATTGAGGGCAGTTTGTGTTTTGCGGCGTATCATGACAATAAACAGATCGCGTTTGCGCGTGTAGTTACTGATAAAGCAACGTTTGCTTATCTGGCAGATGTGTTCGTAATTGAAGCTTACAGAAAAAAGGGCGTCTCAAAAAATCTTATGCAGTTCATTATGGAGTGTGAAGAAATAAAGGGAATAAGAAAATTTATGCTGGCTACCCGCGACGCACATTCCTTGTACGAAAAATACGGATTTAAAAGCTTAGCTGTTCCTAAGAACGTAATGGAAATAAAATTCTTTGAAGACTATCATTCGAAGTGATTGTATTTGCTGCATATTTTTTAATACTGGTTTTTTTAATTTATAAGAACCAGTTTTTTGGTATTCTTAAAGATGATATCTTAAATAAGCGATTCTATCTTCTTGCTTTTTTTATAAAGATATCCGGACTGTTACTTTTTCACCTCGTATATTCCAAGCTTTACGGTACAGTTTTATATTCTGATACTTATGATTATTACAGAGATTCAAAAGTGATTCATTCCATTGCGCAGTGGGATATTGGTGAATTCTTAAAGGTGATATTCGGTTTGCAGGATGATGGCCCCGGCACAAAGCTCTTTCAGGATTATTTAGGACGAACAACAGTTTGGGACGAAAGTAAAGAGGAATTGTTGTACAACGATAACAGATTGATGTTGCGTTTTCATGCCTTAATTCAATTTATATCGTTTGGAAATTATTATGTACACGCTTTGGTTTGCAGTTTCCTTGGGTTCATTGGGATTAACTGGATATATAAGTCATTTAAACATTTATTTGTCGGTAAAGAGCTTTTACTATTTAGTGTTTGGTTGTTATTCCCGGGATTATGGTTTTGGTCGTCGGCTTTTTTAAAAGAGGGACCTGCATTATTCTGTATGGGGATGTTATCCCTTTCATTTTATCGTGTAATTGGATTGAATCAAATCAATTTTAAGAACGTGCTCATGTTCTGTATGGCAATTGTGCTTTCCTTTCTTTTCAAGCAGTATGTCATGATACCATTGTGTTTGTTTTCACTTCTTTTTTACAGCATTGTTTTCAGAATGAAACCAAAAGTTTCGGCAGGACTTATCTATAGTGTATTAATAGCTTCTACTTTCCTCTTACTTAACTTTTCTTTAAAGAGTATTAAAGGCAAAACTATTATTGAAGTGGTAGCCGAACGTCAGCGGGCTTTTTTGGATATGTCGGAAGGAGGATTGTTCTTACTAGACAGTACAAAATTTGTAAGACTGCCCTATGATACAACTTTAGTAAATACTATAAGCAGAGCTGCTAACGATACAGCCTACGTGACGATAAAACCTGGTGCAAAATTTATGTATTGGGAGCATTCGCATCAAAAGGATACATTAATTTGCAAATCAAATAAAGACACAATATCAGTTTATAAGTTGTTTTATGCGATCAAAAAGGCAAAAGCTACACTGCCTGTACCATTGCAAAACGGAAGCCTGCCGGAATTTTTACGAGCGATACCTAATGCCATCTTCATCACCATTGCCAAGCCAATGTTCTATGATGCCAGAAACCTAATGGATATAATGACTTCATTTGAGAACGTGCTCATTTTGGCAACTTTAGTCTTAATGTTGTTGTTTGCTTTCCGTTATAAAATTTCTTCGCACTGGATTTGGTATTTTTTAAGCATTGTTCTGGTTGTTTTATTGCTTATTGGTATTACCTCACCTAATCTCGGAGCTATACAGCGTTACCGGGTTTTAGTAATTCCTTTTTTGTTTATGTGCGCGGCGCTTTTATATAGAGGAAATTGGCAGTTATCTGCATCTAAATTCTTTAAAAACGCATCAAATAATTAAAATTAAATTTTATCTTTAAAGCTTAGTTATATGAGCATATTCAGAAAGAAACCACTTAGTCACATTAGCAACATTGAGGCCACTCATGAAGCTATGCACAAAGTATTAAGCGTACGCGATCTTACGTTTTTTGGCATTGCCGCCATTATTGGAGCAGGTAGTTTCAGCAGTATTGGTTCGGCCTGTTTTAGCGGAGGACCGGGTGTGGTATTCCTGTTTATTATTTGCGCGGTTGCATGTGGATTCACGGCGATGTGTTATGCAGAGTTTGCGTCTCGTGTGCCTGCTTCGGGGAGTGCGTACACTTATGCTTATGTTTCTTTTGGAGAAATGTTTGCATGGATTATAGGTTGGGCTTTATTAATGGAATATTCTATTGGGAATATTTATGTTGCCTTTTCGTGGAGCGGATACTTTACCAATTTATTAGAAGGCTTTCATGTTCATATTCCTGCATGGTTAACTATTAATTATTCTGAAGCATCCAAGTCATTTGCAGAAAACGTGGAGGGAGAGGGTATGCAAGCTTGGTTAACTGCACCTCAAATCGGCGGACTGAGAATAATTTTTGATTTACCCGCCGTATTCATCAATATTATTGTTACCTGGTTAGTTTATGTAGGCACGAAAGAATCACGTAACGTGAGTAATGCTATGGTGCTTGTAAAGCTTGCGATTATTGTGTTGGTGATTATAGTAGGTGTTTTTTATATTGACATTGATAATTGGTCACCATTTATGCCGAATGGATTTGGAGGAGTAATGGGTGGGGTGGCTGCAGTGTTTTTCGCCTACATTGGTTTTGATGCCGTTTCTACTTTAGCGGAAGAAAGTAAAAATCCTCAACGCGACTTGCCGCGTGGCATGATTTATTCACTGGTAATTTGTACAGTTGTGTTTGTAATACTTGCATTAGTGTTAACCGGAATGGTTTCTTATTCCGAACTAAATGTTTCCGATCCATTAGCGGAAGTGTTTTCGAAGAAGGGTGTTAAGTGGATGTTATTTGTTGTTTCAATTGCTGCTGTAGTAGCAATGACCAGTGTTATCTTGGTTTTTCAAATGGGACAACCACGTATTTGGATGAGTATGAGTCGCGATGGATTATTGCCACGTAAATTTGCGAGCATACATCCAAAATATAAAACACCAGGATTTTCAACCATCATGACGGGATTAGTTGTGGGTATTCCAATTTTCTTTACCGACCCGAAATTTGTTTTAGATTTTACAAGTATCGGAACATTGTTTGCGTTTGTTCTTGTTTGTGGTGGTGTACTAACATTGCCGGTAAGGGAGAAGGAGCAAGGAAAATTTCATTTACCTTATGTTAATGCGAAGTTTATTTTTCCGGTAATTATACTGATCACATTCATACTTATTTTTTCTTTAAATCCGGATTACATTTCAAGTTTATTTTCAATCTCATCCGACAATGCTGCAAAAAACATTCCGATGTTGGTTTTCCTTTTGTTATGTGTGGTAATGGCAGTCTTGTCATTCTTAAGAAATTTATCACTCATACCTGTGCTTGGTTTGATTTCCTGTTGTTATTTACTTACAGGAATGGAAGCATCCAACTGGATTTGGTTCAGCGTATGGTTATTAATTGGCCTAGTTGTCTATTTTGCATACGGCTACAGAAAAAGTAAACTTAATGTATAAAAAATGATTGCACTCGTTACAGGAGCAACTTCCGGCATAGGTAAATGTACTGCAGAGGAATTTGCGAAACACAATTATAATTTAATTATCACCGGTCGTCGTAATGATCGTTTACAGGAATTTAAAAAAGAGCTGGAGGAAAAGTATAAAGTAAAAGTATATACTGCTTGTTTTGATATTCGCAAATTAAGTGAAGTAGAAAGCGCCATCTCTAATTTACCAGGTGAATTTAAGGCAATCGATGTGCTCGTTAACAATGCGGGATTAGCTGCAGGATTGGCTCCGATTCAGGATGGCAATGTAGATCATTGGGAAAGAATGATTGACACAAACATCAAAGGCTTGCTGTTTGTTACTAAATGTGTAAGCAAATTGATGATAGAGCGGAAAAAGGGGCATATCATTAATGTTGGCTCCATTGCAGGTAAAGAAGCTTACGCTAACGGTAATGTGTACTGCGGCACTAAACATGCGGTTGATGCATTAAATAAGGGAATGCGTATAGATTTATTGCCACACAATATTAAAGTATCGGCCGTTAATCCCGGCATGGTTGAAACTGAATTCAGCATTGTAAGATTTGATGGTGATGAATCACGTGCAAAGAAAGTATATGAAGGATTTGAGCCTTTAAGACCTGAGGATATTGCTGAAACAATTTTCTGGATATCTAATCGTCCGGCACACGTAAATATTAACGATGTGATTATTATGCCGGCCGCACAAGCTAATTCTACGACAGTGAAACGTAACGCTTAATGCGAATATTAAAAAATATTCTCTTTTTATTTTTAACCGGATTAACGCTTCATGCTTTTTCTGCGGATCCTTTTTTTCCGGGACGACGCGGTGATTTAAGTAACAAGCGAGTGCGTAATTTCAGGACGCGCATTACCATTGCGCCACTCATTAATTTTTATAAAATAAATAAAAATCACGCCACAACGCCATCTCAAAAAATGTCGGGACTCATTTCCGTTAAGGAAGAAGTGAGGCTCAATCAATCACATAATATGTTCTTGTCGTTGGGAGCGGAGTACATGATACACGGCATGAATTTTAATTCCTATTATTTTCGGCCGGACACCATTCGTTTATACAATGGCGAAATGAATTATGCTTACAGCTTGTATATACACGAATTGGATTTTCCATTACAGTTGAGAATTTCATTCAACCGTGAAAATAATGCGCAATACTCGCCTTATATGGCAATGGCCTATCATTTACGTGTTTTGTTACAGGGAGATTTAAAAGTAAAACAAGATGGAAATGTGATTGAGAAGAAGCCGGAGAAAATTACTTTTAGAAATCCTTTATTAAATGAAAAGTGTAATCCCTTCGTTAGTCTTACACTTGGCATACAAAAGAATAATCCCGATAAAAATAAAATGGGATTTTTTGCCGAGCTAAGTTTTCGTTATGGATTTTCTCCCTATTTACTAAAAGATGATTTCACAGCCTCGTCACTTTACATAACGGGCCATCATCTCAATTTAGGTTTGGGAATAAGATTGTAATTAAATTGCGTCGAAATCAACGATTACTTTTTCAGTAAGCGGATGTGCCTGACAAGTTAGAATAAATCCTTCAGCCACTTCAGCATCTGTTAAGGCAAAATTAGCGTCCATTTTTACTTTACCTTCCATCACCTTTGCGCGACAGGTACAGCACACAGCTCCTTTACAACTGAATGGCGCATCAACGCCGGCATCGATAGAAGCATCAAGAATGGTAGAACCTTCAGTTTCTAAATCAAATTCGGTTTCAATACCATATTGTATAACTGTGATTTTACTTTTTACATTTTCTCCGCCACCTTCTGCTTTATTTACCGCGTCAATCACACTGCTGAAATATTCAATGTGAATTTTTTCTTTCGCTATTTTTAAATTCTCTAAAGCAGATTTAATGTTTTCCATTAAAGGGCCCGGGCCGCAAATAAAATATTCATCGGCATTTACACCTCCATAATTTTCCAACAACGCTTTTGTACGCTCTGGAGTCATTAATCCTTTTTGGATTTCAGGTAAAGCTAATGAGGTGCTATCGTAAACATTTACTAGTTTAAAATTAGCAGAATGCTCAGCTGCAATTTTATCCAACTCGTTTTTAAATATTACGGAGTTTTCATCACGGTTGGCGTAAATTAAAGTAACCTGACTTTGTTTCTCGATGTGAAGTACGCTTTTCAGAATACTCATCATCGGAGTTATTCCGCTTCCTCCTGCAAATAATATGTAATTTTTTTTGTTGCTACCTGATAAGATAGAATTGAAATTTCCCATTGGCGTCATCACTTCAATCATATCACCCACTTTTAAATTACGGTTGATATAAGTTGAACCTTTTCCGCCTGCAACTTCTTTTACGGCCACACGTAATTCTTTTTCGGTATACGGACTAGTACAAATACTATAGGAACGACGAATTTCTTCACCATTCACTTTCAATTTTAAAGTAATGTATTGTCCTTGTTTGTACTGATAAGCAATTTGAAGAGTAGGAGGTACGTCAAAAGCAACAGAAACTGCATCGGCCGTTTCGCGGCGGATGTCTTTAACCTTAAGAGAATTGAACTTAGCCATTAAAAAATAATAAGGTTCAAAAATACTGTTTTTTAAGCTTTCGGACAATAAAAAAAGCTGATGTAAATCAGTCTATTTTGGCTGGTTATCAAGCACTTTAACCGAATCGGTATACTGAAGATAAAGGCGGTCTTTCTCAATACGTACATTTTTAACCAGTGAATCATTATATGAAATGCATTTTTCATTGAAAGTTTTCGCGTCATACGAGCAGAAATTCTTTTTGTTAAAGAAATAAAGAATGCCGTTACTAACCTGAAATGCGGCAAGATTTTTAATGCTGATAATCTTATTAAAGGTGCCATACATATCGAAAACATAAACGCCATTGTTTGGACAATTCAGATATAAATAGCTATTATGCTCAATCATGAAATTCGGTTTAATATCCGTTTCAAGAATCTGTTTAAGATTTCCGGTTTTGGCGATTACTTCCGAGTTTTCATTGAATCTTAGTAGTTCGTTGTTTTGTTTGTTGTAAATCCAGAAACTGTTATTAAAGGAAGAACACGCTAAATCTGTTTGTTCGTAACCTAGATTTTCAAGTGAGATGGCATCACCATTTTGTGAAAGCTGACTGTCTAAGAAAATCAGTTGTTGGAAATCTTTATAGTATAAAAGTATTTTAAGTGAGTTAGTGGCATCAACGGAGGTGATATTGCCATAGCGTTTGTTGCTAAACTTTAAAAACAATTTACCGGCATTATTAAATTTGGAAATTTCTTCTCCGTTAATCAAGTAGGTGTTGTTAAAATTATCCGTTGTAAAATAATTAAACGATTGCTTAATGGTAAATAGTTCTTTATCCGACTGAAGCGTGAATCCAAGTCCGATAACCGAAAAAAATACGACTATGTAATTTTTTATTTTCAAGAAGCAGAATTTAAAATACTTTCTAATATAGTTCGGTTATTGCTCAATCGCGGAACTTTAAATTGTCCGCCCAGTTTGTTATTTAATTTTAACCAATTGTAAAATGTTCCCTTTGGCATTTGTTTTACAACCGGAAATTTAAGAACGTAATCATTATACCGTTTCGCCTCGTAATCAGAATTCAGTTGTTTTAAACTGTTGTCAAGCACATGTACAAAGTAATCAAAATTATTAGGTTCTTTTTCGAATTCTACTAACCATTCATGAGCTCCATTGCTTTCATTCATAAATACGGGCGCCACTGTGTATTCACTAATTTGCGCGTGTGTTTTTTCGCATGCCATCGCTAATGCCTGATCGGTATTATGTATCATTAACTCTTCTCCAAACGTATTTATGTAATGTTTAGTACGTCCGGAGATAATAAATCTGTAAGGGTCGGTATTTGTAAAGCGGATGGTATCACCTAATTGGTATCGCCACAGTCCGGCATTGGTGCTAATTACCACCGCATAATTAATGCCTGAACTTACCTCGGATAAAGAGTAGGTGCGGGGATTGTTTTCATTTAAATCATCTACAGGAATAAATTCATAGAAAATACCATAATCAAGCATCAAAAGCATTTCATCGCTTTTTAATTGATCCTGAATTCCGAAAAATCCTTCTGAAGCAGAATAAAGCTGAATGTAATTTGTTTTATCGTTATCAAATAATTGTTTGAACTGATCTTTATAAGGCGTAAAGCTTACACCGCCGTGAAAATAAACTTCCAGATTAGGCCACACTTCCCTGATGGTTCTCGCGTTTCTAAGTTCCATCACTTTTTTAAGAAGCACCAACATCCAACTCGGTACACCGGCTAAACTTGTTACATTCTCATGCGCCATACTCTCGGCAATTTTAGTAAGCTTACTTTCCCACTCATCCATTAAAGCAATATTAACGTCGGGGGCTCTAAAAAATTCGGCCCACATTGGAAGATTTTGAATAATAATGGCGCTTACATCCCCATGAAATGAATTGTGTCCGTCAAAATCGTCTGTTTTAAAACTGCCGCCAAGCGCTAAATTCTTTCCGGTGAATAATTGAGTTTCGGGATTGTTGATGCAATGCAAGGTTACCATATCGCGACCTCCATTGTAATGACAGCCATCGAGAGATTCTACACTTACAGGTATAAATTTACTTTTATCGGTGGTGCCGCTGCTTTTTGCAAACCATTTAATTTCGCTGGGCCATAATAGGTTTTGTTCGCCCCGTCGGGTTCGTTCTATAAAAGGCTTCAGGCTTTCATAATCCTGCAGAGGAATTTCTCTTTTAAATTGCTCGTAGTTTTTGATGCCTGAAAAATTGTAACGTTTTCCAAATTCAGTTCCTTGTGCTTCCTTTACTAATTGATGCATCCATTCGTTTTGTACATCATGCGGATATTTAATGAAGAGCTCAATTTGATGCATGCGCTTCTTCATGAGCCAAGATGCTATGGAATTGAGTATTGACATTTACACCTTGCTTTTTCGGATATTAAAATAGGTTTCTATCTCCTGAAGGCTGAGAGCATTAAAACAATTTTCCTTGGTGAGCATACCTTTTCGCGCAACGTTTACGCCATACTTCATGTCAGCATAACCTTCTTTTTGGTGCGCATCAGGATTGATGGAAATTTTTACACCTTTCTCGAGGCAATAGGGAATCCATCGCCAATCAATATCCAAACGGTAAGGATGCGCGTTTAACTCTATGATAACACCATTGGCAGCGCAGGCATCAATTATTTTTTTATGATCGATGGGATAACCGTTTCTGGCTAATAATAATCTCCCTGTTGGATGTCCTAGTATGGTGGTGAAAGGATTTTCAATGGCTTTAATCAATCGGTGATTGGCTTTCTCTTCATTCATTTTCAAGTTAGAGTGTACCGAAGCAACTATAAAATCAAATGATGATAAGACATCTTTTTCATAATCTAAATTCCCGTCATTTAAAATATCACTTTCAATACCTTTAAAAATTTTAAAGGGCGCCAATGCTTTATTTAGTTTTTCAATTTCCTTATGTTGTTTTTCTATTACATCCGGTTTTAATCCGTTCGCATAAAAGGCCGATTGCGAGTGATCGCAAATCCCGAGATATTCATAGCCTAACTCTTTGCAGTAAACAGCCATTTCTTCCAGCGAATGCATACCATCACTGTAAGTACTATGATTATGTAAAATGCCTTTTAAATCTTTATCTGTTATTAAAGTAGGAATTGCATTTTTTTTAGCGGCATCAATAATCTGCGGTATATTTTCTCTCAATTCCGGTTCGAGATAACTTAGTCCGAGCGATTGATAGATTTCCTTTTCATCTCTAAGATTTGAATTGGTGTAAGAAATAATCTCTAGATGCTCTTTGCTTGCCGTTGTTTCAAACAGTGTTTTCTCAAAATCGTTTTCGCTTGTTGCAATAAACTCTACAGGTACAGGACTTAACTTCGTAGCATCGTCCTGATAATTTAAGTTAGCAGAGGTATGAATAAAAACTAATTTATCTATTACCTCGCATTTTCTTCTGTAATCGCCCGAAACAGCAATGCGACAACCGTTATTGTTTTTATTCAGTAGTTCTAAAATTTGTTCCACATAGGGCTCTATGGCTGCGTAATGAAATTTATTCGCGTTCTTAAGAGTGAACTCAATACTTTGTTTAATCGACTCCTGTGTTTTTGTTCCAAACCCTTTTAAATCAACCAAACGATTTTCATTACATGCATAAAGTAATTCGCCAATACTTTCAATTCCTAATTCCTGCCAAAGTTGTCTTACCTTTTTTGGTCCGAGCCCTTTTATTCCCATTACTTCAATAACGCCATCCGGAGTTTTCTCGCGAAGCTCCTCAAGTTCTTGCGTGGTGCCGTTATTAAGTATTTCGTGTATTTTGGCAGCAATACCTTTTCCAATGCCTTCAATTTGCTCAAGCTCTTCTAAACTCTTGCCTTCTAAATTAATTCTCGTCTTCGATAATTTGTAGGCAGCATTACTCACCGCTTTTACTTTAAATGGATTTGTTTCATGCAACTCCATTAGTTTAGCAGTTAGTTCTAGAATATCTGCAATATCACTGGTGTTCATTTTAAAAGATGTTGTGCAAGTATGAGGTCGATAGGATAAGTAATTTTTATATTTTCTACGTTGCCTTCCGTTAAAGTTATAGTATTGCCTGCCTTTTCAAAAACGGAAGCATCATCAGTAAAACTTTCACTATAGTTTTGCTCAAAGGCTTTTTTGATGAGCTCTACTTTAAAGCATTGAGGTGTTTGAATGATTTTATAATCACTACGTAATACTGATTTATTCTGTTTACCGTTTACTTCTCTCAAGCTGTCGTTAACCGGAACACAGGGTGTAGCGTTACCATGGGCTTGTGCCGCTTTGAAACAACGTGATATAGTGTCATTACTTACCATGGGTCTGGCAGCATCATGAATCGCTACAATGCCGGTATTGGGTACAAGTGCCAATGCATTTTTTACTGAATGAAAACGTGTTTCGCCACCAACAGTAATTTCTACTTTTTGATTTGGAAGAAATTTATGTAGAACTAATTTAAGATGTGCTTCGTAATCTTTATGAACCGCTATATATATATGAATAGACGCGTTGTACTGTAAGAATTTCCGGAGTGTATGCACGATAATGGGTGTGCCGTTAATTTCAATAAACTGTTTAGGCAATTCATTTTTAATTCTACTCCCGGTTCCTCCAGCTACAATTATTAAATGTTTTGGTGTATTCATTTCCCTATAAATTTAACGATATAAAAACAAAAAACCCCAACCAAATGGTCGGGGTTTCTTTAAAATAACATAAAATTATTTCTTCTTCATTTTATCCGGAGGAATCAAATAGGTTGTTTCCAGATTAATGTAGTTCATAATATTCTCAGGTAAGTTTCTTACGTTTAATTGCTCTAAGCGGAAGTTTTCATCGTAGAAAATTGGCATGAAAGGCGCATCTTCTAACATCATTTTTTCAGCCTTTGCTAATAAAGCAAAACGTTCTTTGTTATCAGAAATTTTTCCGGCAGCAAGGAATAATGAATCAAAACGAGGGTTTACATAACGTGTATAGTTAATGTATGATTTCTCACCCATTGATTTCGGAACGTGACCACCGTAGAATAAGGTTAAGAAAGTTTCAGGATCCGGGTAATCAGCAATCCAGCCGGCACGGAAGAAGTCAACCTTTGCAGTATGGATGTTATCTAAATGCTCAGCGAAAGGAACTGTGTTGATTTCTACGTCTACATTTAAATGCTCTTTCAACATTTTTTGAACTACTTCTGCTACTAAAATATTTCTGTCACCACCGCCACTGTTAATTTCTAAAGTGATTTTCGGGAAGCCTTTACCATCAGGGTATCCGGCTTTCTTCATGTATTCTTTTGCTAATTCAGGATCGTATTTATAACCACCAACTGTTTTATAATCGTAACCTTCTTTTTCAAAAGTTTCAGTGTAAGGAACGATTCCATACTCAGCAGCATTACCTTCACCTTGAATGGTAAAGTCTGCAATTTTCTGACGATCGATAGCGTGATTAAATGCTAAACGCACTTCTTTTTTAGAGAAATGTGGACTTTGTGTATTAAATCCTAAATAGTTTGTGTTTAAAGCCGGAGAGCTTAAAATGTTGAAATCACTCTTGCGTTCTTTAGCGCTTGCTAAATCACCCATTAATTCATGGAACATTTCAACCGGAATACGATATACCATGTCTAAGTTACCGCGTTTGAATTCAAGAATTTCAGACTTCTTCTCACGGATGAAAGTCCATTTAATACCATCTAAATAAGGTAATTTATTTCCATGCTCATCAACACCCCAATAGTTAGGGTTTTTCTTCATGATAATAACTTCACCTTCTTTAATTGTTTCAATAGCAAATGGTCCGGTACCAACTGTTTTAGTACGCATTTCAGCACCATATTTTGCATGTGCTTCCTGCGCGTATAAATAACAGCCAGGCATTGCTAAAATATTTAAGAAGCCCGGAATTGGATGCGTAAGTTTAATCGTTAATGTTGAATCGTTCACTACTTTCACACCACTTACATTTCCTTTTTTGCTGGTTTTAGAAGCTTCAAAACTTGCGTTAGCGCCTTCTACTTTATCTTTGAAAGTAACGTCAAACTGACTGTTAGCAGGATCAGCAGAACATAATTGATCAAAACAATATTTGAAGTCAGATGCTTTTACATCGCGACCTTTTCCTTCAGCAAAGCAAGCGTCATCCTGAAATTTAACGCCACTGCGCAAATGGAAAGTGTATTCCAAATTATCAGCACTTAATTCCCACTTGTAAGCGATACCAGGAAGTAATGTCATATCGTTTTGGTTATATTTAACCAAACCCTCATATACCTGAGCAGCCAAGTGATAACTTACCTGATCGTTTACAGATATTGGGTATAAGCTCTTAAAGCTTTCCACTTCATTTAATCGGGCAATTCCACCTAAGAAAATACCACCTTTTGCCTCAGACGATGTGCCTTGGCCTTTGTCATCTCCGCCACCACATGAGCTTAGTAAGCCAATGGTTAAAGCCGGAATAATAATCGCACCTAAAATTTTATTCATAAATACAGAGCTAAATAAATAATCTAATACCTCACAAAATTAACCTTTTCGGTATAAAAAACTAATTTTTTAAGTAAAAAATAAAGGGGGATTTTTACTAGTGGTTTTATAGTAGTATTAAAAGTCGATTTCGAGTAAAACAGGACAGTGGTCGCTATGCATTGCTTCGGGAAGAATGATGGAACGTTTTAGATTTTTCTCCAAATTCTTCGTAACCATATTATAATCAATCCGCCAGCCTAAATTCTTGGCTCTTGCGTTGGCTCTGTAACTCCACCAGCTATATTGATGAGGAGACTGATTGAAATATCTGAAACTATCGATAAACCCCGAATTGATAAACTGCTCCATCCATTCTCTTTCTTCAGGCAAGAAACCTGATGTATTGGCGTTAGAAACCGGATTATGAATATCGATGGCTTTATGGCAAATATTGTAATCGCCTGATAATATGAGTTTTGGACGTTTTTTTTGGAGCTTGTTAACGTAATCCTGAAAATCGGCCAACCACTTCATCTTAAATGCTTGGCGCTCATCGCCGCTACTTCCGCTTGGGTGATAAGCACTTACAACCGAAATATCTCCATAATCGGCCCTGATAAACCGCCCTTCATCATCGTATTCTTTTATGCCACATCCATACTCCACTTTATCGGGCTCAATTTTGGAAAATATGGCAACACCGCTATAGCCCTTTTTTTGAGCCGGATACCAATAATGATGATAACCCAACTCTTCAAATTCAAAAACACCAACTTGTTCGGGATAGGCTTTTATTTCCTGAACGCATAAAATATCAGGCTTGGCTGCTCTCATCCAATCTATCAAGCCTTTTCCCATGGCGGCCCGTATTCCGTTTACGTTGTAAGTAATAATTCTTGGCATAATTGAAATTTATGATTTCGCCTCTAAATTTAGCACAATTTTAAGCAGTGTTGAGCGTTTTTTACAAATACCTTTCCTATAAACTGAGCAGGTTATTTTCTATATTTAAAAACGTTTAAGGCTGTGCGATTCAGAAAGATTCTGCTCATATTAATTTTTGTTCCATTTGTTGGTGAAGTTTATTCTCAAACCAACAATGCCTTAAAAAGTAAAATTTTCAATTTGGTTTCCGACACACTGGTTATTGATTCGTTGAGTTTGGTTCCGGGAAGTCTGCAAATTGAAAACGACAGTCTTTATAAATACTCGATTGATTACAAACTTCACGCGCTAATTTTTAAAAAGGATTCTTTACGACCAGCTTCAATTAAGTTGAGCTATAAAACTTTTCCTTACAATTTTGAAAAAAAGTATTTTCATAAAAACGCCGACGAATTTGTATTTACCGATTTGTCACGTCCGCAAAATCCATACACTATTACATTTAATGAACCCGTTAATACCAATGATTTATTTTTAAACGACGGCTTAAATAAAAACGGAAGTATAAGTCGAGGCATCACCTTTGGAAATAATCAAGATGTTGTCGTTAATTCAAATCTCAACCTTCAGGTAAGCGGAAAACTAACGCCTGAAATTGATATGGTAATGGCGGCTACCGATAATAATATTCCTTTTCAGGCCGACGGAACAACAGCCCAATTACAAGAGTTTGATAAGGTATTTATTCAACTCTCCAATGAAAACACGAAGCTGATTGTCGGTGATTATCAACTTTCAAAACCGGCAAATAGTTATTTCATGAATTATTATAAGCGCGCACAAGGCGCTTATATTGCGAATGCCTATAAGGATAGTGTTGGAAAAAAGCCAATCACGTTTAAGACACAATTGGCTGGCGCTGTTTCAAAAGGTAAATTTGCACGCAATGTAATTTTCGGAACAGAAAACAATCAAGGTCCGTATCGATTAACCGGCGCCAATAATGAGCCATTCATTATTGTCTTATCAGGTACCGAAAAAATTTACATTGATGGAAAGTTAATGCAACGCGGACAAGAAAATGATTATATCATTGATTATAATACGGCAGAATTAACCTTTACCGCAAAACAAATTATTACAAAAGATAAACGCATTGTAGCCGAGTTTCAATATGCCGAAAGAAATTACGGTCGCTCGTTATTTTTCTTTGGTGAAGAAATTGAAGCCGGAAAATTAAAGGTGTTTGCGAATATTTACAGTGAGCAGGACAATAAAAACAGATCGCTTCAACAAACATTAACGCAAGACCAAAAATCGGTGATGTTTGATATTGGCGATACTTTAACTAAAGCATTTTATTCGGGAGCAGAGCTTGCTGCCTTTAATAATTCGGAAGTTTTTTATTGGAAAAAGGATACCACAATCGGAACGATAACTTATTCCGGAATTTTCGTTTACTCTACAAATCCAGATAGTGCCAAATACCGTGTTAAGTTTTCGAATGTAGGTGCAGGTAACGGTAATTATATTCAGGTTTCTTCTTCCGCGAATGGCAAAGTATACAAATGGTTAGAGCCTGTTGGCGGCGTACCACAAGGAAATTTTGAGCCTGTAATTCCTTTGGTTACACCGAAGCAAAATCAAATGTTAACAGCGGGTTTCGATTATAAATTTAATTCAAATCACAGTCTGCAAATGGAAGGTGTTTATACGCGTAACGATATTAATACATTTAGTCCGTATGATACTTATAACGATGAAGGATATGGTTATAAATTGAAAAGTTTAAATAAAACCGTTTTAAAGCGGGATACCGGCGATAAAATTGCGGCGAAAGCAATTTATAATTTCAATTATGAATATGTACAGAAAAACTTCAATCAAATCGAACGCTTTCGCTCTATAGAATTTCAGCGCGATTGGAACCGACCTTTGGCAGATGTAATTAATACCGATCAACACATTGCTACAGCTGAAGTAGGTGTTGAAAAAATGAATTCATACCGACTCGTGTACGGTTTTAACTCCTTTTTGGAAGGAAGTTATTTTACAGGATACAAACAGCAACTGAATGGCCGGTATACCAAAAAAAGATTCTATTCAGATTACAACGGTTCTTACCTCACAACCGCAAATTCACCGGTTAATACTGAGTTTTATCGACATAAAACAACTATTTCTCAGGGTATCGGTAAATTTAAATTAGCCGTAACCGACGAATTCGAAAACAATTTATTTAAGTCTGCTTTTACGAATACCCTTATGCCACGTACGTATCAATTTTGGGATTGGGAAGCAAGTATAAGTAATGCGGATTCCTCCCGTAATAACATAAAATTGTTTTATCGTGAACGCAGAGATATGCAAGCGTATAATAATGTTTTAAAAGACAGTACATACGCACAAAATGTTGGCGCGCAGTTAGGAATTTATTCTATAAAAAATCATCCCATTACATTTTACTTTACTTACCGTGAACTGCACTTAAAAAATGTAATCAGCACTGCATTAAAACCTGATAATTCATTATTAACACGTGTAGAGTATAGTCCGCGGTTAATGAAAGGATTTGTTACTTCAACTTTGTTTTATGAAAGCGGTTATGGTTTAGAAAACAGAAAAGAGTTTTATTATTTGGAAGTTGCGCCGGGCCAGGGACAATATGCATGGAATGATTATAATAACAACAATATTAAAGAACTTAATGAATTTGAAATTGCATTGTATCCCGATCAGGCCAGATTCATCCGCATTTTCACACCCACCAATCAATATGTGAAAGTGCTACACAATCAGATGAGCTTTTCGTTTAATTTACGCCCATCTGTTTTAGTAAAGGAAAATACAGGCGCGTTCGGAAAATTTATGGGTCGTTTTTCTACACAATCAGTTTTCAGGGTTGACAATAAAACCTACGATAATGGACAGTTTTTTAATTACGATTTCTATAGCAGTGATGTTAATGATACGGCTTTGTTGTCGGCTAATTATGCTTTACGTCAAAGTTTGTTTTTCAATCAAACCGCAACGGTATTCGGAATGGATTATACTTTTTTGAATAATAAAAATAAGCAACTTTTACTTAACGGATTCGATTCGAGAGATAATTTTTCCCACGAGTTAAGATGGCGTTTAAACTTTAAAAAGTCGTGGAGCATTTTAAGCAATAATTCAACCGGTATAAAATATTATGCCTCACAGTTCTTTTCTTCTCGTAATTATAAAATCGAATATTACGATGCCGAACAAAAGTTAAACTATCAGCCAAGTACAGCGTTTAGGATTAGTTTAATATATAAGTATGCTCAAAAGCAAAACATCAATGAAGGAGGATTTCAGAAATCACAGATTAACGACTATGCGGTTGAGTTAAGATATAATGAATCGGAGAAAGGTAGTTTTAATTTAAGAGCCGACTTTTTAACGATTTTATATAACGATGTGGAAAGTTCTCCAATCGCATATGAAATGCTGAATGCTCTAAAACCGGGGTATAATTATACCTGGAACTTAAATTACCAGCGCAATTTAACAGGCAACATACAAGTAAGTATTAATTATGAAGGAAGAAAAATGCCGAATTCAAAGATTGTGCATATTGGTGGCGCACAAGTAAGGGCTTTTTTCTAATCAATTTTAGTAAGGCTGAAGTGTCTGATTTTTTCTTTGTTATTGACGAAACCGCGCTCGGTTACTTCGATAAGTGTATCTCCTAATAAACGATACTCCATTATTGATGGAAAATCTCTGAATGGATTTTCAAAGACAAATTTATTGTCGGTATTGTTAGTTAAAACAAATTCGGTTTCCTTATTTTCATTTTGACCTTTTACATCGTAAAACATTGTTGTCTTTTTTGAATCCAGAAGCAAACGCATCTTCATTTGAAACAAAGTGTCAACGTAATCTCTGGTTAAATAAAATCCTTTCCCAACATATTCACTGCTGTCTTTCATGCTCCATTCTTCAAAGTAAACACCCGCATCTCCATCGTTGTATAAATATTTCCCTTCAATCCAGCTTGTTATCTTGTTTTGGGGCGTTAAATTTTTAATAATATCAGACTCATTACCGCATCCGGCAAATAATAAAACAAAAAAAGAAATTATTGTTGAGAGTCGCATTTATTGCAAATATACTTAGAATAATTATTGGATAGTGCGTAAATTAGCAGTATTGAATAGAATTGTTGTCATATTTTTTTTCCTGACGTTTTTTGCCGATTTGTCAGCTCAACGCGACACCTTACCTTATAATCGTAAGGAAGAGATTGTTTATGATAGTAAGCGTTACCGTAAATACAACAATTATTTAACTTTTGGTTTCGGGAAAGGCTTTTCCGATGTGAGGAGAATAGATCAAAGCTATATCAATGTTGATTTTCAATTCCATTTGCAGCGCGAGTATTTTCAGGTTGGAGTGATTATGAGTGGTGATGATTTTTTAAGAAATAATAATTTACAAGGGCATCTCTGTTATGGCTATCGTATCGAAAAAGAAAAATATAATCTGGCGGGGTTTATCGGCCCCTCTTATTCCTATTTTGTGACCGGCACGACGGATACAGCCGGCGTTACCACCATTCAGTCGCATAGTGTGTTGGGTGGTTATATGTGCCTTTCTGCAGTTTATAAAATTAAGTATGATGTAGGATTAGGTATCGAATTATTCGGTGATATCTCCGCTGAGCAAAAGCAGGCCGGAGCCCGAGTGGTGTTCTTTTTTTCAGGTGCTTATCGTGGCATAAAGAGGGGTTTTAAAACCAAACCAAAGTAAAATTAAAACAGACTTTATAATCGTTGGACAAGGTTTGGCAGGCTCCGTTCTGTCATTACAACTTATTGAGAAAGGATTTAAAGTTATTGTTATTGATGAGCCGAGCTTATCCGCTTCTTCCCGTGTTGCTGCGGGCATATGGAATCCTGTAGTGTTTAAGCGTCTTACCAAAAGCTGGATGGTCGATGAAATTCTTCCTGTTATGCTAGAATTTTATCAAGCCCAGGAGAAAAAATTTGGAGTTCAATTATTGCATCACCGAAACATTATCAAATTATTCAGTGAACTGCAAGAAGTCAATCTTTGGTTTAAAAAAGCATCGGCTGAAATGTCGGACTATTTAGACAAAGAAATTTCTGTAAATGGATTGCCAAAAACTATTAAGTTGTTAGATGTGGGTTACGCAAAGGTGTTAAGAGCCGGCAATTTGAATTTACCTTTGTTTTTAAATACAGTCACTAATAACTTGCAATCATCGGGAATGTATCTTCAGGAGAAATTTGATTTTTCGGTGTTTTCTCCCTCGTTGGTAAAATACAAAGACATTGAAGCAAGGTATATTGTATTTTGCGAAGGGTATTTAATAAGCAAGAATCCTTTATTTAAATACATCCCAATGAAACCTGCAAAGGGCGAGGTTTTAACTATGCAAATGGATGATTTAAAATTAGAGAAGGATATCCTCAATAAAAACGCATTCATTATGCCTTTGGAAAATAATTTATTTAAGGTGGGGGCTACTTATAATTGGAATGATTTATCTGATTCTCCAACTGAAGAGGCAAAACTAGAGTTGTTGAATAAATTAAACCGTATCACTGAATTAGAAGGTAATGTAATACGTCATGAAGCGGGCGTTAGACCTTCCGTCATTGACCGCCGGCCGGTTTTGGGCGCTCATCCCGCTTTTAAAAATGTATTTGTTTTTAACGGTATGGGAACTAAGGGCGTTATGCTGGCTCCTTTTTTTGTAAATCATTTAGTAGAACATATTACTCAGCAAAAAAAACTGAATAAAGAGGTGGATATTGCCCGGTTTAATCAATTTTTTGTAAATTAAAGCCAGCTTTTACCATAGCAAATGGCACTCAAAAAAAATAAGATAAGGTTAATCGGCCGACGAGAGTTTGTAGACTTCCCGCAACTTAAATTGTTTTCAATTGAAGCTAAAATTGATACCGGCGCTTATACTTCAGCCATTCATTGTAAGGATATCCAGCTTAAAACAGAGAATGGTAAGCAGGTATTATGCTTTAAGTTATTAGACAACACACATCCCGAGTATTCCGAACAAGTACACGAGTTTTCTGAATTTTTCAGAAAGAAAATTAAAAATTCTTTCGGTGAAATGGAGGAGCGTTATATCATTAAAACAGTGGTAAAAATCGGAAGGAAAAATATTTTGACTACACTTTCATTAAGCGATCGCGAAAACATGCGCTATCCTGTTTTAATAGGACGACGATTACTAAAAGGTAAGTTTATTGTGGATGTCAATAAAATACATATTAACGGACAACGAATTAAAAAATCATTAAACGATTATATTTGATTAACTCATTATGAAAATAGCTGTATTATCTCGAAACAGAAATCTGTATTCTACCAAACGTATTTTGGAAGCAGGTGAAAAACGCGGGCATGAAATGTTATTGCTCGATCACATGAAATGCGTTCTGGTTATCGAACAGGGTCGTCCCCATATTTATTATGGTGGAAAAGAAGTAACGGATGTAAATGCGGTGATACCACGGATTGGCGCATCTGCTACTTTCTATGGTTCAGCCGTTGTTCGTCAGTTTGAAATGATGAAAATATTTACCGCTGTTGAGTCACAAGCCTTAGTTCGTTCACGCGATAAATTACGCAGCTTACAAATTTTAGCACGAGCAGGCTTAGGAATTCCTAAAACAGCTTTTGCGTCTTCACCAAAGGATAAAGATATTGATAGCGTAATCGATGCAATTGGTGGCGCTCCTTGCGTCGTGAAATTATTGGAAGGTACGCAAGGCATTGGTGTAATTTTAGCGGAAAATCAAAAAGCGGCTAAATCAGTTATTGAAGCGTTTTTGAAATTAGAAGCGAACATGTTGGTGCAGGAATTTATTAAAGAAGCCGGCGGCGCCGATTTGCGTGTGTTTGTTGTAGACGGACAAGTTGTTGGAGCAATGAAGCGTCAGGCGCGTGAAGGTGAATTCAGAAGTAATTTACATAGGGGAGGGACGGCGACCGTTATAAACCTTACGCCGGAAGAAAGAGCGACTGCTATTAAAGCGGCAAAAAAATTAGGTTTGGGAATAGCGGGTGTGGATTTACTGCAAAGCTCACGCGGACCATTAGTGATGGAAGTAAATTCATCTCCGGGATTAGAAGGAATTGAAGGCGCTACCGGATTGGATATTGCCGGAAAAATAATTGAGTATGTTGAGCGTAACGAGTTTAATAAGCCCGGCGAATAGGTATGCAGGAAACCATTACCATAAACGGTCAGCAGATAGCGGCAGGAGAAAACAAAACAGTGGTGCTAAACTCTTATGAGTTGCATACCAAATCATATATTAAAATTCCTGTTCATGTCATTCGAAGCGTAAATCCCGGACCAACCATTATGTTTAGTGCGGGTATGCACGGTGAAGAAACCAATGGTGTTGAAATTATCCGCAGGTTAGTGAATCATGAAGAAGTGGTGAATTTAAAACGCGGAACCATCATTGCCATTCCTGTCATTAACATTGTTTCTTTTTTATATTCAACACGCGATTTGCCCGACGGACGTGATTTGAATCGTTGTTTTCCCGGAAGTAAAAATGGCTCTTTAGGAAGCAGAATTGCTTACGATTTAATGAAGCATATTATTCCGCTTATTGATTTTGGTGTTGACTTTCATACTGGTGGAGCTAAGATCAGCAACTATCCTCAGATTCGTTGCGTATTCGATTTTCCTGAAAACTTATCAATAGCCGAAAAGTTTTCGGCACCACTTATTATTGATAGCAAGTACCGAGAAGGAACATTAAGAAAGGAAGCCGCTAAAAAGAATAAACCTATTCTTGTTTTTGAAGGTGGTGAAAGTATGCGCTTTGATTATTTATCCATCAACGAAGGAATTAATGGCTGTTTGCGCTTAATGAAATCACACCAAATGATTGCAATGGAAATTCCCAACAATCCGCATGTAAAAGTAATCCGTGATTCTTGGATTCGTGCTAAAGCGAGCGGTTTGTTTCATATGAACGCGAATAATGGCGCACATGTACGCAAAGACGATTTGTTAGGTGTAATATGTAATCCTTTCGGTGAAATTGAACATAAAATCCTTTCACCTGTTGATGCCTATATAGTAGGAATAAATAACCAGCCGATAGTGAACGAAGGCGATGCCCTCATTCATTTAGGGATGGAAGATTAATTATGAAACAGACTGATGTAATAATTATTGGAGGTGGCCCTGCTGGAAGTGCTATGGCTTGTTACATAGCTAGATCAGGCGCCTCATGCATTGTATTTGAAAAGGAAAAATTTCCTCGTCCGCATGTGGGAGAATCTTTGGTGCCAGCCAGTAATCGCGTTTTCAATGATCTTAATTTCTTTCCAAAAATGGAAGCGGAAGGATTTTTGAAAAAGTTTGGTGCGGCATGGACCACCTATAGCTCTGCAAATATTTATAATCACGATTTTGCCGAGTTTAAAGGAAGTGATGTAGATATTTTATTTAACGAAAGAAAGCAAAAAGATATTCATGAGCCACACACCTATCATGTTGATCGTGGTCGTTTCGATCAATTATTGTTAGAGCATGCTGCCGAAATGGGAGCATCAACATTTCAGGAAGCTGATGTTTTTCATGTAGATTTTATTGATAAAAGCAATGTGCATGTAAGTGTAAGAATGAAGGATGGGCAAGAAGAGAAATTTGGCTGCAAAATATTAGTCGACGCCAGCGGACGACACACCTTCATGGGAAACAAATTAAAAATTAAAGTAAAAGACCCTGTTTTTAATCAGTGTGCGGTACATACCTGGTTCAGCGGATTTAACCGGAATGCGTTTAAAGACCCTGACTTTATTTATATACATTTTATTCCGGTTTCCAATTCATGGATGTGGCAGATTCCTATAACTGATGAAATTACCAGTGTAGGATTAGTAAGTCAGAAACAGAATTTTCCGAATACAAAAGAAGGTCGTGAAAAGTTTTTTTGGGAGTGTGCAGAATTACGACCGGAACTTTTGGCCGAACTAAAGAAAGCAAAGCAAATAAGAGATTTTACAGTTGAAGCAGATTACAGTTACGCGATGACTGAATTAGTGAAGGATAATTTGGTGTTGATTGGTGATGCTGCACGATTTGTGGATCCGATTTTTTCGAGTGGAGTAAGTATTGCCTTAAATAGCGCAAGATTTGCATCCGCAGATATAATTAGAGCATTACAAAGCAATAATTACGAAAAGAGTTCTTTTGCTAACTATGAGAGTACTTTAAAACGCGGAGTAAATAATTGGTATCGATTTATTCAGATGTATTATCGCTTAAATATTTTGTTTACCTATTTCGTGAATACTCCTGAGTATCGTTTAGATGTTTTGAAATTTTTGCAAGGCGATGTGTATGATGAAGAAAATCCTTGTCTATTAAAAGCGATGGAGAAAATTATCACACAAGTAGAAAACAATCCAAAGCATCCACTGCATGCCATGTTAGGCACGTTAACTTCTAAGTCGTTTAATGTTTTTGGGGCAAAGTAAAATTATTTTCTTTCCTGACACAGTTCAACCAAAACGCCATTAGTACTTTTCGGATGTAAAAAGCAAATCAATTTATTATCGGCGCCTTCTTTTGGTTGCTGATGTATCAGTTCAAATCCTTCTTTTTTTAAGCGTTCCATTTCTGCGTAGATATCTTCAACTTCATAAGCAATATGATGGATGCCTTCACCTTTCTTCTCAATAAACTTTGCAATGGCGCTATCCGGTTGAGTTGCTTCCAATAGCTCAATCTTAGTTTCTCCTAACATAAAAAAACTGGTACTAACACCTTCGCTCTCCACTTTCTCAACTTTATAATGATCCTTACCAAATAGTTTAGCAAATAAGTTATTTGAGTTCTCAAGGTTTTTAACGGCAATGCCAATATGTTCTACTTTCTTAAGCATGGTGCAAATGTTGGTTATTTCAATTGGGTTTTACTTTGTGCTTTGAGCCTTATTCAGAGCGGTTTATGGCCCCAAAATAGCTCTATAATGCCCGCAAGTTAGTGATTTTTAGACATTTTAGGTAATTGTAAAAAATTGTTACCTTTACGCATCTAATTTATTTACGATGACAACATCACTTATTCTTGGATTTTTAGGCGGACTTGGTGCTCCGGAAATCATTATCATTTTGGTTATCATTTTATTAATGTTCGGTGGCAAAAAAATACCTGAGTTAATGAAAGGTTTGGGCCGCGGCGTTAAGGAATTTAAAGACGCTTCAAAAGGAGTTGACTCAGCTGAGTCGGATAAAAAATAATTTTTTGATTCAAATTAAAGCGTCATTCTTTTATATAGAGTGACGCTTTATTATTTAAAATACCGTGATTAATTATTCTCGGAAAAAATAAGATGTACACTTTTATAAGCATAGCACAACTTAAGGAAGATTTGAAAGCCGGAAAAATCAACTGTGTTGATTTGGTGAACGCGTTATTGAAGGATATTTCTTCAAAAAAGAATCTCAATATTTATTTAGAAGTATTTGAATCGGATGCTTTAGAACAAGCAAAGAAGGTAGATGAGAAAATTAAATCCGGTAAAGCGGGAAAGCTAGCCGGTGTAGTTGTTTCACTAAAGGATAATATCTGTTACAAAAATCACAAGGTTTCCGCATCGTCTAAAATATTGGAGGGTTTTGAATCGCTTTATTCTTCCACTGTGGTTGAGCGTTTAATTGCCGAGGATGCAATTATCATTGGTCGTACTAATTGCGATGAATTCGCAATGGGAAGTAGCAACGAAAATTCATCAAAGGGAAATGTTTTAAATCCGCTTAACGAAAAGTTTGTACCCGGTGGTTCTTCCGGAGGAGCTGCAGCTTCTGTTGCTGCCGGATTATGTCATGTAGCTTTAGGATCAGATACAGGTGGTTCCATTCGTCAGCCTGCTTCTTTTTGTGGCGTTGTTGGGTTTAAGCCAACATATGGCAGAGTTTCAAGGTGGGGTTTAATTGCTTACGCCTCATCCTTTGATCAAATTGGTCCGATTACTAAAACAGTGGCCGATGCAGCTTTGGTTATGGAAGTTATTGCAGGTGCTGATGAGTTTGACAGTACAGTTTCACAAAAGCCCGTTCCATCTTATTCTAATGAAATAAAACCTTCGGGTAAAAAATATAAGATTGCTTATTTAAAAGATTGTTTAGAGGCTAACGGTCTGGACCCAGAGGTTAAGTCAGCTGTAAGTAAACAATTGGATAATTTTAAAGCGGCAGGACATACAGTAGAGGCGGTTGATTTTCCATATTTAGATTATCTGGTGCCGGTTTATTATGTATTAACCACAGCCGAAGCTTCTTCTAATTTGTCGCGATTTGATGGTGTACATTATGGTTACCGCAGTCAAAACGCTACTGATTTGGAGAGTACATATAAAAAATCACGCAGCGAAGGATTTGGAAAAGAAGTAAAGCGACGTATTATGCTTGGAACATTCGTGTTAAGTGCGGGTTATTACGATGCATATTACAGTAAAGGACAAAAAGTAAGAAAGTTATTGCAAGAAAAGACTTTTGAGATTTTAATGAATTACGATTTTATAGTTACACCATCTACACCGGGTACTGCATTTGAGTTTGGGAAGAATAGCGCAGATCCTATCAAGATGTATCTGGAAGATATTTTTACCGTGCAAGCAAATATTGCAGGAGTTCCTGCCATTTCTGTTCCGTGTGGCAATCACAGTAACGGATTACCGATGGGAATACAGATTATGGCGAATTATTTTGATGAAAGTAAACTCTTCGAATTTTCGTCAGGAATTAAATAAAAAAATCCCGCTTAACGGCGGGATTTTTTAGTTAAAGAAATTCTCTATTTATTTTTTTCAGCTGTTTTAGCCGGATCGAGTTCAAGGTTAATTGTTCCGCCTGCAATCATTTCGATTTTGGATTCTTTAAACGTTTCGTTCCATTTTAATTTCCAAGGTTCTTTTTGCATATCACCCGAATTTGGTATTTCTCTGATATCAACGATAAAATCATCCGATTTACCACGTTCTAATAAAGTACCCTTATTGCGATTAAAATTCGCGTTATCTTGTCCTTTCGGAGTTACAGCAGAGATTTGTGTAGGAGCTAGAATTCCTATTCCGTCACCTTCGTATTGGCAAACAAATTTAAAAAGAGATTTATCGGTTTTTAATTCGTGCTTTTTCAGTGTGCATTTGAAATTACCGGCTTTGAAATCATTTTTTGCAACTGGAAGTACAAAGTCTTCAGCCTTTATAGCCGGCGAATTAGCTGCCACTTTGTAAAGCGTTTTAATGGTAATGGAGTAATTTTCTACCTGACAGCCAGGGCCTTTAACATCAATAACTTTACTGGCCTCGTCGTTAGGAACAATGATAAGTTGTTTATCGGTTCCTTGAATTTCTTTCCCGTCAATTTTGAAAGTAACATCAGTTGGTTTTAAGATGAGGTAGTCGTTTGTTTTATTAAACACTCTCACTTTAAGTTTACTCCAGGCATCGATAGCAGTAGCATCTTCGATGTAAATTTTATAATCATCCGTTTCAAAAGAAGTTTCTTTATAAATATATTTGTAACCCGGATCAACATTTTTTTTCTTTTGTGCGAAAATTAGAGTTGAGCAAATAATCAGCGAAAGACTTAAGAATTTTTTCATAATATTATTTTACAATAAATTTAGCAAGAATGAACTACATAATTTAGCTTTAAACAAATTTTAATAAAAAAACCCCGCATTGGCGGGGTTTAAATTTAAAAATGAGAGAGATTATTTAGATTTAGCGGCTTTACCTAATTTTTTACCTAAATCTTTACC
>JAEUTQ010000080.1 GCA_016787445.1 Bacteroidia bacterium
TTCAATTTCATCACCTTCAGTTAAATTACTTTTGATGATTTCTTCAGCCATAGGATCTTCAAGGTATTTTTGAATCGCACGTTTTAACGGACGAGCACCATAGTTAACATCGTAACCTTTTTCTACAATGAAATCTTTAGCAGCTTCAGTAATTTTAATTGTGTAACCTAAACTGTTTACACGACCGAATAAATTACCTAATTCAATATCAATAATCTTATGGATGTCTTCACGGCTTAATGAATTGAACATGACTACATCATCAATACGATTTAAGAACTCAGGAGCGAACGCTTTCTTTAAAGCACTTTCGATAACTCCCTTTGAATGGTCGTCAACTTGCTCTTCTTTCGCTTTTGTTCCAAAACCTACACCTGCACCGAAATCTTTTAACTGACGAGCACCAATGTTAGACGTCATGATGATGATGGTGTTTTTAAAATCAATTTTACGACCTAAACTGTCGGTTAACTGACCATCATCCAGCACTTGCAATAACATATTAAATACGTCAGGATGTGCTTTTTCAATTTCATCCAATAAAACTACAGAGTAAGGACGACGACGTACTTTTTCAGTTAATTGTCCGCCTTCTTCATAACCCACATAACCCGGAGGCGCTCCAATTAAACGAGTCACCGCAAATTTCTCCATGTATTCACTCATATCGATGCGGATTAAAGCCTCATCGTTATCGAATAAATGGCGTGCTAATATTTTCGCTAATTGTGTTTTACCAACACCGGTAGGACCTAAGAATATAAATGAACCAATTGGTTTATTAGGATCTTTTAATCCGGCACGGTTACGTTGAATTGCTTTCACCACTTTTAAAAGTGCAGCATCTTGTCCGATTACTTTACCTTTTAAAAGTTCATTCATCTTCACTAATTTCTCGCCTTCGTTTTGGTTCACACGCTGAACAGGAACACCGCTCATCATACTTACCACTTCCGCTACATTGTCTTCTGTTACAACTACACGGTTTAATTTAGTTTCTTCTTCCCAGGCTTTTTTAGCAGCGTCTAATTGTGCTTGTAATTGTTTTTCGGTATCGCGTAGTTTGGCAGCCTCTTCATATTTCTGTGAACGAACCACCTGATTTTTCAATTCTTTAATGTCCTCCATCTTCTTTTCTAATTCAAGAATATTTTCAGGAACATTAATGTTAGTGATGTGTACACGTGAGCCGGCTTCATCTAAAGCATCAATCGCTTTATCCGGTAAATGACGATCAGTAATATAACGAGCTGTTAAACTAACACAAGCTTTAATCGCTTCATCAGTATATGTTACGTTATGATGATCTTCGTACTTTGCTTTAATGTTATTTAAAATTTGTAACGATTCATCTTGAGTAGCAGGTTCTACTAATACTTTTTGGAAACGGCGCTCTAAAGCTCCGTCTTTTTCGATATACTGACGATACTCATCTAAAGTTGTAGCACCGATACATTGAATTTCTCCACGAGCTAAAGCAGGCTTAAACATATTGCTCGCATCTAACGATCCGCTTGCACCACCTGCACCAATAATAGTATGAATTTCATCAATGAATAAAATAACATCCGGTGATTTTTCAAGCTCGTTCATAACGGCTTTCATACGCTCTTCAAATTGTCCGCGGTATTTTGTACCGGCTACTAAACTTGCTAAGTCTAAAGTCACCACACGTTTTCCGAATAATACACGCGATACTTTGCGTTGAACAATGCGTAAAGCTAAACCTTCTGCAATGGAAGATTTACCTACACCAGGTTCACCGATTAGAATAGGGTTATTCTTTTTACGGCGTGATAAGATTTGTGAAACACGCTCAATTTCCTTTTCGCGGCCTACTACAGGGTCTAATTTACCGTCTTCTGCCATTTTGGTCAGGTCTCTGCCGAAATTGTCTAAAACAGGCGTTTTTGACTTACTGTCGCCCGGCTTTTTGGCAGCACCTTGTCCGCCGGCCGAACTAAAGCCGCTATCTTCTCCTTCATCATCATCTGCAGCGGTGTTCTCAATTTTATGAGGATTATCCATAAAGCCTTCCAATTCGGTACGAACTGCATCGTAATCTACCCCAAATTTTAAGAGAGATTTAGAAACCACATTATCGTTATCTTTTAAAATACACAATAATAAATGCTCGGTTCCAATTTGAACAGCTTTAAAAGTTTTAGCTTCCAGGTAAGTAAGCTTTAATGTTTTTTCAGCTTGTTTTACCAATGGAATATTAGCCAGGTTGTTAGATTTACGGGCACCTGGGGTAAGACTACCCTCAATACCTTTTCTAAGTTCCTGAATATCCACATTCAGTTTTTTTAATAAGCGAATTCCAACACCTTCACCATCACGAATCATCCCTAACATCAGGTGTTCTATTCCTATAAAGTCGTGCCCCAAACGAAGTGCTTCCTCGCGGCTATATGTAATAACATCTTTTACTCTGGGCGAAAATTTTGCTTCCATAAAATGTACGTTTTAAAATTTATATAGCATTTATTATGCCACAATCAAAAGTAACGTTTAAAAAGAGGTTTGATTGTGAAAATCCTCCCTTTTTTTAACAAAAAATTTGTTGATAAATATGTAGTTCAACTACCGGATTTATTGGTAGTTTAGGGGGATGTATGATGGTTTTTCAGGTGTACGAATTGGATTTTTTTTGGTTGCAAAACAGGCTGACAAAAATTCATGATTGATCTCAAAAACACAGCAAATTATAAATTTTAAGAACTAAGGAATATGGCAGACGGAGAGAAAATTATCCCCATTAACATTGAAGATGAAATGAAAACAGCCTACATCGATTATTCGATGTCGGTTATTGTATCACGTGCACTACCAGATGTACGTGACGGTTTAAAACCTGTACACCGCCGCGTACTTTACGGTATGTTGGAGTTAGGTTTAATGCACAACCGTCCGTATAAAAAATCGGCGCGTATCGTTGGTGAGGTTTTAGGTAAATATCACCCGCACGGTGACGCGAGCGTTTACGATACCATGGTGCGTATGGCTCAGGATTGGAGCTTACGTTACATGTTGGTTGACGGACAAGGAAACTTTGGCAGTATGGACGGCGATCCTCCTGCTGCGATGCGTTATACCGAAGCGCGTTTAAGAAAAATTGCTGAAGAAATTATTGCCGATATCGAAAAAGACACGGTTGATTTCCGTCCGAATTTTGACGACTCTTTACAAGAGCCAACCGTAATGCCAAGCCGTATACCTCAATTATTGGTGAATGGCGCATCCGGCATCGCTGTTGGTATGGCTACTAACATGGCACCACATAACTTAACAGAAATTTGTGATGCTTGTATGGCTTATATCGATAACCGTGATATTGATATCGCGGGATTAATGCAATATGTAAAAGCTCCTGATTTTCCAACGGGCGGAACTATTTATGGTTTCTCCGGTGTGAAGGAAGCTTTTGAAACCGGCCGCGGACGAATTGTGTTACGTGCTAAAGCAAATATTGAAACTGTAAAAGACAGAGAGCGGATTATAGTGAGTGAAATTCCTTACCAATTGAATAAAGCAGAAATGATTAAAAAAACTGCGGAATTGGTAAATGATAAAAAGCTGGAAGGTATATCTGATATCCGTGATGAGTCGGATAGAGATGGTATGCGTATTGTTTACGAATTAAAGCGCGATGCCATTTCTAATGTTGTATTAAACAATTTATATAAGTACACATCTTTACAAACTTCATTCTCAGTAAATAACATCGCGTTAGTGAATGGTCGTCCGATGATGTTGAATCTGAAAGATCAGATTCATTATTTCATTGAACACCGTCATGATGTAGTTGTACGCCGTACGAAATATGAATTAGCACAAGCTGAAAAACGTGCGCATATTTTGGAAGGTTTATTAATTGCCATCGATAATTTAGATGCAGTTATTAAAATCATCCGCGAAAGCGATACGCCTGATTCGGCACGCGAAGAGTTAATGAGTCGTTTTGGTTTAAGCGAAATTCAAAGCCGCGCTATTCTGGATATGCGTTTACGCGCATTAACCGGACTGGAACGCGATAAGTTAAAAGAAGAGTACGCAGAATTAATGAAGCAAATCGATTATTTAAAATCTATTTTAAATGACGAAGTTTTGCGTTACAAAATCATTAAGGATGAAATTGCGGAAATAAAACAAAAATACGGCGACGGCAGAAGAACGGATATCGTTTATGCCGGCGATGATTTTAAAATGGAAGATATGATTGCTGATGAGGATGTGGTAATTACCATTTCCCACATGGGTTATATCAAACGTACCAGCTTAAATGAATACCGTTTACAAAACAGGGGAGGTAAAGGTTCAAAAGGTTCCGCAACGCGCGATGAAGACTTTATTGAACATATGTTTACCGCCACCACACACAACTACCTTTTATTATTTACCGAAAAAGGACAAGTATTCTGGTTACGTGCGTATGAAGTTCCGGAAGGAAACAAAACAAGTAAAGGAAGAGCTATTCAGAATTTATTAAATATACCTACTGATGATAAAGTGAAGGCCTTTATTAATGTGAAGAATTTATTAGATGAAGATTACATTAATAACAACTACATTATATTATGTACCAAAGAAGGTATCATTAAGAAAACTACTTTAGAAGCGTATTCTCGTCCGCGCGCGAATGGTATCAACGCGATAACCATCCGTGAAGGCGATCAATTATTAGAAGCAGCTTTAACCAACGGTAAAAACGAAATAATGATTGCCACTAAATTAGGTAAGGTGTGTCGCTTTAACGAAGAAAAAGTTCGTCCGATGGGGCGTAACGCATCCGGTGTAATTGCGATCGATTTAAATGATGAAGAAGGTGGTAATAATGAAGTGATTGGTATGATTTGCATTGATGATGTTAATGCAAACGTATTAGTTGTATCTGAAAAAGGTTATGGTAAGCGTTCGGAAATTGACGAATACCGTATTACCAACCGTGGCGGTAAGGGTGTTAAAACCATCAACATCACCGACAAAACCGGTAATCTGGTAGCTATTAAATCTGTAACCGATGCTAATGATTTAATGATTATTACCAAAAATGGTATTACCATCCGTATGAATATTAGCGCACTTCGTGTAATGGGCCGTGCAACGCAAGGTGTACGTTTAATTAATATTCAGGATAATGATGAAATTGCCGCAGTTACAAAGGTTGATCATGAAGATGAAACCGAAAACGGTGAGAATGGGGGAGAGGGTGAAAATCCGGTAAATCCGGAGGTGACACCTGAAAACACCGAAAATTCTACACCAACGGACAATAATGCCTAATAAATGGCGTAAAAAACAGAGATTAAAAACATAATTTAGCGACTCAATAAAACAAACAATGAAATAAGCTTTGCTTATTCCATGTGGCAAATAATTAACAAACAATAGCACATGAAAAGAAAATCGATCATCTTAGGTTTATTAAGTGTTTTTGCAATAAGCACTTATGTAGCTCAACCTACACTAATAGAAAAGGTAGAGGCAAAGCCTGGTAAGCTATCTATTCCATATGAAAGATGGAAATTACCAAACGGATTAACCATTTTATTACACGAAGATCATTCTGATCCTGTAGTGAACGTAATGGTTACTTATAAAGTAGGTTCAAACCGCGAAGATTTAGGAAAATCTGGATTTGCTCACTTCTTTGAGCATATGATGTTCCAGGGTTCATTACATGTGGCCGATGAAGAGCATTTTAAAATGGTAAGTACGGCAGGTGGTAACATGAACGGTTTTACGCAACGTGATAAAACAGTTTACTTCGAAACTTTACCATCTAACTACTTAGAAATGGGTTTATGGTTAGAAGCTGACCGTATGGGCTTTTTATTAGACTCATTAACTTCTAAAAAATTCGAAAACCAACGTGATGCGGTAAAAAATGAGAAGTCACAAAACTTCGAAAACCGTCCTTATGGTTTAGCATTTGTAGAAGAAATCGGGAAGGCATTATATCCTTTCAAACATCCTTACAGCTGGCCGGTAATTGGTTATGTAGATGATTTGAACCGTGCTACTTTAGATGACGTTAAAAATTTCTTCTTACGTTGGTACGGACCAAACAACGCTATCTTAACTGTTAGCGGTGATTTTACTCCTGCTGATGCATTAAAAATGATTGACAAATATTTTGGTGGTATTAAGCCATGTCCGGAAGTGAAAAAATTACGTGTACCGCCGGTTGTAATTCCTACCGATAAGTATACAGCTTACAAAGACCGTACTTATTTCCCATTAAACTTACGTGTTTATCCAACTGTTGGTCAGTACCACAAAGATGAGCCGGCTTTAGATTTATTGGCGATGATGATGGGTGGTGGAAACAACTCATTATTTTATAAAAACTTCGTTAAAAATGAAATGGCAATTCAGGCCGGTGTTGATCACCGTTCGGAAGAATTATCGGGTGAGTTCAGTATTCAGATTTTTGCTTATCCGCCTGAAGACTTCAACTTAGAAGGATTATTCACAAAGTTGGATGAGAAAGTAAAAGCAACCATTGAAGAGTTCGGAACAAGCGGAATTACCGATGAAGCTTTAGCTCGCGTAAAAGCAGAGATGGAATCTCGTTATTATGACGGATTAGATGAAGTATTCAATAAAGGAAGTGTTATTTCTGAGTGGGAACGTTTATTAGGTCGTCCGTCTACAATTACAGATGAGATTGAGCGTTATACCAAAGTAACAAAAGAAGACATCACACGTGTATTTAATAAATACATCAAAGGTTCGGGTGCTGCTATTTTAAATACGTATCCAATCATGAATCAGAAAGATTCAGTAAAGAGTATCAATCCTAACGCAGGTGCAACATTCCCTGCAAATCCGGAATATGCGGGATTATCTTACAAACCAAATGTAGATAACTTTAACCGTGCTGAACGTCCGAAAGCCGGAGAAGCAAAAACTGTAAAAGCTCCTGAATTCTATCAAACCACTTTAAAAAATGGAATGAAAGTATTAGGAACAAAAGCAACTGAAAGTCCGATCATCAATATCACCATTAACTTAGAAGGTGGAGATATGGCTTTAACACCTGACCAATTAAAGAAATTCGGTTTAGCGCAATTAGCTACCGGATTAATGAATGAAGGAACTAAAAACTATACCACCGAGCAAATGGCTGCCGAATTAGAAAAATTAGGAAGTTCAATTAGCATCGGTGCCGGAAAAATGAACAATACCATTAATGTATCGTGTTTGAAGAAAAACTTAGATGCTACATTAAAATTGTTGGAAGAAAAATTATTGAATCCGGGATGGCGTGCTGAAGATTTCAAGTTAGCGAAGAAACAATACAAAGAGAGTGTGAAGGATCAAAAAACAAACGCACAATCGTTAGCTAACAAAGCATTTAATCAGGCTATTTACGGACCATCATCTGTATTAGGTATGGAACCAACCGTAAAGACCATTGACGCTATCGAATTAAAGGATTGCCAGGATTATTATAACAATTGTTTCTCATCTGCAGGTGGAAACATCGTTGTAGTAGGTGATATAACAGATGCTGAAATTGTAAGCAAGTTAGACTTCTTAAATAAAATGAATAATAAAGAGGTGAAGATGCAAGCTATTCCTGAGCCTCCTGCAAAAGCAGAGCAACAATTCTTTATTCAGGAAAAAACTGCAGCTCCTTCTTCAGTTATCATGATGGGATATCCTGCAATGAAGTACGATGCAACCGGTGATTATTTCAAGAGCCAGATTGCGAACTTCGCTTTTGGTGGTGCTTTCAACAGCCGTTTAAATTTAAATTTACGTGAAGATAAAGGTTATACTTATGGTATCCGTTCATCTTTCAGCGGTAATAAATTTAATGGTACATTCTTAATCAGCTCATCTGTAAAGCGTCCTGCTACTGTGTTATCTTTAGCAGAGATTACAAAAGAGTTTAATAACTACGTACAAAACGGTATTACTGATAAAGAATTAGAATTTACTAAGCAATCGATGTTAAATGTGGAGGCTTTACGTTACGAATCACCTTGGCAAAAGGCAGGTTTCTTAGCTAACATCGCTCGCTACAATTTACCAAAAGATTATGTAGCACAACAAAATCAGATTTTAAAGACAATCACTAAAGATGAGTTGAATGCGCACATTAAGAAAGTGTATGATCCAAACAAATTAACAACTGTAATCGTTGGTGATAAGGCGTACATTGAAGCAGCATTAGACAAAGCAATGAAAGATGCTAAAAACAAGGATGTGTTAAACAACGTTAAGTTTAAAAAGATTTCTGTAGACTAATTGTGGATTTGCACAGTTATTGAGTCTTAATAAATAAAACAAACAATAAAAAACCAAACAGAGCGCCGCAAGGAACCTGTTTGGTTTTTTGCATAAAGAAAATACAAATATGAAATCAATTATCACTTTTAGTCTGGCCGCGTGCACTGCATTCGTCATGGCTCAGAACAATCAGGTTGTAAACTCGTACAACTATTTAAAAAATAAGGAATACGATAAAGCTAAGGCTGCAACCGACGCGGCTGCTGTACACGAAAGCACAAAGGGCAGCGCCAAAATGTGGATGTACAGAGGCAAAGTTTACCAAGCCATTTTTGAAGATAAAGACGAGAAGGTTAGAAATTTAGATATGGAAGCGGAAGAAAAATCGCTGGAAGCCTTCATTAACTGTTTAAAGTTAGATGCAAAAGAAAACATCTATAAAGACGAAGTAAAAGGTTCGATTGTGATTTCAGCTTCTGCGGTTAATCGTAAAGCAGGTTGGTATTCTCAGGAAAAACAAATTGAAAAGGCTTTGAAATGTTATGAATTAGTAGAGCAGGCTTTGCCTTTTGATTTCGATCAGGGAATGAAACGTAATAATATTACCAAGGAGAAATTGGTGTATAATCGTTACGAAATGTATGCGCGCGCGAATGATATTCCAAAAATGCAGGAGTATGCCGATAAGTTGATTGCCATGAATTATAAAGAACCTAAAATTTATATTTACATGTCACAAATCATGTTAGGCGCAAAAGACACAGTAAAGGCATTATCCTATATTGAAAAAGGTAAAGCTATTTTTGACGACAACATGGACTTAATCAATTCTGAAATTAATATTTATTTAGCGCAGGGAAAATCTGTTGAATTGATAGATAAATTACAAGCTGCCATTCAGGCTAACGACAATGAATCTCTTCATGCTATTTTAGCTAACATCTATACTAAGAAGAACGAATTAGATAAAGCGGAACAGGAATATTTGAAAGCTTTAGAGATTAAACCTGATTATGAAATTGCTAACTACAACTTAGGTGTAGTTTACTTTAATAAAGGTAACGAATGGAATAAAAAAGCTGGCGATTTACCTCCAAAAGAGGCGGCAAAAGCAAAAGAATATGATGCAAAGGCCATTGAAGAGTGGAAAAAAGCCGTTACTTATTTAGAAAAATCGTATGAAGTTTCTCCAGATAAGGCAACAAAACAACGTTTGTTTCAGTTATTAAACAAATTAGGCGAGCCGGAAAAGGCTGCTAAGTACAAACAATAATATTTTTCTCATGATCCGTAATTTTCTAAGTGTAGCTTTAGCTGTTTGCGTAAGTGGAGCATTGGCACAAAAATCAAAAGTTAATGCTGCATGGCGCGGCTTAACCGATTATCAGGCCACTGTAAAAGAGAAGCCGGATGTTTCTTATTTAAACAAAGCAAAAGAAGCAATTGATTTAGCCGCTGCCAGTGAAGAAACCAAAGACAATGTGAAAATGCACACTTACAGAGCGCAGATTTATTATGAATTGTTTAAGTACAATTTAAAACAAGAAGAAGAAAAAGCAGCGGGTGGCGACAAAAAACAAAAAATGGAAATGGCTTATAGCACGGTTTCTACTAAAGAGTTTTTCGATGCCATTAAATCAGTAGAAGCAGTTAAAGCTAATACAAAAGAAAAAGATGCATTCCAGGAATTATTATCTACTTCATTATCGATGGTAGATGATTTAAATAATTTGGCAGTTGGTTCGTACAAAGCAAAAAAATACGATGAAGCGGCCGATTATTTCGAAAATTCATTCGGATTAAGTAATATGATTAATCAGGGGCGAAAAGATACCGTTAGTTTATTTAACGCATCTTTATCTGCTTCAAAAGCTAAAAACTACGGTAAAGTGGTAAAGATTAATCAGCGTATTATTGATGAGAAAATGGCTAATGCAGGCACATATCAGTATTTATACAATGCTAAATGCGCGGTGAATGATTCGGCCGGAGCATTAACTTCTTTAAAGGAAGGTCGTAGTTTGTATCCAAACGATATGACTTTATTAAACCTGGAGACCGATTATTACATTAAGTCAGGCAAGCAACAAGAATCGTTGAACAATTTAAATTTAGCTTTAGAGAAGGATCCTAATAACGCGGTACTACATTTAATAGCCGCGAATACTTTAGATAATATGGCTAACCCAAAAGGTGCGGATGGTAAGGATTTAGAAAAGCCGGCCAACTTCAGCGAATTGTTTTCCAAAGCGGAAGAGCATTATAAAAAGACGGTAGATTTAAAACCAAGTAATACGGAGTACAGTTTTAACGCTTTGTATAATTTAGGTGCATTATATTACAATTACGGAACGTATATGTATAACAAGGAAATGAACGATGCAACCATTGCAAAGTTGGCTCAAAAGCAAAAAGAGATTACCGCTAAAGTGAATGAACAATACAAAAAAGCAATTCCTTATTTCGAACAAGCTTTGCAAATAAAAGGGGATGATATGAGCACATTACAATCCTTAAGAAAATTGTATTTATTGACGGGTGATGAAGCGAAAGCGAATGAGATTAGCGCTAAATTGAAGAAATAATAATTAATAAGGAGGCCCTAAAAACCTCCTTATTCTTTGACAAATCAATTTAACATAATAACCTATTATAGTGCGCAGAGTCGCTTGTGCGTTGCAGCCGGCACTATAATAAATCATTATGTTCAATAGCTTCGGTTGTGCGAGGCGCGCGATATGTGGGACTGGGCAGAAGTAAAAATTTCATCGCAATGTTGAATCTACGACTGAAAGGAGAGTAAGAATGCAATCTGCAAAAACAAAAAAAAAATCAGAACCTAAAAAAATTACTTGTAAAGTAAGAATAAAGGGCGCATCTCAGATAAATAATTATTTATCTAAAGCAAAATTTCACCTCGAACAGTTTGAGAAATACTGCAAGCTCTTAGAAAAGAGAATAAAAAATCTTGATATTATTTCTTAGCAAAATCTGTTTTATTCGGAAAGGCATCTTTTTTGAACTTAATTTTAGATTTACTGATTTTGCTTTTTTGTTTTTCAGCTTCAGTAGTTAATTCTTTCTCTACTTGCTTGATAAATTTTTTTACAATCTTGTTCATGATTTAGGCGTGTTAAATTGTGAATAATTGGGGTCTAACTGTGCAAGGTTAGACCTCTTAATTTAAAGCAATCTATAACATTTAATTATTAATTTGAATTTTATTCCCTAGTTTGTGGACTAATCCTACGTCACACTGCGGAGGAGAAATAAAATAAACTTGCGGCAAAAAACGTGAGGCATCAGCCGAACTCCGCAAAGAAGTTTATTTTATTTGTGCTGTACACCAACAGAGTGCCTCAGCCGTTGCGTAGCGAGAGAATCGGGTGCGGATATTTAACATAATATTAATTATAGTATTTTTAATTAACTAGAAATTAGGAGTTTATTAGGCAAATATATACATTTATTGCATGAAATACTCGATATTCTCTGTACAAGATCATCATCCTGCTTTTAAGCGTTCTATTCCCGATTTATATGCTCAAGTTTTACGCCAAGGTGTTCTGGCTGATCAATTAGGTTACCATTCTTTTTTTGTGGCCGAACATCATTTTCATGAATATGGCGCTGTTCCAAATCCTGCTGTTTTTCTATCTGCTCTATCTCAACAAACCAAACAAATAAAATTAGGCCCGGCTATATCCATCTTAACTTTCCATAACCCTTTAACGGTGGCCGAAAATTATGCCATGTTGGATGTTTTGTCGAACGGACGATTAATACTTGGATTAGGCTCCGGTTATTTAAAGCATGAATTTGAAGGCTATTCCGTAAACCCTGATGAAAAACGCGAACGCTTTGATGAGAATCTCTTTATTTTAAAACAAGCCTTAACCGGCCAAAAAGTAAATTATAAAGGCAAACACAATACGCTGAATAATGTTGGTATCAATGTATTTCCTGTACAGAAAAATATTCCTCTATATGTCGCTATTTTACGTTCTGAAGCGGCTTATCATGTGGGTAAACAAGGTCACAATATCATTTGCGTACCGTATGCTTCCGTAAACAATTTTTTTGAAATTAAATCGCTTGTCGCCGATTTTAAAAAAGGATTTTCAGAATCCGGTAATTCTAATCCTTCCGACAGCTTATTTGCATTTCATGCGCATGTTGCCGAAACAGACGCAGAAGCTCGCCTAAATGCCGAAGAAGCATTTAACTTATATGTAAAGACTCGCTTGTATGCAAAACAACAAACTTACGATGATGTTATGCAAAGCGGCATTCATTTATTTGGTTCGGTTGAAACAGTCGCAAATAAAATAGTTGAGCTTTACCATATGGGTATTCATCATTTGTTACTTCTACAAAATTTCGGATTATTAGCACCGGAACTGGTTGAATCATCGATGCGCTTGTTTATGGAAAAAGTTAAACCTTTGGTTCACGAAAAATTGAAAACAGAAATCGCGCTCTGATTATTTGATCAAACGCATTTGAATATGCGGAATATCATCCTCCAGATAAATTTCTCCTTCTTCCACAAAACCTAAATCACGGTAAAATTTAAGTAGATAATATTGAGCAGAAATAACAATTTCATTGGTTTTAAATAATGAAAGTGTTTGTTCAACGGCTTCTTGCATTAATTCTTTACCTGCGCCTTTCCCTCTATAATTACCTGAAGTTACAACTCTGCCAATAGAAGCTTCTTTATATGAAATTCCTTGCGGTAAAATTCTTGCGTAAGCTACCAAGTGTTCACCTTCATAACCTAAAATATGATGCGCTTTTTTGTCTTTATCATCCATGTCCTGATAATTACAATTTTGTTCAATCACAAAAACAGCGCTACGCAATTTTAAAGCTTCATACAGCTCATCAACACTTAATTCTTTATAAGGTTTTATGATAAATTGCATTAGTAATTTCCAACTGATAACATAACTAATGTGCAGGCTTCTACACACTCAATTCCTTTTGACTGAACTTCATTTTGAAATTCAGGATTTTCAGTGCCCGGATTGAAAATTATACGTTTGGGTTTTAAACTAAAGATATATTCTTTCCACGCTTCCTGATTTTGCGGACCAACATACAAGGTTACAGTATCTACGTTTGGAATTTGTGGTTTGTCGGTAATAATATCTATCCCTTCAATCTTTCCGCTTCTTAATCCAACGGGATATACTTTATGGCCATACTGATTTAACCTAACGGTTGCCTTATAGCTATAACGCTCAAAATTCGGAGATGCACCTATGACAACAGAATTCTTTCCCATTATTCGGTATAATTTAAATCTTTATGAAAAGTTTCTTCTAATCGATACCAGGCCCAAAATCCAAGGGCGAAAACGATAAGTCCGACAATAATCGCCGAATAGATGTTTCCGATACTTTCAATCTTACTGAAGTATTGAAATAAGGTAGTGATTAATATTGTGCCGCCTCTTACAAAATTAGGGACACTGGTAGTAACCGTAGCGCGTAAATTAGTGCCGAATAATTCAGAAGCTGTAGAAATAAATACCGCCCAATAGCCGGTAGCAAATCCAATCAATATCACCACAGTATAAAACATCACCACTGAGTTTTTTGCAATGGTAAAATAACCTACCACAAATAAAACGGCGAGTAATAAAAATAATACCAAACTTTTCTTACGACTCTGCAATTTTTGACTCACTACGCCGCTTACAATATCGCCAATGGTTATACCCACATAAGCTAAGGTCATGGCTAATCTGGCATTGTCGGGTGGATTTTCCATACCAAGACTTTTCATTAACTCCGGACAAAACGTAATTAAAATCCCCATGACATACCAAACCGGTAATGCAACAAGTATGATGGTTATAAATTTGATGAAACGCTCTGATGTTTTAAATAAGGATAAAAAATTACCTTTTTCTATATTACTTTCCTTAACGCTTTTAAACATGGTAGATTCTAAAACGCCTATTCGCATCACCAATAATGCTAATCCCATTACACCACCGATAATATAAGACACTCTCCAGTTCCCGATTGATATTCCAACGGTTCCCGCCACTACGGCACCAAATAAACCAACTGAAGCCACAATGGTAGCGCCCCATCCCCTCTTGTCTTTATCCATGCTTTCACTTACCAAGGTAATACCCGCACCTAATTCGCCCGCCAAACCAAAGCCAGAGATAAAACGTAAGAGAGCATACGTGGTTGTGTCTTGCACCATTGCGTTTGCAATATTAGCAATGGAGTATAAAAAAATAGAGCCGAATAAAACAGATAATCTTCCTTTCTTATCGCCGAGTATACCCCAGAAGACGCCTCCAACCAGCATACCAAACATTTGCCAGTTTAATAAGGAAATACCCACTTCCTTAACCTGACGCTTTAATTCAGCTTCATCAGAAATAGTTTTCGATAAAATATCCGTTAAACTGGAAACGCGTTCCATTCCGAATAGAACTAAGTCGTAGATATCGACAAAATAACCTAGCGCGGCAACTATAATTATTTTACTGACGTAAGGAGAACTTTTGGCTGACATAAAACAATTATTGCTTCACGATTTTCTTAACCATGGTTGAATTACCAACTTGTATGTTTAAAAAATAAACGCCGGGCTTTAAAGCAGAAAAATCATTGAACTCCACTAACTCGTTTGCGGAAGTTAAAGCACGCTTTTCAACTACCTGACCTAACACATTGTTAATTGTGATGTTAATGTTCGATTCAATTTTGTTGGCAAACTCGATGTTTAATTTGTCGATTACCGGATTTGGATAAACAGTGATAGAATTATTTAAATCATTCATTTCGTTGGAAGAAACTGATAGTAAGGTATTACTCGATGCAGTACACATATTTGGAATCCCCCACCCTACATTATTATTCGGACTAATTGAATTATTAGCAGAAGCCTTTAATGCTCCTAAAATTTGCATTGGTTTTGCATAAGGTTTGTATTGCAGCAAGCAAGCTACTGCTCCTGCTAACACAGGTGTTGCGAATGAAGTTCCGTTTCCGAAAAAACATCCGGTATTACAAACAAAGGCTGGTCCGCCTTGTGCACATAAATCCGGTTTTATTCTTCCATCGCTGGTTGGTCCGAATGAACTAAATCCGGCTTTAACGCCTGTAGGATCAACGGCACCAACTGTTATAATGCTATCCGCATCGGCAGGAACGGAAATAAAATTCCATGCGCTTCCGCCTTCATTACCGGCTGCATTTAAAACAAGCATTCCCTTTCGTGTTGCCATGGTTGAGGCAATACTCATCGGTGCTGTTTTTCCATCCAATTGTGCGTAGGTATGATTGTTCAATCCTCCATCAAATGTTGTATAGCCTAAAGAGGTTGTACACATATCAGCGCCTAAGCTATCAGCAAATTCTGCTCCGCGGATCCAGTTGTATTCTTCACTTAAAGTTTCGCTTGCTACATCTTCAGTTCTCAATAACCAATAATTTGCTTTTGGAGCTGTACCGATAATATTTCCCGGATCAATAGCCGCCATACACGATAATACCATGGAGCCATGCGTATGATCTTCAAATACCATGGTATCACCGGTTACAAAATCGCGAGTTCCTTTTAAACGACCTTGCAAACGTAAACTATCAAATACATTATCAATGTGTACATCTTTAAAACCGGCATCTAACACGGCAATCGTAACGCCTTGTCCTCTCCATCCGTAATTATGCATACAGTCGGCGCCAATCATACTGGCTTGGCCTGCTGATTGTCCATAATTGAATGCACTTGGAGATTGTGTTTTTTGATTCTCACTATGCGGATTGATAGTTGTTCTGTCAATAGCTGGCATTACAATTTTATATCTGTTTACCGGAGCAGATGATTGCACAAATGTAAATGAATTGATAGTGGTTAATGCAACGGTATTAGTGACGCTAATAACTACGCCGTTTAACCATTTCGAGCGGAATAAAACAGTCACACCGCTTACACCGTCAACTTGTGTGACATAACTTGGCGTAACAGGTAAGTCCGTTTGATCAATGGCAATTCCCATATTCACACGACGTGCAATAGCTTTTGCCGAGAGGAAAGCACTTGGATTAGAAGTGGTGTATGGTGTTCCGTTTTTGTTTTTGAATTTAACCCAATATTTCTGCGCAACTGCTAAATCAGAAAATAAAATGGAAGCTAAAAATGTAAGAGCGAAAATAAATTTCTTATTCATGTCCGTAACTGATTACTTGTGATTTATAAATTAATCCTGTTTTTTGGGGAATATTATTTACCGGTGTTATAGTGGATGTTACCGGATGCTTGATGTCTATAATTTCTCTGTATACTAATCCTACTCCGGCTGTGTATTTTTCAACGTAATACTGCCATGAGATTAAAGTTCTGAAATTCTTTTGCGTTACTAGTAGAGTCTTTTGTAAAGGAATAGAATTAATGGTCTCGCTTTTATCAATATAGGAATAGGTATAATCCCATTGACCAATACTGTTTTTAGCATTTCCATCCCAGGTAGAACCTTCTTTAACGGGAAATATTAATTTGGTAAATCTCACATTTTCTTCAACAACTTCCACATTTGTTTTGTTCACATTAGCTTGCCAAATGTCTTTAATTGTCCAGGCAATAGAATCATAAGGTTTTGAAGCATTGAATTTTTTTATGTAACGCGCAATTTTAAGAGCGGGTTTGTTTTCAGGGTCGGTAAACTCCTCTTCCAGTTTTTCCTTGATGAGATATTTGTAATGCGTGGTATCTGAGGTAAATTCATCGTAAACAATACTATCCACCTCATAAATAACATAATTACCAAGCGTATTAGGATAGTATTCTGAACCATATACAACATGAGTTTCCGGAACAGTTTTCTTTTTACAAGCAGCAAAAAAAGCCATTAAAGCCAGTATGTAGAAAAGATTTTTCAATAGCTTAAAGATACCAAATAATTTGTTGAAATAAAAGCCCCGATTTATTGCCTTATTCTTATTAAATTCGCCTCAAATTCAACGTATATGTCAGATTTTTCAAACTATAAATTCGGTACCAAAGCTATCCATGCGGGTGCCGATCCGGATCCAAGCACAGGTGCTATTATGACGCCTATTTTTCAAACCAGTACCTATGTTCAGGAATCTCCGGGAAAAAACAAGGGATTTGGTTACGCACGCGGTAAAAATCCTACCCGTGAAGCTTTGCAAAAGAACATTGCTGCTTTAGAAAACGGTAAACACTGTGTTGCTTTTTCAAGTGGTATGGGAGCTACGGATGCCGTTATGAAATTATTACGCCCTGGTGATGAAGTTATTACCGGTGATGATTTATACGGTGGTTCTTATCGTTTATTCACGAAGATATTTGAGCCTTACGGAATAAAATTTCATTTCATTAATCTGACAGATGCGAATAACATCAAGAAGTATATTAATGCAAATACAAAAATGATTTGGGCCGAAACGCCTACCAATCCAACCATGCAGATTATTGATATTGCGGCTTGCTCTAAAATCGCTAAGGAAAATAATTTACTAATGGTGGTGGATAACACTTTTGCTTCTCCTTACTTACAAAATCCACTGGCTTTAGGTGCCGATATTGTCATGCATTCGGTGACTAAATACTTAGGCGGACATAGCGATGTGGTGATGGGTGCTTTGGTAACGAATAGTGATAAATTACACGAACAATTGTATTTCATTTTGAATAGTTGCGGTGCTAATCCCGGACCAATGGATTGTTTTTTGGTAATGCGTGGTATCAAAACCTTGCACTTACGCATGGAGAGACATTGCTATAACGGAAGAAAAATTGCCGAGTACTTAAAGAATCATCCAAAGATTGAAAAAGTATATTGGCCGGGATTCCCTGAACATCCTAATCATGAAATCGCGAAAAAACAAATGCGTGATTTCGGCGGAATGATTTCAATTGTATTAAAAGATAAGAGTATCGAAAATACCTTTAAGTTAGCTTCTTCATTTAAAGTATTCTCATTGGCTGAGTCATTAGGTGGTGTTGAATCCTTAATTAACCATCCGGCAACCATGACACATGCTTCCATTCCTAAAGAAGAGCGCGAGAAAGCCGGTGTGGTAGATAACTTATTACGTTTAAGTGTAGGTGTTGAAGATGTGGAAGATTTGTTGGCTGATTTGAAGCAGGTTTTAGGGTAAATCTTTATTAAAGAAGAATGAAAAAATTATTTACCATTTTTTGTTTATTAATTACTTGGGTTTCTTTGTCTCAAGAAAAATTAAATCAATTGGATTTGAATAAACGCCGTACAGGAAAATGGTTAATTTATTTGGATAAGGATTGGAAGCGTACCGATGACAGCGCGAATGCTCAGTATTGTCGTTATACCTGGTATCACGACGGTATGAATATTTATCCGATGGGACCTTGCGGAAAAGAAGGCTACAAATTAGAAACTCCTGCTAATTCCGGCAGTTCAAAATTATTGAATGGCGAATACAAATGGCTGGATGAAAAGGGAAAATTATCCTCGGTTCATGTTTTTAAAAATGGAGTTTATATTTCTTGCAAGGAATATTTTCCGGGAGGAAAGGATGTAGAACAATATTTTGACTTCACTGAAAAGTGTCAAGGTTCAAAACATGGTTGGAAAGTGACGATATACAAAAAGAATGGCGATGTAAAGATGATATCCCCTACTTGTCCGGACGCAAGTGGTAAATGGCCATTAACCCGCGATTAATTACTTAGCCCAACGTACCATACATTTACTGAGCAGTTTTGCCTTGCTTCCCTGATACAATTTACTAAGCGAAGATTTGTAGTAATGAAAATAAGCTTTCGGTCCTACATTTGTAATGCCGCAAGCATCGTACCATTGTTTTCCGATAACAGCATTGAGTGCTTCATCAGAAATAAAATGTAAAGTTTTGTTCTGTTCTAAAATGCTATGGAACCATTTCTCAATAATGAGTAAATCATTCATGGAAGTTATAATCTGAGAGCTGCCTAAATGACAATGCATTCTGAATTCTTCTTCCGTATATTTTAAGCCTACCTTTTCAAGTAAGGTTCTTCTTACCAAATTACCATTGCTGATTTGCTCACCTCTGTATTTCTTACTAACCTGCGAAGCGTGAATTCTGTACTTCAACAAAGCTTCGGGCATATTGTGAAACTTACTTTTAAAAATTAAGCGACTCCACAATTCGTAATCCTCCACATGTTTATACTGGGAATTTAAATATGGTTTTTCATTTTGCAGTAATCCTTTACGCATGATTAATGCCGGATGAACCATAGAGGAATTGAATAACATCCATCCCAATATTACATCGTGACTGTGATGCGATTTATGATAGATTTGTTTCCCTTTTCCAAAATGAATGTAATCACAACCACACACTCCTACTCCACTGTTACTTTCCATGAAATCAAATTGCTTTTGCAAACGCTCAGGCATACAAATATCATCCGCATCCATTCGCGCAATATAACTAGCTTGACATAAATCAATGCCTTTATTCAATGTGGCAATAAGTCCGAGATTTTGCTCATTCTTATAATATTTAATGCGTGGGTCTTTGTAAGAGAAAATTATATCTTCCGAATTATCAGAAGAACCATCATTAATAATTACAAACTCAAAATCGGAAAATGTTTGACTTAATACACTATCCATACTCTCTTTTAAGAAAGCAGATGAATTGTAAACAGGCATTAAGACAGAAATTGAAGGAACACCCATAAAATTGATACTTAAAAAAAATCGGGATTCATTTTAGAAGTCCCGATTTTGTTTTTGCTGTTTTTAAATTAAGCTTCTACTTCAGTAACGATACTTGGGAAGATACGTACGTTTCCATTATCTTCTTTACGGAACTGATAAGTATAACGGTAATGACTTTCCAAACCACTCTTGTTTGGTAAACCATTAATCATCATAATATTTCTATTCTTAGCGAACTTCAATAACTCACGTAAATAGTGAGCAGAAATCTGTCCTACCTCGTCGATGATACAATGTACTTTAAAGTCTTTACTGCTTCTATGCGAAGATTCTTTAATGAATACGTGCAATAAAGTAATGTAAATAATCGCTTTTACAAGGATATCGGTTCCGGTACTACCAATGCTGTCGATTTTATGCGTCCAGCCGGTTTCGTTCATACCTTCCTTAATATTGAACTTCAATTCGAATAAATCCTGTAATCGGATTTCTTCCTGATCTTGTTCTTTGATAGCCGAACGTAATTGTTCTAACAATCTTACCGCACGTGTACTGATTTCACGTTTTTGTCCGGTTGCAAAATCGGTGTTGAATAATCCTTCATTGTAAATCAAGCCATGCTCTTCACGGAACTCTTCGATTTTCTTTAATAGCTTATATACTTTGTTATCCGATTCTTCAATCTTGATTTTGATAAACTCAATCAACTTACTTTCTTCGAACTCCGCTTTCTTAAAGTCTTCCGCAATTAAGCTGATGATATGAGAAATCTTGTCTTGTTGTCCGCTTAACTCTTTTACTTTACTGGCAATACTATCTGTTACTAAACCAATTTGAGTCGCTGTTTCCGCGATAGACAATTCAATTTTGTTCTCATTTAAGAAGGAACGTAAGTTTTGAGCAAAGCGTTCATATTCCGCCTGAGTCGCATCATTACGAATCATAAAGTTAAAGTGATTGTCGATACGGAATTTGCCCGCGTATTCATTTACATAACGCTGGAATGCACCATACTCTTCATTAAAGTGAGAATCGTTCTTTAACAATTGAGTACACAAATCCATGATGTTGTAATTGGTACGTTTTGGTTCGGCACGCTCTATGATTTCGGCATATTTTCCATACACCGGTGTTTCACGAAAGTTATTACTGTAAAAGTTAATACCATTATTAAATTCAATCAACTCTTCATCAAAAGCACGCTTTTTTTTATTCAACTCCATACGTTTAATGTTAAACTTACGGGTTGCTTCTTCCAATTGAGTCGTTAAATCATTGGCAGTTTTTACAAACTCTTCTTTTTTCTGAATGTAATCCGGTAATTTATCGAAAGTTTCACGCTTATCTTTTAAATAATCGCTTACTATCTGAGCATATTGCTCAATTTCTTTTAATTCTTCCTGGATTTCTTTAATGCGTCCTTCAACCTGCTTTAATTGTTTACTGTCAACACCCTTTGATTTGAAATTGCTTTCCTTTTCTTTAGAGAGTTGTTCTTCCTTCTCTTCAAATTCTTTTACCTGATTTTTCTTCTCAACTTCTAATTCAGAAATTTCAGTTTCCTGACGCTCTTTTAATTCGGCAATACGTTCTTCATTGTAAACACGCAAACGTTCGATTTGAACATTAAAATCATTGAGGAGATTGTTTTTCTTTTTGTTCAGAATAGATAATTCTTCTTCAATTAAATTTAATTTCTGACGGTTACCGCTTAATGAAGTTTCGATTTCAACACCTGCTCTTTGCTTCCACTCTTCTAATTCTTCAATTAGTTTTTGTTCGCGTTTTTCAGCTAATTCTAAGGAGTAAGCCAATACTTTTACCTCTTCCTTTAATTCTCCTAATTGCTTTCCGTATTTATCGGCAGCTAAAACCTTTTCTTCGTTATTGTTAATCTGGAATTGATTTAAAGAATCTTCCAAATCACGGATTTGAGCTAAACGTTCGTTCTTTTCAAACTGATATTCTTCAATGCTCTTTGAAACAACATCCACGCTTTCTAAGTTCAACTGAATACCATATAATGATTTTACGGCTTCTTCTTTGTACTCAGGAGTTAAGTCGGTACGGAATAATAATTTCTCATTCACAACTTTACCTATAGTAGTATGCCAGTCTTTTACGTTTTTCTCAAGGTAACCATAAAACGCATCGTGCTGCACTTCCAACTTCCCTTCTACTTCCTTAATTTCATTCTTCAGTTTAATGATTTCATTATTGATGGTATTAACCTGATTGCTTAAGGAAGCTTTCAATTTAGCTTCCGTCTGCTCCCACTCACGTTGTAAAGTTTGTACTAAGTTTTGTTTGATGGCGCGCTCACTCTTATTCTTATAATTAACGGCACGTAATTCAGCTAATTCAGTTTCAAGCGCTTTAATCTCGTTCTCATAAAAGCGTGTATTGCGAATTACCTTTTCTTCCGACTTTAATTCGTTAAACTCAATTTGTTTAGCGGTAATTTCAGAAGTTACTTCTTCTAAAGAAGCATCACGCTTTTCACGTAATTCTCCGTCTTTTTTATTGTACTCGTTCTTTTGAAGTAATTGCAATTCGTTATAATGATTGAATACTTCAGAAGTTTTGGTGTTGATTTTATTAATGTAAGCGGCTTTATCGTTACGTAATTGCTCAATTAATGAGGAATACTTTAATTCAATACTGCTTACGTTAGAGGTTAAAGATTCATATTCGCGACGAGCAATGTTTAATTCTACCTGTAATTTCTCACGTTCCGAATTTTTCTCAACCGCTTGTTCAATGTTTTTCTCTTTATACTCTTTTAATTTTTTATTGGCTTCACGAATGGTACGGTCGTAATATCCAATTTCTTCACGAATATCTTTTTGTTTTTCTTCAATGCTGGTTTTATGCTCTTCGTGACTTTCAATTAATTTTTCAAGTTCTTCTTCCTTTTGCTTTGCCGCTTCACGAATGCTTTCATTTTGTGTTTCCGCAAAACGTAAGCTGCTTCCTAACTTATCGGCCAATTCCATTTGTGAACCCTTTAACATATGTACTTGATCGTACTTCTTATCAATGAGTTCAACTAATTGCTGACTTTCCTTTTTAAGGAAGGTCTCAATATCCATGTATTTCTCATTAAACTGACGTAACTGACGTTCCACTTGCTCTAACTTAATACTTGAGTTTTCGGTCGTAAGTGAGTTAGCAATGAAATCTTTGATAAATCGTGAATCAATACTATTCTTGGAACTCAAGAATACGTTGGTAATTGACTTCGGAATGTTTTGATATTTCTCGTTACCTTTTAGTAAATGGAATTTCGATAATTGTTTATCAGTTTCTGTTCCGTAAATAATGTTACGGTAACGTTCGAAGGTATCGATTTGGTTACTGATATAAATACCGCGTTTTTCTACATTGGCAATTACTTCTTTTATTTTTAATGCTTCATCATTCGCATTTAAGAAGAAATCCGGATTGTACGGCGCATCTAAGAAACGATATACTAATTTATTGTGGCGATATACCAACACACAGAATGGTTTGTCTTCAGTAGCAATCTCATAAATCAAAAATGAGTTTTCGTAGCGGAAGTAATGTTCCTCAAATGATTTTTGTGATTGAGCGATACCTAAACCACGGCTATTCGCACTGTAAAAAAATAAAATAGCGCGTTGTAAAGAAGTCTTTCCATAGTTATTGGTACCAACGAAACATGTATTTCCACATAACTCGATATCCGCATACTTTACGTTAGCAATATTAATCTCAACAATTCTATTTAATATCCTGCAATTTTCCATTCTATAATGTTTCTGGTTTCTTAATCGTAATTAAAGTTCTGTGTTTGATTTTAGTTGTAAATGATTCCGCTTCCTTGTCCGTCGCCGCTGTCATCATAAATTGCGATAGCGTTAATAACATCGAGTAAATAAGTATAAGCATCCAATACTTTGTAGCTTTCACTTTGTTCGTCTTCCAACTCTAAAAACGAGTCACGTGACATTAAATCGCAAATATCACGCACTTTGTTTAATAAAGTTTCGGAGCGATACATTGGAATTTTCTGAAGCTTTTGTTTCAAACGTACGTTTGCATTACACTCTTCCGCGATTTCGCTCGGACGAAAACGAGAGCCAATGGTGATTTTATTATCCATGCTGGCAAATAAATCAACCACATCGATGTAACGTTCGAAGGTTTCTAGTTTTTTCTCAATGATACTGTTAGCCTCGCTGGTTTTAGAAAAATAGAAATAGTTATTTCCACGCTCAATGTTGTAGCGAATTACATTAAAATAGGCCTGTAAACGATCAAAGTTTTCAGGATTATTGATGATATCGTAAAGTCGACCCATACCGTCTTTGGTTCCGTTGCTGGAAATAAAATGCCCGCGCGCCATAATGGCGAAAATATCGTGGGTTTGTTTCGGTAGGTTAAAGTCTTCTGCTGTCATTTTATGTTATATGTTTAATGTTTGGTGTTTTATGTTTAATGTTTCGTTGATCTAACACTAATCATTTATTATGCTGCTTTTTTCTTTTCTTTCTTCTTTTTTTCCTCTACAGTTGGTAAAATAACGGTGTAACCTATTCGTCTGTCTTTACCATTATCATCTTTGTACTCGTACCATTGTAAGCGGTATTTAAAATCCAATGTTTTTTCGTATTCCATGGCAATTTCAACGAACAACGACATACGGTCTTCCAGTTTTACATCACCAATGGCTTTCGGGAATTTATATTGAATGAGATACTCGAACAGGTTAAATTTATTTTGAGCTAAAAAACGGTCGACCAACTTTTCAGTATCCAGTTTAATTTGGTTATCCACCATTTTATCCTTAAAGTTGCCCGGTAATTTGCCGGCCATGCCGCGCATGAGCAAACGAGAAATCTTGTATTTCTGCGCCACTTTCTGGCATAAAATATGACCATCGTCGGTAAATAAGAAATCGATGGCGATTTTGGTACGCGGACCTTTCACACCATTGAAGCGTATAGGATTTAAACTTTTCACCACTTCATTGAAATTGGTGCGGAAGTGTAATGCGCCGTGATCTTTAACCTCTTTCAAACGCTGTGCCTTCACGTATACATCCAACTGGAACTGAATTTTGTTAATGTAATCCGTAATGTCAGTTTGAATTTCGATTAAGAAGTCTAAATTCTCAATTAAGCTGGCCTTTAAAGCATTTACAATACCATAAAGTTCCGTATCGTTGGTAAGACTGAATAAGCCACGAGTTTCCTCGATAACTTCTTCTGTTTTCTTAATGAAATCAATGATAGTATCGCGCTTTAAACGGTAATCTTCCAGCTTCTGTAATTTGATGCGGTAATTACTTTCGTTTTTGTAAGTATCGTCTACGTTTTTTTGCAGCTTGATGATTTCACGGGAAAGAGCAATATTGATTCGCTTTAAGTACTTTTTGATACTGCGTAAAAAGCGGTGTTCATGAACCTCCTGATAGAAGCGGATGTGGCGCTTAAGTTCGTTGATATAATCATTGATAAACCCGGGAGTTACTTCCCCAATTTCCATAAAGTCCTCGAACATTGCTACCACAGCATCGTTCAAGCTTACCACTCCTTCGTAAACGTAAAGTAAATCGAGTGAGCGCATTTTTTGATACTGCTCTTCCGATAAATCTTCGCGTGCCAGTAATTCGTTTACCGTAATGTTTTCGCGGTTGGCGAATAAAAATTCAACCACTCCGCGGTTATGGTACAATTGTGATAATATATCGTTAACGTTGACCTGTAAAGCCATGCCTTTGGTTTTGTCTATTTTTATAAAAATACAAAGGCTGTAGCTCGCAATTGGCGCGGGTTTTCAACAAAAACCAGAGTAATTCACGAAACATTTAAGTGAATCAGGTTAATTACTTGATTTATAGATTGTAGGAGCTATCTCTCATTGGAGAGAAAAGAAGTTAACACCTGTTATATAATTCTAACACCCTGTTAATAAAAGTTGGCCACAGGTATTTTACTTTTTCTGTTTTGAGGTTAGAAATGAATTCCTGCTCGCGATGATTCTTGAAGAAATCCAAAATACTCTCCGTGATTTTTGCTACATCAATCGGAACGGTGTATCCTATTTTCTGATGTGGCACTAATTCAGATAAACCACCCACATCGGTTACCAACATAGGTTTCTCATAGTAATAACCTACCATGGTAACGCCACTGTTGGTCGCATTTCTATAGGTTTGCGCCACTAAATCGGCTGCGCAAAAGTAATAACGTACCTCTTCATTCGGGATGAATTGCGAATGGAATATAACCTGATTTTGCAATCCGTTTTTCGCCATTAAATCCAAATAGGGTTGCTTGTCTTCGTAAAATTCGCCGGCTACTAAAAGTTTAATATTCTGATTTTTTATATCCGGATGATTCATTGCTTCTAATAAAAAATCAAGTCCCTTGTATTTTCTTATTAAACCAAAAAACAATATCACTTTGTCGTCTGATTTTAAACCTAACTTTTTACGCGCTTCTTCCTTGGTTACAGCAGCACCATAGGTTTCGTACATAGGATGCGGCGAAAATACTTTTTTATCTGTTGGAGTAAATTGGGAGATATCATTAAAAACGGCTTTGCTCATAGTGATAAAACCATGACAACTCTTTACAAAATACTTGGTGAAAGGCACATCCCCTACTCGTTTTTCATGCGGAATGATATTATCGGTTAATGCCAATACTTTGATATTGGTACCTCGTTTCACCATTCTTCCTATACTTCCTAAGCTGGGTCCAAAAAAGGGTAACCAATACCTGAATATGATGAAATCAGGTTTTTGTTTCTTGATGAACCTTGCTGTTTTTATCCAGTTGAAGGGATTGACAGTATTAATTAAGGTGTGAATTTTTATATCCGATGGTGCTGAACCGCTTGTTTCATATTGTGAACTTCCCGGAAATAAAAAATTAGGATATTGCAAAGAGTAGGAAATGATTTGAGCATCATGTCCCAATTTATTGAATTCACGGCACAGATTTTCGTTAAATTGTGCAGGTCCGCCACGTAGCGGATATCCGGGACCGATAATAAAAACCTTTGCCATGCGGTGTAAAATTACAATAAAATTACTCTCAAAAAATAGAGATGTCGGTTAAGTTAGGTATGGTCAAAAAAGTCTTCTGAAAAATTAATCAGATAAACCTGTTCTTTTGCTCTTGTAAGTGCAGTGTATAACCAGCGTATAAAACCAACATCAATTTGTTCTTTGTTTAAATAACCCTGGTCAATAAACACCACCGACCATTGTCCGCCTTGCGCTTTATGACATGTTACCGCATAATTAAATTTAACTTGTAAGGCATTGTAATACGGACTTTGTTTCATGTAGGCAATCCGTTTGCCTTTAATTGGTTCATCCGCCACGTCTAACATAATCTCATCAAACAATTTTTTCTGTTGTTCAGTACTGATACTTGGTCCTTCCGAATAAATGCTTTCCATAATGATTTTCACCTGCGTATCTTTTAATTGAGGATAGTCAATAAATTCCACCAAGGCATCCAGAAAGTTAAAACCGTATAAATTATCGCGGTTTATTATCTTTCGAATTTGCAGGCTGTCGCCATTGGCTATAAAACCAACGTCCGAATTTTCTTCCAACCAGAAATAATTATTTTTCACCACCATGAGTAAGTCGCCGGCCGCAATATCGTCTTCCATATATCGCACACGATTTCTCACCGCCTGATTAAATAAATTAGCACGTTTATTACTTCTGGTTATAATTAACACATCATTATAACCATACTTGCTGTAAGCTGTATTTAAAATATCCTGCAACTCGTCGCCTTCCACTTTCACTACATCCTGTGTCAGGCGTATTTTAGGAATATTGCCATCAAATTCTTTTAAAATCCCTCTCAATTTGGTGGCGTTTTCAAGAATGCCGCTCTCTAAACTCTGACGAGCCACCATGGTTAATTCGATACCGAAAATATTCAGATGGAAAGCTGATTTCAGAAATTTAGGATTAAGTGCGGGACTCTCCTCAACTCCTACGGGAGGTAATTGAGCTCCATCCCCAACAAACAGAAGCTTACAATTTTCACCCGAAAAAACATATTCAAACAAACTTTCTAACAAGCCGGGTGAGGCATAATTAGAACCTGAGTTTGAATCTAAACCAATCATAGAAGCCTCATCAACAATAAATAAAGTATTCTTATGAAGATTTTCGCCCAATGAAAAGTAGAGTCCGCCATTTTCATTTACAGCTTGCCGGAATATTTTTTTATGAATTGTTTGTGCCGGCCGTTGCGCATAAAGCGATAGAACCTTAGCAGCTCTTCCGGTTGGAGCCAATAAAACACTTTTCCATTTAAATTCGGGTAACACTCTTGACAGAGCTGAAACCAAATTCGTTTTACCCGTACCGGCGTAACCTTTTAAAATGAATAAATCTGTGTTATCAGACCGATTCATGAAATGTGCTATTTTTTGTATGGCCTCCTGCTGATTTTCGTTCGCGGTAAAAGGTAGTTGCGCATTAAATTTTGAAACAAACAGATTTATATCGAGAGGTTTTAGCACGCTTAAAATTAGGTTTTAATTAGCTTAACAAGCTAATTGTTGATTTATTTTTTCGGACTCGAAAATTGTTAGAAATATTCTGAATAATATCTTATAAATCTTGACGATTTTACCTCCAAGAACCATATAAATCACTAGTTTTGTAAGGCTATGATTAGCACCTTGCCCCTACATAGAAAAGATTACAGTTTAAAGCTGGATGCTCAAAAAACCGAGAATTTGGTTTTAAGTATTTCCGCCAACGGTTTTGAATTGGCCGGTTTCTCAAAATCGCCTTATTACATTACCAAAATATCTGAATTAAGTTTTGAGGCAGGCATTAAAGATTTTAGGGACTTAAACAATTATTTGATTCAATTCCTTAACGATCACGATTTACCTCGTCATACTTATAAAAACATTTTCATTAATTGGATTGGGCAACATTTCACTTTATTGCCAAGTTCATTTTACGATTCGGAAAAAGCACCTGACTTGTTAGAGTTTAACATCGGAAAAACACCGGATGAAAGTATTATCACTAATGATGTAGAAGATATTAAATTGGTTTACTCTATTTCAACTGAAATTAAAAATACTTTAGATAAATTATTTCCAAGCCACAATCTCAAACACATTGGTTACAGCACGGTAAAATTATTCTTTAATCATTTTCAATTGAAAAATGCCGATTTGTTCCTCAATATCCATAACGGACAAACGGAAATTGTCATTAAAAAAGACAAAAAACCATTACTGTATAATGTTTACAACACCTTGAGTGATGAGGATATATTATATTATTTATTGTTCTCAATTGAACAGTTTAATTTAAATCCGGCTAATATCCGTGTGGCCGTAGCGGCTAATCGTGAAACATCTTCTGAATTATTTGTCGCTATTAAAAAATACATTAAACATGTTGAGTTTGCGGTAAGTGATAAATTGATTATCCGTAAAGAAGAGTTGGAAAAATTGCCGCACCATTTTTACTTCACAACCTTAAATCGCTTATTGTGCGAATAATTGGCGGAATTCATAAAGGCAAACGAATTGATGTGGTAAAGGGATTACCGGTTAGACCTACCACTGATTTTGCCAAAGAAGCACTTTTCAATATTCTCTTTAATAAAATTGATTTTGAAGGCGCCGAGATTCTGGATTTATTCTGCGGTACCGGTAACATTGCTTTAGAATGTGCTTCACGCGGCGCGCATGTAACAGCCATCGATATGCACTTTGGTTGTACAAAATTTGTAAGCGACACTGCAAAAAAACTCGATTTAACCGTAACCACTTTTAAAAGCGATGTTTTTAAATTTTTAGCCACGCATCATAAAGCTTACGATGTTGTATTTGCCGACCCGCCTTATGATTTGGAAAACATTGCCGATATACATAAATATGTTTTTGAAAATAATTTACTGAAAGAAAATGGCTGGCTCATTCTTGAACACGGTCCGAAAACCAAATTAGAAGAACTGCCCAAGTTTGTAGAACACCGGAAGTATGGCAATGTTAATTTCAGTTTTTTTCAGGCATCTAATGATTAATTACCAATAATAAAACATTACTATCATGTTCACTATAGATACACATACACACATTATTCCGAAGAACATTCCTGATTTTTCTAAAAAATTCGGTTACGGTGAATTTATTATGCTCGACCATCACGAAAAAGGTAAAGCATGGATGATGCAAGGCTCGAAGCGTTTCCGTGAAATATTAGAGAATTGTTGGAGTCCGGAGGTACGTATTCAGGAAATGGCACAACACAAAGCCAACATGCAGGTGATATGTACGATTCCCGTAATGTTTAGTTATTGGGCAAAACCCGAACACGGATTAGAGATTAGTCAGTTTTTAAATGATGATATTGCTTCAACTTTTACAAAATACCCGGATAAATTTGTAGGATTAGCCACTGTGCCGTTACAAGATACGAAGCTCGCCATTCAGGAATTAGAGCGTTGCATGAAAATGGGATATAAAGGCGTTCAGATAGGAAGTAATGTCAATAATAAAAACCTGAATGAACCGGAGATTATAGAATTCTTTGCTGCTTGCGAAAGTTTAAATGCGGCTATTCTCGTTCATCCATGGCAAATGATGGGACAAGAGCATATGGCAAAATATTGGCTGCCGTGGTTGGTTGGTATGCCGGCAGAAATCAGTCGCGCGATATGCAGTATGATATTTGGAGGTGTATTTGAAAAACATCCAAAATTAAAAGTATGTTTCGCGCATGGCGGTGGAAGTTTTCTTCCAACCATTAGTAGAATTGAACACGGTTGGGAATGCCGACCTGATTTAGTGGCCATCGATAATCAAGAAAATCCTAAGAAATATTTAGGTCAGTTTTGGGTTGACTCACACGTTTGTGATCATAAGATGTTGCAATATGTGATTGATTTAGTGGGTGCAGATAAAGTAATGCAAGGTTCTGATTATCCATTTCCTTTGGGAGAAGCAGTGCCGGGTGAATTGGTACGCTCTGCCCCATTGAGTGATAATGATAAAAAGATGATTTTAGGAGATGCCGCTAAAGCATGGTTAGGACTCTAGAATTACTTAAATACACTGATGAATCCTTTATCACTTTTGGTTTCACCTGTACATTCTGATTTATAATTTACAACGTAATAATAAGTGCCGTCATTTAAATTATCCGGACACCATGTTTCGGTGATTTTATCTGTTTTGTATTTTTCTCTTCCCCAGCGATCGTACACAATAAATTCAACTTGTTCTAAACGGTAATTGATGAAATGAATGCAATCGTTTGTGCCGTCACTATTTGGAGTTATGACATTTGGAAAACGATCCGAAAATTTCTTCTCACTAATTTTCACTTCTATATCATCGCTTGTATTACATCCGCCATTATTGATAGTAAGCACATAAGTTCCGGCTTGTGTAACTAAAATATTTGGAGTGGTTTGTCCTGTACTCCAACTGTAAGTTACCGCGCTTATATTGGATTGAATGAGTAATTTATCGTTGATGCATTTCGTGAGTGGATCACCCAAATCAAATTCTGTTGGATTAATAATACTCACCAAACTTTTAATACTGTCGTGTTTGTTACAAGTATTAGTATCGGAAACTACTAAGAGTACATTGTAGTTACCCAGGTTTGTATAGGTTTGTGTTTCGGTGGTATTGGTACTTGTGTTTCCATTTCCAAAATCCCAATAGGTTGTTCCCGTATTGGTTGAACTCACAAAATTGGCTGTAAAAGGCGGACAACCCATAATTGTTGATCCATAGGATGAACCTGCATTAACAAAAGTTCCCATATCGATTTTGACAAAGGAATCATCCCAGATGGTTGAGTCGGTGCTCTTCACCGGTGAATAAGCATTGGTAGTTGTTGGAATTCCACCATTATTACAGATAGCGTGATAAAGCACACCACGGTTATCAAAATGATTTATACCACCATCAGAATGCTCACCGTAATCACCTAAACCGGGATAAATTGGATTTTTTCCACCGAAAAAACTTCCAAATTTTAAGGAAACACAATTCGGTGAAAAAACTGCAAAATATAAATCGTTTTTACTACCACCGTATGTAGGCTGCAAAGCATTTGGTGTTACAGGAAAAGAATTAGGACCAGAACCGGCTATATAGATATTTTGGCAACTATCCACTTTAAATGCACTGTAAGCCAAATTTGGCGTAACGCTTTGGAATGGTGTGGATACATAATACCCAAACTTTGTTTTAAAGAATAAGGAAGTAAGAGAAGAATTTATTTTATGAATGGTATTAAAACCATTCGCATTACTATAAGTTCCGGCAGTTGGAATGAATTGTGAAGAAGTACCTGTATGTCCGCAGATGTAAACATCATTATTCATATCTAAATCCATAAATGCTAAGATGTCATGACCTTGAACACCTAAATAAGTAGAAGCGATAATTGAGTTGGCGGTCGAATTAATATGAGTAATATAAAAATCAGAGAAAACTGCCAAGCCTGCCTTTGTTGTTTGCAGTGCACCCGAAGTAACCGGAAAATCAGTACTGGAAGTTGTGCCTGCCAAATAAAATCCACCTGTGCCGTCAAATCGAACGGATTTACCACTTTCACTGGAACTACCACCCAAATAAGTGCTCCAAATTAAATTAGACAAATTTGAACTCATTTTAAAAAATACCGCATCCGTAAATCCTTTTTTGACATTAGAGATGACTCCTGGGGTTGTAGGGAAGTTTGCAGATGAGGAAGCTGTGTAAACAAATACATTTCCTAAATTATCATTTTGCATCTCTGCTTCGCAACGGTAATCCACACCACCCAAGGAAAAATTATCAAAAGATTCGCTATTAGTGCCGCCAATATATGTTGAGCCTATTAAAGTTGAACCCGTTATGTCAAGTTTTGTTATGGCTAAGTCGTATGCACCATTATAGGTAGTATCATATCCGGTTACACTGCATGGATAATTACTTGATTGAGTCTTAATAAGCAATGTGATCTCATTGTTTTTTATATTTAAATCAAGTGGTAATTCAAGGGAATCGCCGCCAATATAAGTCGAAAATAATTTGGAAGAACCGTTACTGTTATAAACGCTTAATACAGCATCCCAATAACCGGCATAATTAACCTGAAAAGCACCGGGTGTTACATCGTAGCCCGTTTCAGCATAACCAAAGTTATAAATATTACCACTGGCATCGTAACTACATCCGGAAGCACCCGCATGAATTTCAGAACCGGAATATGAGCAAACAATAACGGTTGGATCAATTGTTAAGCTATAATCTTTGTTGTATCCGTCGGGAAACGCAAAACCAATTGTTGTTTCATTTATTAATTTATAAATGCAGCGAACATTGACTTTAAATCCATTTATAGTCTGAAATGCTACCGGTGATTTTTCTATTATATCGCCAACGGAAGTCTTTACAATTATTTCTCCTTTCTGTAATTCAATCTTATTTACATATTTATAATTCAATTTAATTTTGCCTGCATCTGCTTGTGGCTGTATAATAAGATCGTATTTCAAATTACTTCCTTCGCTGTAAATATTTAGATCTACTCCTTCGTATACGTCTTTAAACAATAAATCAGCATAAGATTTCACCATGCCGGCCCATTTTGATTTATCCCTTCCTAAAAAGTAATTATAATAATCGCTTTGTTCTCCTTTTTTAATTACTTTGTTCAGACTACCACCAATAAAATTAACTTCATAATTATGTGCTCTTACGTAACCTTCATTACTGGTTTTTTCAGAATGATTAATGTTTTGGTGTGTATGATCTCTTGCTTTTAATAAATCTTCCCCATTATAAATGCAATAGTTAAAGCCTGTTTGATTGGCATAAAATTTAGTCGTTGCAAAATGTGCTCCAAACAAAACCTTGTCAGGCCATTGTCCTTTGTTTTCTTTGAACACAATGCTTGGCTTAGTAGCATTTACGAATAAACTTAACAGAATGTTTAATATGAAAAAGTACCACTTCATGCTCATAAAAATAGTACATTTTAAAGGCTATAACAATGATTTTTGTCTGTGCTAATGTCTGAAATATAAGTGGTGTGTTTTTTACGATATCTGGCAAATTTTGTAAATTTGCACCATGTTAAACAATACCCAAATACAGGAATTAGAACTTGAAGAAGTTGAAACGTTAACGGAACCTAATAAGAACCTTATCTTATATAATGACGATGTTAACACATTTGAGTTTGTCACTGAAAGTTTAATTAAAGTTTGCCGTCATGACTCTATTCAGGCTGAACAATGTACTTATTTAGTTCACTTTGCCGGAAAGTGTGCTGTTAAAACTGCACCGTATATTAAACTTAAACCCATGTGTGAAGCTTTGCTTGAACGTGGTTTAACTGCAAAAATCGAAGATTAATTATGAAGCGTTTTTTAATGATTACAACAGCAGCTATGTTATTAAATGGCTGCCATAAAAATGCGATTACGGGTCGTCGTTCACTCAATATTATTTCCAATAGCGAGATGAACGCGATGAGTTTTTCTGAATACGATAAATTTTTAGCAACGAACAAGCCATTACCGGACAATAATCCAAATGTAATTTTAGTAAGAAATGTCGGTGCTAAAATTCAAAAATCAGTAGAAAAATATTACGCCGATAAAGGATTAAGTAATCAATTAAATGGTTTTGCATGGGCTTTTAATGTGGTGGATGATCCAACCGTAAACGCCTGGTGTATGCCCGGCGGTAAAGTGGTTGTGTATACAGGAATTCTTCCGGTTACCCAAGATGAAAAAAGCTTAGCAATAGTAATGGGACATGAAATTGCTCATGCCATAGCTCAGCATGGTAATGAGCGTATGAGTAATGCGATGATGGTTCAATTGGGCGGAGCGGTTTTATCAACGGCACTTCAAACCAAACCACAGTTGACGCACGATATTTTTATGCAATCATTTGGAATTACTTCTCAATTGGGTATGCTTTCTTATAGCAGAAGTCACGAAAGTGAAGCGGATAAAATGGGTGTTATTTTTGCCGCGATGGCCGGATATGATCCGCGCGCAGCTATTACGTTTTGGGAAAGAATGTCGCAAACAGGCGGACAAAAACCGCCGGAGTTATTAAGTACGCATCCAAGCGATGAAACCCGTGTAAATAATTTAAAAGGTTACATGAAAGACGCGCTTCCTTATTATGAAGCAACATTAAAAAAATAAATAAGAAAGGCGGGAATTTATTCCCGCCTTTTCTTTAACCATCTATCTGTCCCATCAGATATTTACTTACAATTTTTAGTATAACGTTTTATTTGATCAAGGTTACATGTCCAGTTAAGTCGTGATTTTTACTGAAAATATCTTCCACTTGTGCTTTCCAAACATACACATCATTCTTAATTGGCTCTTCACTTCCTCTCACCGTTCCATCCCATGCCTGATTAATATCGTCGGTTTCAAAAATTACTCTGCCCCATCTGTCAAAAATCCACATTTTAAATTTGTTGATACCTACACCTTTTGCCATAAAGCCATCGTTTAATCCATCTGAATTTGGAGTAAATGCATTCGGTACCCAAATTACAAAGGCAGGTTTAATACTTACAGGCTGACTAATGGTGTCTTTACATCCATAACTGTTTACTACAATTTGTGTAATGTAAACTGTCATTGGATTATCGGTGTCGAAGGTGTGAGTGAAGTTTTGTTGATTGTAAGAAGTTCCGTTGCTGAAAGTATAACTTACGCTTGAAGCACCCATTGATGTATTGGTTACTTCAATCATTGGCTGATTCATATCCACTTCATTTGGTAAAACTACAAATGCAGCAGTAGGACTTGGATAAACATTAACTAAACTTGGAGAGGTGTACTGACTAATACAACCACTGTCAGAAACAACTTTTAAGGTTACATTATAAGTGCCGGTTTCATAACAATGTGTCGGATTTGTAGCGTAACCCGGAATAGAATTATCACCGAACAACCATTGATTGGTAACGATACTTCCGTTTGAGATTGTTGACATATTAGTGAAGTTCACACATAAGCTCGGACAACCACTTACATTGTTCGCATTAAACTTAGCAATTGGTTTAGCGTTCACATAAACGGATTTCGACATTACGTTTACACAACCATATTGACTTTGAACTTCAAGTTTAGCAAGGTAAACACCGTTAGTAGCATAATTATGAATAGGGTTCTGAGAATTATTATCTACGATATTATCACCATTAAAATCCCATTGATAACTGGTAATTATTCCATCGCTGCAAGTGGATAAGTTTACAAAATTACTGTTATCACCTAAACAGGCTGAGTTTACTTTAAAGTTTGCAACCGGATTTCCATGAACGACAACCGGATTAATTTTCTGGCTGTAACAATTGTTATTGCTGATAGCTTGCAATTTGGCTTGCATCGAACCGAAATTAGGATAAACAAATGTTGGGTTGGCAGTTGAGTCATCCCAGGTATTGTTATTCTCAAAATCCCAACGGTATTTTACGATATTACCACTTGCAATATTACTGATATTGGTGAATTGTGTGGCCTGATTTAAGCAAGTTGTAGTGACAGAAAAATTTACATTTGGAACGGCATGAATCGTTACTACTTGTGTAGCGCTTGAAACACAATTGTTATTGGATGTTGCGGTTAAGGTAGCAACATAGGTTCCAATATTACTATAAACAATAGCGGGATTATTTTGAAAAGTACCGCTACCGTTTCCAAAAGCCCACTGATAAGCGGAGATTTGTCCGCTGCTAATGGTACTATTATTAGTAAACTGCGTTGCAGTACCCTGACAAGCGTTATTTACCGCAAAAGAAACATTCGGAAGCGGATTAACATTAATTACATTAGTGTAAGTTGCCACACAATTATTATTTGTAATGGCTGTTAAGCTTACCACATGTGTTCCTGCAGTAGTATAAATAAATGTAGGATTTTGAGAAGTGCTGTCGGCATTACTGTCGCCATTCAAATCCCATAACCAATTTACAATAGTACCACTGCTAACTCCTGAAGTATTATTAAACTGAGTTGCATTTCCCTGACAAACGGAAGCCGCATTAAAACTAACATTTGGATTTGGAAATACTGAAACCAAGGTTGTTCCACTTGATACGCAGTTATTGTTAGAAGTGGCAGTTAAGGTTACCACATAATTTCCGGGAGCCGAATAAATAACCTGAGGAGAAGTTTGGTTTGTGTTTGTATTGTTACCAAAGTTCCAGTTGTAACTTGTAATTGTATTATTATTACCAATACTGCTTGTGTTGGTGAAATTAGTTACTGAATTATGGCATGCATTATTCCCGCTGATATTAATTAATGGTAAGGGATGAACAGTTAATGTAGTAGAATAAGAATTAATGCAGTTAGCATTACTTGAGGCGTTTAATATAACTGTGTAAGTTCCGGCATTAGCATAAGTATGCGAAATATTAGCCGTGTTGTAGTCGATAATTCCATTTCCATCTACATCCCACATCCAACTTGTAATGGCGCCTCCGCTTATTGAACTGCTGTTGTTAAATGCGGTTGGCGCATTTAAACAACCGTTAGCTGCCGTGAAGTTTACATTTGGTTTAGCATTCACGGTTACTACGGAAGTTGTTGTTGCCACACAACCCTGATTACTGGTAATTGTTAAACTTACAGTATAAGTACCTGCGTTGGCATATATATGTGTTGGGTTTTGCAAGAACGAACCGGGTGTATTATCACCAAAGTTCCAACTCCATTGATTTATATTGCCTTGTTGAATGGTACTGTTGTCGTTGAACATTACAGGCGCGCCCTGACAAATATTTGAATAGGAAAATGCAGCTGTTGGAGGCGGATTTACATTCACTAAATTAACAACGGTATCCTTACAACCTTTACTGGAAGTCACAATTAATGAAACTAAATAAGAACCGGCATTTGCATAAGTATGACTTGGATTCTGTAAAGTAGATGTAAAACCATCACCGAAATTCCATTGGTACTGTGTAAGGTTACCGGATGACATGCTGGAATTATTATTAAAGTTGACAGTTAAGCCGCAACCATTATTCGCGCCGGTATTAAAATTGGCCACAGGTTTTGGAAAGTTATGTAAAGGATAATAGAAAATAGGGCCGGTACATCCTGTCATTAAGGTTGTTTGCACAGAGTACATGCCGGGGTTGGAAACATTCACGCATTGGTTGGTATTTCCGTTAATATTTCCACCACTCCATACATACGATAAAAAACCTGGAGGTGCGCAAATGTTTTTTGTTGAGCCGACGCAAATTGTATCCTGTGTAGTTTGTTGAAATGAAACACATGAACCGTCTATATAAGCATAACCATAATGTCCACCTAAAGAACAATCAAAGGTTGAGAAACGAATGGTTACGCTTTGTCCGATATAGGTAGTTAAATCAACTACAACATTGGTCCAAGGTTTATAAACTACACCGGCACAATTTGGTGAGTTTTGAAATCCCGCAATATTTTGTCCGGCTGCTACATTATAATAGGTACAAGGAATAGCAACGCCTAATGAATCGAACATTTCAATTCTAAAAGCAGGTTGTTGGTTAACGGTATGTCCGGGGTCTTGGAAAACCACGGCATACTTATATGTAAAGTTGGCATTTGCGGCCGATACAAAGAATTTTTGTTCTAAGCGATCGGCTATGGCACCTGTACCATTATTTCCTAAACGAACTGAAAAATTACCGCCCGGACAAACAACAGGAAATCCGCCGCAGGGATCAACACCGTTACCTGTCATAATGGTTTGCGCACCACCGGCATTTGGACAACAACCGGCTGCATTAAATAAAGGATGAAAACCTGTAGTGGCTGTC
>JAEUTQ010000059.1 GCA_016787445.1 Bacteroidia bacterium
ATTAGATGAATTAAGTGAATCATTTGGTTGTGATACATACCATGCGCCGTTAACATTCACGTTCGCTGTAGTTGTTTCAACAGTTTTAGGATTCACACCTGAAGTTGTAGCAATTAAATTGTATTTGAACTTTAAAGCACCTGAGTTTGCATTTCCATCTGCAGCTGCACCATCAATAAACAATCCTGTTTTGAAATCCATGAAAATAGAGTTGAATACTTTTAAGTTTGTATTTCTTCTTAAACGTAAAGCACGACGGTATCCGGAAGCAATCGTTTGTGCGGAGTTGCCACGGTAAGGACCGATACCTGTAATGTTAGAAAATACACCTGAAGTTAAAGGCGTGTTGGCGCTTCCGGTAGCATCATTATCTGATTCAAAACCTTCTGAAGTAGATACTGAAGGATTATCAGCTAAAGAAGGATCACGAACAATTAAACCAAATTGTACATAACCGCTCCATCCGTTGTCTGTATCGAAATCATCATCTAAATTTCTAAAGGATACTAAGTATTTCGCATTCACAGCACCGCCAAACCACTCAAATGCATCATCGTTTGTGTAGGATACCTGAACATGATCAATCTGTGTACCTTTACCAACACCACCCATGGTTAAACCATTGATTTCTTTGTTTGGTGCGTAAACATATCCACCAAATTCGATACGCACATAACTTAATGAACCTGAATTGTCATTGTTATTTGGAGTTGATCCTCCTCCGTATTCTGAATCTGCAGACACAGGTAAGCCTTCCACGTTTGCCAATCCTCCGGCAATATTTAAAGCGCCGTTACCTAAAATAATTAATCCACCCCAGTCACCTACTGCACGGTTAATTGCGCCCGGTGCCTGATCGGTTGTAAATACAATTGGTTGTGCTGCTGTACCAACAGCATTAATTTGCGCGCCCTTTGTAATGATTAATGCTGAACCGGCACTCGCTTTTTCACCACGAATAACAACACCCGGTTGAATAGTTAAAACAGCATTGTTTTTTACATAAATCGGACCTTGTAATAAAACGGTTTGTCCGCTTGCCCAAGTTGTATTAGTGGTAATATTTGAACTAACAGTCATGGTTGGAGCAGGGTATACTTTGTTAACCGGATCCCACTCTATCCATGTGTCAGTCCACATGGCTGTTGGTGCCGGAGCAAATGCTCCTTTATACGTTGTAGGAGTCCAAAAGCCTGTTTGTGCAACAGCCGAGCTCATTGCGAAGGCTAATAATAATGTTTTGTAAATCTTTTTCATTTTTTAAAATTTATGGCACAAAGTAATGGGCACAACTTTAATGCAGGGTTAAAGAGGCATTAGTAAAAGATTATACTTAGATTACGGTAACATTACTTAAATATGGGTTTAGTAACATTCTCTTAATACTAATGTGTTTTGAGCTTTCGTTTAATATTTAATTAACACAAACTTCACACTAAGTATATACATTAATTAACATATTTGTAAAAAATCAAATGGCACTCACTATAAAGGAACTGTTCGAAAAGAACAAGCAAGCATACAAACAACAATTTTATCTGGATTCGGTTTTTCTTTCCTATAATCTCATACTTAAAAACCGCAAAACAAATTTGTTCCGATGAAGGAATTAATATGGGAAGCAGTAAACTGAAATTATCAGATGTCAATCGGCATTTGAAGTCTCATTACGAAAAATCTCCAATGTTTACGAAGAAACTGAAGAAATCAGTTTTTAAGGATGTGTGTTTGTTTAACGATGAATTTAAAGCTTTAAGTAAGGAGTTAAAATATCAATACCCCGAATTAAAACTAAAGAATGCCGCCAAGAGAGGATTAGACATTTTGGTTAAACTCAATACCTCCCTCATCAAACTTAAAAACAATTCGCATTAAAGTTTAATGTTTAATTGTAACGAGTAAACTGTTCCGTAAGTACGTGTTAGTACTTCATAATCTTTTCCTTTATTGAAACGGGTGTCATTATCATTATTCTGATAAATAACCGAACGTTGCTTCAACAAGTCGCGGATGTTGAATTTAATTTCCATTCTATTCTTCCAAAGTTGTTTCCCAAACTGAATATCAACTACCGTTCTGCTGTTTTCCCAACGGTTTGGTTCATTTTGAGTTCCTACGTTGTATATACGTTCTCCAATTCTATTTAACATAGCACCTACACTAAATCCAAGTTCGTTATCGTTATATAAAATTCCCGCGTTGATAATATAGGGCGATTGGCCCTGCAAGCTGCGTGTGTATTTTTCTGTAGTTGAACCCGGCTTAAACAAAGACACTTCCGATTTGAAATAAGAAAGATTCGAAAATACACTCAGATTATTTAGGAATTTAATCGAATCTGTTTTAAATAAAGCTCCAATAATTACTCTGAATTCCAATTCTGCACCTATAATTGTAGCTTTTGGAGTATTTTTAAATACAAGTTCGTCAGATGCGTTTTCTGAAGCGACAATTTCTATAGGATTTTTGAAATCTTTATAAAATGCACTAGCAGATAAAATTTGCCCCCTTCCAGGATACACCTCATATCGTAAATCATAATTTTGAATATCACATTTTACCAAATCTTCACGACCGCTTAATAAAAATCTGGTTTCGGGATCATACCAGTTAAAAGGAGCTAGTTCACGGAACTCAGGACGATTTACAGTTTTAGAGTAGCTAGCACGAATATTTTGTTTTTCATTTAAGGAAAAGATTAAATTAATTGATGGCAAGAAATCTAAATTCTTTCGTTCGATAACTAGTGGAACACCTTTTATTCTTTCAGCATTAACCTTTTGAAAGAAATTTTCAAAACGTACTCCATATATAACACGGAACCACTCTTTGTATTTTGTATCCAACATTAAGTAGCCGGCGAATAATTTAGAAGTGGCGCTGTATTTATCAGTAGGTTTAGTTAGCTCACTTAGTTTAAATCCTGTTGAGTCAGGATAACCTACCTCACTCGGAATATTTAAACCCATATTTTGCTGTGCAAAAATTTGGTCTTCCGGTAGGTATAAAAGAGAATTTTTAAACATGTAACTGATATGGGTTAACCCGAGTTGTCTCGTATAAAATTCTCGATCGCGTGTTTGCGCGAAGCCTCCAACTTTTATTTCTTGTTTTAAGTTTTCACTGATTTTAAAACCTCTCGAAAAATCTGCTTTGAAACTTTTAATGTTTTCGTCTAAGTTAGAATAGAAACGATAACCAGAATAATCAGGACCACTTGTACTCAATGCGACATTAGCTTGATATATGGTGTCATATAAATATGGTTCGTTTGGATCTGTTAGTTTTGTTTGTCTGCTCCAAGCAGTAACGCGGTAGTTCGGCACATTTCTATTGGATGTGCCATATGAACCCACCCAATTACCTTTAATTTTTAATTTCGGTAAATAATGATCGCCGGATAATTGTCCGGAGTAAACCTTACTGCTTTGAAAAAAACGGCTATTAATTTTTGTTTCAATCGGGATCTCTTCATTCATGGCGCGGTTTCCTAATGAAGCAATAAGTTTATCATCGGAACTGATAGAGTAAATATTTTTTAAACTGATGTTATTGTTTTCGTTTAGTTTAAACGATAGATTTAGTATGGAGCCTAATAAATTTTGATTACCGTATACATTTAAATCGTAATGTTCTTCTTGTACAGATTCACCGGTGCCTGTTGCATTATTATTATATACGTTTCTGGTTCTTTGTGCAAATGTATTGGAGTTATTATAGGTAAGCGAGAATAAAATGCCAATGAAATCGCGCTCTTTGTATTTTATGTTTTGACCGATTGCAAATTGTGTAGAAAAATTGGGTTTGAATGTAGACTTTTCAATCGCCCAATCATTTTTAAAAGGTTTTGCCGCTTCAAATTGAGAAATATTATCTGCCGGAAAGTTTTCTTGCGTTGGCGTTTCGCTTGGCAAAGCACGCGTACCATCATCTATACCTAACCAATCTCTTTTTCCTCCCTGGTAAGTTAACTGCTCTTTACCTGTTGTGATGGTGTTATAACCTCCGTTAAGCGATAAGGAAACAAAATTTTTATCGGGAATATTTTTTGTGTTGATTTGGATAATACCTCCGGCAAAATCACCGGGCATATCCGGCGTAGCGGTTTTATTCACTAAAATATTATCGAGCATATTAGCCGGAAAAATATCGAATGAGAAAGCTTTTTTATCCGCTTCGGTGTTTGGTAAAGGAGAATTATTTAAAAACGAAACATTATAGCGGTCGCTAAGTCCGCGTACAATCACAAATTTATCTTCAATGATTGTAACTCCACTCACGCGTTTTAATACATCAGCCGTGTTTCTATCCGGTGTGCGTTTAATGGTTTCAGCAGATACACCATCACTCACACTGACATTGTTTTTTTGCATTAATACTAATGCGGCGGTGTTTTCTTTCGCAATTTCAACCGTTACTGTAACTTCCTGTAAATTTTGTGAGGAAGATGTTTCAAGCGGAACGTTCACATTCGTTACATCATTCGCCTTCACCTCAATACCGGTTAATTTTTTTGTGTCATAGGAAATATAACTGACAATAAGCGTTACTTTACCTACCGGCACATTGTTTAAACTGAAATTACCATCAAAGTCAGCACTCGCGCCTTTGGTTGTTCCTTCAATCACAGCGGTAGCTCCCGGTAAAGTTTCACCGGTTTTAGCATCTATAATTTTTCCGGTGATTTTTCCGGTTTGTGAATAAGCTGTTATACTAATTAATAAAGTAAGCGCACTTAAAATCCTTTTCATTTGTTCCAATAATTATAGCACAAAAGAATAAACTCAGTTTAAGGATATCTTAACTTTAATGTTAAGCGAAAGTTAACAATACATGCAGGGCATAAAAATTATTTAAAGTTTACTTAACATTTGAACTTTTAATATAAATTAATTTAGTGCCGTTAAAAAGGAACTAATTATGAGTGAAGCATACAGAATATTATTGGTGGATGATGAAGAAGATATTCTGAATTTTTTATCATACAATTTAAAAAAAGAAGGGTACGAAGTTTATACTGCTTTGAACGGCCATGATGGTATTGAATTGGCAACTAAACATAAGCCACATTTAATAGTATTGGATGTAATGATGCCGGAAATGGATGGCATTGAAACTTGTCGCATTATTCGTGAGAACAAAGAGATTGGAAATACATTAATTGTGTTTCTAAGTGCACGCAGTGAAGATTATACACAAATTGCGGGTTTTGATTCGGGTGCTGATGATTATATCACAAAGCCGGTGAAGCCAAGAGTTTTCATTAGCCGTATTAAAGCTTTATTAAGACGTTTAGGATCTGATACTCCAAAAACTGAAAAGGTCATGGAGTTTGGGGACATTAAAGTGGATTTGGAAAAGTATATGGTTTACAAAAACCAAAATGAAATTATACTTCCAAAGAAGGAGTTTAAATTACTGGAACTATTAGTGTCGAAGCCCGGCAAAGTATTTACCCGCGAATTCATTCTCGAAAAAATCTGGGGCGATGAGGTGGTTGTTGGCGATAGAACCATAGATGTTCACATCCGCAAACTCCGCGAAAAATTAGGAGAAGAAAATATAAAAACCGTAAAAGGTGTTGGGTATAAGTTTGAATTTTAATTGTTCACTCCACACTCTTTTGAAACAACCGGTTTTTTCTCTTCGTTAAACCAAATTACAAACTCTTCATTAATTGGAACAATGCACTTAACTCTTTCGATGTGAAAGTCGTGAAGTGTTTTGTTTTTAATGTATTCCACATGTAAAGGATTGATTGCCCTTATGGTGCAATTTTTATAAATACTTCCATCTTTTAAATAGATAGTCGTCATGCCTAGTTTATTTAGCGCAATGCCCCCGGCAAGTGTTTGCTTACCGAGGGTATCGAGACTAACGGTGGTTTGACCTGAGCCAACTATGAAACTCAGGCAGGCGCCGGCCATTAGTAGATATTTTTTCATGTTTACTAATTCACTCTTTTTTTCTTTTGAATATTAAAACCTACCATGGCACCCACTGTACTTCCGTCTTTACGCGGTGCTACATAAATATTTACAGGAATGTTTAAGTAACCTGAGCGGAATGTTTTTCCAACAGCAATAACTAGTCCGGTAGATAATTCGGTGTTACCACGACTGTCTAAACGGCTTTCTATACTGTACGGATTTATGCTTGGCGCGTCTTCTCTTACAAAATTGTTTGAATTGTATTCGTTTGATAAATGCCATTCTCCTTTTTTACCAAGGTAACCTTCCTTGTCATAAAAGCCGTTTGCTTTTCTAACCAATCTGAAAGTCGGACCAAATCCGAATTCCCATGCGCCTTTTCCAAAGCGAAAACCTAAGAGGGGAGTATAGGAAGGAACAAATTTCCCGCTTTCTAATCCTCCAATTAAAAATATATTTTCAACTAAAGCCTGAAAATTTCCTGCACTGATGTATTGTACTTCCTGTTGCCAGCCAAATTGAAAATTCACAGGATACATATCAAATCCACCTTTACTTTTATCGGGATTGCTTAAAATTTCTCCGGCTTCACCTAAAGTAGATGAAAATCCTAAGCGTGGTCCGTTTAATCGTAAAGTGTTTTTCGGACTTTCAACCGGAACGTCGTAATCGATTAATAATTTTACTAAAACAGGATCCGGTTCAATGCCTACCAGTTTACCAACGGCCACGCGAATCATTTTTTGTATTTCAGGAAGATTTAAAAACTCAGTTGATTCTGTTTTCTCAATAGTTCCGCTGGCTACATCGATAATGCGAAGCGAGATAACTACTTTTTCATCCAGGCGTTCTACACTTCCACTTAACATTTTATCGGCTTTTAATAATTTACCGGCATTCACCAAACAAGATTTAGAGTAACAGTTATTAACGTCAATATCATTGGCTTTGATAACTTCGTTCACTTCATACTTATCCAATACGGAGTAAGTTTTTGTTTTTTCTAATTCAAGTCGAACGAGATAACCCATTTCTTCGGAAGTTTGGATTACGCCTTTGCTATCGATGTTTAAAACGGCGATGTTTTGTTTTGTTTGTGCCCACATTCCAATAGATAAGAAAAGTGCGGCGATGGTAGTTTTTGTTTTCATGGTTGTTGTGTTTATTATTATTTTATTATTTTAATAATGGTATGATTGTCGCGTTTTGTAAATTCAGCATGAGTAAATGTTTTTACATATATGGGTCCATCGAGATTGCTTGTTTTTTTGAACTCGAGTATGTTTTCCTGAACTATTAATATTTTGATAGGCCACTCATTGCCCTCGAGATCTATAAGAACATCATGTTGAAGTGTAGATGAAGAGTCAATAAGTGATTTCTGTTGCTGCGTAGGAATTACTCTTGCTTTTGGAGTAATGATTTGTTTTACGGCCGCTATTTTAAAGTTTGTCGGTTCGTTGTAAGAATCTGTTTTTTTATACAACTCTTTTATATAAGGTGTGTTGTCTTCTTTAAAAAGTAAAATAGCAAGCGGATTATAACCCGGCTGAATGTTCTCAATGTTTGAAATAGAAATATCATGAAGGCATTTATCTTTTTCGTAAACTAAAACCCCTTTTTCTTTTTTAATCTCATAAATACGCGCTTCGGTAATGTTCGCTCCTTTTTTCTTTACAATATGAATGCGTCCTAAATCAGATAACAAGGAGATATTACCATTATCCCAAAAGATGGTGTCGTTGTTTTTATTTTGTCCTTGCAATTCGTTTATAAATACAATAACGAATAGGATAAGGAGAGGATGTATTGCTTTCATGATTGATTTATTACTTTTCATGAAGCAAAACTAGTTCAGTAGAAAGCGGCATTTAAACGGATTAATGCAGTACCTAAATTTTAGGAGATAGAAAACGCAATTAGCTCATACGACTGGTTGGCAAATGCTGCAGATTTGCAAAAAACGCAAAAGGAGAGAAGCCGGTTATGGATAAACAGAAATATGTATCCTTATGATTCGTACTTCGTGTAATAAAAAGTCGCGCTAAATTTTAAGAAAATAAAAAAGCCTGAACTACATGTTCAGGCTTTTTTAAAGACGAATTAATTTTTAGTGTTTTGCTAAGTAATCGGCAACACCTGAGTGGTCAGCTTTCATGCCTTCTTTGCCTTTGCTCCAGTTAGCAGGACAAACTTCTCCGTTTTCTTCGTTAAACTGTAAAGCATCTAACATACGTAAAGCTTCATCCACGTTACGGCCTAATGGTAAATCGTTAATCAATAAGTGACGAACGTTTCCTTTTTTGTCAATTAAATACAAAGCACGATACGCAATCATTTCACTGCTTGCTACAAAATTATCGTTCTCGTCAATAGAGTAGTCGCCATTTAAACAACCGTAGTTAATTGAGATGGTTTTGTTTGTGTCAGCAACAATTGGATAAGTGATGCCTTTAATGCCACCAAACTTTTTATCCATTTGTAACCAGCCCCAGTGACTTTGTTCTGTATCGGTGCTACAGCCTACAATAGCACAACCGCGTTTTTCAAATTCCGCTAATTTTTCTTGAAATGCGTGTAATTCGGTTGGACAAACGAATGTAAAATCCTTTGGGTAGAAGAAGAAAATTACATACTTCTTACCTACATATTGATCCAATGAAAAATCGTTCACGATTTCGCCACCGTTAACAACAGCTGCTGCTTTAAACGACGGTGCTTTTTTTCCAATTAATGATGTCATTTTATTATGAGTTTTTAAGGTTACTAATTATGAATACAAAATTATTATTTACTTTGTTCATACCCTAAAAATTAAACTTAAATAATTGTAAAGAAATGAAAGCGCAAATAGGTCAACAAGCCCCTGATTTTAAACTCTTTAACACAAATAAGAAAGCTGTCAGCTTAAGTGAAATGAAAGGAAAAAACGTAGTTCTGTTGTTTTTCCCATTGGCCTTTACAAGCACCTGCACGGCAGAACTCTGTTCAACCCGCGACGATTTAAGTTTTTATAATATCATGAATGCAGAGGTTTTCGGAATATCTATCGACTCATTATTTACCTTAAAGAAATTTAAAGAAGAATTGAACTTGAATTTCGAATTGTTGAGTGACTTTAATAAGGAAGCTTCACTCGCTTACGATTCGTTGTATGAAAGTTTTGTTTTCGATATGAAAGGCGTTGGAAAGCGTTCGGCTTTTGTAATTGATAAGAATGGAATTATTCAGTATGCTGAGGTTTTAGAAGATGCAGGTAAGGTTCCGGATTTCACAGCCATTAAAAATTGCCTGTCTAATTTAAAATAATGCTTAAAGCGTATTTTGATAGGCATTTGATTGAAGCCGGTTGTGATGAAGCCGGAAGAGGTTGCTTAGCAGGTCCTGTTTTTGCGGCTGCTGTAATCTTACCTAAGGATTATAAAAACAAAATTTTAAACGACAGTAAACAACTTACCGATAAGGTTCGTTATGAATTGCGCCCAATTATTGAAAAGGAAGCCCTCGCTTTTGCGGTTGTTCAGGTTAGTAACAGTGAAATTGATGAGATAAATATTTTAAACGCATCCATTACGGGCATGCAAAGAGCTGTTTCCCAATTAAAAATTCGTCCCGAACTTTTATTAATTGACGGAAACCGTTTTAAGCCCTACGACAACATCCCGCATCAATGCATTATTAAGGGAGATGCAAAATTCCTTAGCATTGCGGCCGCCAGCATATTAGCTAAAACTTACCGCGATGATTTTATGAAAGAGGCCGCTGTAAAATATCCGGGTTATGCCTGGGAAAAAAACATGGGCTATCCAACAAAAGAACATCGTGAAGGCATCAAAAAACTCGGACCAACACCTCTGCACCGAACGTCATTTCGCCTCTTGCCCGATCAATTGGAACTCGAATTCTGACAATTCACAGTGTCGGTTTAATAAGTACATGTTTTTACGCGAAAATCAAGCGCGCTATCCATTAACTTAGATAGCTACTGTTTGATTTGAAAAAGTTTAAAACTATCTTTTTTTATGTGTTTGTTGCTGCCGGTTTAAGCGCGGCAGTGTGGGGTTATTTTTATTTAAAGCAAAATAAAAAACCGGCCCTGAACGCACTGGATGTTTTGCCGCACGATGCAGTTTGTTTAGTAGAAGTGTCAGGATTTCATGAATTAACCAACAAGCTGATTAATCAAAATTTAATTTGGAACAGCTTAATTAATATCAAGCAAATTAAATCCATTGAATCACAAATTTCATATTTCGATTCGTTAACCACACAAGTAGAAAATTTTAAGGAGTTTTTCCGTGGCCGTAAAATAAACCTAGGCTTCTATAACGAAAACCAAAGTCTACGTTTATTAATGACGTTTAATTTACAGGAGCTGGCACAAGAGGAAGAGTTTCAAGATATATTGAAAACGAATTTTAAATGCGAAGCAGGCACGGAAGGACAGCTGGAATTTTGGAAAGATCGTTTACGTTATACCATACAAGTTTCAAATGGCGTAGTTGCAATTTCGGAGAGTGAGGCGTTGGTAAAAAAATGTTTTAATGCAGGGGAGAAAAAATTAAGTAAGGAGATTAAATTTATTCAACTGCGTAAAAATTTGGATGAGGATGATTTATGCAATGTTTATTTTAATTATGACTTACTTAAAAAGAGTCATCTTAAAATCAATACGGATCAGATTGCCTTAACAGGTGTATCTGTCGCTAAGTTGGAAGTTACACCGGAGGCAATTGTTGCCAATGGATTTAATGATGCAGACACTTCTTCATTCTTAAATGCCTTGAGCGGACAACCGGCAAAGTCGGGAGATTTTTTCTCGATATTACCCTTTAATCTTTTATCCTATAAAGCTACCGCCATCAGCAATTATCCCTTATTAAGGGAAAAGTTAAAAGTGGAATCAAACGCAATGTATTGGAAACAGGCAAATGACAGCGCATTGTTTAATGTGGAAAGACAATTAGCAGAAAATATCAATGAGGTAGTGGTTGAATGTGAGTACGCTTTAAATGCCAACACCGAAAAAGCCTTGGTTATTCAAATCAAAGATTCAGCGCGAGTGAATGAAGTCTTAAATTATTTGTCGGATAGCGTTATGAATTATCAGGGGCTCAGAAATTTTAAATTGCGCGACAGCATCAGCGATTTCAATAGGGAATTTTTTGGTGATTTGTATGAAGCTAAAGCGCAATTCGCATTCGCCTATTCTAATTATTTGATAATTTCAGAGAGTTTACAGGGTCATTTGTTTTACATGAGTTCGGTTCTAAATAATTCTTCCGCTTCGCAAAATGAAGTGTTCATGAATTATGCGAAAGAAAATTTATTGGTAGATTTTAATTATCAGGTTTATTGTAACATCAATAAACAAACTTCTAAGGCAAAAGATTTGTTTACATTTTTATCCGACAGTGATTTAGTGTATATGAAAAAGGTGAGCGATTATAGCATGAATATCACTAACTATAAAAATCTCCTTCAATTCAGAACGGCAGCGAGGTATCAGATTACTTCCACTAATAAGGATTCTCCAGGTTTATGGACCTGTGAAGTAGATACACTGATTACTTCCGGCATTTCATCATTTGTAAACCATAAATCAAGTCAGAATGAATTGTTGTTTCAAGACGCGAAGAATAATTTGTATTTAACCAGTGCCACTGGAAATATTATCTGGAAGAAAAATATCGGCGAAAAAAGTCTTTCTCCATTTTACACGGTAGATGCCTTTAAAAACAATAAGTATCAGATATTATTTAATACAAGTACGCATTTGCACTTAATTGATAGGAATGGAAATTATGTGCCGGGTTATCCACTTAAGTTACCTGCTTCTGCAACCAATCCATTGTCGTTACAAGATTACGATAAAACCAAAGATTACAGAATCATCATCGCCTGTGCCGATAATAAAATTTATAATTATTATATCAATGGAACTAAAAATGATAAATTCACGCCTATCCGAACAGAGCATCCGGTTTATTTACCGGTGAAGTATGTTAAGGTTGGGGCAAGCGACTATTTAATAACCAATGATTCAGAAGGGAAAATTTATGTTTACAGTAGGAGAGGAGAAGGCAGAATTGATTTGTCGAATAAATTAATCACAAACAGCAGCGATTATTTCATTGATGCAGCAAACAATATTCAAAACACAAGTCTTATTTATTTCGATGATAAAAACAGTTTATTGGAAAAGGTGAGTCTGGAGGATAAAAAAGACATTGCCAAGTTAAATGCTGATTTCGAAAACCCAAGTTATTTTTTCGAGCTGATTGATGATGATAAGAAAACAGATATTGTAATCGTTGACAAATCAAAACTTATTTGTTATGATTTGATGGGGAATGAGTTATTCAGACACGAAACCGCTGATGAGGCTTTTACAACCGGCACGTATTATTATGATACGGACGGAATGTATTTCTTCATTAATACAATAAACGGCAATCTTGAAATTGTTCAGGCGGGATTAAAAAAAGTTGTCAAGCGAATAAAGGCAAGCGGCAAGCCACTTGTATTTGATTTATTTAAAGACGGTAAGAAATATTTACTCGTTACCGACAACAACACTTTAAAATGTGTATTGCTAAAGTAGTTTAGTATTCAAAAACACCAAACTCGGATTTTACCGTAACGTGTTTGCCTTCACCTTTCTCAACGCGACCGATAATTTTAGCATCTACATTAAAAGACTTTGAAATTTTAATAATGTCGTTTGCTAAGTTTTCAGGCACATAAATTTCCATACGATGCCCCATGTTAAACACCTTGTACATTTCTTTGTAATCTGTTTCGCTCTGTTGGTGAATGGTTTTAAATAATGGAGGCACATCAAATAAATCATCTTTTATAACATGCAAACCATCATTTAAAAAATGAAGCACTTTGGTTTGTGCCCCACCGCTGCAATGTACAAGTCCGTTTATTTGACCTGCAAATTGATTTAGAACAGCTTTAATTACGGGAGCGTAAGTACGGGTAGGCGATAGTACTAATTTCGCGGCATCAATCATTTCCATTGTTTGCTTACCGTTAGATTCTGTATAGCTCACTTCAATTTTGTCGGTAAGGTTTAAACCTCCTGTATACACCACTTCTTTTGGTAGTGCATTATCGTAAGTTTCAGGAAACTTTTGCGCAACTGCTTTTCCAAATACATCGTGGCGAGCGCTGGTTAAACCATTACTGCCCATACCTCCATTGTATTCGTTTTCGTAAGTTGCTTTTCCGTAAGAGGCAAGTCCGATAATAACATCACCGGCTTTTATATTATCATTGGAAACAACAGCGTTACGTTTCATGCGACAAACCACGGTGCTGTCTACTATAATCGTTCTAACTAAATCGCCCACATCAGCAGTTTCACCGCCTGTAGAATGAATACTGATGCCATTGTTGCGCAACATTTCTAAAACATCTTCGGTACCATTAATGATGGCAGAAATAACTTCGCCTGGAATCAGATTTTTATTACGCCCGATTGTAGAGGAAAGTAAAATATTATCTGTTGCACCTGCACAAATCAAATCATCTACATTCATGATGACTGCATCTTGTGCAATGCCTTTCCATACATTTAAATCGCCGGTTTCTTTCCAATAAGCATAGGCCAAAGAAGATTTGGTGCCGGCGCCATCGGCATGCATGATCACACAATGCTCTTCACTGCCGCTTAAAAAGTCGGGAACCACCTTGCAAAATGCCTTTGGAAAAAGTCCTTTATCCAAATTAGCAATCGCTTTATGAACATCTTCTTTGGAGGCCGAAACCCCACGTAAATTGTATTTAGAATCGGACATTTTCCTACTATTTTATAAAAATCTGAATATCAATAAAATAACAAACCCGAGCCAGTTATTGGAGCTGTAATTTATTGAGCTCAAAAGTAAACAAATACTATGAATTTCGATAGATAAATGCATTTAGTAGCTTTATTAACCAAGTACCCAATTTTTACTAACATTTGTTGTTTTTTACTGTTATCGTACTAAATTTGATAACTACTTTTTGTAGAGTAGATTAAGTCATTGAAAAATGTTTTTAAGAAGACTCACATATCTTTTTGCTTCTCTGGTTCTGGTGATTGGCCTGTATAGTTTTAAACCTAGGACTTCTTATGCGAATGCTGCAAATCAGCAAATTCATGGCGATACTTTAAAAACTGACGGTTCTGTTAAGCAATCGAAACTCGACATCGATGAAGGTATTAAGTGCACACGCTCTCAACTTTTGGAACGTGAATTTTCCGCAACAGGAGCGAATAAATACGGTGAAATTTTACGTATCACTTTTCAGGATTTAGAGCGCGGAGCACGCGAAATTATTTTCCAGAAAAAATTAATGGAAAATGATAACGTGAAATTTTTCATGCCAAATGATTTGATTAAAGAAGCTAATACAGCTGTACTTATCGTCATGAAGGGCGATAAAATGTATTTCAAAAAGATTGATCTAATCGACGAAGAATAATTTCTTCCTGTTCTTATTAAAACCAAAATTTCTATAGTCAGCTATTTTAATACTCTGCCATTCAGGTATGGGTTAAAAAATTCTCAGCTGATCGATCAAATAGATTTGCAGGAGGATATCCCGAGTATTTGCGCGCAGAAACTAAAATTCAAACAGGTAGAAATCGGTTTAGTGCCGGTAGCTTTACTGCCGGAGTTGGAAAATTTTAAAGTGATTACCGACTACTGTATTGGCGCGAATGGAAAGGTGGATAGCGTTAAGCTTTACAGTATGGTTCCATTAAACGAGATTAAAACAGTTATCCTCGATTATCAGTCTAAGTCTTCCGTAACACTCACGAAAGTTTTAAATAAGTTTTATTGGAAAACAAATTTTCAATTTGAAGATGCAATTCCGGGCTACGAGCAATTTGTGAGTGGCAATACAGCCGCTGTTGTGATCGGTGATCGCACCTTTGCTTTAAATGGAAATTATAAGTTTGAATACGATTTAGCGGAAGAATGGAAGAACTTTACGGGTTTACCATTTGTATTCGCAGCATGGGTGAGCACCGGCGAAACAAACCCTGTTTTTATAATGGAGTTTAATGAAGTTTTAAAGTCAGGTGTCAATAACATTGATAATGCGTTAAAGAATTCTTCGCATCATTTCTCTGAAAAGTTTAATGCTGAAGATTACTTAAAGAATAAAATTGATTTTAATCTGGATGACAGAAAGAAAATTGCGTTAGAGATGTTTTTGAATTACATCAGGCAATTATAAACACGGTGCTGCTTCCCCAATTATTACTTTAAGCGAATTCGGCTGTAACTTATAGATTAATTTTTCGCTTTGTTCATTCGGCTCTCCATCATAGTGAATCGTGCCGTTTTTCGTTCGGGTAATAATTAGCTCGTTACAGAGGTAAGTTTCAATGAATTTGCTTTTATCAGCTTTGCCAAAAAGAATTTTAAGTAAGGTGCCTATACCTAGAAATACATTGAATGGTTTTGTGATCACAACATGAAACAATCCATCGTTTAGTTTAGCTTTTGGCGCAATGTAAAAATCATTTCCGAACTGACCGGCATTTGCTACGGTGATGAAAAATGCCTTACGTTTTAACACAAGTCCATTCATTTCAATGCTATATTCTTCAGGAGTGTAACTTAGATATTCTTTTATTACCAATTTAATATAGGTTTTTAATCCCCTTGTTTTTAAGTTGGCAAATAAATTTCCAATATGCGCATCAAATCCTACACCGCTTGTACAGAAGAAGGGAATATTATTAACGACTCCGGTATCAATAGTTGCTGTTTTGTTTTCTAATAGTTGCTGTATGGCTTTTACTGTTTCAATTTTAATTCCTAATGATCTTGCAAGGCCATTTCCTGAACCAGTGGGAATAATTCCTAAAACAATGGATGTATTTAAAATTGTTCTGGCTACTAAGTTTACCGAACCATCTCCGCCAACTGCTATTGCATGTGTATAATCGTTATTCTTTAACTTAATTTCAATAGTACGAAACTCTTCCATGTTTCTCCAAAGTGCAATATCATACGGAATAGAAGAAGGAATAGTTTTTTCTATGATATCTATAATTGCATCCGAGTTACGTTTTCCTGAATTCGGATTGACAATAAATAAATAACGCGCGCTCATACAAAAAAATAAGCCGCTGTTATACGGCTTATCTAAATATTATTGTTTTATTACTTTAGCTACTGCCTGATGCGATTTTGTTTTTATACTTATAAAGTATATTCCACTTTCAACATTTTGCAAGTTTAACTCTTTATGTATACCTGTTCCTTCAGCACTTTCTTGCAGAATTATTTTTCCTAATAAATCTGTTACTGTTATTAAAGCTGCTTCACCGCTGCGGTTGGCTGCATTAATAGTAATAACTGATGTAAATGGATTTGGCGCTACAGATAAACCAAGCATGTTTTGAGAAGAAATTTGGTTAATACCTGTTGTTGTTGCCGTTATCGTAAAATTGAAGTCATTAATATCAAAGAAAATATTTGTAGGGCATTCAATTTTAATTCTACATGTCGTAATATTAGCAGTAACGGTTGGAACTGTAACAGTAAGGGAGCCTGAATTAACAACGTTATTCATTAAGGTTGTAAATGTATTACCACCATCGTATGAAATCAAAACGTTTACGGTTCCGCAACTTACCGGTGCAATATCTGTACCATTCACATTCCAGGTAATTGTCTGCGATGAACCTCCCGGCCATGAAATAGCTGCTGCATTTGGATAGGTAACACTAAACGGACCGGCATTGGAAATAATAACCGGTTGGTTAACGTAGCACACCCCTCCGCCACCCATTTTGTTATCACGGGCAATTAAACGGAAATTTAAAGTTTGCGCGGTTGCAGGTAAATATTCTCCCTTCGTTCCAGTCATGTTTCCTGATAAAATCACACTTAATTTTGGAAATAAGCGGGTAGGAGATGGTGTTGGTGTGTAAGACATAAAATAAGGTTTGTTACCTGAATTCCAGTTTCCACCTGCTGTTCCGGGGTCAGTTTGTTCCCACTGGAAACTTAAAGGATCGCCGTCCGGATCTGTACCGCTTCCTGTCAATTGAAAAGGTGTGGATTTCGGAATGGTATAAGTTCCGGGTCCAGTTACTACAGGAGGTTGATTACCGGTTGTAACTGTGCTGGCGCATGAATTACCGCCGCCAAGATTAGTAAAGTTCACAATCTCATCATAACTGATTGCATGAAAGTATGCAATGCTGTTATTCGCTAAATTATTTGTGGTGCCGCAAATACCCGCATACGCCATAATTGTAATTCCACTACCCGGTTCAACAGAAGTGGATGCATTTCGGTTTCCATTACAAGAATTAGTTAATGCATTAAATGTATGATTACCTCCGAATTGGTGACCGATTTCGTGTGCTACATAATCAATATCGTATGGATCACCAACAGGATTTGCGCTTCCGGTTATACCGCGCGCTTTGCTGCTTCCGCACACACAACCCAACATCGCTAATCCACCACCACCGGTACTGAATGTATGTCCGATATCATAATTAGCAGAACCAATGTTTGCATTGATCACGGTTTGACTTTCATTAATTAATGTTCCTGCATTGTTGTTTCCTGTAAATGGATCAGAGGCAGCGCTGGGATATAATACAAGCGTATCGTTGGCCACTAACATTAATCGAACCGCCACATCTGTTTCGTAAACACCATCTACACGATTAACACTGGTTACTACTTTCGACAATATTTGTGATTTCGTAGGATTAGCCACACCTGTTGCTGCTACAGCATATTCACCTGTACAAGCTACCGCTAAACGATAACGACGTAAATTAGCACCAACGCAAGTTGCCGGTGGCGCACTAGATGATTTACCTGCAGTATATTCAGGATTCTCCATCACACCAACTTCAGGAAGCATATGTGCAGGGTCTTTCTTGAAATCGTGTGTATAATAGGTGATGTAATCGTTTTGATTACCTCTGCAAAACGGATCGATAAATACACTACCGTTTGTGCTTCGAATCATAGCGTGAAACCCAAAATCGTTTACATCTAACTTTCCGGTTGCATAGATGTCATCAACACCTTTTACAGAGTAAGTTTTAATTTTTGGATAGGCATTCGCTAATCCTTCTTCCATGATTGGGGCTTCCACCACGCGAAAGGCAGCGACTTGACCGTTAGGCATTGGTAACTCAATGATACAATCCGAAAGAGAAATGTTAACCTGATTTTCTGACGGAGCAGTAAGGAGTTTACTTCTTAGTTCGTTTATATTAACCTGATAGGTTAAATACTTTTGCGGAACGATTTCTCGTGTACCACTTAATGTTATTTGATTTTCGTTAATCGGCGACCATAATCTTTCCGATTGAGCAAATGCAGCGATACTTAAACCAAGTAAGCTAGCAGACAGTAAAAATTTCTTCATGTTATTAAATGAATACTAATAAAGGTAATGAAATTATTACTGAGTTAAAAGCCTTAAATCCGATTTATTCTGGGAATGCTAATATAAAAAGGGCTTTATGTTTTCGTCTGTAACCTCATAGTCTTTATTATCCTTATAGAAATCGGATAAATAGCGATTGAGTGCGGCTACATAAATATAATGCCTTTCGATGCGTTGTCTTTTTTCAACGTTAACAGGAATGATGGCATCACCTACTTTAATTTTAACAATTGGAGTTCCGGTTACTGTACTTTTATTGGTTACATAAAACGGAAAAGGGTCTTTTAATTGGTGGCCATATTTGTTTTTAATAACAATGGCGGCTTCCTTGCTGGGATTACCAATTTCTTTGACAAGAAGAGCAGTATCTTCCTTCACATAACCGATAGAAGAATTATACACGTCATCTTTTTCGGCCAGTAAATAAAATTTCTCTTTCATTTCAATACTTGGATCCACTACTAAATTAGAATCTAAAAAAATCCCGCTACGTGTACCGTTTAATAAAGTATCACTGTGATGACTGTAAAAGAAATAAACTTTAGAGAAGGTGTAATATTTTTGAAACGCTAACACAATATTTTTATTGATGGCCATCATCTCATATTCTTTTTGCGTAGCTAAATCGGCTTTGCCCATTTTACGCAAACTCTCAATGAGTTTTTTGTTGTTGTGTAATCGGACAACCAAAGCGCCGTTTTTTAATTGGTTGATTTGCCATTTAGAAATAGCAGTCCGACGCTTGTAAAAATGCTCAAACTGTGAATTGTCTTTATAGTCGGGTGGATTGTAAACGCTTTTGTTTTTGTCTTGTGCAAAATGAATGGCAGGCACAAAAAACAAAAAAGCGAAAATTATTTTACTTAACCACTGAGCCATTATTGATGTTTAATTTAGTCGGACTTACAAAACTTAATTCGCCCTGCAAATTTTCAGCCATCAAAATCATACCCTGACTTTCGATACCTTTTATTTTACGAGGCGCAAGATTAGCTAAAATGCACACTTGTTGTCCGATGATGTCTTCCGGTTTGTACCATTCTGCGATACCACTTACAACCGTGCGCTTGTCGATACCGGTATCGATTTTGAGCTTTAATAATTTGTCGGTTTTAGGAACGCGTTCTGCTTCTAAAATGGTTCCTACACGAATGTCCATTTTCCCGAAATCGTCGAAAGAGGTTTCCGTTTTTGCTTCAGGTAATGAGGCATTAGCTGCCGCATTCTCTTTTTTAGCATTCACCAATTTATCGAGCTGAATTTGCACATCAGCATCTTCAATTTTCGTAAATAAAATCGCCGATTGGTCACTTACTTTATGTCCTGCAGCAATATTATTAGTGTTACGTGCCGAGCTCCATTTCATTGGCTGGAGATTAAGTAACGAAAACAGTTTCCTACTTGTAAAAGGGATAAAAGGCTCACAAACTATAGCCAGATTAGCCGCAATTTGTAAGGAAACATTCATAATCGTTCTTACCCGTTTCTCATCCGTCTTAATTAATTTCCACGGCTCCTGGTCAGCTAAATACTTGTTGCCGATACGGGCTAAATTCATCATTTCAGCCAGAGCTTCACGGAATTTAAACTTTTCAATCGCTTCCGAAATTTTATCCGGGGCTTTGGCAACTTCTTCTAAAGCCAATAAATCAGTTTTAGTGTACTCACTTGCCTCAGGCACCAGACCGTTATGATTTTTATTTGTTAAAACCATTACACGATTGATGAAATTCCCGAGAATATCAGCTAACTCACTGTTGTTTTTAGTTTGAAAATCTTTCCAGGTAAAATCATTGTCTTTCGACTCAGGCGCATTCGCGCATAAAGTGTAACGAAGTACATCCTGACGATCTTTGAAATCAAGCAAGTATTCATGCAACCACACGGCCCAATTTCTTGAGGTGGAAATTTTATCGCCTTCCAGATTTAAAAACTCATTGGCCGGAACATTGTCCGGTAAAATATAACCACCATGTTCCATTAACATGGCAGGGAAAATAATACAATGAAAAACAATATTGTCTTTACCGATGAAATGAATCAATCGCGTATCTTCACTTTTCCAATAGTGCTCCCATTTATCAGGCATTAATTCTTTTGTAGCGGAGATGTATCCAATGGGAGCATCAAACCACACATACAAAACCTTTCCCTCAGCATCCTTAACAGGAACAGGCACACCCCAATCTAAATCGCGTGTCATCGCCCTGGGCTGTAAGCCATCGCCACTCTCTAACCAGCTTTTACACTGACCGTAAACAGTAGGTTTCCAATCGCTGTGTTTACTTAAGTAATCAGCTATTTTGGGTTGTAATTTATCTAGAGGTAAAAACCAATTTTTCGTTTGTTTTAAAACGGGAGCGCTTCCTGAAAGAGCCGATTTAGGATTTTTTAAATCGGTAGGACTTAAACTCGAGCCGCACTTTTCACATTGATCACCGTAAGCATTTGGATTAGCGCATTTCGGACATTCGCCGGTAATATAACGGTCAGCTAAAAATTGTTTAGCTTCTTCATCATAATATTGCTCAGTTACTTGCTCAGTGAACGAACCTTTTTCGTAAAGTGTTTTAAAAAAATCGGAGGCTGTTTGATGATGCGTTTTGTTAGAAGTACGAGAATAAATATCGAAAGAGATGCCAAATTCCTTAAAAGCATCCCCCATAATTTTATGATATTTGTCAACCACCTGTTGAGGCGTAATACCTTCCTTTTTCGCTTTTATGGTAATGGGAACGCCATGCTCATCGCTTCCACACACGAAAACTACGTCTTCCCCCTTGCTGCGCAGGTATCTAACGTAAATATCGGAGGGCAGGTAACAGCCGGCCAGATGCCCGATATGAACAGGACCATTGGCATAAGGGAGGGCTGCGGTTACCAGAGTACGCTTAAAATGTTTTGCCATAAAAGCTTTTAAAAATTAAAAAAAATTGTAATATTGTACAAAGATACACATTGCCCTTTAAGTTTTATTAATTATAAAAAATTATTACAATGTCAAACGCAGAAAAATGGAAGCTCATCGAGTTTCCGAAAAAGGTGAAACTACAGAAGAAATATTTGGTGTCTAATACAGGAAAACTTTCCAGTTATTACGATAACCCTAAAGAGGCAAAAAAATTAAAAGCAAAACGAATTGAAGATTATCATTGCATCAGTTTGCGAATGTTTGGTGTAAAAAAATCATTGTTTGTACATCGTTTAGTAGCAGAGTCATTTGTAAAAAGACCAAGTGCTAAACACGAATACGTCATTCATTTAGATCATAATAAAAGTAACAACAACGCTTCTAACTTAAAATGGGTAACACTTGAACAGCAAGTGGAGCACCGTAAGTCGAGCCCGGCTGTTAAACGCGCATTAAAAGAGCGTGTATTGCAAGATGGTGATTATTCAAAAGTACTTACCGAAGCAAAAGTTCGTCGTATTAAAGAAGAAATCTGGAACCCTAAACGTAAGCGTACATTAAAGCAAATTGCAGACGCGTTTGGTGTATCAGAGATGAATATTTACCGCATTAAGAGTGGTGAATTTTGGTACAAGATAAAAGTGAAAGGTGAACCTGATCACAAGAAATATTTAGCTTACAAAAAGGCCAAGCAAAACGCTAAATAAGCATCAGCCGTGAAAACTCCCCCGTTACTCAAAAAGGGAGATGTTGTGGCCATTGCTGCTACTGCCCGAAAAATTTCTAAAAGCGAATTAGAGCCCTCATTACAAATTTTAAAAAATTGGGGACTCAAAGTCGTTTTTGCTCCCAACTTATTTAAAGAACAAGATCAGTTCGCCGGTAAGGATGCTGAGCGTGCGCGTGGTTTGCAATGGGCATTAGACAGCGAAGATATTAAAGCCGTTTTTATTGCCAGAGGAGGTTACGGCACCATTCGTGTTATTGACGCGATTGATTTTTCTGATTTTAAAAAGAAACCCAAATGGGTAATTGGTTATAGTGACACAACTGTTTTGCAGAGTCATTTAACTAATTTGGGCATTGCTTCTATTCATGGAACTATGCCATTTCAATTTGCGCAAAACGAAGAAGCCACCGAAAGCTTGCGAAAAATACTATTCGGTGAAAAGCAAGAATACGAAACGGGCGCATTTAAGTTAAACAGAAATGGCGTAGCGCAAGCTGAAATTGTTGGAGGGAATTTATCCTTATTGTATGCGTTGAGTGGCTCGGTTTCCGATATCAACACAAAAAATAAAATATTATTCATTGAGGATTTGGATGAATATCTGTATCATATTGACCGAATGATGTTGCAATTAAAGCGCTCCGGTAAATTAAAAAATCTGAAGGGTTTAATTGTAGGCGGGATGAGTGATATGAAGGATAACAAAATACCTTTTGGTAAAAGTGCAGAAGAAATAATTTTCGATGCGGTTAAAGAATATAAGTATCCGGTATGTTTTAATTTTCCGGCAGGACATATTCCGCGCAACCTCGCATTGTATTTCGGAAAGAAAGCAACACTGAAGGTGACTAAAAAGGGCGCAACGCTTAAGTATTAGAAATGATTTGTAAAACTCACGATAATTTAAATTTGTATTATGAAGTGCATGGTAACATGCAAAGTGAAAGAACCATTGTTTTTTTAAATGGTTTATCACAAAGCACTGTGTCTTGGATTTTAACGACACCTACATTTAAGAACGATTTTAAAATTGTGTTACTTGATTTTATTTTTCAGGGACAAAGCGACAAATCAGGTGAGTGGCGCGATTTTAATATTCATGCTAAAGACGTATTAGCAGTAATTGATGAACTGAAATTAAGTAAAGTGATACTGGCAGGATTATCCTATGGAAGTTTGGTAGCACAACACTTTGCTGTATTATATCCTCAACGCCTCGAAAAATTAATTTTAATTTCCACCTTCGCTCATAAAACGCCATATTATGATGCCATTGAACATGCCTGGTGGCGCGCATTGGAATTAGGCGGATATCCTCTTATGCTTGATATTATGCTTCCAAGTGTTTTAAGTGAAGACTACTTTAAAAATCCACTTATCCCGATTGATTTAATGAAGCAGGCACGACAAGAAGTGAACGGCGAAAAAGAAGCCTTATTCAAACTCATGGAAGCTACAAAGCGAAGAGATGACTTCAGACCGGAATTACGAAAAATAAAGACACCAACGCTTGTATTGCAGGGCGAGAAAGATTTATTACTGCCGGTGCATCTGGCAAATGAAGTGCATAAGAATATTTCAGGCTCGCAATTAGCTGTAATACCAATGGCAGGGCATACCTTAAATCTGGAAGCGGTTCCGCAAATGTGCGCAGCCATTAAGCAATTCATTGGATAATTGCCTCACACAAAGCCTTTTTACTTTTCCATTTTCAGAGATAAATAAGCACATTTTTCTTAACTTTATGCAATAAGATTATTGTATGAATTTTGTTGAAGAATTACGCTGGAGAGGCTTGTTGCACGACATTATGCCGGGCACCGAAGAATTATTGTCAAAGGAAACAGTAACGGCCTACATTGGGTTTGATCCTACTGCAGATTCCCTGCACGTTGGAAGTTTAGCACAAATCATGACCTTGTTACGTTTCCAGAAAGCGGGACATAAACCTATTGCCTTAATTGGTGGGGCTACCGGAATGGTAGGAGATCCAAGCGGAAAATCAGCCGAGCGAAATTTATTGGACGAGGAAGCCTTGAATAAAAATGTTGCGGGCATTAAAAAGCAATTAGAGAAATTTTTAGATTTTAATGCAGGAACAACTGGAGCAGAGTTAGTGAATAATTACGATTGGATGAAACAGTTTTCCTTTCTTGATTTTATCCGTGAAGTAGGAAAGTTTATTACAGTAAATTACATGATGGCTAAAGATTCGGTGCAAAACCGATTGGAGACAGGCATGAGTTTTACTGAGTTTAGTTATCAGTTATTGCAAGGATATGATTTTTATTGGTTGTATAAAAACAAAAATTGCAAACTGCAAATGGGCGGAAGTGATCAGTGGGGAAATATTACTACGGGTACTGAATTAGTTCGCAGAAAGGGCGGAGGAGAAGCCTTTGCATTAACTACCCAATTAATTAAAAAGGCCGACGGCACGAAGTTTGGAAAAAGTGAGAGCGGTAATGTTTGGTTAGATCGTGAGAAGACATCGCCCTATAAATTTTATCAGTTTTGGTTAAATGCCAGCGATGAAGATGCGAAAACTTACATCAAGTATTTCACCTTGTTTTCAAAACAAGAAGTAGAAGCTTTAGAAGAAAAACACGCGTCAGCACCACATGAACGCCATTTGCAAAAAGCCTTAGCAAAAGATATTACGATTCGTGTACATAGTGAGGAAGATTATAATGCGGCCGTGGAAGCTTCCGAAATATTATTTAAAGGAAGCGTAGAAGATTTAGCGAAGTTAGATGAAGCCACATTTTTAGATGTGTTTGATGGTGTACCAATGTTTGAAGTATCGAAAAGCGAATTAAGCAGCGGCATTGGCTTTTTAGATTTATTGGCAGAGAAAACAAAAATATTCCCAAGTAAAGGTGAGGCGAGAAAGATGGTGCAGGCCGGTGGGGTAAGTGTAAATAAGAATAAATGGGAAGATGTTCAAGGGAATATCGACATGAAGCACACGTTGAATCAAAAATATATTTTGATTCAAAAAGGAAAGAAAAATTATTTCTTGTGTAGAGTAAACTAAAAATGGCATTAAGGCAAACACAAAGTTTAAAGCTGTTACAAAAGCTTTCGCCGCAACAAATTCAGTTGATGAAATTGTTGCAGTTGCCTACGCTTGCCTTAGAAGAAAGAATCAAAGAAGAGTTAGAATTAAATCCTGCGTTGGAAGAAGATGATAATTCAGCCTCTGATGAGGAGATGTATGATAACGCAGATTCGGTAAATGAAAATACAGAAGAGAATGATGGAGAAGTAGAAGATTTTGAGGAGAAAGAACCTGAGCGAATTGATGATCAGGTAGAAATGGAAGATTACATGGGTGATGAGGAGATGGATTCCTATAAGTATGAAGTGAGTAATAAGGGTGCAGATGATGAATCACGTGAGTTTGTGGTGGTGGAAGGTCCGGATTTTCATGACTTGTTGGAACAGCAATTGGGCATGCGTGATTTGGACGAAACGGAATATACCATCGGACTTTATTTAATTGGGTGTATTGATGAGGATGGTTATGTGCGCCGCGAACTGGACTCGATAGTGGATGATTTAGCGTTTAGCAATAATATTAATACCGATACTCAAACGGTAGAAAAGGTTTTGAAAGTACTTCAAGAGTTTGATCCGGCCGGTGTAGGCGCCAGAAACCTGCAAGAGTGTTTACTTATTCAATTAAATCGTAAGCAGGATAAAACCAAAGAAGTATTATTGGCTATTGATGTGGTTCGTGACATGATGGATGACTTTTCCAAAAAGCATTACGATAAAATCACACGCAAGTTAAATATTGATGATGAAGATCTGAAAGATGTAATTGCCGAGATAACGCATTTAAATCCTCGTCCCGGTTCTTCCGGAGACGCAATGACAGCTTCCGAAGTGGTGCCTGATTTTGTGATTTCGGTGGTTGACGGTAAACCGGAGTTAAGTATTAATTCACGTAACTTACCGGATTTAAAAATCAGCAAGGAGTATATAGAAATGTTGAAGGAGTACTCGAAGCAAAAAGATAAAAGTTTAAAAGAAGCGAGTACGTTTATTAAATCAAAAATTGAGAATGCCCAATGGTTTATTGAGGCTTTACAGCAACGGCATCAAACCATGATGGTGGCCATGCATGCTATTATGGAATATCAAGAGGAGTATTTCACAACAGGCGATGAGTCATCATTAAAGCCAATGATATTAAAGGATATTGCGGATAAAGTGGGAATGGATATCTCCACGGTGTCGCGCGTTGCGAATAGCAAGTATGTACAAACACCGTACGGCACATTTCTATTAAAAACATTTTTCTCGGAATCTTTAAGTACCGAGAGTGGCGAAGAAGTTAGTTCTCGCGAAGTAAAGCGAATCTTAAAAGATTGTGTAGACAATGAGGACAAGAAAAAGCCATTAACCGATGACGCACTTTGTGAAATATTAAAGGAGAAAGGCTATAACATAGCCCGTCGTACTGTGGCTAAGTACAGGGAGCAACTGGACATTCCGGTGGCAAGAATGCGAAAGGGACTTTAATTAATACGCGTCAAAATCTATTAATTCAAAAAAGATATTTTCTTTTGTTATTGGTAAATTAAATTCACCCAGTGATTTTATTATTAAATTTAAGGGAGAAGGCTTTAGTTTTTGTGGCAAATTGATTCCAAGCACAAAATTAGAAGGCGAATTATTTAGTCCAATTTCCATTTTAAGCAAACTCCCTTTTGGACGTATGTTTTCATTCACAGCACATTCTTTTCTCTTACTTAAAACAGCTTTTATCATTGAAATGTGGGTGTCGCAAATAAGTGATTGATGAGTTCTGAAATATGAAGCGCTTGGATTTTCTGTACGCCATTTAAGTGCTTCCTTGTTCCAATGCGATTTAAACATTTCGGACGGAACACCCATTTGTTTAATATTTCCAAAATAGATTTTTACATCCAGTGTTGAGATTAAATCAAAGCCAAGTTTTTTAATAAATCCATGCGTGCTGTTTTGGTTTGCAACTCCAATTACAAATTTGTATCCCTGATTTTTTCCAAGCTCATATGTTTTCTCGGCTAATTGCGTAAATAATTTTTTGCCTTGATGATTAGGGTGGGTGGCAGTGTTCAGTGATAATAAACCTTTTATTAATTCTCCTTTATATTCATAGGTGACAGGTATGGTAACATAATGCGCGGCTAATTCTTCACCATAAAAAGCATCGAAGCCTATGACGGTTCCGTTAGGATTTAAAAGATATTGCCATTGAAGAAATTCAAAAGTATATTTTTTAGTTTCAGTAAATACAGCACTTAACAGCGAAGAATACCTTCTCAAGCTGTCATTATCTGTTTGTGTTTGTTTAAAAACGTATTCCATTATAATTTACTGATGAATTCTGAGTAAGTTGTTATACGCGCATCCAATGCAATAACCATATCTAATCTTTTAATTAAATTTTTACGGTTGTAATACATCAACCAGTTGAAAAATTTATTATTGTTAATTCCGGAATGCATGAATTTTTCCTGGTTTGTATCCAAATCGTATGGGTGAAAATAGCTTAATGCAGGCAGGTTGTTTCTAAAATATTTTTTAAATGACCTTAAAATCAAAAATTCAGGTAAGGCACGGAAATATACACCGCCTGCAAATGGTAAATTTAAAGGACCAAAGCGATCAAGGCTTATTGGAAATTCAATTATCCCATTGGAAAGTTTTTTATACTCTTGACCAAATTCAGGCCATCCGTAAAGAGGGTTTTTAGCAGGTAATACAGAACTTGAATAAGTAATTCCAAATGCCTTCATTATATCATATGCCCATTCACATCTTTTGTCTATAGAGAAAATAGGAGCACGATAACCTTTTATATTGGTACAACCGGCTTTTTGAAGCGCCTCTATGTTTTTAGAAAGATCAATTCTAAATTCTTCCGGTGTTTGGTTCGCTACCGGAATATGCGCATATGAATGACAAGCTATTTCGTGTCCTTCAGCAAGTATAGTTTGAATGAGTTCAGGATGTACATCTGCCACTTTTCCAACTGTAAAAAAGGTGCATTTAGATTGATGTTGCTTGAGCCAATTGAGATAAACCTGCGTGTTCTCTATAACACGATCTTTATACAAATGTTTATTCTCAACATTTTCGCGAACATCCTCTAAGTCGATACTAAAAAGAAAAGTGTTATTTGTTTTCATTTTCTTTTTCTTCCAGTTTGTTTTTAAGAAGAGCTAACTCCTGAGCCAAGAGTTTAATTTGCGCGTGTTGTTTAGAATTAACAACAGACAGATGCACTAAGAAAATAATGATGGCAAAGATGGCGCCTAAAAAAATTAAAGCAGGTGCATAATATACTCCCAGCATTTTCGCAATTAAATCTAATCCATTGCGCCAGATGGCAAATACTAATAAGGTAATGGTACAAAATATCCACACAATAGAATACTCTTCACGCAATTTACCTTTGGTAATTAAACGAAAAATAAAAAACATAAAAAGCAAAGAGCCAATTATGCTGATGATTTGGATTTTAAAGGGTATGACGTTTTCCATTAAGCTTTAATCTTAAGTAAATAAATAAAATTCCCAGTGTAACTTTCATCATGTAGTATATACTTCCGAAGGATCTGATAGAAGACTGACCACCTTGACGTTCATGCATTACAACAGGGATTTCCTTAATTTTTAAATTATTGAGATGGTATAAAACAATGGCTTCCGGTTCGGGATATTCATCCGGATAATAATCATTTACAATTTCCAGTGCTTTTATATTAAGTGCTCGGAATCCGGATGTGCTATCTGTAATAGTAATGCCAAGTAACAGTCGATTCAGGTTTTTAAAATATTTAATTCCTGTTCGGCGTAAAGTGGAAGATTGAAAACCTTGTTTAGTGATGAAGCGTGAGCCAATAACCACATCGGCTTCATTGTTTAATATGGGCTGAATGAGATTTTGAATTTCGTTAATCGGGTGTTGTCCGTCACCATCCAGCTGAATAGCGATATCAAATTTATTTTTGTAAGCGTATTTATAACCGGATTGTACCGCACCTCCAATACCCAGATTTACGGGAAGATTTAAGTAGGTGGAGGTGTGTTTTCTGATAACAGAAAGAGTATTATCTTTTGAGCAATCATTCACCGGCAACGCGGTGATAGAAACATTAGGAAGGCTTAAAGACTGAAGCGACTGTAATAAATTACCAATAGATTCCTCTTCATTATAACAGGGAATGACAATAAGAAGTTTTATATGTTTATTGATCTCTGTCTTCACCACTTTGTAGTTTTTTGTAGTCAGGTTCAGAAAGCATTTGCCAGTATTTACCTTCGTGAATACCATACATTTTGTATCGACCGAAATTATGCCAATAGGACTCTTTAGTCATACTATTAAAATGAATTAAATAATTATTGTATTGATAGGTTTGACCAATATTTAGATTAATTCCGGCAAAAATGAGAATGAAAAATAACACTTGGATGGTTTGTTTAAACCGAATGGGAGGAATTAGTTCTAATACATATTCTCCCAATGAAGCTATTGGAATAGCTAAATAGGCATAGTGTTGGACAAATGCTCTTCCGCCAAATCCACCGCCAAAGAACCAATCCCACCAACAGCTTAACATATAAATGTTGAATAAGGTTATTACTAAGATGGTGTTTCTTAATATGCGTTGTTTTTTTTGCAAAAAAAACATTCCAATAAAGGCTAGGCTTATTAATGGCGTGTAAACAAACCATCCTTTGCGGTAACTAAATAAAATATTAATAATTTGGGGATCACTCCAAAAAAAGTGCTCTCCGGGGTAGGAGAAAAATAAGTACTGCCCGGTATGTTGTTTCCAAAAAAGAAATTGTGGTATCCAAACAGCTAAGGCAACCAAAGCGATAGCAATAATTTTCTTGTATTGTCCAAGAATGAATTTAATTCTATCAGCAAATTTGATGTCTTTATTTAGATTTATAACTAAAAAAAGCACACAAACTAGTATTTCAGTTGGGCGTATAAGGGTAATAATTCCGGTTATTAATCCTAACAAAAAAGATTTTGAGTAGGTAGGTTTATTATACCAATGATGTGTAACAAGTAAAAATGCGGCGTAAAGAAAGAAGAGGTAGCCATGTGTCATTTCACTAAGAGATAGTACGTAAAAAAAGAGATTGGTACCAAAAAAAACTACGGCTAGAGTTATTGCTGTTACTTTTTCGGAATAATATTTAACTAAGAAATTTCTTAAGAGAAGCAAACCAAGCAGCCCGTATAAAATACTTCCCCAATGTAAAGTAATCGCAAATGGTTCACTAAAACCATCTAAGGGTTTGTGCTCATTAATGGCGATTTTATAACCTAATGCGAATAACGGCGAATAAAGTAAAGCCATTCCATATGTGCCTTTTGTAATTTTTTCTCCATTTGGTAAATCAATCAAAAAGTTTTGAAAACGCTGACCGTTAGGCTTGTAGTCTTTTATAATGAACTCTGATGGTAAATAGGAATAATAACCAGCAACGTCCCAAACGAACTGATTATCTTCTTTATTCATTAAATGCCAAGGACGCCACAAATCCATTGTGATTACAGAGAAACATAATGTAAAAACCAAAAGTAAAATACTTGGTTTTTGAATGATGTTATTTGTTGACGAGATTTGCATTCTTCAGAACTCTAATATACGAATTGCAGGGTTGAATTAAAATTCGGGCTTAATGACCAGAATTTGAGGATTATTTTTGTATTCTTCAGGCAAATTACCATCATCAATAACTGCAGCTTTTTTATGATGTTTAGTAATTATATCTATTAAATAGGAAGATGGTACATCCCAAAAGGCTATATGTTTCGTATAAAACATTACCATGATATGACGCATGTTTGTACAATTAAAGATAATGTAGTCTTTGTCTAAGTTTAAGTGATTTATTTGTTTACAAATATTCAGCCAGCGAAAATAAAATTGCCTGTCTCGGTAAACAACTTCATTTTTTTTCCAATTAGTATGCGTTTCTTGAACCTTTTCAATATCCAATAATAAGGTGCTACAAAGCAGAAGAGTTATTGAAATTGTTATTTTAGAAATGGAAGCCTTTGTTTTTTGTTGAATAAAATCGAAAACCCGATTTAAACCAGAGGCACATCCTATTATTAAGTACGGATAGACAATAAGCGGGAAAGCAACCATTTTGGTTTTTGCTATTGTAAAAAATACAAATACGCCAAGTATTCCTAAAATAAGTGCAATAGAAATATTTTTATTTTTGCTATCCCTCCAAAGAAAGAACACGGCAAATGGTAAAGCATACGGTAATAGACGTCCAAGCGTATATGTTAAGTTATGTATGTAAAAAAGCAAACCTCCCTCATGGCCTTCTATTACTTCAAAAAAGTGTTTAGAGTTATATTCATATTCGTACCTGGCCTCAATCGGAAAATGATTAAGAATATATAATTGCCATGGAAGCGCAACAACTACCGTAATTATAAATGAAAGAAAGAACGGTAAGTGGTTTTTAAACTTAAAGATATCTTTAAAGTTGCCTTGAATTTTTATAGCGAACCATACAGCATAAACAAATAGTCCGGTTAGGTATTTGGTTAAGATGGCACAACCAGCAAAAAGCCCTATTAATAATATCCATCGCTTTTTCTCCGGAGCATGTTGATGTTCAACCAGCGCCCAAATACTAGCCGTAACGTAAAACACAAAAACAGTATCGTTGTGATCGGTCGGATAGAATCCGGTAAGAAGCTCATTGAGATAATGTATGGAACCAAAGATTAAAACGGCATAAAAAGCAGTTTTTTCATTATAAAGCAGTTTTGATATTCTGAATATGAATAATAAGGTTAGGAGGGAACAGATTACACTTGGTATCCGAACTGCTACTGTGTTTATTCCGAAAATCTTGAATGAAAGGGCGATCTGCCAAAGAAAAAGAGGTTGCTTATGTACCCATATATAGTTTCCAGTCCAATTTTCATGATTATATGGTAAAATATCTTGTGGAAAAAGAGTAGGTTTTAGAAAATTGTTACTTAGGTTTTTAGCTACTAAAGCATGTACTTGTTCGTCCCAGGTGTGTACAAAGGGATCAAAATAAATGAACATTATCTTAAGTAACGCAAGCCCTACAAAGAGAATAAAAACAGAAAAGTTTGTTTTTTTAAGATAAATGTTTGAAATAATTGATAATAGTATAATTACAAATACACTTGCAATAAGCAATTGTTGGTTAATTGTAAAATAACTACCGAACATTAATTTTTCTTTAATCCGGTTTTTGTAATTATTGAGGATTCTTGATAGCTATCGTAGTCAGTATTAATTTCCCACAAGTTATGATGCGTTCCTTTTAAAATATTCTCAACTGCTAATCGCCCCATCAAAATGCTATGGTCCTGATTATTATATTTAAATGCGCCATAGCGACCAATTACATGTAAATTTTGAACACTGCTTAAGTAATCTTCAACCGGCTTCAATCTTTCTTTATATCCCGTAGAATAAACCGGATAGCATCTGTGAATTTTATAAACAAAGCCGTCACTAATTTCAGCCTTGCCTATTAATCCGGTTTTTCTTAACTCGATTTTACCAAGCTCAATTAATTCTTTATCACTTTTATTCCAGAATTCATCTTCATCATAACACCAATATTCAAGTGCGCAAATTGTGCTTTCTTCTTTGCCATAAAGTTGAGGTACCCAGTTTCTGAAGTTAGTTAATCGGCCCATTTGCAAATCTGCGCTGTGTACATATAACCAATTATCAGGAAAAAGATTCTTTGCCTGAACATTAAGATATACAATCACTGTATTTCTGAATTTTAATTCCTGTGCGGCCTTTTTAATATTCTGCGGAACTTCCGGTAAGCGACTTACCATGAGAGATAGTGGCATGGAAGAGATAATGTGATCATATTCCTTTACCGTACCATCTTCTAATTCAAGCGCACAAGCCTTTCCGTTTTTTGTAATAACTTTCTTTACCGGTGTATTTAAAAATACGTTACCACCTTTATCTTTCACAAATTGAGCCATGCGTTCATAAACAACTCCTGTGCCTCCGTGGGGATAAGCAAATTGATCAACTAGTGTTTTGTGTTTTCCACTATTACCAAATAGAGCTGTTTTAATGGCTTCGCCTAAGCTGAATTTCTTTATTCGCTGCGCCGCAAAATCTGCATCTAAAACATTACAAGGAATTCCCCATAGTTTTTCTGTATAGGTTTTAAAAAATATCTGATATAGCTTTTTTCCAAATCGATTCGTTACCCAACCTTCAAAAGTGCTGATGTCTTTGGTTGGAGAAATTTTTTCCACACCATAATAAACCATACAGGATGCTGCCTTAAAAACTCCCATATTAGAAAGGGCATTAAAAGCCTTAATCGGATAGTGAAAGAATTTTTTATTGTAGTAAATTCGGGTAAGACGATCTACCATTTCATAATCATTACCTACTACTTCTAACCACAATTCGTTTACACGTGTATCATTACTAAAAAATCGATGCGGTCCAATATCTACTTTTTGATTCCAAAGTTCAATTGTTTTTGCCATACCACCTACTGATGGACCTGCTTCATATACATCGACATCCTTTATTTGTTTTGCGAGTTCGTATCCCGCAGTCATACCTGCCGGTCCGGCACCAATTACTGCTATTTTCATATATTACTTAAACGTTCAGGTGTAAAATAAATTGTTGTTTTAATTGACTTTAATTAGTTTAACCTCAAGATTATCTATGGCTAATGTAGATTTTTTATAGGGATTAAATGGAAAAACACGAATCTGCGAACCTTTCATGGCTTCAGTAATAACAAATTGCAAACTGTCCTGAACGTGGAACCATTTCTCTTTCAAAAAGCTTTTGGGTGCAATATCAAATGTATACCAATAATGTGGAGTGGGGCCGTTTTGAACGGTAACACAAAGAGCCTGCCCAAATCGACGACCTCCCATTCTTGCATCGAAATCGACAACAATTTTAATATAACTATAATAAAGTGAATCGGGGATTATATAATTAATTCCCGGACCATATTGCGTGTTTTTAGGTAAATATGCGCAATATTTTCCCTCAAAGGGATTAACATCGCTTCGTAAAGGAATTGTATCAGATTCGAAATCCAGAAACCACTCTTTATATAACATAAAAGTATCGTCAGGCTTTTTGTAACATGAAAAAAGCAATGACACAAGTAAGCATGAAACTATGTAAGATGATTTTCTCATTCAACCGACATAAATACCTTGAATAAACCTGTTTAAACAATAGGTGGCAACAGTCACATTTACTAATAAAATAAATACACTAGTTATCTTAGAAAGTTTCGTGTTAAATCCGGCAAAAAGAAATAAATTAATATATACGAACATGCCGGCTAGAAGAAGATAGGTCAATTTCAGGGGAGAGTTTTCTTTAAGAAAATAATGAAACGGATCACCATTTAATCCGATTAAATAAAAACCGAATAACGAAACGCATAAAAAAATCATATAGTTTTTTATACTTAACTCTAGGTGTTTTTCAATACCTGTAAACGCTAAAACAAAAAAGGCCGTACAAAAGAAATAACGACTTATGCTATCGATGGTAGTTTGCGCTTCCATACATTTTGAATTGAAGAATAGCGCGTAGACTGTTATAACAGAAACATAATAAAGAGAATAAAAAAACGATTTATCTTTTAGTAAATCTTTATTAAGTCTCGAAGCATTTATCAGTTTTTTAAAAAACAAAACAATGGAAATAAATAGGAATAAAAAGCCCATTACAAATGCGGTTCCGTCTAACCACAATGTATTTTCCCCGCCATGCGAAACCAAAGGGAATGTGGGCAAGTCAAAAGAGTGTTTCCAAAAACGGAGTTGTTGTTTCGCAAATGCGAACCAAACTCCTGTGTAAGCATATTGAATAAGAACAACAATAAATAATCCCAATAAAGAAACAAAAGAATACAATAGAATATTTTTCAGACACTGCTTATCAAATAATTTTTCACACGTCGTAAGTTCCATCGCTAGTATACATGGGATAAAGAACATTGCTGTTGCACGGGTTAGTGATGCAAATAGAAGTCCGAAAACAATTAAATATACATTGTCTTTTTTTAGACCTATCAAAAATAGTGTACAGAAAAAGAAAAAAAAGGACTCTGACATCGGAACGCCGAAAAATAAAACGGAAGGAAGGGATAAGTAGAGTAATAATTGTTTTTGTGTAATTGAAAAAGTTCGGTATAGGAGATTTAATGAAACCAAAAAAAGGAATAAGTTGAAAACTGAAATTCCAACGCTACTTAATCCTAATAATTTCCAGCAATAAGAAAATAGAGGGAAGAAGGCAGAGTTTGATGCCATAAACCAAAAATATTCATAATTCTTATCACGTATAGATTGATACCAATTGGCATCCCAGTTAATTAAATTCACTGAATTAGGAATAGCAGTTATTATTCCGCAGGAATAAAGGATGTAATAGATACTAACAAATAAGGCCAGGTAGCCAAAAGCCACCAGGTAAAACTGTTTTTGTGTTTTATCAAAAAGTATAGTAATTAAATTTTTCAAGTAGCACTAAATAACCATTTCAGGAATATCGCCTTCAATTATGAGCTTACCTGCAGTAGCGGCTTTAATTTGTTCAACACTTACACCTGGAGCACGCTCTAATAATTTAAACCCTCCCTGGGGAAGAATATCATATACGCCTAATTCTGTTACAACTTTTTTAATGCAATGGATACCGGTTAAAGGCAAATCGCATTTGGGTAATAGTTTTGATTGGCCGGCTTTGTTCACTTGTTGCATAGCTACGATTATATTTTTTGCCGAAGCTACTAAATCCATTGCGCCACCCATTCCTTTTACCATTTTTCCTGGAATTTTCCAGTTGGCAATATCGCCATTCTCACTTACTTCCATAGCACCCAAAATAGTAAGATCAACTTTTTGCGCACGTATCATTCCAAAACTCATGGCACTGTCAAAAATTACAGCACCTGGTAAAAGTGTAACAGTTTGTTTTCCGGCATTTATCAAATCAGCATCCTCTTCGCCTTCGAAAGGGAATGGCCCCATGCCTAAAATACCGTTTTCAGATTGTAATTCAACATTAATTCCTTGAGGGATGTAGTTGGCCACTAAAGTAGGAATACCAATACCGAGGTTCACATACATTCCGTCTTTTACTTCGCGGGCAATACGTTTTGCGATTCCGTTTTTATCTAACATATTAAAGTTTTGTTATATTTATTTTTAAATCATCTACATCGAGAAAACCTTTACCGTTTGGTTTTCCTGAAAAAACCCGTAGTCTTTTTGCGATGGTTGAATTTTGAGTTTTATTAATGTAAAAAGTATCGGTAAATGTATACCAGGTATTTGTAGAAGTAATAAAATCCTTTGCGTTAAGGGTATTAAAAAACATGATGGAATCTGTATTGTTTTGAATTGAAATAGCAATGTTACCGGTAATGCTTTCTGTTTCTCTCCATTTTCCGGAGACGATCAAAGTTAAATCAGATTCTTTTAAGCTATCCGGCAAGATAAAATCAATTCCATATCCGTACACCTTAATACTGTCAACACGACTATATCTATTAGCAGGATTAGTTTCGTCGATTACAAGGCAATAATCAGAAATGTTTGTTGCTTCTCCGTTAGCATAAAGAGAGATGCTCGCAGTATAATCTTCTTCAAATGATATGGATTCTTCTTCACATCCACTTAAAATGAAAAAGGCTAACGTTGTTAATGCTATTTTAGGTAGGTTTTTGATGGTCATTTTATTTTTTTCTTACAGTTCTTTGTTCAATACGTTTTTCATAATTCTCACCTTTGAAAATACGTTGCACGTAAATTCCAGGGGTGTGTATTTGATCCGGATCCAATTCTCCAACAGGAACCAGCTCTTCTACTTCAGCAATAGTGATTTTTCCGGCCATTGCCATCATAGGATTGAAGTTTCTTGCAGTTGAACGGTAAATCAAATTACCTGCGGTATCACCTTTCCATGCTTTTACAATTGCAAAATCCGCATCAAACGCATACTCCATAAGGTAATCCTTTTCAACACCGTTAAATTTAAATTTACGCACCTCTTTGCCAATCGCTACTTCTGTTCCAACACCTGCAGGTGTAAAAATTGCCGGCATACCATATCCTGCCGCTAAACAACGCGTAGCTAATGTACCTTGCGGAATCAATTCAACTTCTAATTCCCCACTCAGCATTTGGCGCTCGAATTCATCGTTTTCACCAACGTATGAAGAAATCATTTTCTTCACCTGACGAGTTTGCAATAATAATCCTAAACCGAAATCATCAACTCCGGCATTATTGCTTACGCAGGTTAATCCCTTCACGCCTTTTTTTACAAGTGCGGAAATACAATTTTCCGGTATACCACATAAACCAAAACCACCCAACAACAAAGTCATGTTGTCTTGTATGTCTTTAATGGCTTCATCGGCATTTTTTACTACTTTGTTTATCATATATCTTTAAAAAATCATTTATAAAACTAAAAATTAAGAGTGCGCAACTAAAATCCTCCCTCTTCAAAATCCTCTCCGGGAATTGTTTCTAATTCATATTTTGCACAATCTAATTCTATATCACCTAAATTATCCGGCTTAACGAAGTCGCCTTTACTCAATTTTAGTGTTGGGTCATTAAGCGCTTTTTGAAAAAACTTCCCCCATATCGGCATAGCCATGGTTGCGCCCTGACCAACATCAGTGCTGTTAAAATGAACACTACGGTCTTCAGCCCCCACCCAACATCCGGCTGCTAAATCCGGCGTGTAACCAATGAACCATCCATCGGAATTGTTTTGTGTGGTTCCGGTTTTCCCCCCTATTTGAGCGCCTAATTTGTATTTGGCTAATCCCATACCTGTTCCATGTTGTACAACACCTTTCATAAGCTGACACATGACATAAGCTTTTTCGGGACTAAACACCTCATCAGTTTGTGGCATGAATTCTTCCAGCACTTTTCCGTTTTTATCTTCGATACGTGTAATGAATGTAGGCTGAACAAATGTTCCTTGGTTAGGGAAAGTGGCAATGGCGCCAACCATTTCGAACACGGAAATATCTGCTGTACCAAGACACAAAGACGGAACCGGATCAAGATGCGAAGTAATACCCATTCGTTTCGCGAGATTTACAACAGCGTACGGACCAAATTTTTTCATGAGCGCAGCGCTGATATAATTCACAGAGAGCGCAAGGGCTTGTTTTAAGGTGAGAAGTCGGTTTTCCCACTTTGCTTTCTGACGAGCGTTAAAAGAATTATCCGGACACCATTCTTTACCATCTTCTGTAGTTACACACGTTTTTACACAAGGCATTTGGTAGCAAGGAGAATATCCTTCCTGAATAGCCATGGCATAAACAAAAGGTTTAAAGGTTGAGCCTACTTGACGTTTACCCACTTTTACGTGATCATATTTAAAATGCTTGTGATTAATGCCGCCAACCCAAGCGCGTACTTGTCCGGTTTGCGGATCAACAGCCATAAAACCCGTTTGAAGAAATCCTTTGTAATAGCGAATGCTATCCATTGGTGTCATTGTTGTGTCAATTTCCCCTCTGATACTCCACACCGTCATTTTTGCAGGTGTGTTAAAGTTTTTTTCAATCTGTTCTTTGCTTAAACCTTGTTGTTTTAATTCGCGATAACGATCACTCCGTTTCATGGAAGAAGTCATGATGGCCTGTATTTCTTCTTTTTTAACGTTATAAGCAAAAGGCGCATTGCGTTTTTGTTTGCAATCTTTAATGAACGCTTTTTGTAATTCGAGCATGTGCTCTGCTACTGCTTCTTCGGCATATTGCTGCATGCGTGAATCGATGGTAGTGTAAACTCTTAAGCCATCTTTGTAAATGTTGTAAGGTTTTTTTGTTTCAGGATTAATATGATTTTCGCACCATTGCTTAAGAAAGTTTTCACGTAAGTATTCTCTGAAGTAGGGAGCAGGGCCCTCGTTGTGATCTTCCGGCCGGAAACTAAGTCCTAATGGTTTAACTTTTAAAGTGTCGAATTGTATTTGGTTAATGTAACCGTATTTCAACATCTGACTTAAAACCACGTTACGGCGATGTTTGGTTTTTTCTTCGAAACGAATGGGATTATAGAGTGAAGGATTTTGAGCCATACCAACTAACATGGCAGCTTGCTCAATGCGTAAACTATCGGGATTAGAATTAAAATAAATTTTGGCAGCCGATTTAACACCAACTGCTAAATTCAAAAAGTCGAATTTATTGAGGTACATGGCCATGATTTCCTCTTTGGTATAATTTTTTTCGAGGCGTGTGGCAATAACCCATTCTTTAATTTTTCGGATAACCAATTGAAATTTGCTGAGTTTTTCCCGCGGAAACATCATCTTAGCCAGCTGCTGCGTAATAGTACTTCCTCCTCCTTTAGAGCCACCGGTAAACACACCAGAAGCAGAACGTAAAAGGGCTTTTATATCAACGCCGTTATGCTCATAAAAGCGCGCGTCTTCAGTAGCAACTAAAGCATCTACCAGGTCTTTATCTAAATCTTTGAAAGTGACGTTGACGCGATTTTCGTTATAATATTTTCCTAATTCTTTTCCGTCGGAGCTGTATATAACGGTTGCCAGATTGCTCCTTGGATTTTGTAACTCTTCAACACTTGGCAGGTCACCTAACACTTCGTTGGCGACTAATGAAACAATCAATAAAATGATTAGAAACGGAAGCCATATTATCATCCAAGTGCCGGCAATATATTTAGAGTTTTTGGCCACGTAAAATTTTTACCAAAAGTAACAATTTCCCTGTAAGCGGGAAATATAATTGTGCAATAAATGTGAAAGGATTTAGAATGTATTTACACCGTTTACAGTGGTATATTTCATGGTGTATTTCACACCCGGATTAATATACTTGTAAGCGCTGTGACTCATTAAGGCCGCTTCATGAAAACCGCATAAAATCAGCTTTAATTTGTTTTTATAGGTGTTGATATCTCCAATAGCATAAACCCCTTCCACATTGGTGCTGTAATCGTCGGTGTTTACTTCAATGGCATTCTTATCAATGTTTAAGCCCCAGTGCTCGATAGGACCTAATTTTGGTGATAGTCCGAATAAAGGAATCAAATAATCTGTTGGTATTTCCTGAGTTTCGCTAGATTTCGAATTTGCCACAGTAACTGATTCGAGATGGCCGTTTCCTTTTACGGAATTTAAATTGGTGTTAAGCAGTAAATTAATTTTTCCTTCTTCGGCTAATTTCATCACTTTATTTACACTGTCGGGGGCTCCTCTAAATGATTCGCTCCTATGAACTAAGGTCACTTTTTCGGCCACATCAGCTAAAAAGATGGTCCAATCTAAAGCACTATCGCCTCCACCGGCTAAAACCATCTTTTTACCTCTGTACTTTTCCGGATCAAGGATCATATAGTTAACTCCTTTTCCATTTTCAAATTTTTCTAGTCCGCTCACTTCGGGTTTACGAGGTTCAAAGCAACCTAATCCGCCCGCAATAACAACACATTTCGCTTGAATTTGGGTTCCTAAATTAGTTTCGAGTAAAAAATCACGATCGCCGCGTTTCTCCAATTTTTCAATGCGTTCGCCGAGGGTAAAAGATGGTTTAAAAGGTTCTGCTTGCTTCAATAAATTATCTACCAATTCTTGAGCCAATACGGTAGGATAACCTGGAATATCATAGATGGGTTTTTTAGGATAAATTTCAGATAATTGGCCTCCTGGTTGAGGTAAATAATCAATTAAATGGCAGCGCATTTTTAATAATCCGCATTCGAAAATGGCGAATAAACCTACAGGGCCGGCTCCAATAATGGCTATATCAGTACTAATCATCTTAAAAATTTCGGCAAATTTAAGGATAAATAGGCATTCTACAGGGCTTTAGGGGCTTAAATTTTGTTTTTAATTGCATTAAAATGCGTATCTTAGCCTAAATAAAAATAATTAAACATGAAAAAAACTTTACTTTCTTTAGCTGCTGCGGCTCTTTCTGTTGGAGCCTTTGCGCAAGCTACTCCTAGTCCGTTTTGGAACATTATCCAAACCGGTAATTTCAACGGAACTACTCCTTATGCGGGTGTTCGTTTTTTAGATGCGGTTAGCGCAAACGACGTGTGGGCTATTGGTTACAATGGTTTAGCACCAAACGAAAACTATAACTGGTTTTCACGTACAACAAATGGCGGTACAACCTGGGCCGGCGGAAATGTTTACGCTGATACAAATACTTATGTAATGGCTAACTTAGACGCTATTGATGCAAATACAGCTTGGGTATCAGCTTATACTAAAGCAACTCAAAATAAAGGGGCTGTTCATCAAACCACAAACGGTGGTACTACTTGGACTAACATGACTCCTGCGGGAGGTTATACAAACAACGCTTCTTTCGTTAATATCGTATGTTTTGTTACCCCTTCAGTTGGTATTATTCAAGGTGATCCGGTTGGTGGTGAGTACGAAATTTATCGTACTACTGATGGTGGTGCAACTTGGACCAAAGTTCCTGGTGCAAACATTCCAAATCCATTAAATTCTTCAGAATACGGTTTAGTTAACATCTACACTAAATATGGAACAAATGATATTTGGTTTGGTACCAATAACGGTCGTGTTTACCATTCAAATGACGGTGGTTTAAACTGGACAGTAGGTACAATTACTGGAGCAGTTGTAGGTGTTAATGATTTAGCATTTACTGATGCAAATAACGGTTTAGCTTATGCTTATTCAGGTACAACAACTTCTCCTGTTTTAGGTTTATACAGAACTACTGATGGTGGTGCTACTTGGACACAAGTTTCTCCATTAGATCCTAATATGGGATTAAATGACATCGCAGCGATTACAGGAACAAGTTGGTTTGCTTCTGCTGGTGCAGGTACTGGAAATCAAGTTATTTCTTACTCAACTGATCATGGTGCTACTTGGAACAGTTGGGGTGGTTCTAACATCCAGTATTTAACATTAGATTTCGCTAACAACACTACTGCTTGGGCAGGAAGTTTTGCTGATAACTTGGGCGCGGGTGGAATTTTCAAATTTAGCGGTGCTCCATTAGGATTAAATGAAACTGCTAATGCTCCACGTGCATTTGAAGTATATCCTAATCCAACTTCAGGCAAAGTTAAAATCAACTTACCTCTTGCTAAACAAGGTTGTGATATTAATGTAATCAATATGTTAGGTCAAGTTGTTCGTACTGCAAAAGCATCTGCAGTAACAGCCGGTGAGACTTTAACTTTAGATTTATCTGACTTACAAAAAGGTGTTTACTTCGTAAACATCACTGTAGGTGCTGAAAAACACACGCAAAAAATTATTGTTGACTAATTAGCAATATTCTTTATTTTTAACGGCCTCACAGAAAGTGAGGCCGTTTTCTTTTTTTGTCATGAAGCCTCTACTAGCACAGCAATTTCAAAAACTACAAAGATTTTTTCCTTTGTTAACTATAGTGGCGATTAGCATAGTGCTTTTGTCAATTAATTTCAGAAACAAAGCATGGGAGGGAGGGGCAGACAATTACTGGCACTATTATTTTTCTCGTTATGCGTTTCAAAAACCAGAGTTTTTTTTACATCACTGGGGTAAACCACTTTTTATCGCATTAAGTGTTTGTTTTTCTCAATTTGGTTTTTTTGGAACAACATTTTTTAATTTATTATGTGGTATTTTGTGCTCATGGATAGTTTACAAATTTTGTAAGCAATTGGGCTATAAGGCACCATATATCGGCATCGTTTTTACTGTTTTTACCCCGGTTTATTTTTTGGTAATTCAAAGTGCAATGACAGAACCATTATTTAGTTTGGTTTTTATATATGCATCCTATCTGATATTTACCGAAAAACACATAGCTGGCGCTATTGTAGCATCTTTTTTGATGTATGCGCGGACTGAAGGAGTTTTTTTTATAATTATTTACGGCGTATTTTATTTAATAATCAAACGCTGGAAGTACTTGCCGTTTTTCTCTGTTGGATTTTTATTGTACTCATTAATTGGATATTTATCAGGGCATGATTTTTTTTGGTTTTTTACTGAAAATCCATACAAAGAGAATAGTCCATATGGTCATGGCGACTGGGATCATTTTTTTAAACTGTATCAACAGATTTTGGGAACCCCATTAACAATATTGTTTTTAGTTGGAATCATCTTTATAGTGTGGGATTTTATCAAAAAACCAAGATTGATTTTGGAGTCAGCCAGTAATACAAATAAAATTCTATGGCTTATTTTAATTCCTTCACTCTTCTTCTCTTTATTTCATATTTATGCTTGGGCTGAAGGAAAGTATGCGTCATATGGCTTATATCGGGTGTTTGCCTCGGTAACTCCAGCTTTTTCGATAGTCTCTTTCTTAAGCTTCAATAAAATATTGGAGTTTGATTTTAAAAAATTGTACAAAACAGTTTTTATAATTGTAGGAATAGTTTATGTTACTAATTCATGTTTCATATTTACAAAGTATCCAATAAAAGCCTACGGTGCGGAGAAGGCCGGAAGGAAGCTGGCTAAGTGGTTAAAGAAGGAGCGAAAGCAAGGCTCGCTTTTGTTTTATGCGCATCCGGCTGTTGTGTTTTTTTGCGATTTCAATCCTTTTGATGAAAAGAATAAAGAGTGTCATGCATTTCCAATGGATGATTCGTATAAGCAGCTAGGGCACTTTTATTATGTGTGGGATACGCAATTTTCCGAATTCGGATGCAAACAACTTTTAAGTGATTTTACAGGAAAGGCGGACCTAAAACTGGTTAAAATTGCAAGAGCAGATGGCTTTAGTTTCTATGTTTTTGAGTACTTGCCAGCGAATTAAAATTGTTTTTTTAACCACAAAATAGCTTCTTCTTCATCAGTGAAAAATTCCTGCGGACAATCACTAGAGCTGAATGAACGGAAGAATTTTAATAATAGCTTTGTTAAAAAACCATCAATGATGTAAGCACGGGCAATAGTGTTTTTCGCTGATACGTTTTTTTCGGAAACTTCGTGCGCTTTTTTAGTCATTTTCCACTTCCCTCTTAAGTCAATTAGCTTAAGCATTTTTTTGTTTTCGGAAATGGTTTTAATAACAAGTAGGTTGTCTAACGCATCTTCTTCATCAATAACAGAGCCTTCAATGATTTTAAAGCGCAAAAATCCTTGCTTGTCAATCGAAATCTCGGCAGTTCTGGTTATTTGTTTTTTTACGCTCATTTAATCACAACACAAGTTAAACACTTTTATTGCGCGTTACGTGTTAAATAGTATTAAATGAGGTAATTCAGTTACGGGTGGCTATTTTAAACCGTATTTGGTTTTATACTTTTGATACAATAAGTATTGTTCGTTTCTTAGGTTAACGGATTTACCTTTAATGTAAGCTAAAACCACATGATTTGTTTTCATATCCAATAAATCACCTTCCGACACAACGATTGAAGCGAGTTTGTTCACCTCTAAACTACCTATCATTCCTTCAACACCTAAAATTTTTGCTGTATTGAGCGTAATCGACTGAAGAGCTTGTTCCTTTGTTAAACCATAAGTTACAGATGTGCCGGCCAAGAAAGGCAAGTTGCGGCTTTGCATCGCTTCCATATCGCCTTCAAACTGAAGGCAAAATAATACGCTGTCTTTTTGAAGTAAAGCAGGAGTTTTAAAAGTAATGTCAATATCGTCTTCGGCATGATCCGGCAAATCATGCAAACGATTTAATATAACCGGAATTTTATTCGACTTAAGAAACGCCGTAATTTTCCAGCTTTCTTTTCCGCCTATTATAACAGGTTTGGCAATATTAAAACTCTTCGCAAAGTTTACTGCCATCATAATATCTTTTGCGGTATTTGCATTCAAATACAAATTGCATTGACCATTAAAAACACAACGCATGGCTTCAAAGCGCAGATTTTTTTCACTAGGATTAGAAGTTTTACAATATGCAGATGCATCTTCAAAAAACTTGGTAAGCGCTTTTAATTCTTCATCAAACTTGGAGTTTTTATTACTTGGCTCCGGTTCTGCCCACCAACCTTGTTTTTGTATTGACTTTGGAAAATTTACATGAATGCCATCATCTGCTTTTAATACTGCGTCTTCCCAATTCCAACCTTCTGTTGCTAAAATGGAAGAGGAACCACATATTAGTCCACTTCGCGGTGTACAATGGGTATAAAGTACGCCATTCGTTTTTACGGTTGGTAAAATTTTACTGTCGGTATTAAATGCAACCAAACTTCTCACATTCGGATTAATTCCGCCGGTTTCGCTGTAGTCGCTGGTCGGACGAACAGCCTCTGCCTCTTGCAGACCTAAAATATTATTAGGAGAAATAACGGCAGGATACACGTGTTTTCCTTCAATATTAATAATTGTATCATAAGCAGACGGATCCACTTTAGAAGTTTTCGCATCTGTTACAAGATTAATTTTACCATCATCAATACCGATGTAACTATTTTCAATAATGGTGCCGTTACCAATGTGCGCAACGCCATTCATTAGTAAAACTTTCTTTTTGTTTTGGGCGTTTAATTGTAAAACCACAATTAATAACGCAATAATGTATCTTAACTTTTTCATTTTATTCCTCAATAGTATCACAATGATATAACTGTTGTTTACGCCCTGAAGGCTTAACCGTTTTCGTTCCTTTTTGTTTTTCGGCGATTAATTTACTTACCAGGCGCGCTTTCTCCTTTTTAATTTCCTCTCTTAATTTCGCGTCTTCTTCACGATCAAAATAAATCTGACCATCGATAATAGTTTTGTCAGCTTTCGCATAAATACTTAATGGATTATCGCTCCATAAAACCACATCCGCTACTTTTCCAACTTGAATGCTCCCCACTTTATCATCGATACGTAGCGCTTTGGCAGGATTAAGCGTTACTAATTTTAAAGCTTCTGTTTCGGTTAATCCACCATACTTAATTGATTTTGCAGCTTCCTGATTTAATCGTCTTCCCATTTCCGCATCATCACTGTTAACACAGGTGTTTACTCCCATTCGTGTAAGTAGCGCGGCGTTATACGGAATGGCATCCATTACCTCCATTTTATAAGCCCACCAATCAGAGAACGTTGAAGCGCTTACGCCATGATTTTTCATTTTATCGGCTACTTTATATCCCTCTAAAATATGCGTAAACGTATTCACCTTAAAATGGAAGCTATCCGCTACATGCATCAACATATTAATTTCACTTTGTACATAACTATGACAAGTAATAAATCGTTTGCTGTCTAAAATTTCAACAATAGCATCTAATTCAATATCCTTTCTTGGTGAAACGGTAATGCCTTTTTGTTTACTGCCGCTTTTTGCAAATGCATCATTTTGTTTTTTGTATTCAAGCCCTCTGGTAAAAATGTCTATATACGTTTGTTCAACGCCCATTCGCGTTTGCGGAAAACGATTGGAGCCAAACGGATTATTACCTTGTTTCACATTTTCTCCAAGAGCAAATTTGATAAACCCTGGAGCGTTGGGATATTTCATCTCCTCGGGACCCATTCCCCAACGTAGTTTAATAATCTGACTTTGTCCGCCAACAGGATTTGCAGAACCATGTAATAATTGAGCACAGGTTACGCCGCCGGATAACTGACGATAAATGTTGATGTCATCAGGATTAATTACGTCACCCATTCTTACTTCAGCGCTACTTGCTTGCGCCCATTCATTCACGCCTCCGCTTAATGCAATGTGTGAGTGTTCATCAATAATTCCAGGGGTGAGATGCATCCCCTTTCCGTTAATTGTTTTTGTAAGTGTAAGTGTAGTTGCATCAATTTCCGGAGCAATTTTCACAATTTTTCCTCCGCTAATATAAACATCATGTTCCTTCAAAACCGAATCACCATTGTTAGTCCAGACGGTCGCGTCTTTAATTAAAATCGCGTTATAACGATTTTTAAATTTATTTAAAGCATCTTTTGAAGTTCCGTCTGTTTCCGGTAGCGATTCGCCATAGGCACAGAACGGATAGAATACTTTTCCAACTTGTGGATTTTTCTTTTTATCGGTTGGTTTAGATTTTGAAGTATCAGCTGACACAAAATTCAAATCGAAATCAAACCAAGAGCCGTTGGCCCATTGTCCTTTTCCTTTAAATGTTTTGTTCAGTGCATTGTAATTTGAACTGAGTCGTGCTGTTTTGCTACTGTCGTATTGAAAAGTAAAAGTGGCCAGATTGTTTTTGAAAATTATGGTAAGAGGTTTTTTTGTGGTATCCATTTTTATGAAGCCGGAAGGCTTTGCGGCATCACCGTTAATTGACACTGAAAAATTCTTGCCATCGCTGCTTGTTAATTTGTAATTCCCTCTGATGTCAGGCATATTCATATCCTCAAAAACGGATGGTTGTCCATTACACCAGTGTTCATAGATGATAGCGTCATCTTCAAAAATATTTTTATTCGAAATAAAAAAATTGGCTAGCATGCCTGTTTTTAAGGCGCCAATCTTATCGCTTTGATTTATAAATGCTGCAGGATTTGTTGTGAGTGCGCGTAAAGCGGTTTTTTCACTTAAACCATGCAGAATGGCTTTACGAATATTCGGTAAAAATTGTTTGGCGTCTTTAAGATCAGAACTTGTAAAGCAGAACGAAATCATATTAGTTTCCATTGCCGCTGCGTTGGTAGGTGCCAATTCCCAGTGTTTTAATTCGGCTAAAGAAACCTCAGATGCATCTAAAGGATCTTCTACATCAGGAGCATCCGGATAGTTGACAGGAAGAATGTATTTGCAAGAAGTCGATTGTATATCGCCGATGCGTTGATATTCATTTCCTCCGCCTTTAATAATATATTTTACACCAAACTCTTTTCCAATGGTGTTTGCACGCAAGGCATTATACTTGTCACCCGCGTCGAATATTGCCGGTAAAGTGCTAAGTGAATTAAAAGACTCAAGTGAAATGTTATATTCGGTTTTAGCAGAATTTTCTTTATACCATTTTGCGTCGTAATAAGTTTGGCGCAATAGTGCCATCGCGCCGGTTAGTGAGCCCGGATATTGTTCAGGTGAATTTCCTTTTTTGAAGGAGTAAAAAGCTGCAGCCTTATCTTTAATTATGGCTTCATTTTCTTTTTGATTCGCTAAGTGAACTAAAGCACCACTTCCTCTAACAATACCGTCTTTTGAGGAAGTAACTACAAGTCCAATGCCCATTTTCATTAACTCTATTGCCTTCTCTTTATTGTAGGTAAATTCTTTATACGCTTCTACATCTGCTCTGATTGCCGGATTCCATCCATATGCTCCCTTTTTGATTTCTGTTGGTGCATTTTGTTTTTTTCCATCTTTTGGTTGTGCTGCTTCTGCTAATCCGAAATTGGAATATAAATCAATGAAGGAAGCATAAATGTGTTTTCCATTTAGATTATATACGATAGCCGATGATGGGATAGTTGCTTTTTCGGCCGCCGCAATAATTTTACCGTCTTGTATCACAAGAACGCCATTATTGATCGTTATATCCTGGTCGACATGAATATTAGCATTTGTGAATGCATAAATGGTGTGAACCGGATTTGGAGCCCCATTGGAAGGGAAGGTAGTTTGCGCTGAAGCGGAACTTATAGTAAATAAGACAGTAACAGCAAAATATATTCTTTTTAACATCGTTTTTAAAGGTATCCAAATATAATATAAATTGTTAATTTTGGATAAAATAAAATCACATGTATAAAGCATTCTTACATACGCATTGGTTAGCAGTAACATTGTTTTTTTTAATCTATGTTATTAAAACTGTTTTACTGTTAAGTAATAAGCAAGATTTACTTCAAAAATTCACTAAAGTCACTAAGATTCCTGAAATGATTGTGAGTACTTTATTTTTGATTACAGGTGTTTACATGTTAACGCAGATGCCTGAAATCAAAACCATCATGATCATAAAAATTGCATTAGTGTTAACTTCAATTCCGGTTGCTATAATCGGATTTAAAAAGGGAAATAAAATTTTGGCGGCATTATCGTTGTTAATGATTACAGCGAGTTATGGTTTGGCAGAAATGAGCCGCAAGCATAAAGTGGCAGTTCCGACTGAAGGCATTGCCTCTACAGATGGAAAAGCACTATATGAAGCTAATTGCAAATTGTGTCATGGTGATGACGGCAAACAAGGTGCTATGGGTGCGGCAGATATTTCTAAAACTGTGATGGATGCCGCTGCCATTAAGCAAACCATTTTAAATGGCAAAGGAAGCATGGTGAAAATTGAAATGAGTGAAGAGCAAGCAGCAGCCATTTCTTCTTATGTAGAAAGCAATATTAAGGGTAAATAGTTCTCATTCATGAAATCTGATTCTGCCTCTACAACCCATCAGCCTAAGTTGGCGGTGTTAGTCGGGGTTATTTCTAAACTGCAAGACGAAGACCGTTCGAAAGAGTATTTAGAGGAACTTGAGTTTTTAGCGGAAACCTATGGTGTTGAAACACGTAAATGGTTTACACAAAAATTAGAGAAGCCAGATAAATCTACATTCATCGGTAAAGGTAAAACACAGGAAATCGCTGCTTTTATCAAAGAAAACAACATTGATGTAGTAATTTTTGATGATGAGTTATCGCCATCTCAGCAACGAAATCTTGAGAAAGAACTCGGAAAGAAAATTCTTGATCGCACTACTTTAATTCTTGAAATATTTTCTCAACGTGCACAAACTGCACACGCTAAAACACAAGTTCAGTTAGCGCAGTATCAATATTTATTACCGCGTTTAACGGGTATGTGGACTCACTTAGAGAGACAACGTGGTGGCACGGGAACGCGTGGTGGTGCCGGTGAAAAGGAAATAGAAACAGATAGACGAATTGTGCGCGATAAAATCGCGGCATTAAAGGAACAGTTACTTACTATCGATAAGCAAATGGCTACTCAACGAAAGAGTAGAGGAGAAATGATCCGTGTAGCATTGGTTGGATATACTAACGTTGGCAAATCCACCATTATGAATTTGATGAGTAAGAGCCACGTTTTTGCAGAGAATAAATTATTCGCCACTCTGGATACAACAGTAAGAAAAGTAACTATTGATAATCTTTTTTTCCTTTTAAGTGACACAGTTGGTTTTATTCGCAAGCTACCAACGCAATTAGTAGAGAGCTTTAAATCTACTTTGGATGAAGTGCGTGAAGCTGATATCTTATTGCATGTAGTTGATATTTCACATCCTCATTTTGAAGATCACATTAATGTGGTTCGAGAAACATTAAAGGAGATAGGTGCCGGTGATAAGCCAACACTTTTAATCTTTAATAAGATCGATGCGTTTACCTATGAGAAAAAGGATGAGGATGATTTGACGCCAATAACAAAACGTAATTTATCAATGGATGATTTGAAAAAAACCTGGATGGGTGCTTTGAATAGTCCGTGTATTTTCATTAGCGCGCAAAACAAAATAAATGTAGATGAACTCAAATCCACTGTTTATAACATGGTAAAGGAGATGCACGTAAAACGTTATCCATACAATAATTTATTATATTAATGAATGTAGAATTTAAATATGCCACTTTGGAGGATTTGCCAAAAATCGTGTCAACGTATAATTCTACAATTCCTTCCCGTTTAGTAACGGCCGACCTTGAGCCGGTGACCGTTGTAAGCAAATTACAATGGTTTAACGCACATTCAAGTGCAAAGCGTCCTTTATGGTTGGTGATCTGTGATAATGAATATGCAGGCTGGATGAGCTTTAATTCCTTCTATGGAAGACCTGCCTACGATGGGACAGTTGAAGTAAGTATTTATCTGGAAGAAAATTTCAGAGGAAAAGGATTGGGAAAGCTTTGCCTGCAAAAAGCAATTTATGCTTGCGGCGATTTAAATGTAAAAAACCTATTGGGCTTTATTTTCGGACACAACGAACCCAGTTTAAAATTATTCAAGCAATTTGGTTTTGAAACCTGGGCGCACATGCCCGGTGTTGCCTTAATGGATGGCATCGAAAGAGATCTTGTTATTTTAGGAAAAAAAATATCCTGATAAATTTTATCAGGATATTTTCGTTTGTAATAGTGTATTAGATTATTACTTACTTTCTTCTTTTTTGCCTCCTAAGAGTGCTAATTTCATAGCTACACCTAAATTAAATTCAAGTCCGCCCATATTCCAGGTAGCTCCATCTGCTTCTGTCCATAATTTTCCGCTTGAATCAGTTAACTCGAGGTTGTTATTCAACATGTGTTTATTATAGGCTACACGAAAGAACATACCAACATATTTCCCGAAGTATAATTTTGGAGTCACGTGAATTCTTAAAATTCCTCCGGAAGCTTTAATGCCTTCATTTGTTGTTGTATTGGTTTTAAAATTACTTAGACCATATCCTGCACCAATTAGTAAATCGAATTTATCTTTTTTATTAGCTAAGTGTAAGTTTACCATTCCGCATATGTCGTTACCGCGTATTTTTCCTCCACCATAGCCGCCGTAAGTACCGCGACGGTAATGAACACCAACACCGATTAAACGTAATAGGCCAAATTCAGCATTTACGGATGGTAAAGTTCCAACAATAGCCAAGCCTGTATGTTCTTCTTGATTTACCGGCGAATAAGCTCTGATTCCATACATCCCGAAACCAAAACCCGCATCGGCGGTAATAGTACCAAAACCAAAGCTTTGCGCATTTGATTTTGTCATTCCTAAAATAGCAATCGCTAATACTACAACTAACTTTTTCATTTCAATAATTTTTGATGATACAAATGTGCAAATACCAGAACAAAACGGCAATACCCGCTGCAGGGTATATTAACTTCCCATAATTGGCTTAGAATCCAGAGAACGGGAGTCGAGGGCATCGCGCAAACCGTTACCTACTAACATAAATGCTAATACAAGTAACATGATGGCAATACCGGGAATAAAAGCTAAATACGCTTTATCTACCAATACATAACCTCTGTGCGCGTTAATCATTTCGCCCCAGGATGGAGTTGGAGGCTGAGCGCCTATGCCTAAGAAACTTAAACCGGCCTCCGTTAAAATAGCAGAAGCAAAATTAGATGCAGCAATTACAATTACCGGACCCATTACGTTGGGTAAAATATGACGAAGAATGATGCGCATGTTTTTGTAACCTAAAGCGCGACCTGCTTCCACAAATTCTTTTTCACGAATACTTAAAATTTGTCCACGCACAATACGCGCCACATCAACCCACATCGTTAATCCCACTGCAACAAACACCTGGAATATACCTTTCCCTAAAACTAAAGTGATGGCAATTACCAGTAATAAAGTGGGAATGGACCAAACTACATTGATGTTCCACATAATGAGGTCGTCTACTTTTCCACGGAAATAACCGGCTAAAGCGCCCAATAAAATTCCAATTACAATAGAAATGACAACGGAGATAAATCCAACACTTAATGAAATGCGTGTTCCAATCATTAGGCGACTTAATAAATCACGACCTGCTAAGTCAGTGCCTAATAAAAATGTTTTGCTTTCGATGTGATTTTTTTTTACTTCTTCTTGTAATTCGGTCACGCTCTTTTTAACGGTTTCACCTGAGCTGATCAAAGTAAATTCAAGTGTATTCGATGCTTCATCGAATTTAATTTTCTTATTAGGATTTACATCATAAACAACATCAGCGAGGTTGTAAGGAACTTTATTGCCATTATTGGGAGTTTGGCCTGTATATTCTTCAATGATGATTTCTGGTCCTGCAAATTTATAATCATGAATGGCTACGGAGCTGAATTCGCTGTTTGCTCCAACAAACATTTTTGTAAAAAAATTAGTGCTTTTTGCCGCTTCATTTTTTTTGAGCATCAATAATTGAATGCTAAAGCCCGGCTCTTTAATATGAAGTTCGGGTTTTTGATCATTTGCAAAAGGAGTTGAATCGGGCGTAATTGTATAACCTAAAATGGAAACAATACTGGCAATGCAAATTAAAACCAATCCTGTCATCGCTAAACCATTTCGGCGAAACCGTTTCCAGGTTTGTTTGGAAAGGGATTCAGCTTCCATGTCGGCTATACTTTTCTTTTTAAAAAGCACTTTACTTCCAGTTGGGTTTAATTAGTAAACTTAAAATTGCTGTTATTGAAACAAATACACTGTAAATGAGCCCGGCCGGTAAAAACCACCACCATTTCAGGTCTTGTTTAAAATAACGTGAGGCTAAAAATAATAACAAATAGTCAATTAAAAACCTACCCAAAATAAAAATTATACCAAAGGCTGAAATATGCTGTCTAAATAAAAGCACAAATAGGCTAAAAACGGTAAAAACATGGATAAAAAGCACCAAAATGCCCAAAAAAGCGTTGAAATTGTTGGAATTTTGCCCAATTTTTGAAGCCCATCTGATTTTCTGAAATGCCAGATTTCGCAGATTTTTTTCAGGATAGGTTATTACTGCGGCATCATTCTGTTTTAAATAGACAATTGTTTCGGGTTTTACTTTTTTCACCTCTTCTAAAAACAAAACATCATCACCGGAGGCAATATTTAGGTGATTGCTGTAACCATTTGTTGAGCGGAAAACACTTTTAGTAAAAGCCAGGTTAGCACCACTGCACAAAAATGCCTTTTTGTAGGCCGCGTAACCGCCCGTTAAAATAGTTAAACCAAGGTTTTCGAAATATTGAATTTGTGAAAGCAGTCCGTTTTTGTTTTCATAACGCACCGGGGCAATAATAAATTCTTTTTTACTTACTTCATGAAAATCAACGATTGTTTTGAGCCATCGGTTACTTGTTGTATAAGTATCCGCATCGCGCGTGATAATTAAACTCCCATCAGCACTTTCAATGGCTTTCGTTAAACTTTTCTTTTTGCCTTCTTGAGTTTGATTGGAAATAATTAAATGACTAATTCCGGATTGACTTAAAACACGTTCGGTAATTTCTAATGTTTTATCATTGGATGCATCATTCACCACTATAATTTGCAGCAAACTAAAATCAAATTCCTGCGACAAGATAGAGCTTAAACAAGCTTCAATGTTTGCTTCTTCATTACGGGCAGGAATTACTACAGTAACGCGCGTAAAATTTTTATGTTCTAACCTTGATGTAAAAAAATGACTGCGCCAAAATCCAATAGCTGCATAAAGTAAAGCGCCTGCATATAACCACAGAGCCACAATTGCTATTAATTTTAAAAGCAGCATCATTTTTTAAATAATGAAATTTCAAATTTTTCTTTTACAATAATTACATAACCAATTATACTTGGCACTACAATGTTCAATATCCATAATATCACTGCCGTTAATACAATGGCAATCTCGGAAATATCGCTTCCTGAAAAAATCATTAACGCAATGGCCGAACGTATGGCTGCTTCCACAACACTTATCATAGGTAAAACGGTAGTAAGAAGAAAGTATATGCAAATGCCTGCAATCATTTCGGCAGTAAGAGAATCGGTATAAAACAATTTAATAACCAACACAAACTGAAAGGTGAAAACGAAATACCGAAGCACAGATAAAATTAAAAGCTTGGAAATTATTTTTGAGTTGAATTTATAGGGTAAGGCATGTTGACCATAACTCCGCTCAAATTTTTTTACAATCCATTTTTGAATGGATTGAAATTTCAGAATAAAAAAAGTGAATACGCTTAGTAAAAGCATGCATAAAATACCAATCCAAAGTGCGGCGGAATTTTCGCCGGAAATTTTCTCTTGATAAAAAACAAAAATGGAAATGAGTCCGAATAATATGGTAACAGCCAATTGAAACATACCATTAGCGAAATGCAGAAGTGTAATTGTTGGACGATTATTAGGTTTAAAGAACAATATTTTTGCTAAAAATTCGGTGGCGCGTCCGGGCGCTAAATTACCAACACATAAACCGGTGTAAACTGATTTGCTTGCTGTGATAAACGAAACTTCTTCAATGGGCGCAGTAATGAGTTGCCATTTATAGCTTTCAATACCCCAATTAATGGGAATGAAAATGATGCAGGCCAACAAAAGCATGTATGAGTTTAGATTGGAGAAAGCTGAGGTGACGGCTTGTGTTTTCTCAGGGGTGAATTCGCCTTGTAAACGATAATAAATAAAATAAAAGCTGGCCAGCCCAATGGCTATTTTAATAAGCCAGCTCATAATATTTTTTGTTGAAGCCAAATACAAAAGATAATTCCTCTAAATTTACGTTATAATTAGCAAATGGCAACCGACCGGATTATATTGGGAATTGACCCCGGAACTATTATCATGGGGTATGGTTTGGTGCATATCAAAAACAATAAGCCTGAATTACTAGCTACAGGTGTAATTAAATTGGATAAACTGGAAGATCATGCCCTGCGTTTACAAAAAATATTTGAACGTACCATTGCAATTATCGAAGAATATAAGCCCGACGAATTAGCTATTGAAGCACCATTTTTCGGGAAAAATGTACAAAGTATGCTGAAGTTGGGAAGAGCGCAAGGTGTTGCGATTGCGGCGGCCTTGAGTAAAAAAATCCCGATTACGGAATATTCACCAAAGAAGATTAAAATGAGCATTACCGGAAACGGAAATGCAAGTAAAGAGCAAGTAGCGGCGATGTTGCAACAGCTTTTGAAATTCAAAAACACCCCACAACATTTAGATGCTACCGATGCCTTAGGTGCAGCCATGTGCCACTATTATCAGAACAGCAAATTGACGGGCGCGGCTAAATCCTATACCGGCTGGAAAGCGTTTTTAGCGGATAATCCGAAGCGAAAAGCCTAATCCACATTCAAAAACCGACCACTTATAAAGTGAAACTGATATTTGACAGGTTTCACAATAATTAAAGGTAAAATTCCGTAAATTTAATTAGTGAGAAAATGGGTTCTTATATTCACTTTATTACTTGCAAGTAAGCTTATACATGCACAAACATTCACGGTGGGCAGTACCTGTTGCAATTATCATTTGGTGAATAAGACTTACACCTTAAACCCGATGTGCAATTGTTGTCCAGGAACCAGTTTTTCATATTCCATAGATATCGATGGTGATTTGCAAAGAGATTTAGAGATTGGAGCGAATCATGGCAACTTTTGTTTTAGCGGTGGCTCAAACTCTTCTCATGTATATGCCAAATCTTTTGCAGGAGCTGAGATTGTGTATACTACATTGCCCACAGGATGCCCATATAGCCCTTTAGTACAGAAATTAAATTTTGGCAGCCCACTTAATGCGGCGTTAAATTGGACTACAACAACGCCCAATCCTTATTTGTATTATGATTCTTATGCTCCACAAGGCTCCTATACCTGTGGCATCAAAACCAGCAATTATTATATAGGTTTCCGAAAAATTTTATCAAGTAATGACACCGTTTATGGTTGGGTAAATGTGGATAGTAATTATCCAATTAAAATCGTTGATTATGCATATACATGTGGAAGTTATACAGGAACGCCTGTGCCTTCAACAATAACAACTTCTTCTTCGGTTCTTCAAAAGTGTGATAGTGTTTTATTGAGTGCAACGCCTTCCGGAGGAATTTTCTACGGTCAGGGTGTGAGTGGAAATTATTTTTCTACAAAAAATCTCGCTGCCGGAATTTATACGGTAAATTATGCCATTCCGAATTTGACAGGCTGCGCTACTTTACCAAGTTCTGTG
>JAEUTQ010000061.1 GCA_016787445.1 Bacteroidia bacterium
GTAACTACGTCGTTTTCTTTAATCGGTTCAAGAATGTTTGTTACGTGTACAAAATACTCGTTTTTTGATTCGTCATCTTTAATAAAACCAAATCCTTTGGCTGTGTTAAAGAATTTTACTGTTCCTTTATTCATTTTGTTAGTTATTAATTAGCCAAATTTACAAATTAATTAACATGAAATCCATTTTTCTAACATTATTTAGCGTAATCGGCTAAATATTCGAAGGCCGGGCAGAGTTTGCCTTCCTTACAAATACTGGCCCTTTCAATCACCGAATCTTTGTCCTCCCCAATAATATTAGGCAAAACGCGTTCCGTTAAATCCTTACCAAAATCATCGCTGGCATCACGTGGTAATTCGCAAGGCAAATTATCTACAGCCATAATACAAACTGTATCCTTATTAAATGGCAAATCTTCGGTGTCATTTTTAATGTTATAACCGTAAAAAGGCTGTGAAATCGTACTGGCACGCATAGTGGTTGGTACCGAACCGTCGATATCGCAGGTTACATCGGCAATAACACTAATATGAAAATCAGTGGCTTTCATATCTTCCTTGGTAAACATTTTTGGTGAACGGGGGTCCCAATAATGAGCCGAAATGAATAAATCAGTGACTTTAGTAAAAGGCACAAATTTAGATACAAAGTGCTCCGGGTGCTTAAAAAAGTCGTTCAAGTCAAAGTTATGGTCATCGGGCCTTTCCACATAATCACGAGGGTTCAACTGACAATAAACAGGCTCACGGAAAGACGCCATCAAAAATTCTTCGGGCGTTACTTTACGAATACGTAAAGCACTTAAAGTTTCAATTACACCATTGGCAACACGACCACCACCGGTTAAACAAATTTTAATATTCGGAAGCTTTACACGCTTTAATTCTTCTTCCATTTCGGCACGGTCGCGGCATAAATTGGCAGGTTTTATCCGGAATAAGTCATATTTCAACCCATATCCTAAAATCCCATTATATGCGCCTACTACACCGGCATAACGACCAAAGCCAATAATACGGTTGTGGTTTTTATCGGTGAGGGTTTCGTAATCAATCATTTGAATTTTCTTTTCAATCAAAGCCTTCATCAATTTCTTATTGTGAGGCTGTTTTTTGATGGTATGCGAAAAGAAAAAGTACTTTTTATTTGGAATTAACTTATCCGTTGGCACTTCTTTTACACCCATTAGTATATCACAATCATTCAAGTCTTCTTGCAAGGTGACACCAAAGGAAGTGTACTCATCGTCACTGTAACAGCGAATTTTACTTGGCTGAACAACAATCTCCACATGCGGATATTTACGCACCAATTCAGAACAAATAAGAGGGGTGAGCGGAACGCGTTTATCCGGCGGACTTTTTTCTTCACGTAAAACGCCTATTTTGATTTTTTGCATAACATTCTTGATTAACTTTACAAAAGTAATGTTTAAAAGCGGTATTAAAAACAGATTCAAAGCATTAATAACAGCCATTGTTATGTTGCTATTTTGCCTCAGTATGCCGGCACAAAAAAACTTTACACTAACTAAAAAGTACGCGCCGGCGCAATTATTGGAAGACGCTACAATTATTACAGATGCCGTTTTAAAAATGCATCCTGTTATCGGAATTTATTATCCTAAATCTTATTATGAATCTGTTTTTAATCGACTCAAACAATCAATTACTGATAGCTTAACCGAAAAGCAATTCCGACTCAAATTAAAATTAGCATTCGATGAATTGCATTGCGGTCATACTGAAATCTGGAATTCTAAAGCCTATAGCAAACTTGTAAAACCTATTAAATTAAATTTTGTTCCATATTACATGGTGGCATTGGATAAGAAATTATACGTTGCTACATCTATTAATCCAAAAAAGGATTCTCTTTTAAAATTGGGTACCGAAATTTTAAAGATAAATGATATTCCTGTGGATTCTATTCTTAATTACAGTATGCATTTCATTAGCGGGGATGGTTACAATACAACCGGAAAACAATTGTACTTACGTACGGGTTTAAATTATTCTTACCCCAGTTTGTTTGGTCGGCCGGATTCGTTTATTGTAGAAACAAAGTATAAAGACCAAATACAAACAAATTGCGTTCGGGCTATTAACTTAAAGGATTTGCCTTCACAAAGTTTTCAGCCTAAGACTGATTCTACATTTAAAAAATACCGGAAATCAAATATTAGTTCAGGTTATTTACCGGATGATAAAAGTGTGGCTGTACTTAAAATTAAGTCATTCAAGTCGGTGAAATATAAAAAAGTGTACCGTCGTTATTTTAAAAAAATCAAGAATGAAAATATTCAGCATCTGGTGATTGATTTGCGTTACAATGGCGGCGGAAACTTAATGAATAGTTATCGATTGCTCTCTTATTTTTTAGACAAGCCGGAAACTGTAACATTGAAAACACACATTAGCTCCTATCCAAATAAAAAATATACACGCGGTAATTTCGGATTTAAATTTACACGATGGGTACTTGGGATAGAAGGTAAAAAAACAATAAAAGGCGATACGTTGTATTATACGCACACGATAAAACCGCGTAAAAAAAATCATTACAATAATAAAGTGTATGTGCTTACAAACGGAGGAACTTTCTCCGCCTCTTGTATTGTGGCTGCTTATTTGAAACAAAGCAATAAAGCCATTTTGATTGGTTCTGAAACAGGAGGAGCGCGTGAAGGATGCAATGCAGGAGTAACACCATATTACACCCTTCCTAATACAAAAATTAAAGTAAGAGTTCCTGCATTCAGAATAATTCACGATATTAATCCTTCCATTACAGGTAAGGGAATAAGTCCTGATTATGAAGTCAATTATTCGCTGATTGATTTTTTAAGCCGTAAGGACTTAGAGTTTAAAAAAGTTAAAGAACTAATAAAACAATAAAATGAAAAAAAATGTATTAGCACTCTACTTGAGTTTAGTATCGTTGAGTGTATTCGCGCAAGGGAATTTTATCAAAGACAGTTTAGATGTATTTGTGAACCGTGAAATGAAGCGTTGGAATATGCCGGGTATGTCTATTGCCATTGTAAAAGACGGAAAAGTAATTGTAGCGAAGGGCTACGGCTATGCCGATGTAGCTAAAAAAATTCCCGCTACTGAAAATACGGTGTTTCAAATCGCATCCAACAGTAAAGCTTTTACAGGAACTTCATTAGCCTTATTGGAACATTATGGTAAATTGAAATTAACAGATCCTGTAAAAAAGTATTTACCTTATTTCAGAATGAAAGATGCGTATTTAACCGAGCATGTAAATATTAATGATGTTTTGTCGCACCGGATGGGTTATGCCACTTTTCAAACCGATTTATTAAACTGGGCAGGAACTCCGAGCCGCGAATATCTGGTAAGAAATATGGAGAATGTGGACCTACCTTATGGTTTCAGAGAACAATATGGCTATTGTAATATTGGATTTGTAGTGGCAGGTGAAGTGCTAAAGGCAGTTAGTGATACAACCTGGGATGAATACGTGAAGCATCATTATTTTACACCATTAGGTATGACAAATAGCAGTACATACTTTTCTGACTTCATGAAAAACCCTAATAGTTCCAAAGCCTATGCAGTCATTAATGAAAAGTTGGTGGAGATTATCCCTGCAAATATTGATAATATTGGCCCTGCTGCTTCTATATCATCCAGTGTAATCGATATCAGTAAATGGATTCGCATGCAAATTGATAATGGGATGTTTGAAGGGAAGCAAGTGGTTCCTGCACAAGTGATACAAAAAACCAGAAAATCTTTAAGCATAACAGGAAACGGACGAGGTAATTTGAATCATTTTTCTACTTATGGATTAGGATGGTTTATGAAAGACGAGAATGGAAGAAAAGTTATTTCGCATGGGGGAGGAGCAAACGGATTTTTAAGTAAAACGGTGATTATTCCACAAGAGAAGTTTGGTTTTGTTATTCTAACTAACAGCGATAATCAAAGTTTATTTGAAGCCTTGAGCGAAATCTTGATAAAAGACGCAACCGGACAAAACTACTTCGATTACAGTTCTTTTTTTATTAAGAACAACAACGAGAATGTGAAATTAGAATTAGATTCTGTAAAGAAATGGAAAGCTGAAGCTGCAAAAATTAAACCCGCAAAAGATGCTTATAAAAAGCTTGAAGGCACATACAAACATCCTGTTTATGGTATGGTAACAGTAAAGGCCAATGCGAACAATGCAGAAATGTATTTTCAACACCATCCTCAATACAAAGCGGTGATGCAGTGGATAGGCGAAGAGCGATTGGTATGTGAGTTTAATGAACACATTGCGGGTTATCAGGTATTACGATTTTTCGAAAAGGATGGTAAACAAGTATTAGATGTAAAAGTGAATGATTTTGTAGACATGGATCATTACTTGTTTGTAAAGGAGAGCAACACCTATGTTCCTTTTAAAAAATAAAATATAAAGCATAAACAAAAAAGCCAATCGATTCGATTGGCTTTTTTTGTTTATTCGAGTTTTTCTGTTACAATTTAGTTTATATAAAATTGGCATTCATAATTTGAATAGTGTTTTATGTAAAGCGTTCTAACAATCTGCTTTAAGGTGATAAATACTTAAACTTAAAATCACTTTAATCTGGATTTTTCAACTTTCAGTAATCCGTTAAAAGTAATTCTATTGCTAATAAGTGACCACTTATAAAGCCAAATTGGTATTTCACATGAAATTAAGTTTTTTTTGATTTGAGATTGTTTAAATTTGATAAAATGAAAATTTATGAAACTTAATTGTGTTTTTGTGTTCATGCTATTTGAAGTTTTAGGCGCTATTTCTCTATTTGCCAATTCAACAAATAATAATATTCCCATAACTGAGAATAATGGACAAGTATGTAATCAATATTATCAACCTAGAAAGGATGTTTTATTCATCGGTAATAACGAAAGTATGTCTTTTCATATCAGAAATAATGGAATAAGTTATCAATTAAGTAAAGTTAAAACTTGGCGGAAGCCTTTTAGTAAGTTTAACAAAGAACCGTTGAATAAAAACCAATTAGTTCCGGAAGTATTAGACCTATACCGTGTAGATATTAATTGGCTAAATTCTAATGAAAATATTACAGTTTTAAAAAATGAAGCTTTAGAAGGTTTTTCTAATTATTACTTGCCTCAATGTCCGGAGGGAGCTTTAAATGTTCGTAGTTACTCAGGCGTGAAATTAATGAATGTCTATGAAAATGTAGATATTCATTACTATAGCAAGGATGGTAAACTAAAATGTGATTATTTGGTTGGTGCAAACACTGACTACAAAAAGATTTCTTTTCAAATAAATGGCGCTAGAGTTAGGCTCAAAAAAAACGGGAATCTTATTTTAGAAACTCCGCTTGGTGCAATTGAAGAAGATGCACCAATAGCATTTCAGAATGGAGTAAGGATTCCTTGTAAATATGTTGTTAAAGGAAATAAAATTAGTTTTGAAGTCGAAAATTATAATCCCCAATTACCATTAATCATTGATCCTTTAACTCGCTCATGGGGCACCTATTATGGAGGGGCATCATACGATCCCGCATATTCAGTTAAAACTGATGCTGTTGGAAATGTGTACATGGCGGGTTATACAGCCTCATCTGGAGGGACAATAATTGCTACTTCTGGGTCACATCAGTCTTCGTTTGCCGCTTTGGAGGATGCTTATCTGGCTAAGTTTAATTCTTCCGGTGTAAGACAATGGGGCACTTATTATGGAGATTGGGGTAACGAGCTTGGCTTTTATTGTTCAATTGATCAATTGAATAATATTTATTTGGTTGGAACAACAGCTTCACCTAGCAGTACCCTTTTAGCCACTGTTGGTGCGCATCAAATTACATCAGCTGGATCTCAGGATGCTTTTTTGGTTAAATTTAATTCAAATGGAATTAGGATTTGGGGAACATATTATGGTGGTACGAATGATGATTTTGGTTGGTCGTGTGAATCTGATGTTTTTGGAAATGTTTTTATCACTGGTCAAACATTAAGTTCTGGCGGAAACGGAATTGCATCAAGTGGTTCTCATCAAAGTACACACGGCAGCCCTGGAAGTGATGATGCTTTTTTGGTTAAGTTTAATTCATCAGGGGTTCGTCAATGGGGTACTTATTATGGGGGAAGTGGAAATGATTATAGTTATGGTTGTTCAACAGACCTTTCAGGAAATGTATTTATAGCTGGTTGGACGTTTTCTTCCGGGGCAAACGTAGTTGCTACAAATGGGTCTCATCAAACAGTATTAAGTTCTTCAGGTGCAGGAAGCGCCTTTTTAATTAAGTTCAATGCTTCCGGTGTGCGCTCATGGGGAACATATTATTGTGGTACAGGTGGAGGTTTTAGCAATGGTTGCAGTACTGACCCTATGGGCAATATATATCTTCATGGTTCTACAACCTCTACTAATAGTAACGATATTGCAACACCGGGAGCACATCAATTTACACATGGAGGTTCTTCGGGTTTGTATGACGCTTTTCTAGTTAAATTTAACACGAACGGAACTAGATTGTGGGGAACTTACTATGGTGGAGATGGAAATGATTATTCCTTTGGTGGTTGTACTGATAAATATGGTAATATATACATAACAGGATTGACTCAATCAACAATTGCAATTGCAAGTGCGAACTCACACCAAACTAATCATGGAGGAGGAGTGAATGATGCTTATATAGCTAAATTTAATTCTTCCGGAACAAGACAATGGGCATCATATTATGGAGGTAGCGCTTTTGATTTTGGAAATTCATGTTGTGTAAGTAATAATAGTGAATTATATCTGGTTGGAGGAACAGGATCAATAGATCCTAACGCTATTTCAACTCCAGGTGCTCATCAAAACATTATCGGTGGAAGCGCACCTCATGACGATGGATTTCTTGTAAAGTTCAATTGTAATAATTTAAATCCAACTGCAAGTGCAAATTCTCCAATTTGTGAAGGCTTAAATTTAAACTTAAGCGCAGCTGCTTCAAGTACGAATTCGCTTAGTTATTTTTGGGCTGGACCAAATTCATATTCTAGCACAACTCAAAATCCTGTTGTCACTAATGTAGGTACAGTTCATGTGGGGAATTATTCACTTACAGTGAGTGATGGTAACGGTTGCGATCAGCAAACTACCATAAACGTATCTGTAACACCTGCGCCATTGGTGTCGATAACTGCACCAACTCTTATTTGTATTGGTCAAACTGCTACTTTAAGCGCAGCTGGCGCAAACTCTTATACATGGTCCACAGGAGCTAATTTGTCAACTATAAGTGTTTCCCCAACTATAACAACAATTTATAGTGTAAACGGATTATTTACCGCAACTGGTTGCAGTAAGTTAGTTAATTACACTCTTAACGTTTCAACATGTATAGGAATAAGTGAAAATTCTCCAAACGAAAAATATAAAATATATCCCAATCCTTTCAAGGATAAAATCAATATTTATACTTTGAACTCTTCGGGTATTAAAGTGATTAATACTCTTGGAGAAATTGTGTTAGAAGGAAAATTGGAAAGTGGTTTTAATGATGTTAAATTAAATTATCTTTCAGATGGAGTGTATTACGTTCAATTAGCTGAGGAAGATAAATTAATGTATTATAAAATAATAAAACAGTAACAAAACTATAATACTTAAGAAGGTGCTTATGTAATTTAACAGTAATATTAGTTTTAGCAAAACTACCTAATAATCTTCATGAATTATTATCCGAAACTACGTGTGTTAAAAAAATCACATCAAATTCCCAATCACAACATCATTAAGTTCATCTTTGATGAGTCCGTTACTGCCGATGATTTCTTTTCCGTATAACCAATTATCCCCGTCTTTAAAATCAGTAATGGTACCGCCTGCTTCTTCTACAATAAGTGCAGCAGCGGCCACATCCCACGAACTCAAATTATATTCAAAAAAACCATCTACACGTCCGCATGCTAAATAACACAAGTCAGGAGCCGCAGCACCTATACGGCGGACGCCATGTGTGTTTTGCATCAAATGCTTTAAAGCTTTCATATAACCATCCAATTTTGAAAAATTATAAATAGGAAAGCCGGTTGCAATTAAACTGTCTTTTAATCTTTTGTTTTCTGATACTTTAATGGGGTTGTTGTTTAAATAAGCACCACGACCTTTTACCGCAGTAAAACATTCGTTGCGCGTAATTTCATACACTACACCTAATACTATCTCATTATTGTGTTCTAAAGCAATGCTTACTGCATAACAAGGAATCCCGTGCACAAAATTGGTGGTACCGTCCAATGGATCAACAATCCAGTTATATTCTTTTTTTCCTGCGGCAGAATTTTCCTCAACTATAAATCCGCAACCGGGAATAATTTCATTAAGATCATTCACGATCATTTCCTCAGCGGTTTTGTCAACATAACTCACCAAATCGTTCAAACCTTTTACTTCAACTTTTGAGTTATTAAAAGTTTCACGTTCTTTCTTAATGAACGCACCGGCTTTTTTTGCTGTTTTTACCACATGCGGTAAAATGGAATTTAAACTTACTATTATCATGGATTTAAGTATTAGAAATAAAAAAGCCTCAATTAAGAGGCTTTACAAAAGTAGTGTTTTGTATTTGATTATTTTTGAATGAATATCTTTTTACTTTCTGTATCTTGATCACCAATGATTCTTAAGTAATAGACGCCTGTTTCAACATTAGCAGGAATTACTGCAGTTGAATTACCGGGTGCATATGTTTGATCGCTGGTCATAACTAAATTTCCGGAATGATTGTATAGTTCAACTTGATAATGGCCTCCGATTTTTGAAGTAACAGAAACATTAATTTTGTTTTCAGATGCCCATGAAACAAATTTCTGTTCGTCACAACCTTTCACCGCAATAGTTTTAAATGTCTTCACGTTTCCGTTTAAATCTCTCTCAGATAATCGGTAATAAGCAATTTCATCAAGCGCTTCTTTCATTACGTAATAATATTTTTTAGCGGTATTGCTAGTGCCTGCAGCTTTAACTTCTCCTACGGGATAAAAATTTACTCCGTCGAGACTCTTTTCCACGATAAAATAATCCGAATCTTTTTCGCTTGCTGTTGCCCATTCACAAACTAATTTTCCTTTTACACATTTTGCAGAAAATTCTGTTAGTTCTATAGGTAAAATACATCCACCTAAAACATTGGTGAGAATTATTGAGTAATTACAGGCATCTCCGGCAAAACCATCAACCACCATATACGCACATCCATTTGCCGGAACATTAAAGTTGGAAGAAGTTACAGTACATCCACTCGGTACCTGACCATTTCCTAAACCGCCACAAGATGGAGGGCTTTGCCAAACCTGATTTAAAGCCGTAGGTGTTCCGGTGAAAACAGCAATCTGAGCTCCGGAATTAGCTCCTGACAGCACACAGTTGCTTACGGAGAATTGAACATTCCATGTACCTGCAGAAGCTCCGGCACAGAAAGTATACCAGGAAAGATTATTTACAACGAAATTCACATCGTCACCGGCAGTAACGCAAGAAGGACAAGTTGTACCCATGTTATTGTCTAATTGTCCGAATCCTCCTCCGTTTTCTAAACCATTATTGTAATAGCCACCATTGGTTGTACCTGTAAATGTAACTCCGCAAGCATTAATCGGAGAAGCAGTTGGCGGGCTTGAATTGGTAGCCGGTGTGGCTACACTAATACAAAAGTTTGGAAGTGTGCCGCCACATCCTCCTCCAGATCCACCTTGAATTCTTATTAGATAAACACCTCCAACAGTTAAACCGGTTAGGAGTGGATGATTACCAGGGTCACCATTAGATACTAAATGAAATGAACCTTCTGCTCCTTGATAATTATTATTGGTTAACCAGTTATATGCAGGAGCTCCTCCACAAGGAGCGCCGAAAACTCCGGCTGTTGAACATCCGGCGGCAACGCTCGCAAATGGACCAAAAACGGAAATACTTGCATGACAGCCTGGAGTGTTCGTTCTGATAAAATTCAAAACCATTGAAGCCTGTGACGCGGTAAAACTATACCATACGGATGCTCCAGCAACACCAGCCCCGTAATTAACTGTACACTCACTAGCTTGAAGATTGGCCCCTGCCATATTTTGCCCACAAAGAAGTGATCCGTTTACGGTCAAATTTGTTGCATTTGTACAATCGTTATTTGCGGGCTGTGCCGCAAGCTTTATAGATGATAGTATGATTAAAAAAGATAAAAGCCTTTTCATTTTAATGAGGTTTAGAATTTTTTTTGTCATCAGAAGATGCTTTTTTATCCGTAGTCTCGTTGGAAGGATTATACAAATAAACTTTCATAGTATCAGGATGAATAGGATTTGGTTTGGTTCCTGTATACTCTTCCACTAAAGAAGGTTTCACTTTTTCCTGCGAACCGGTTGTGGCATTCTTTTTTGATAATTCTTTAACGCTATGATCCGTCGTCTGACTATAACATATAGTTGCAGAGAATAAACTAAAAGCTATAAATGCGGATTTTGTCATTTTAAATATCGTTAATATTATATACAAAACTAATTAATTTGTGTTGAAAATCAAGAGTTTATTAACGGTATTCATGAACATTATGGTAGTTCTAAGAATATTTACGCAACAGTGAGTAAAATCAAAAAATGAGTGAGCGAAATGGCTATCTAAACGTTTAGATAGTATAAACAGAATGCCTTCGAATCAGCGGATGTTAATAATTTCGAGTCTATTGCAAGATTAATTACCAAATAATAATCGGTCACCTTTCCGGCTTTCATCAAATTTTCCGTTGTCGTAAACCAGGTTTCCGTTCACAAATGTTTTTTCTATAACAGAGTTAAATGTGTATCCTTCCAACGGACTCCATCCGCATTTGTACAAGAGATTGGATTTATCTACGGTTTGAGATTTGTTCAGGTTCACCAAAGCCAAATCGGCATAATAACCTTCACGGATATAACCGCGGTTTTTGATTTTAAATAAATCGGCTACGTTGTGACACATCTTTTCGGCAATTTTCTCCAGGCTTATTTTTCCCTGCTTATGAAATTGAATCATGGCCTGCAAACTGTGTTGTACTAATGGTCCGCCACTCGGTGCCTGTAAATAAGGCATACTTTTTTCTTCAATGGTGTGAGGCGCATGATCGGTTGCTACAACATCAATGGTGCCATCCAGCATCGCGGCAAATAATTTATCGCGGTCGTAAGCTGTTTTTACCGAAGGATTCCATTTGATGAAATTACCTTTAGTTTTATAATCATCATCGCTGAACCATAAATGATGAATGCAAACTTCAGAAGTAATACGTTTTTCTTTTAATGGGATTTTGTTGGTAAAAAGGCTTAATTCCTTAGCGCTTGAAATATGAAACACATGTAAACGCGTGTTGTGTTTTTTTGCTAACTCAACCGCGAAAGAAGAGGAGCGGTAACAGGCTTCATCATTACGAATGATAGGATGGAAGTAAGCCGGTATATCTTCACCGTATTCTTCAATCATTTGTTTTTGTTTTTCCTTTATCATCACATCATCTTCGCAATGTGTAACAATAATGGCATTAACTTGCGAGAACACATTTTCTAAGGTCTTCACATTATCCACCAACATATTTCCGGTTGAAGAGCCCATGAAAATTTTCACACCCGCTACTTTACTGTAATCACATTTTTTTAATTCTTCAATGTTGTCATTCGTTGTTCCCATTAAAAAGGAATAGTTCGCTAAAGAACATTCCGCAGCACGGGTGTATTTTTTTTCTAATTCTTCAATGGTAATGGCCGGTGGTTTGGTATTGGGTTGTTCCATGAAACTGGTAACCCCGCCGGCTACCGCGGCTTTCGCTTCGGTGTAAATTTCTCCCTTATGTGTTAATCCCGGCTCACGAAAATGGACTTGGTCATCTATAACTCCCGGAAACAAATGCAATCCTTCCGCATTAATTTCCTTTGCACCTTGCTCATCAATCTCCGGTTCTATTCGGGCGATGATGTTGTTTTCAATTAAAACATCGTAATTACCAATAATGCCTTCGTTTACTACTGTTGCATTTTTAATGAGTGTTTTTTTCATGGTATTTAGTTTTATTGTTGTGCCGTTTTATAAAAATAGAAAGCGACAAATGAGAAAATAATATTAGGCGTCCATACCGCCAGCATAGGCGATGCAAATCCTGTTGTTGCAATAGTGGTGAAGATGTACATCAACATGATATAAATACAACTTAAAAATAATCCCAAAGCAATTTGAATACCAACACCGCCGCGTACTTTACGTGAAGAAATAGCTACACCGATAATGGTGAGAATAAAAGTCGCGAATGGAAAAGAAGTTCTTCTGTATTGTTCCACTTCAAAAAACTCGATCAAATTAGAGCCTTTTTGTTTCTCTTTCACAATGTAGTTTTTTAATTCGAAATAGGGCATTACTTCAATTTTACTTTCGTATCGCCACATATCAGCCGGCGTAAAATCTATTTTTATTCGCAAGGTGTCGTAGGTTTTATGAACTTCTTTATGAATTGGTTTTTGGAAAGTTAAAGTATCTAAACGTTCTTGTTGTGTGACTTGTCGCTCAAACGCGTTTATTAATATCCATTGTTTACCTATTGTATCCCAGGTCATGTTATCGGCCTTAAGGATGTAAGTTTGCCGGTTATTTACAAATTGCTCAATTGAAACTTTAAAGGCGGTATTGCTTTTTATTTGATATGATTCAAGGTATAGAACTTTATTCGGACCAATTATTTTATGTACGTTTTTGTCGTCGGAGATGTAGTTTTTATTAATCCATTTGTCTTCAAAACCAATTTTCTTTTTTTGAGCTAAGGGGATGACGAAATGATTAAGTAAGAGTGAACTAAACCCTATGATGAAAGCTCCAATTAAATACGGTTTTAAAATTCGGTTAAAGCCTGCACCGGAACTTAAAATGGCAACAAATTCGGTACGGTGAGCCATTTTGGAAGTAAAAAAAATAATGGAAATAAATGTAAAAAGCGGACTAAACATATTCCCATACACAGGAATAAACATGCAATAATAATCCACAATGATTTCTTCTAAAGGAATGTTATCAGTAACGAAGGTTTGAATTTTTTCCTTGATATCGAAAACAATAAATATGGCGAGAATAAGTGAGATCGAGAACACGAAGGTCCCCAAAAACTTTTTTAAGATATATTTATCAATTATCGTCAGCAATTTATAAGCGTTGATTTAATTGAATCACCATTTTATTTTTCCATTCGTAAAAAGTACCATCCATTATTCGTTTTCTTGCTTCGCCCACTAACCACAAATAGAAGTGTAAATTATGCACACTTGCAATTTGCGATGCCAATATTTCACCGCATTGCAATAAATGTCTTAAATAAGCTTTGGTGTATTGTTGATCGGCAAAACATTCACTGCTCTCATCAATAGGTGAAAAATCATTTTTCCATTTTTCGTTTTTAATATTGATGATCCCATTTTTAGTAAATAACAAACCGTGACGGGCATTACGTGTAGGCATTACGCAATCAAACATATCAATGCCAAGTGCAATGCTTTCCAAAATATTGACTGGCGTTCCTACACCCATTAAATAACGCGGTTTTTCCCAAGGTAAAATATTACACACAACTTCAGTCATGGCGTACATATCTTCAGCAGGTTCTCCCACACTTAATCCGCCAATCGCATTTCCAAAACAATCTTTACTCGCAATGTATTCTGCGCTTTGTATCCGTAAATCTTTATATACACTTCCCTGAACAATTGGAAATAATTCCTGATTGTAACCGTATTTTGGTTCTGTACTTCTGAATTGCTTCACACATCTGTCGAGCCAACGGTGTGTCATGCCCATCGAGTCTTTAGCGTATTTGAATTCGCAAGGGTAGGGTGTGCATTCATCAAAAGCCATAATGATATCCGCGCCAATGGTACGTTCAATATCCATTACACTTTCCGGGGTAAAAAAATGTTTGCTTCCATCAATGTGCGAAGTAAAAGCCGCACCTTCTTCAGTCAGTTTTCGTTTATGCGCTAAAGAAAATATCTGGTAACCTCCACTGTCGGTTAAAATAGGTTTATCCCATCCGTTAAATTTGTGTAATCCACCCGCATTTTCCAGAACCTGCAAGCCCGGACGTAAATACAAATGATAGGTATTTCCTAAAATAATTTGAGCATGAATATCCTCTTTCAATTCGCGTTGGTGTACTGCCTTAACGGTTCCTGCTGTACCAACCGGCATAAAAATGGGAGTTTGAATCGGACCGTGATCAGTTTCCAACAAACCCGCGCGGGCTTTGCTGTTGGGGTCGGTATTTTGGACAGTAAATTTCAATGTATACAAATGTAAGCTATAAGGCTCTATTTAAGGGGAATTTAGAATAATTTAATAATATCTTTCAAGCTATTGAGTTTATAATCGGCCAATACAAAGCGCGGGTCATCAAAATGCTCTTTATCAGGCACAGCTACTACTTTCATATGCGCCGCTTTAGCTGAAATAACACCGTTCACCGAATCTTCAATCACCAAGCAGTGTTGTGGATCAACACCTAATTCTTCAGCACATTTTAAAAAAACTTCAGGATGTGGCTTTCCGTATTTCAAAAACTCAGCAGAAACTACCGATTTAAAATAGTGTCGCGATTGAATTTTTGTTAGAACAGCGTCCATCAGTGCATGCGAAGAGGAAGTAGCTAATCCTATAGGTAAATGGTGACTTTTTAAATGTTCCAATAGTTGAGGAGCACCATCAATTGGCATCCCCTTTGCGTGAATGAGTTCTATGAGATGATTAATTACATTTTTATCGAGTTCCTCCGGCTCAATGTGACGGATATTATGGTGAAAAAACCAATGTTTTACTACTTCTTTGAATCGTATACCGGTTGTTTTCCGGCAGTCTTCATCGGTAAAATCTATACCAATATCATTAAACCCCTTAATCATAGCTAGGCGCCAAAGTGGTTCTGAATCAATCAGCACACCATCCATATCAAAAATTACAGCTTTTATGTTCTGCATTTGGAAGGGATAATTGTTAATTTCTTTGTTTAATAAATGCAAAGATATCTTTATTTGGCTTTGGCTGTGCAGGTAAATTTGTGAGATATGTGGTATCCGGAATTTAAACAATTTGGGTTGGAAGAAATATTGGCCATTGCCGGATTTTTGGTGTTTTTGGCCCTTATCATTTATTACTTTATGGCTTACTGGCCGGTGGCGGCTTTAAAAACAACACATAGTGATGGATCCGACGGACGAGAGCCTGTTTCAGTGATTATTTGTGCCCGTAATGAGGATGAAAACCTCACTGAATTTTTACCTAAAATATTAACGCAGGAGTATCCCGAATATGAAGTGATTGTGGTGAATGATTGTTCATGGGATAATACGGAGACCGTTATAGATGAGTTCGCGAAGATTTTCCCAAACCTTCGTAAAGTAAATATTAAAGAGGATGCGTATTATAAGCATGGTAAAAAATTCGCTGTAATGGTTGGGATTAAAGGTGCAAAATATGAAAACATGCTATTTACGGATGCGGATTGTTATCCTTCCTCCGACAATTGGTTGAGTGAAATGGCAGCCGGCTTTACGACAAAAAAAGAAATTGTTTTGGGTTATGGCGCTTACATCAAAACAAAAGGCTTTTTAAATACACTCATTCGTTTCGATTCTTTTTTAATTGCGCTTGAATACATGACAGCCGCCATGAAAGGAAAGGCTTACATGGGAGTGGGCAGGAATCTGGCATATAAAAAATCTTTATTTTTCAAGCATAAGGGATTCTCAAGTCATTACCACATTACATCCGGTGATGATGATTTATTTGTGAATGAAGCGGCAACAGATGAAAACACTAACGTATGCATTAGTCATAATTCAATTACCTACTCAAAAGCAAAAACAAATTTCGGGGACTGGCGTCGTCAGAAGATGCGTCATTTAACCACTGCGCCACATTATACTTCTTCTTCAAGGGCAAAAATTGGCGCCTCATTTGCCTTGAAGTATTTGTTTTATGCTACTTTGGTCGTACTTTTTTGCTTTAAGGGCACCGTTTTGGTAGGTCTTGGTCTTTTTTTATTGAAAATAATGTTTCAAATGATTATCTTTAATAAAGCCGCGAAGAAGTTTAATGAACCCGACCTTTGGGCTTTGTCTTTTCTCTACGAAATCGTTCTTTTAGCAACGTATCCTGTTTTTCACATTTCAAAAATGTTTCATAAGCCAAATAAATGGACGAACTAGAAAATACCGATAAACTAACCACCAAAGCCGTTTATGATTATAAACTGGTTCAGGCTGCGCTCAATCAGGGCGATCAGAAAGCCTATGCGGAGTTGTTACATCGGTATAGAGAATCTGTTTATTTTATGATGTTGAAAATGGTGGGAAATAAAGATGATGCAGACGATTTGACCATTGAAGCATTCGGTAGAGCATTTAAAAGATTACATCAATACACACCTAATTTTGCCTTCAGTACCTGGTTGTTTAAAATTGCCAGTAATAATGCCATTGATCACTTGCGAAAAAAGAAACAAGGCGAAGCATTTTCTTTAGATACGAAATATGTAAACGAAGAAGGTCAGCAGTTGTCGCAAAATATTAAGGCAGGTACATTAGATCCCGAAGAAAACTTCATGAAAAAGCAAAAGATTAAAATGCTGAATGAAGTGGTAGATAAATTAAAGCCGAAGTATAAAGAATTAGTGGTGATGTTTTATTACCAGGAAATGAGTCATGAAGAGATTTCTCAAAAACTAAATTTACCAATTGGAACAATAAAGGCTCAATTATTCAGAGCGCGTGAATTTTTATTCAACATCTTAAAAAACTCGGGCCACAACATGTAATATGAAGCCTGATATAATCTTTAAATATTTTCCGGATTTAAGTTCAAAACAAAAGCAACAGTTCGAAGCTTTGTTCGATTTGTATGTGCATTGGAATTCTCAAATAAATGTAATATCCCGAAAGGATATTGATTTGTTATATGAGCGCCATGTTTTACATTCCTTAGGCATCGCAAAAGTGATTCAGTTTAAACCCGGAACCAAAGTGATGGATGTTGGTACAGGAGGAGGCTTTCCGGGATTACCATTAGCGATTATGTTTCCGGATTCGCATTTTCATTGCGTAGACTCGATTGGGAAAAAACTGAAAGTGATTAATGAAGTAAGTGCCGGCATAGGCTTAACAAATCTCACTACGCAGCATGAGAGGGCAGAGAAGGTGGATGGTAAGTTTGATTTTATTGTGAGCAGGGCTGTTACTGAATTTCCGGTTTTTTACAGTTGGTTGAAAGGTAAATTTTCCATGAAGAGTTTTAATGATATGCCTAATGGAATTCTGTATTTAAAAGGAGGCGATTTAAAAGAAGAGTTCGGAAGATTCTATAATTCTTGTCAGTTTTTTGATTTGAAAAACTATTTTGAAGAAGAATTTTTCGATACTAAAAAAGTGGTGTACTATCAGTGGAAGTAAATTTTTTATCTAGTGAAACTTACAACAAAAATAGTTTCTATTGCTTTACTTTTATTTAATGGCATTGGTGCTATTTACGGAGGAGGAAGTTTAATTCTTCATCCCGATGGAAGTGGGTTGCAAATGCCGTTCGATATTTTAAAGTCATCTCCTTTCAGTGATTTTTTGATTCCGGGAATTGTTTTATTTATTGTAAATGGTCTGGGAAGTTTCTTCGCACTGTTTACAATTTTATTCAACCAAAAGAAAAATTATTTATTTGTGATAGCAGAGGGTGTTGTTTTGTGTGGATGGATAGTAATTCAGATTGTTATGATTAAGCAATTATTGACTTTGCATTATGTGATGTTTACAACAGGGGTATTGCTGATTATTACTGGTTATTTAATCAAGAGATTCCATAAATAAAAACAATAAAAAAGGCGGAGATTTTTCTCCGCCTTTTTTATGATTAGATCAGTTGATTATTGTTTAATCAATTTCGTAGTCGTTACATTGTTGTTCATTTTAATAATGGCATAATAAGTTCCTGAAGGAAGATTATTAATGTCAAAACGAACAGCTTTCTCAGATGTAGTTACGGTTTTAACTGATTGACCTAAAATATTTACAATTTCAATAGATTTTTCTGATTCGTTTCTGAATTCAATTGTAAAATTACCGGCGTTAGGATTAGGAGTAATCTGAATACCGTTAGTTTCAGCTAAGTAATTTGTTATTCCTGTACATAAGTCTACAACAATGTTGGTTGAAGTTGAATTAGTACATCCGGTAGAAGAATCTGTATAAGAATAAACAGCAGTATAAGTACCTGCGTTAGTTCCGGGAGTAAACACGTTACCGGCTACGTTAGTTCCAGTATACACACCACCTGCAGGAGAACCTGTTAAAGAAATGGTACCTGCATTAACACAAGTTGTGTACATTGAAGCAGTTAAAGAAACTGTTGGTAATGCATTTACGTTTACTGTAAATGTAACAGGAGTTGCACTACAAGTTGTATTAGCACCCATTAATGTATAGGTTGTAGTTACACTTGGTGTGGTGTTGATTGAAAATGAATTTGAACCTGTGCTCCAAGTATAAGTTACAGCACCAGATCCTGTTAATACAGCTGAATTTCCTGCACAAATTGTATTGGTACCTAATACCGATAAAGTAGGTGTTACCGGATTAGTAGCATTATATAAAGCTAAAACTTGTGCCGGAGTTAATGCGCTGGAGTAAATACGAAAATCACCCATTAAACCAAGTGGACTTAAACCTGTACTGCTTGAATAACCGCCAACTTTGAACGGGCCAGTTCCATTTAATGGTGCTGCTGTTTGCGCCACTGTTACTGTTGGAGCTCCATTTACATAGCCTGTAATGTTGCCGGCAGTTTGGTCATAAACAAATGTTACCATGTTAGATGCAGTTGTAGCTGCACCTGTAATAAGTACATCAGTAAAACCACCTCTTAAAATCCAATTGTTAGCTCCCGCCACTCCATTTGTAAAACAACGGAATGAACTTGAGTTAACGTCACCAAAAATATAATATAGTGTCGTGCTTGGTTGGATGTTTGAAGACCAAAAAGAAATAGACCATGAGCCTGTTAAGTTTGGAGTCCAGCCGGTATTAACGTAGTCATTTGTACTTGATAATCCTGTACCTACTAACGCAGGCATACAACCGATAACACCGGTTTGTGTTTGTGTTCCCATAATTGTTCCGGTTGTTGTTCCAACGGGAGGTGCGCTTGCATAATTGGTTACAGAAGTTCCTGCTCCGTCAAACTTATAGTGTAATAAGTCTGGAGTTGGTGCTTGCGCGTTGCTTGTTGTGGTAAATAAGGCAAGAGCCAATACCGATAAAAGAGATTTTTTAAGTAATTGTTTTTTCATATAATATAATTTTGCGCGAAGGTACAAATACATTCGGTCATTATATTATAAATTGTACTGATTTTTGTTAAGTTAATTTTATTTATTAACCGACAATTAGAAGATTATTCGGATAAATTAGAACCAACGAGATAAATTCCAGCTTACTTTTTACTCAACCATTTTCTGGCGTTCACAAACGCTTCAATCCAAGGTGATACTTTATCGCTATTTCTTCCTTCCGGATAATGCGCCCAGTTCCAAGGGAAAATGGATCGTTCAATATGCGGCATCATCACTAAATGTCTTCCTGTTTTATCACACATCATTGCAGTATTAAAATCGGAGCCATTTGGATTGGCGGGGTAGGTCTGGTAACCGTATTTTCCCACAATATTGTATTTGTCTTCTGTATAAGGTAATTTAAATTTCCCTTCACCATGCGAAATCCAAACACCTAAAGTAGCACCTTCTAAACTTGAAAGCATTACCGAATTATTCTTTTGGATTTTTACGGAAGTAAATCCGCTTTCGTGTTTTTGAGAGGTGTTGTGATGCATTTTTCCATGCACTTCATGTTCAGGGTTAATTAATTCTAATTCCATGAACAACTGACATCCATTGCAAATACCGATAGATAATGTGTCTTCACGTTTAAAGAAATTTTTAAGTGCTGTATTTGCTTTTTCATTGTATAAAAACGCACCTGCCCAACCTTTGGCAGAACCTAATACATCCGAATTAGAAAAACCACCAACTGCACCTATGAACTGAATGTCTTCCAGCGTTTCTCTTCCGGAAATTAAATCAGTCATATGTACATCTTTCACATCAAAACCTGCTAAATACATAGCATTTGCCATTTCTCTTTCAGAATTACTTCCTTTTTCACGAATGATAGCAGCTTTTGGTCGCTTTGTCATATCGAGCCTAGTCGAGATATTTTCGAGTGTACCATTAAAATTACTTGGAAACTCAAATTGTAATGGCTGATTTTTGTAATTGGAGTAACGCTCTTTCGCCATTCCGTTTCTCGATTGTTTAGAATCAAGTAAGAAAGAGGTTTTATACCAGGTATCTCTTGTTTCAGAGATATTGAATGTAAATGAGTCAGAACTGTTTTTTATAGTCAAATTATTTCCTTCCACAACCTTACCGATTTTGAATAATTGAATGCTGTTTTGAGCAAACACACTTTCAACAGCTGAATCTCCTTGAATAACTATGCTTATGTTTTCATTAAATAAAGCTTTAACTGAGTCTTTTTCATTCAAGGCAGTCAAATCAATTTCGGCGCCGACATTTACATTCGAGAAACAAAGTTCGAGTAAGGATGTGATTAATCCGCCACTTCCAACATCATGGCCTGCGGTAATTTTTCTTTCCTTAATTAAATTTTGTAATGTATTGAATGCGTTTTTAAAATAGGCAGCGTCTTTAATTGTCGGAACTTCATTTCCGATTTGATTGAGAATTTGCGCAAAAGATGAGCCGCCAAGTTTAAAATTATCCTGAGAAAGATTTATGTAATAAATATTTCCACCGTTCTTTTTGAACACAGGTTCTACTACTTTTGTAATATCCGAACAGTTAGCGGCTGCCGAAATAATAACTGTGCCCGGAGAAATTACTTCATCATTCGGGTATTTTTGTTTCATCGACAATGAATCTTTCCCGGTAGGAATATTAATTCCCAATTCAAGTGCAAAATCAGAGCAACCTTTTACCGCTTCGTATAAACGTGCATCTTCTCCTTCATTTTTACATGGCCACATCCAGTTAGCAGATAAAGAAACGGATTTCATGCCATCCTTTAATGGAGCCCATACAATATTGGATAAAGCTTCTCCAATTGAATTGCGTGAACCTGCAACCGGATCTACAATGGCAGATACAGGTGAATGTCCGATGGAAGTAGCAACGCCTTCTTTTCCCTTATAATCAAGAGCCATTACACCAACATTGTTTAGTGGTAACTGTAACGGACCTGCACATTGCTGTTTGGCTACTCTTCCGCCAACACAACGGTCAACTTTGTTGGTTAACCAGTCTTTACAAGCCACAGCCTCTAATTGTAAAACCTGATTTAAATAAGTGTAGATTTGAGAAGGGTTATACTCCAGGTTAGAAAAATCTCGCTTAACAATTTTATCATTCATGATGGTTTTTGGCGAGCTTCCGAAGAAATCTGCCAAATCATAATCCATCGGTTTTAATCCTGTTGTTTTGGAAACGAAAGTAAAACGATGATCATTCGTAACATCACCAACCTGATACATTGGTGAGCGTTCACGCTCTGCAATACGTTTTAGAGTGTCAATGTCTTTTTCTCCAATCACTAATCCCATTCTTTCTTGCGATTCATTTCCGATAATTTCTTTGGCGGATAATGTCGGATCGCCAACAGGAAGTTTATCTAAATCAATTAATCCTCCGGTAGCTTCCACTAATTCTGATAAGCAGTTTAAATGTCCGCCTGCGCCATGATCATGTATTGAAATAATAGGATTGTTATCACTTTCCACTAATCCACGAATAGCATTCGCTGCGCGTTTTTGCATTTCCGGATTAGAACGCTGAATGGCGTTTAATTCAATACCCGAACCAAAAGCACCGGTATCCGCTGATGAAACAGCAGCACCACCCATTCCGATTCTGTAATTTTCTCCGCCAAGAATCACAATTTTGTCGCCCGCTTTTGGTTTTAATTTGAGAGCTTGGTTTACTTTTCCGTATCCAATACCGCCAGCGAGCATAATTACTTTATCGAAACCTAATTTACGTTTTGTGTTTTTTAATTTATCGGTTTGTTCGTGCTCAAACGTTAATACAGAACCTGTAATTAATGGTTGTCCGAATTTATTTCCGAAATCAGAAGCACCATTCGATGCTTTGATTAAAATATCCATAGGAGTTTGATACAACCATTTACGTTCTTGCATCCCTTTTTCCCATTCACGATCTTTTTCTAACCGCGAATAAGAAGTCATATATACAGCAGTACCTGCTAACGGTAAGGAGCCCTGCCCTCCGGCTAAACGGTCACGGATTTCTCCACCCGAACCTGTTGCAGCACCGTTAAAAGGTTCTACCGTGGTAGGGAAGTTATGTGTTTCTGCTTTTAAAGAAATAACCGATTCAAATTCTTTTTCTTGGTAAAAATCCGGTTTATCAGCAGTCTTAGGTGAAAACTGAGTTACTTTCGGACCTTTAATAAATGCTACATTATCCTTATACGCAGAAACTATTTCGTTGGGATTAGTCTCGGAAGTTTTTTTAATGAGTTTGAAAAGGGAGGTCGGTTTTTCTTCCCCGTCAATTACAAATGTTCCGTTAAATATTTTATGGCGGCAGTGTTCTGAGTTAGCTTGAGAGAATGCGAAAATTTCGGAGTCAGTCAATTTTCTTCCAATCTTAATGGAAAGTTTATTGAGGTATTCAACTTCTTCCGGACTAAGCGCTAATCCTTCTGATTTATTGTAAGCATCAATGTCACTGATTTCAAGAATTGGTTCCGGTTTTATGTTGATGGTGAAAATATCCTGATTAAGCTCTTTGTATTTTTGAGAAAGCATGGGATCAAATTCAGTATAATCCGAGTTTACTTTTTCAAATTCTTCAATTCGGATAATTCCGGCAATGCCCATGTTTTGAGTGATTTCTACTGCATTGGTACTCCACGGAGTGACCATGGTAGCGCGCGGACCAACAAAAGTTTCGCTTAAAACAGATTTTTCAATTTTTGAGGCGTTTCCAAAAAGCCAGTTTAGCTTTTGGATGTCAGCAGCAGAAAGTTCATTGTTTGTTTGAACGGCGTAAACCGTGTTGGAAGTATTGCCAAAGAAATGAATCATTTTATAATAGATTTAAGCTTTAAAAATCAGTGGCACAAAGGTAGATAAACCTGTAAAATATGATAAAAAGGAAATGAATAATTATCCCTAGAAATCAACAGGGATTCCGGTATGATTTTTTATGTGGGTAAGGATTATCTTCGATGATCCATCCACTTCCAAGAATGGAACCAAAACAATGAAAGCCCTGAATAAGGGGCTTTAAACTCACTGCGCTTACAAACAAAAAAGCGAGCTGTTTTTGTTTGCTCGCTTTGTTCGTTGACCCATTGTTTTGGTCATCTGGCGGAGAAGGAGGGATTCGAACCCCCGGAGGTATGACCCTCAACAGTTTTCAAGACTGCCGCAATCGACCACTCTGCCACTTCTCCGAGGGCAAAAGTACTATTTTTTTTAATTTCGCAACTCACTTTGTAAAAATTATTTTCGTACCTTTAAAATCTCAAACATCTCCCTAATATTCAATTACATTACCATGAAAAAAGGTGTATTCATTTTTGTTTTAGGGATGCTGTTTTCCAGTCTTGGAGCTTCAGTTACGGCTTATTTTAATTATGGCTTATTTAATGTTCCAAAAGGTTCTCCGTTTGTAGAAACATATCTTACCATTGTAGGTTCCTCCATTAAATTTAAACCAACGAACGGTGGTTTTCAGGGCTCTGTTAATGTGAAGGTTTCCGTGGTGAAGTCGGGCCAGGTGGTGACTTCGAATAACTATAATTTGATGAGTCCGGTTGAAAAGGATACAATACAGGTTTCAAGTTTTATTGATAATCAACGTTACCCGGTTACAAATGGGGTTTATACCATTGAAATTACTTTAAGTGATAATAATGATTTATCAAAAAAGTCATTCAGCTCCAAGGAAACGTTTACGGTTAATTTCTCCGCTTCAGAACTTTCATGTTCATCTATTCAAATGCTGGAATCCTATAGCAAATCAACTCAATCCGGTAACATTACAAAAAGTGGTTATGATTTAATTCCATACTGCGTTAATTATTATCCTAAAAACTTAAATAAGCTACAATTTTATTTCGAATCTTATAATACCGATACTGTTTTGGGTGTTAATCAGCCATTCGTTTATTCTTATTATGTAGAGCGTAAGGAAGATTTATTTAAGCCTCAGGGTTGTTCCGGATTTAAAAAACAAAATACCGCGAAAGTAAATCCTCTGCTTGCCCAAATCGATATTTCAAAATTGGAATCCGGAAATTATTATCTGGTTATTGAGTTGCGTGACAAGAACAATAAACTTCAACTTGAGAAGCGTCATTATTTTCAACGTAACAATCCTATTCAACTCACACAAGAGTATAAAAACAAACGAAGTGTGAATGAGTTTTTTGGTGATTATAATAACGTTGATACACTAAAAATGTTTGTTGAGTGTTTATGGCCTATTTCTTCCGCTACCGAAAAGGATTGGGGAATTAATCAGGCAATTAAACAAGATCCGGACTACATGAAAAGCTATATCGTTGATTTTTGGCAAAAACGCGCAGGTGATTCACTGGATCCGCTTCAGCTTTGGTTAGCTTATTACAAAGAAGTGATTATTGCTAATTCAGAGTTTAAGTGCGGTAAACAAAAAGGATATTATACCGATAGAGGCCGCGTGTATTTACAATATGGAAAGCCTAATCAACGCGTTATCCAACCAAGCGAACCATATGCGTATCCTTATGAAATTTGGCAATATTACCGTGTTCAAGATCAATCGAACGGTCAATTCTATTCTAATAAAAAATTTGTATTCGTAAATAAAAACATTGCTGATGATTGCTTTCAGTTAGTGCATAGCGACATGCGTGGCGAGATAAACAATCCACGCTGGCAGTTTGAGATTTCTAAAAGAAGAAACGATCCAAATATTGATAAAACAAAGCCCGACCCACTGATAGGAAATAATGCGGAGGACTTCTATAATAATCCACGTTAACCGATATGATTAGTAAGAAAGTTGCAGTTGTTATCCTTAATTATAATGGAAGGAAGTTTCTTGAGACGTTTCTCCCGTCTGTAACTACATTTTCCAAAGGCTTTCATATTGTTTTAGCGGATAACAATTCATCTGATGATTCAATAGACTTTGTAAAGCGGTCCTATCCGGATATTGAAATTGTAAAGAATCCGATTAACAGCGGATTCGCGCAAGGGTATAACGATGCATTAAAACACGTAAAGGCAGAATACTATGTTTTATTAAATTCAGATGTAGAAGTAAGTGCAGGTTGGATTGAAAACATTATTTCACTTATGGATGCGCGTCCTGAAATTGCAGCATGCCAGCCAAAAATTTTAGATTACAACAATAAGCATAAGTTCGAATATGCCGGTGCCGCCGGAGGATTTATAGATAAATACGGTTATCCGTTTTGTCGCGGTCGCGTGTTTAATCACTTGGAAGAAGATAAAGGCCAGTATAATGATGTAAGAGAAGTGTTTTGGGCTACCGGCGCTTGTATGTTTGTTCGTGCCGACGCGTATTGGGAAGTTGGTGGTTTTGATGGCGATTATTTCGCGCATATGGAAGAAATTGACTTATGCTGGCGGTTAAAAAACATAGGTTATAAAATCTACGTTCATCCATTAAGCACAGTTTATCATGTTGGAGGAGGTACACTGGAGGTTAGTCCGCATAAAACCTATTTAAATTTCCGTAATAACCTTACCACCTTAACTAAAAATTATCCGGGACCATTTTTGTTTTTTAAAGTTTTATTTCGATTAAAATTGGACGGAATAGCGGCGATAAAATTTTTAAGTGACGGACAGCCCGGACATTTATTAGCGGTATTAAAAGCGCATTTTTCGTATTATGCCTGGTTACCTAAAACATTATCCAAGCGTAAGAAAATGAAAACACATCCTAAGTTTCATTTTAACTTAAATCACATTTATACGCGTAATGTCGTGATGGAGTTTTTTGTACGAAAAAAGAAAAATTATTCTGATTTAAGCCAGTCTTCGTTTTTGAACGAGTAATAATAATGCAATTGTCACAAAAGCATTAATTAAAATCAACTCATTTCCTATTTGATAATCGCCTAACATTGATTTGTAGGTATTGCTTAATAAATAAGTGAGTATCGGAGCGAGAATACAAACAAAAGGCACAAACACATCATTCAGTTTTACCTTACTGAATAATCCCAAAGCAAACAATCCTAATAAAGGACCGTACGTGTAACCGGCCACCATTAAAACAGTATCAATAATCGCTTTTTGGTTGAGTGCGTCAAACAATAAAATAACGGCCCATAAAGTAACTGCAAATAAAATATGAATAATAGTACGGTGTTTCGTTTTTTGTTTTTCGCTTAGCTTGTTGTTTTTATCATATTCTAAAATATCTATGTAAAAAGAAGTTGTTAAGGTGGTTAAAACGCTATCGGCGCTCGAAAAAGTGGCTGCCGTTAAACCGATGATGAAAACCAATCCTGCAAAAATGCCTAAATGATTTAAAGCCAGATTAGGGAAGACTTTATCACTTAATACTTTTCCTGTTTCAGTATTTATTGGAAGAGCTGTTCCTGTACTGTTGTAATAAATGTAAAGGAGCGCGCCTAGTGAGAGGAATATAACAGTAACAATCACCATGATAATACTGAACCAGAAAATGTTTTTTTGAGCTTCTTTTAAAGATTTACAGCTTAAGTTTTTCTGCATCATATTTTGATCAAGTCCTGTCATGGCCACTGCAATGAAAACACCGCCAAAAAATTCTTTAAAGAAAAAATTCGATTTTTTCCAATCCCAGAAGAAAGTTTCTGTGTATTCGGATGAAACCACTCTGCTAATAGCCTCTCCAAATGAAATATCTAAAGTGTTTACAATGGCCACTATCGAAAGAACAACTCCCAATACCAAAAAGAAAGACTGAAAGGAATCGGTCCAAACCAACGTTTTAATTCCACCTTTATAAGTATACAAAAGCATTAAAGCTAAAATCACAGAAACACTCACCCAAAAAGGAATATGAACCGTTTCAAACTGATCGAAAACAAAGAGCTGAATAACACCGGCAGCTAAATAAAGTCGACCTGCCGCACCTAAGATCCTGGATAAAATGAAAAACAAAGCGCCGGTTTTTTGTGTGTATCTCCCGAAACGTTCTTTCAAATACTCATAGATGGAAGTGAGATTGAGTTTGTAATAAATCGGTAACAGAACGTGCGAAATAATAAAGTAACCTACAAAATAACCAATCACTAATTGCAAATAGGAGAAATGAGCGGTGCCAACTTTACCGGGTACAGAAATATAGGTAACTCCGCTGAGCGAATCGCCTATCATTCCAAATGCAACTACATACCAGGGGGAAGCTTTGTTACCTAAAAAATAAGCATCGGCGGTACTCTTACGTGAGGTGTACCAGGCAATACCCATTAAAAACAGAAAGTAAAAAACAATAAAGGATATGATAAGGATTGGTGACATACTGAACTTAAAATTGCTGATTTATCTAAAAAGTATTCGTTAATTCTTACATAATTCTTCACAGTTAAAAACTCAAAATTGTTAATAGTTTCACAAAATCGGTTTGGCTTTAAATGTAAATTTGTGAAGTGCAATACAGCTCTAAAATAATAGAACAGGCCGTTGATGCTTTTACACAATTGCCCGGTGTAGGAAAAAAAACCGCCCTTCGTTATGTGTTGCATTTGATTAAGCAAAATTCGGATGACGCCTCGCAGTTATCCAATATTATTCAATTATTAAAAACCGATTTGAAATTTTGTGTGAGTTGTCACAATATTTGTGAGGACGAAACCTGTGAAGTTTGTTCAAATAGCAGTCGCGACAAAAGTATCATTTGCGTGGTACAGGATTACCGTGATGTAATGGCCATTGAAAGTACAGGTTTATTTCGCGGACAATATCACGTATTAGGCGGATTAATTTCGCCGATGGAGGGAATTGGTCCCGGACAATTAAACATTGAAACATTGGTAAACAGAGCAGGAGCGGGCGAAGTAAAAGAGGTTATTTTAGCTTTGAATGCTACCATGGAAGGCGAAACTACATCATTTTACATTTATAGAAAATTGGCACCATTAAACGTTGACTTATCCGCCATTGCCAGAGGTATTGCTGTGGGAGACGAACTCGAATATGCGGATGAAGCCACACTCGGAAAATCCATAACCAACCGAATGCCGTTTAGTACTTTCTTTACCGTTAAGTAATTTTACATATAACCACCCATTTGGGTCATTACTTTTTTCTTACGGCGACCGCCGCAATCTTTACGGGTTTTGCATTCGGTACATAAAATGGCAGAAAGAATAATCAAAACCACCGATAATTTAAAATAGCGTTTCATTTCTTAGTTAAAAATAATGAAATTAATGAAGCTTAGTTACAAAACTGCACTAAGTTTCTTAAATTTAGTACGTGATTAAACGAGTAGCAATTATATTAATACTTTCAGTGTTGTTCGGTGGCAGATTGTTTGCGTCTTATATTCTCATTCCAATGGATGAAACACAAAAGAACCATTTGAAAGCGTATGGCATTGCCTATTGGGCGTTGAAAGGTGAGTTGGAGATTCAGTGGCTGCTCAATTACCGGGGAGGAAGTTTCATGATTCCGAATGCTAAACCGGTAAGTAATGAGTGTTTAATTCGGGGCGTGAGTTATGAAGTGATTTCAGACGCGCAATCGAACGCAATCCTAGCCGAAATTGCGAATCCGGAAGCGAATATGGATGCCGTTAAGTTAGAAAAGGCACCACGTATTGCGGTGTATTCACCAAAAACCAAACAGCCCTGGGATGATGCAGTTACTTTGGTGTTGACTTACGCTGAAATTCCTTATGATGTGGTATATGACGAGGAATTGCTCAATGGCAAACTCAGTGAATACGATTGGCTGCATTTACATCACGAAGATTTTACCGGACAATACGGACGTTTTTACGCGCAGTTTCATAATGCGGCCTGGTATCAGGCGGAAGTGAAGGAAAACGAAACCATAGCCCGTAAATATGGATTTACAAAAGTATCTCAGTTGAAGTTAGCAGTGGCTAAAAAAATTAATGAGTATGTTTTTGGCGGTGGGTTTTTATTTGCCATGTGTAGCGCTACCGACAGTTATGATATTGCACTTGCGGCGGAAGGTGTGGATATATGCGCCAGTATTTATGATTATGATTCGGCGGATCCGCTAATGAATGAAAAATTGGATTACAGTAAAGGGTATGCCTTCGAAAATTATAAGTTAAAGCTCGATCCAAAAGAGTATGAATTTTCTACCATCGACACCTATTTCACAAGAAGCAATTACGGCATGACAAAAGCTACGGATCAATTTACCTTATTTGATTTCTCCGCTAAATGGGATCCGGTTCCAACGATGTTATGTCAGAATCATACACAAACTATTCAGGGTTTTTGGGGACAAACAGTAGCTTACAATAAAAATTACGTAAAGAAAAATGTGTTGGTGATGGGCGAATCAAAAGCATTTAATGAAGTACGTTATATACATGGTGAGCATGGTAAAGGAACCTGGACATTCTACGGCGGACATGATCCGGAGGATTATCAGCATAGAGTAGAGGAGCCACCAACCGATTTAAGTTTGCATCCGAATTCACCGGGATACCGCTTAATTTTGAATAATATTTTATTCCCCGCAGCGAAAAAGAAAAAGCAGAAGACGTAATTGTTAATTAATTGTTTTGTTTACTTTTTTGCACTACATTTAATATACAAGGGATTATATTAATGTATTCTTATTTACGCATTTGTTTGGCTATTGTTTTATCTTCTTCATTCTGTATTGCGCAGGATACATTAAATCGTTTGGATAAGACAAATTGCAAGTTTGGTTACTGGAAGGTTTATAAAGAATATAATGGTAAGAAAGTATTCGTAGAAGAAGGAAACTTTGTCAATAATAGAAAATCCGGTTTATGGGTAGAGTATTATCACGATGGTTCTGTGAAATCAAAAATTAATTTTACTGACGGAAGACCTGATGGCAGTTATAGCACGTTTTATAATAATGGTATTCTGAAAGAAGAGGGAGTTTGGAAAAGAGAATGGGGGGTTAAGAAGCAAATACAATATTATGAATCCGGAAAAATCAAATCAATTTTTGAGAAGGGTGTTTTAAATGGAGCCGGAATAGAACGAAGAGAATTTTATGAGAATGGAAACCTTAAATTTGAATCCTGGGGGGATACACTCACAATCAATTATTACCAAAATGGGAATAGAAAATCATTAAATCGATATCATAACGGTGTTATAAATGGAGAACAAATTACCTACTATTTAACTGAAGAAGTTGCTACAAAATTAAATTACGTTAATTCTAAAAGGCATGGTGTGTTTTTTATTTATTATGAAAACGGAAGTTTAGCCTATACCGGAGAATAC
>JAEUTQ010000005.1 GCA_016787445.1 Bacteroidia bacterium
ATCGCTACAGCCGTAAAGCCTGCTACGCAGACAGAATATTTGTTGCGGCTTTCGCTAAAAAACATTTATCTTTAAATATAGTTTTTCGGGTATAGACAGTTGAGGGCAATTAGCCGCACAGCGTAAATCCGGGGAACGTTATAAGTAAGCTGGTGGACAGACAACGGAATGAAAAAATTTCTCGCCATATTGACTTTCGCTTCCAGAATCGCTATCGGGCAGACAAATCTTGTTCCAAATCCGGGCTTTGAAAACGTTTCATTATGTCCTTTTGCATTGGGCTTAGAAGCTTTCACAACAGACTGGAAAACTGCAAGAGCATCCCCGGACTATTTTAACACGTGTTCAACCGCATCAATAGCAGGCGTGCCAAACAACTCATATGGTTATCAACAACCAAATTCAGGAAATGCATACATAGGAATGATCACTTATAGAGCGGACACTTCCGTGTTTACTGAAGCTGCATCTGTACAATTAATTACGCCTCTGTCGGTTGGTCAAACTTACTACGTGTCGTTTAAGGCTAGTTTAACCTTGGATCCTATCAATAATGAAGTTATGGCTGCAAATAATAAAATTGGAGTTCAGTTTTCAAAGACTGGTTATTCGCCTTCGAGTCAATTGCCTATTAACAATTACGCTCACGTATGGACAGACTCAATAATAACCGACACATTGAATTGGACATTAGTAAAAGGAATTTTTATTGCAGATTCCAATTACACGCATTTATCAATCGGCAATTTTTTTGATAAGCAATATATTGACTCAATAGTATACACCCCTACTTTTGGAGCCTATTACTACTTTGACGACGTGTGCGTTTCTTCAGACCCTAATTATTGTTATCCCTTAAGTGGAATAGACAAGTACAAAATAGAAAAATCATATTTGATTTATCCTAATCCTACTTCCACTTATATAAATATCAGATTTCGCAATCTAGATATAATTGATAGAATTACAATTTCGGACCAACTTGGAAATGTAATTATTCAGAAAACGAGTGTTGATGATGGCATCATAGAGCTAAACTCTTTTTTGGACGGCTTATATTTTATTGAAATTCTATCGAGTGGCAGAAGTTACTATGACAAAATTATTGTTCGACACTAAACTAAATGCACCAGCCAACTTATAACAGCACATTTAACTTATGCGCACAGACGAGGGTTATCGCTCGGGCGCGTGGACAAGTTGCCTGCTTCGCAGACCTTTTTGCGCCTCGCTAAAAAACAGTTATCTTCGGTATAACCTTTGTAGGTTGGGACAAGTGAGTTTTTCAAAATGCGCACAAGTTAAATCTGCAAAACGTTATGCAGCATTTTTATGACGTAGGTTCAGACGCTTGATAAATAGAATATTTTTTTATACATTTAATATGATGAATAAAATATTTATATTTTGCTATTTGTTTGTTTTCATACAGACATTTTTATTTTCACAAAAATATCAACCTTTTGACAGCACGACTGTTTGGGGTGCAAATCAAATTTATAAGGTATGTACTAATTGCTACCTTAACCGTGACATTAAATATTTCAGCAAAGGCTTCGAACTCAACAATGGCCGACAGTGGAATAAGTTATATTTTAATGACATTACTACTTTCTATTTTTGCACGACATGTACGACGACATATTTACCTCCAAATACAAATCAATTAAGTGGTTACTACTGGAACGATACCATAAATAAAAAAGTATATTTCTATAATTACACTTCTCTACCACCAAATTTTAATCCATCATCTTGTTATATCCTCTATGATTTCAATAAAACAGTCGGCGACACTTTAACATTTAAACAATTCTGTAACAAACTTTGGGACTTTAAAGTTGTTGGCATTGATTCTATTTTATTCTCAGGCAAATATCATAAACGCTTCCTGACAACCGCTATTCCGACTGCTGCACCCATTAATTCACAACTTGTTGCTTTTACCGAAGGTATCGGCAGTTCGCTAGGACCTTTTGAGCCAATGGTCAATGTTATAGGTGAGCAATATTCTTATTTAAAATGTTTTGCTTCTCCTTCTCAGACCATGACGGTGACAAACTATACAGTTTTTGGTTCTGGGACTTGCACTTATCTTACACTTGATGTTAATGAATATAACTCTTTAACAAATGGCAATTTATTTCCGAATCCGAATAATGGTGCTTTTCAATTAAATTTTAATGAAGCTAATGACGGTATAATTATTTTATATAATTCACTCGGACAAAAAGTTCACGAACAATATCTTCATAAAGGGTTAAATAATATCACAAAGACAGACCTTTCAAAAGGCATCTACAGTTACATTATTCTTCAAGACAAAAAGACAATAAGTAACGGACGACTTGCAATTCAATAAAATTAAAAAAACGCCGCATAACACCACATTTACTCTATGCGGGCGGACTCGGGTTATCGCTTCAGCCGCAAAGCCTGCTACGCAGACAGAAAATTTGTTACGGCTTTCGCTAAAAAACATTTATCTTTAAATATAGTTTTCGGGTATAGACTGTTGAGGGCAATAAAGCCGCACAGCGTAAATCCGGGGAACGTTAGTGGTAAGCGCTGCGCACAGATTTTGTACGACAAAGAACATTATAAATGACAAAAATACTTTCTCATACAATAACTTTTCTTGGGACAGTTTTATTACTTTTAAGTTGTGCGGACAGTACAGTAGAAAAAACAATAACGGGTGAATTTGCCATAACTAGTTTTCAATTTAAAGAGGACAACGATTTGTTATATTGCCTAACTCTAAATTACATAGAGTTTTACTCAAACGGAAGTGCAAAAATACCAGGAATCATAGATAGACAAAAGTGGGGAATAGTTCCTGACTCTAATACTAATGCAAAATGGCAATTATCAAAAAAAGACAATAAATATCTACTCACAATCATTTCAGATAATAAGTATTTTAATGGCGAATACGTTATTACTTTTGGTAAAAATGAAAAAGAAAAACATTTGATTTTAAATCTAAAAGGCAATACTACAATGTTCTCCGCGGAAAAAAGCTGGTTTAATTACTCAGAAAATAAGGTTGACGAACTAATTAAAATAACCAAACAAAGTAATTTAAAGTAATTTATTAGGCAGTGAAAAAACTTATATTTTATTTTGCAGTTATTGGTTGGGTGTTAGGACTTACCGTTCATTTACTTTCGCTTGCCGATTTTGACACAACGGCCAAATTTCCATTTGTTTGGCTTTTACATGTAGGTATTTTTGTTGTTTGGTTTCCTGCAGTTTATGGTTTGACCAAAAACGAAGAGCTAAAAGCATATCGACAATCAGCAACCTTAACTAATTCCTTCGGTTTTTATAAAATAATTTTCCGTAAAACACCTACTTGGTTGACAATAATTGCGGGCTTAGGCTTCTTCTATGCTATAATTAATTTCATGCTGTTTTTGACATCACAACATGGCTCACCAGACATTAGAGACGGACAATTTATTTTACGCGATCACGGAAAATTAATTAGAACCTTGACTGAACACGAATATCATCACTATCGAGCAAATGAAGTAAGAGGATTTTCGGGACACTGGTTAGCATTTTATGGCCTCGCTGCCGCAATATTGTTTCCATTTTCCAAAGACAAAGAAAATTATAAAGCAGACACTTAAACGAAACGTAGCTAAGTAGCATCGCCAACCACTAACACGGGGCGTAGCGGTCAGCGGGCAGAGCGGTATATCGCGGCGAGCAAATATTTTGGCCGCTGACGCGTTTTTTTTTGCTGCCGCTAATTTTGTTGAGTATCTTTAATAAAACATTTGGGGTTGTATTTCGGGACGAGCAATAAAGCCCGCCGAACGCCAGCCCCGAGAACGTTA
>JAEUTQ010000006.1 GCA_016787445.1 Bacteroidia bacterium
CGCGAAAAAGAAGCACAAAAGATTTTCGAAAATCTTTATGCGAAAAAAGTACTTGATTTAATCAAGGAAAAATGCAAGCTTAACAGTAAGGAAGTTTCTTATAACGAGTTTTTCGGTATAAGCAACTAACATGAACAAACAAACAACGACCCCGTTCTGAATTAATTTTTCGAACGGGGTTTTTTATTGAGGATGAAAACGTTTTATATATTGATATTTGCTTTTCTCGCAAAAGCCGTGGTGTCACAACCGTTATCAAGCGAGGTAATGGATTTCGGTACTAATCCCGGAAACCTCAGTTTGTTTTATTACATCCCTAAATCGGCACGCCCTAATGCTCCATTAGTACTTGTGTTACACGGCTGTTCTCAAGGTGCAAATGCGGTAGCTGAATTAACCGGCTGGAATAAATTAGCAGATGATTATGGTTTCTGTGTAGCCTATCCTCAACAACATTTTCCAAATAATCCTTCACATTGTTTTAATTGGTTTAAGAAAAATGAAATTGAACGTGGTAATGGCGAGTGCGAAAGCATTAAGCAAATGGTAGAATATATGCAGAAGAAATTTTCGATTAGTAAGGATTCTGTTTTTGTGACTGGTTTATCTGCCGGTGCTGCCATGAGTGTGGTGATGATTGCAACACAACCTGCCATATTTAAAGCTGCAGCAATTTTTGCCGGAGGTCCTTATAAACCCGGCAATAACATTTTTGCTTCATCCGGAACAATGGTTTGGGGCGTGAATAAAACTCCGGAAGAGTGGAAAGAATTAGTGTGGCGCGAGAACCCCGCTTTTAAAGGGCCATATCCTAAAGTTTTTATTTACCATGGTAATAACGATCCTGTTGTAAATGTTCGCAATGCAAAAGAATTAATGGAGCAGTGGACTTGTTTACATAAAGCAGATACTGTAGCCGATCAAATTGATTCCACCTACATGGGAAAAAACGATATTATGAGGTTGGCTTATCACAACAGGGATAAACAAGAGGCCGTAGTTTTTTATAAAATCAATAATATGGGACACGCGATTCCGATTGATCCTGGAGCCTGCAAAAATCAAGGAGGTAAAGGTGGAGTATTTGCAACCGACAAAGGACTGTATTCTACTTACCATACTGCTGTTGAATTTGGTTTAATTCCACAAATAAAAATAGAAGGCAACAGTGAAGTAAACGTAAGCCAAAAAAATATTGAGTTTAAAGCACCAATGCTTAAAGACTATGCCTATGAATGGATTTTGCCAAAGGGTGTTGAGGTAAATGGCGAAAGAAACTCAAACAGTATTTTAGTTAATTGGAACACTAAGAGCGGAAATGTTTTATTAAAAATGATGGCGCCCGATGGATGTTGGTATTATGCGCAGCCCAAACAGGTAATTGTTTCGAAACCTTAGGAGGTTTCTTTAATTACTTTTTCGATAAGGTAAGGATATCCAAGAATTTCACTGCAGGTAACAAATGAATTAACGGTAACACCCATTACGCCGTGAAGATTGATGTTTTGTCCTGTTAAAAATAGATTTTTCACTTTTGTTCGAGGCGTAATAAATGATTTCATAGGCTCGTTGTAATCTTTTATAACACCATAAAGTGTTCCGTCGCGTGAGCCAATGTAATCGCGATACGTTAGTGGGGTAGCGCAGGTGTAGGATTTAATCGTTCCTTTTAATGAAGGCATGCGCTCATATAAAACATTTAATATTTTTTCTGCTTTTTCTATTTTAAATGCTTCGTAATCTTCTCCGCGCCCTTCCGTAAAATGTGGTTTGGTTTGAAACGTGTTTTCCCATTTTTTACACTCTTCATAGCGCATATAAGCCATCACCGTAAAGTTTTCGGTAAAGCCCGGATTCTTAGAGCTTGTTGTTCCGAATAAGCCAATTGTTTCAGGCCATGTTTCAAGGTTGTAATTCGGACTGCTCCAAACATTATCTATTGTATAATGATAAATATTGTAATTGATATGCGGCACCGTATTTTCATGCGCCACTGCGTTAACAATAAAGGAAGAAATTGAATTGTCTAAGCTTTTAATTCGGTTTTTATAAGCGGCTCTTAATTGCGGCCCCTCTACCATATCAATGGTTTTAGCTAAATCAATAGCCGAAATGAACATTTTTCCCTCTACACGTTCGCCATTCGTTAATTCAACCGATTCAATTTCGTCTCCCGAGAAATGAAATGTTTTAGCTTCGGAGTAATTAAAAATTTCTCCACCCATGTTCTTTATGGCGTTACTCAAATGCTTTGCAATTTGCGAGCTTCCGTCAATGCAACGATATGAGCTTTCGATGTAAGAATTAACCACTAAAGCATGCACGTAAAAAGGTGTTTTTCCCTCGAGGCCGGCATACAACATATTGCTTCCTCCTAAAACCCGGCGAAGTTTTTCATCACTCACAATGCTTTCAATGAAAGTTCTGGAATCAACACTTAAATACCAGGCGTTTTCAAAATCTTTTTTACCGGTTTCTAAGTTGTATAAAGGAAAAGCTTTACAAACCTCTCTTATTTTATCAATGTAAAGTTGAATACTGGCTCTTTCCTTAGGGAAAAACTTACAAAGTTGTTCAACAAAATTCGCGTAACCCTGTGCATGCGGATAATTATTTGGATCTCCCTTGAAGGAAATTAAATCATAGCCGTTTTCGTCTAATTTTTGGAGTTTAAGCGCATCCATTAAACCGAAATATTTAAAATAACGGTTTAAATTTTGTCCCTCATCTAATCCGCCGATATAATGTACGCCAGTATCAAAAATGGTTTTATCGCGACTGAAAATTTGTAACGAACCACCTACCTGTCGGTTTTTCTCCAACACACACACTTTCATTCCTTCTTTGGCCAAGATGTACGCCGTGGTTAAACCACCCATTCCACTGCCAATAATTACCGCATCGTATTTAGCCATATCAAAGCCTAAAAGTAACAAAATTGATTAGCCCCGCAAATCGTAATTTGTTAAACATTTTTGGGATAAACTTTGTTATTAACTCAACCCTACTTTATTGCAACATCCTTACCTAATTATTACCTTTAAACCTCTGATGCGCGCTCTAAAAATAGTAGCTGTTTTACTGATGGTTTCAGTTTTCACTTCCATGCTGAAGGCGCAAACATATACCATCCGCGGAAAAATATTTAATGCTGAAACTAAAGAGCCGCTTCCTTTCGTCCCGGTTATTATTAAAGGTACAACCATTGGCGCGCAAACCGATTTTGATGGAAACTTTGTAATTAAAACCACAAAGATGGGCGACTCATTAATTGCCACTTATGTAGGTTATAAGCGACTGGCTCGTAAAATAAACAAAACGCTCAATGATCAGGAGATAAATATGCCTTTGGTGAATGAAGGATTAGCTTTAGAAGAGGTAACAGTAAAGGCCGGCGAAAATCCAGCACACCGCATCATTCGCAACGTAATCGCTAATAAAGTCAAAAATAACCGCGATAAACTCGAGGCATATGAATACGAAACCTATAATAAAATCGAATTTGATTTAACGCGAATTCCAAAGGAGATGCAAGAGAAAAAAGCGCTTAAACCAATCCGCTTTGTATTCGATAATGTAGACAGCACGTTTAGCGGTGAAAAGCCTTCCCTTCCTTTCTTCATGATAGAAAACATATCAGACTTTTATTTTCTTAAAGACCCTAAGCGTAAGCGCGAAGTTGTGCGCGCCAGTAAAATTACCGGTATAGAGAACACATCTATTTCTCAGGTGATGGGCGATATGTATCAAAACATCAACATTTATGATAACAATATTTTAATTTTCAATAAGCAGTTTGCAAGTCCTATTTCCAACGATGGTTTTTTCTACTATAAATATTACCTCGAAGACAGTCTGTTTTTAGGTAATCAATGGTGCTATCACATTCGCTTTAAACCAAAACGTCCGCAAGAACTTTCTTTCACAGGCAACATGTGGGTGGCCGATACAACCTGGGGGATTAAGCGACTGGAAATGGCTATGCCTAAAGATGCAAACATCAACTTTGTGAATACCGCTAATGTTGTTCAGGAGTTTTCGTATGAAGACAGCACCTGGATGTTGAGCAAAGACCGATTAGTAATTGATTTTGCGCCGCAAAAAAAAGCAGTTGGATTTTATGGTAGAAAAACGACTTCCTACAAAAAATTTATTTTGAATAAACCGCGCGAATTGAAATTCTATGAACTGGGAGATAAAATTGACATCACCGAAGATGCAACAACTAAGACGGATGAATTCTGGCAGCAAAACCGTCATGATAGTTTGAGTGTTCGTGAAATGAAAATCTATAAAATGATTGACACGATTCAAACGTTACCTATTTACAAAACATGGATTGACATCTTTTACATTTTCGTAGCGGGATACGGTAAGGTAAATAATTTTGAAATTGGCCCGTATTATAATTTGGTTAGCTATAACAAAGTGGAAGGAGCGCGTCTGCGCTTTGGTGGAAGAACCAGTCGTAAATTTAGTCGATGGTATGAGTTAGGCGGATATGTTGCGTATGGAACGCTTGATAAAAAATGGAAATACAGTTTAGGATTTAAATCTTTCATCACAAAAAAACCACACCGGCAGTTAGTAGGAATGAGTTTTAAAAGTGATTATGAAATTCTGGGACAAAGCACCAATGGTTTTTCTCAGGATAATATTTTCGCTTCTTTCTTCCGGACAAGTCCGCTTACTAATTTAACCCGGGTGGATAACACACAAGCCTGGTATGAGCGCGAGTGGTTTCCGGGATTGATTACACGATTTACGTTAGCAGGAAGTTTATATACACCAATTGGCGCGGCAAAATATCAATACTACAATAAAGATGGTGTTTTAACCGACAAAGAGAACTTAAGAAACACAGAGGCGCGCGTTAATATCCGGTTTGCCTATAAAGAAAAATTTGTGAGTGGTGATTTTGAGCGCGTGTCATTAGGAACACGCTATCCCGTTATACAGTTAAATTATGCAAAATCACTGCAGAATGCGTTTGGTGGTGAATACGATTATCAGAAATTAGCCGTTAATTTAACCGACCGCGTAAGGATAACTCCGATTTTAGGCTACACGGATTACATGATTCAGGGTGGAAAAATTTGGGGACAAGTAGCTTATCCTTTGCTTGAATTGCACGGTGGTAATGAAACTTATGTGTACGATTACATGGCTTATAACATGATGAGATATTATGAATTTGGAAGTGATCAATATGTGGCAGCAGCCATTATTCATCACTTCGAAGGATTGTTATTCAATAAAGTTCCATTATTGAAAAAATTGAAATGGCGAGAAGTAATTAGTGGTAAAGCGGTTTGGGGAACTGTTGAACCTAGGAATGCAAAAACATTAATTTTCCCTGAAACCTTACGGTCGTTAGAACAAGGTCCGTATGTAGAAGCAACTGCGGGAATAGAAAACATTTTCAAAGTATTCAGAGTAGATGCGTTGTGGCGATTAACTTATCCTCGCGCGAACCCCATTGAGAATTTCGGATTTAAATTTAGTTTCCAATTAGCATTATAAAAATGATTTTACGCTCAGAAAATTTAGTAAAGAAATATAAAAACAGGACGGTTGCGAATAACGTTTCTGTGGAGGTTCGTCAGGGCGAAATCGTTGGTTTATTAGGTCCGAATGGCGCGGGCAAAACAACGTCGTTTTACATGATCGTTGGAATGATTAAGCCAAACAGCGGCAAAATATTTTTAGATGATTTGGATATCACGAAAGAGCCCATGTATCGTCGTGCCCAATTAGGAATTGGTTATTTGCCGCAAGAGGCTTCTGTATTTAGAAAGTTAAGCATTGAAGATAATTTGCGTGCTGTATTGGAAATGACAAAGCTCACTAAGAAAGAACAGGAAGCGAAAGTTGAAAGTTTATTAGATGAATTTAGTTTGCACCATGTACGTAAAAATTTAGGCGATCAATTATCGGGAGGTGAAAGAAGAAGAACGGAGATTGCACGCGCGTTGGCAACTGATCCGAAATTTATTTTATTAGACGAGCCTTTTGCAGGTGTTGACCCTATTGCGGTTGAAGATATTCAGAGCGTTGTGCGAACCTTGAAAAATAAAAACATCGGTATTTTAATCACCGACCACAACGTACATGAAACATTAAGTATTACCGATCGCGCTTACTTGTTGTATTCGGGAAGTGTAATTAAATCAGGAACAGCCGAAGATTTAGCGAATGATGAACAAGTGCGGAAAGTTTATTTGGGACAAAATTTCGAATTAAGAAAACATTAGTCTTTTATGAAGAGTTTGTTTAAGCAAAGCGATGTAGAAGAATTAATAACACGGATCAATAAAGTTACTCCCGAATCAAAACCGCATTGGGGAAAAATGAACGCCGCGCAATTAATGGCACACTGCATAGCCCCTCTCAAAATGGCACATGGTGAAATTCCCAGCAAGCGTAATCTAATGAGTTTGTTGTTCGGAAAAATGTTCAAGAAAAAATACATTATCGGAAATACAGTTTTCCCAAAGAACCTTCCAACCGACCCGCATTTTCTAGTTCCGAATCCCATGCAATTTGAAATGGAAAGAAAGAAACTGATTGAGAAATTGCAGGAATTCAGCGCTAAAGGTCCCAGCGGAATTACCAACAAAGTGCATTCCTTCTTTGGACCCATGATAGCTGAAGAATGGGATATACTTCAGTACAAACATCTCGACCATCATCTAAAGCAGTTTGGAGTTTAAAAGATTTTAAATGATAAAGAAGGCAAAATTCAAAAACGGTGACATTCATTTTTCTGATACAGGAAAAGGAAGAGTCGTTGTTTTGCTGCATGGCTTTTTAGGTTCGCATGAAATTTGGGAGCAAACGATTTCAAATCTTTCTAAATCTTACAGAGTTATTGCTATTGATTTACCCGGACACGGCGGATCTGATAACTTCGGTTATGTACACACCATGGATCTTTTAGCCAAAAGCGTGAAAGCCGTGTTGGATCATTTGCATTTAAAGAAATACGTTTTAGTGGGACATAGCATGGGTGGTTACGCGGCCTTAGCTTTTGCAGATTTGTTTCCTGATAATATCAAAGGCATTTGCTTATATCATTCCTCAGCTTACGCTGATAGTGAAGAGAAAAAGCGCGACAGAACTCGTTCAATAAAAGTGGTGAAGGCGAATCATCGTATTTACACAACTGAAGTGATAAGAAATCTTTTTGCCTCTAAGAATTTAAAATATTTAAAAAAGGAATTGGCCTTTGCTTCTAAAATTGCAGGTAAAACTAAAAAGCAGGGGATTATTTCTGCATTGGAAGGCATGAAAGATCGTCCCGACAGAAGCGTGATTTTAGGATTAGTGGAATATCCCATCATGATGGTGATAGGAGAGCATGACAATGTTTTGCCGGCCTGGCAATTAATGGAGCAGTCACAAAAAATTCAGAACCGACATTTATTGTACCTGGAGCACGACGGCCATATGGGATTTTTAGAATCGCCAAAGGCGTCTAACAAAGCATTACGTGCTTTTTTACGGGTTTGTTATAAGTAAATTTTATATCTTTATTCAATCATGTCACGAATAGAAGTTTTAAAAACCTACAAATTATATATCGGCGGTCAGTTTCCTCGTACCGAGAGCGGCCGTTATTATACACTCATGAATGCAAAGAAAGAAATGATCGCTAACGTGAGTCTATCCTCACGCAAAGATTTTCGTAATGCTGAGGTAGCAGCACGTTCAGCCTTTTCGGGCTGGAGTGGAAAAACACATTTTAATCGCGGACAGATTTTATACCGTGTAGCGGAAATGCTGGAAGGAAGAAAAGAGCAGTTTGTTAACGAGTTAGTGCAACAAGGCTTAACCAAAAAACAAGCTGAGACTGAAGTGCAGCAATCTGTCGACCGTTGGGTGTATTATGCAGGATGGTGTGATAAATACCAGCAAATGTTCTCTACGGTAAATCCGGTTTCCTCCTCGCACTTCAACTTTTCGGTACCGGAACCAATGGGTGTTGTGAGCATTGTAGCGCCTGAAAAATCTTCTCTCTTAGGATTAGTTTCTGTTATTGCGCCGGTTATTGCGGGTGGAAACGTATGTGTCGTTTTAGCCTCCGAAAAAATGCCATTATGCAGCATCACATTAGGCGAAGTATTAGCCACTTCCGATTTGCCCGGCGGTGTAGTGAATATTTTAACCGGCACATCGGAAGAATTACATTCGCATTTTTCTTCACATATGGATGTAAACGCTTTAATTTACTGCCGTAATAAGAAAGAAGAAATAAAAACCATTGGTGAAAATGCTTCTTTAAATGTGAAGCGCGTGTTTTATTGGGACAAAGACTGGACCAAACCCGATTCGCAAAATCCTTATTTAATTCAAGACCTGCAGGAAATTAAAACCACCTGGCATCCGGTAGAAAATATCGGAACGAGTGGAAGTAAGTATTAGTGTCACGTCGAGCGGAGTCGAGACGCATTAAAAAAATGTTTTAGTTCTCGACTCCGCTCGAACTGACAGAATAAATATTGCACGTCATAACTTCACTCGATGCGAAATCACTTCTTGCTATAATAATCCTTTATAATCAAATCAGGCTTGCTAATCGAAGCTTTTAACCATTCCAGATAAATTTCTTCTTTTTCTTTTTCGCTGAGTTGATAAGTAATATTTTGTTTGCGGATGCGCGTGGTGAGTTCATACATGCATAAAGCTGCGCTCACACTGATATTAAAACTCTCGGTAAATCCGTACATCGGAATTTTCACAAACTCATCCGCCACTTCAAACACATCCTGTGTTATACCATCTATTTCTGTGCCAAATACCAAAGCAAATGGTTTACTCACATCGAGCTCAGAAATCGTGCAATCGTCCTTATGCGGTGTGGTAGCCACAATTCTGTAGCCTTTGCTCTTTAAATCCTGCAAACACTTTTTAGTGTTGTTTTCTTTCTCTCTGTATTTATAAATACTCAGCCATTGCGTAGAGCCCATCGACACATCTTCACTGATTTTGAAATTATTCCTATTCTCAATGAAGTGCACATCCTGCACACCAAAACAATCGCAACTGCGCAATACAGCACTGGCATTATGTGCCTGATACACGTCTTCCAAAACAACCGTCATGTGGCGCATTCTTTCTTGTAAAACATCGTGTAAACGTTGCTTTCTTCTATCGCTAACAAAACCAGACAAATAATTTATGAGTTCTTGGGTATTTTCCTGCATAATGCAAAGATACTTTTATTTAAATTTACTGTATGCAAACAAAGAAAATAGATTTAGCACTTCAGGGTGGAGGAGCACACGGAGCGTATTCATGGGGCATCATTGATCGCCTCTTGGATGATGAGCGCATTGATATCGAGGGAATTTGCGGCACCAGCGCCGGCGCCATGAATGGGGTTTGTACCATTTACGGTTTAAATAAAGGTGGCCGGAATATGGCGAAACATTTGCTCGTGAAGTTCTGGCATAAAATTTCTGAAGCAGGAAAATTATCCGGATTGCAACCTACATGGTTTGATAAAATGGTAAGTAAGGGGAACATGGACTATTCACCTACTTATAAATTTTTCAGCATGACAACAGAAAACTTAGCGCCATCACAATTTAATCCGCTTGGTTTTAATCCGCTCGAAAAAATATTGAACGACTTAATCGACTTTAACGAGCTTCATAAATTCAATCCGCCGAAATTATTTGTGTGTGCTACCAATGTGCGCACCTGTGAACCGAAAGTTTTTGGTCCATCTGAAATTTCAGCGAAAGCGATTTTAGCTTCGGCTTGTTTGCCTTACTTGTACAAAGCGGTGGAGATAGACGGAGAATATTATTGGGATGGCGGTTATATGGGAAATCCTCCTTTAGAGCCTTTAATAGAACATACCGATGATGCAGACGATATTTTATTAATTCAAATTAATCCGATTAAAATAAAAAACGTACCGTCGAACATTGAAGAGATTAAAGACCGCGTGAATGAAATAAGTTTTAACTCAGCATTAATGCACGAATTAAAACACATTCAGTTTAAACAGGATTTAATTGCCAAAGGAATTAAAATAGATGATAAGGCGCAAAAAGTGCATATTCATCATATTAGTGCCGATGCGCATTTAGGCGATTTAAATTTATCGAGTAAACTAAATACATCCTGGGATTTTCTTATGCACATTAAAGAACTAGGTTACAAAGCCGCTGATGCCTGGTTGCAAGAGAACTTCGACAAAATCGGCAAAGAATCAACATTTAGAATTTAAATAAAATAATCTCCGGTCACTGAGCTTGTCGAAGTGATTGGAGTACCGCGCAACGGGGAGGAGTTTATATGCAACGTAATTACATACCAAAAGATTTTACCATTACAACATGGGAATTGTTAGAGCCTTATTTTAAGGATTTACAAAACAGAACTATTTCTTCTGAAGCTGAATTAGAAAAATGGCTGAAGGATTATAATGAACTCGGTGCCGTGGTGAGCGAGAACATGGCCTGGCGTTATATCAAAATGACCTGCGATACAGCCAATGAAGAATTACGCAACAGCTTCAATGATTTTGTGGTGAACATTGAGCCGCACATTTCTCCTATCAGCAATGAGCTGAATAAAAAATTGGTGGAATCTCCATTTGTAAACAGTTTAAACAAGGATAAATATTTTGTTTATCTGCGTGGAATAAAAAACAGCATTGAATTATTCAGAGAGAAAAACATCCCGCTGTTAACGGAGTTGCAACAAAAGGAACAGCACTTTGGAGAAATTTCCGGTGCGCAGAGTATTGAGCATAACGGTGAAAAAATGACTTTGCAAAAGGCATCGGTGTTTTTAAAAGACTTAAACCGCAATGTGCGTGAAGAAGTGTACCACAAAATTCAGAATCGCCGCGCGCAGGATGAAACTTCATTAAACGATTTATATTCGGAGCTTATTAAACTGCGTCATCAGGTGGCATTAAACACCGGCTTTAAAAACTTCCGTGATTTTAAACATCAGTCCTTAGGACGTTTTGATTACACCGTAAAAGATTGCTTAAACTTTCACGATGCTGTGCAAAAGCATGTAGTGCCGTTGGTGACGGAGCAAGAGAAAAAGCGTAAGGAATTATTAAAATTAAATGATTACCGTCCTTGGGACAAAGAAGTAGATGCTGAAGGCAAACCGCCTTTAAAGCCATTTACTAACGGTAAGGACCTTACTGAAAAGACCATTGACTGTTTTAATAAAATTGATCCTTGGTTTGCAGATTGCGTTAAGACCATGGATAAAATGGGACGATTGGATTTAGAATCCCGCTTAGGAAAAGCACCGGGAGGTTACCAATATCCATTATACGAGACGGAGATTCCGTTTATATTTATGAATGCTGTTGGTTTACACCGCGACATGGTGACGATGGTGCACGAAGGCGGACATGCTATTCATTCCTTCTTAGATATTCCTTTGGATTTGGTGGATTTTAAATCACCACCAAGTGAAGTTGCAGAGTTAGCGAGTATGAGCATGGAGTTAATCTCAATGGAACATTGGGATTCGTTTTTCCCGAATGCCGACGATTTAAAACGCGCCAAGCGCCAGCAATTAGAAAGTGTGTTGGATGCATTGCCTTGGATTGCTGCGGTGGATAAATTCCAGCATTGGATTTATGAAAACCCCGAGCACAGTGTTGCCGACCGTTATGCAGCCTGGACACAAATCATGAAAGACTTTGGCAGCGGGGTAGTGAATTACGAAGGTTTGGAAGCCAATTTGAAACGCCGCTGGCAAGTGCAATTGCATTTATTTGAAGTGCCGTTTTATTATATTGAATACGGTTTCGCGCAATTAGGCGCCATAGCGGTTTGGAGAAATTATAAGAAAAACCCTAAGCAAGCCATTGCACAATATAAAACCGCATTAGCTTTAGGATACACCAAAACCATTCCTGAAATTTACAAAGCAGCCGGTATTGAATTTAATTTCTCGCCGGAGTATGTAAAAGAATTGGCTGAGTTTGTGAAGAGCGAATACGATAAGTTGTAGAGCAAATCCACAGTAATAAATAATAAAAAAAGGAAAAGACAATCGCTTTTCCTTTATTTCATTTAATGAACATTTATTTTGTTATGACAAGCTTTTTTGTAGCGATTGTTCCATCATCGGTACTCAACTGAACAAAATAAAGGCCGTTAGTTAAATTACGGACGTCTGCTTCAGCGCGCCTATTATTAATTACAGCAGTATATACACACTTACCGTTAACATCGATAATGTTAATTTTTCCCTCTGAAAAATTAGTATTTAGGCTAATTGTAATAACATCATTCGCGGGATTGGGGAATAATTCCAGTTTATTCTCTAAAGTGTTGGCTTTAATTGCGCTAATAACAAAGTTGTTGCAAGCTGATGTGTCGCTGCATGAATTATAATTAATTATTACTGCATAGTTGCCGTTCTGTAGTGGGCTATAAGTTTGAGAGGTAGCTCCACTAATTGGCGAATAATTTGTAGCACAATTAACCCACTGATAAGTAGCATTGCTTTGATTGCATATTAAAGTATTTCCTGTTACAGAAACTGAATTATTTATGGAGGTTACCGTTAGCAATACACTGTCTTTTCTAATACATCCGTTTACATCCTTTGCGCTGAACACATAATAACCATTATTTAATGTACTAACATTAGTTATAGTGTTGGTTAAGTTGGTAGAATTATATCCGTTAGGTCCGGCCCATTGATTGGTATAAGTAGAATTAGCATAGAAAGTTGTTTGATAATTGGCATTAAGTAAAACAGAACTTCCGGCACAAGCTGTAATGGCGCTGCCTAAGTTCAAATTGTTTATGGAGCATTGATTAGTAGAAATTTTTCTGATTTTACCACTAGAAGACTCTGTTAGGTATTTTACACCGAGTGGATCATTGCAGATATAATAAGGGTTGTTAAACTGTGCGGTTGATATTCCTCCATCTAATCCACCCGCAACACCGGTGCCTGCATAATTGGTAACGAGACCTGTGATACCATCTAATACTTCAATTGTGTGGCCGCCCCAATTAGCAAAGTAAAATTGGTTGCCCTGTCCTATTGAGATATCTATAGGATCGTAACTTAAAGGACCTGAAATTAAGGTGGTAGTTAAGGTGGATGGATTTAATCGATACGCATAAAAAGAATAAACATTAATAATTAAAATATCCTTGTTAGGATAAACGCCTAATCCACCACCTCTTGTTCCACCGGAGGGAGTTGCTATAAGAGGAACAGATGATGTTCCTGCGGCGCCTCCACCCGGCAAAATTTTATATACATTCTTACTCATGTATTCTTGTACAATTAAAGTATCCGCATCATATTGTTTAATTACAAATGGGATGCTTAAACCTGAGGTGTAATTGGTGGCGTTACCACCACCCGGAGGAATTACTGTAACCTGACCTGAATAATTGGCAACATATAGTTTTCCTTGGCTGTCAAATGCCAAGCCCATTGGATCGTTCAAGCCAGAGTTACAATAAACAGTAATATTACCGGCAGGATCTATTTTTTTAATCTCATTAGTGCTTCTAATAGAAACGTACTTATTCCCTGCGTTATCCATGATAATTCCTCCTAGCGAAGAACCTAAGCCGGTGGTAACTGTACTAACGGATTGAGAAAACACCGTAAATGAGATTGCAAGTAAAATAAACGAATGGATTGATTTGAATTGATTTGTAGACATAACTATTGAATTAATTATTGAATGATTAATTTTTGAATGGCATTATTTATTTTATCGTGTATAAAGTAAATTCCCGCCGGGATATTTTCAGATAAGCGATTTACGCCCACCTTGGTTTCATGCGAGCTTATAATGCGGCCTGTGAAGTCAGTAATTTCTATTATACCGGGTTCTGTAACCTCAAGTATAAATTCTCCGCGGTTGGGATTGGGAAATAGTTTAATGTTGTTTTTACTGTTTGATTCCGGTATTCCGGATACTCCATCTGTGTTTTGATATCTTAGTAAAACAAAATCACAGGATCCTGAACAATTACTGCCGGCCACCACAATTTTCCCATCCGCCTGCAGTTTAATCGCTTTGCCTCTGTCTTCTGCTGTCGGAGCAACAGATGTGATAACAGTTCCGTTGGAGGTGGCCCCAAATGTATTATCAATGGTCCCGTTGCTATTATATCTTGCCAACACAAAATCAGAAATGGTAGTTGTGCTGTAGCTCGAACCTGCCACTACAATTTTTCCGTTGGGCTGAATAGCCAGGTCAAGCGCAAAGTCATAGGTCGATGGAGTACCAAGTGAAGTAGATACTTTACCGCTTGTACCAAATCCTGTATCCATTGTGCCATTAGAATTTAAGCGTACGACAATGATGGATGTTTGAGTGGCGTGAGAATATGTTGCGAGTAATTTACCATCGCTCTGCAGATAAATCCTGCTGATAGTAGACATGTCGGTTCCTGAATAGACACCGCTTGTGCCATACGAATTATCCAGTGATCCATCCGTGTTTAAACGCGCCACCGCAAAGTTGTTGTTTTTTGAACCGGCAATTAAAATTTTTCCATCTGGCTGAATAGTTAATGAATGCAATGAGGAGATGTTGAACGATGCAAAGGAAAACGCTTTTAAAATGCCATCACCGTCAAATGAATTATCTAAAGTACCATTGGTGTTTAAACGGAGTACAGCGTTTTTAGAAAACATATCCGTACCCGCCATGGCAACAACAACAATTTTGCCGTCGCTTTGTAATTCTGCATCCAGGGCATAATCAAAAGCATAGCCGTCTACATCCAACTTAAACTTGCCATTAGTGGCAAAAGTATTATCCAGCGTGCCATTTGTATTTAATCTTACAACAGCCAAATCAGAGTTGTTATTTGAACTGTTTTGAGCTCTTCCAACAACAACAATCTTTCCATCCGGTTGTATTAATACAGCGGAAGCATCATCATTTCCTCCGTTAAAATCGACATTGGCTATTCCGCTAGTTCCAAAAGTATTGTCTAAAGTACCATTGGTATTATATCTGGCAACAGCAATGTCATAGTTGCCCATATTAATTGAACCGGCTACTACAATTTTTCCATCACTCTGAATAGCCATATCAAAAGCCTCATGCGCTGAAATTGTTTGAACGATACCGCCACTTCCAAATGACACATCCAGCGTTCCATCTTGAGCCATACAGTTTCCTGCAACTGATAGGAAACCCGTGATAAAAATTGATTTTAGTAAATTATTTTTCATGTCAGATTGTTTTTTTATCCAATGTAAAACTCCGCATTCTTTCTTATGCCATAAATAGTACGGATGTACTAAATACCCGAATTCCTTTTATTAATACATTTGTCACAACGAAATGAATTTTAAGTCTGCTATAGTTAAGGGATTGTTATGGTTTCTCCTGGGAGCTGTTAAACTCATGGCTCAGAATGCAGATATACTTAATAGGCAGGCAGGACAGCTTTATAGCGAAAATAAGTACGATTTAGCTCAGGAAAAGTTTTTACAGGCCATAAAAAAGGCTGAGGAAGAAAACACACCTAATGTCGCAGCACACTCTGCCATGTCTTTGGCCCGTTGTTATTATTTTTTGTACGATCACCCTTCTGCGTTTAAATGGAGTTACTATGCGTTAAACACGATTCAAAAACACGAACTCGATTCACTAACCTCTAGGGCATATTGTTTTTTGGGTGTATTGTATATTGAAGCCGAAAAGGTGGACTCAGCTGAAAAATATAGCCTTAAAGCTGCCGAGTTATTCAAGCAAGAACAGAAGTACGCCAGGCTTTCGCAAACCTATTCAACACTCGCGGAGTTACACCTTAATACTTCTAGTAGAAACAATGAAAAGATCCTGCAAGCCATCACTAGCGCGGTAAGATACGCTGAGCTTAGCGGCGATAAAAGCATGATGGCATTTGCCCACAGCAAATGGTATAACTATTATTTTTTCTATAAGAAGGACTACGCGCAGGCGCTGAAGCATATTAACATTGTAGAAAGACTTTATCTTGAAACCGGAATCAGGGAAGCCATTTTAAATACTTACAGGGCCAAAGCCGAATGTTTAATAATGTTGAAGGATACATCTGCGCGCCCTTATATGCTTAAATGGTTTGCATTCAAAGATTCGGTTTTGCAGGCAGAAAAATCGGCTAATGTGGCCAAATACGAATTGCTTTTTGAAACCGAAAAAAAGGAAAAGGAAAATAAAATCCTGCTTCAGGAAAACGAATTAAACCGCTTGCTGCTTTTAGTCGCTCTGGCAACAGTTCTGCTCTTAATTGTATTGGGTTTATGGTTATACAACCGCAACAATCTAAAAAAGAAACAACTCGAGTTGCAGATGCTGAAAGAACTTCAGAGCGATAAAGAGCGAATTGCCCGCGACCTGCATGATAATGTAGGCGGCCAACTTTCCTATATTGTTTATTCACTAGATGGAATAAACGACGAAAACAAAGAGAAACGAAAAGAGATCACAGAAAGCATCTATCAATCTGTACGAAGTGTAATTAATAGTCTGCGTGAAACAATCTGGGCCATCAGTGATGCAGGCATTAAGGTGCAGGACTTCTCCGATAAGCTAAAAGTATTCAGCAGGAATTTATTTAAGCACAGCCAAACACAATTAGTCTTTGCAGAAAACCTGACGCATGAAAGGGAATTAAACGCATTACTGGGATTGAATTTGTACAGAATATGTCAGGAGATTTTAAATAATGCGTTTAAGCATGCCCGAGCTAAAGAAGTGAAGGTGATTTTAAAAAGCGATGAGACGGGATTAATAATTTCTATTTATGATGATGGTGTAGGTTTTGATACTGGCTTAACGGGTAAAGAAAAATACGGTTTGCAGAACATTAAAAAAAGAGCAGAAGAGTTTGGCATATCCCTCACTTTGGAAACGGACTTGAATAAAGGAACATGCTACACGCTTGTTGTTTAACCCAAAAAGACAAAGATTAATAGGAGTTAAAAGTATAAGAAGTAATTATGATTTATATAGCCATTGTGGATGATAAAAAAAGCCTGTGCACTATGCTCAAGGAAAAGCTTGGCCAGTTTGAGGGTTATGAGGTATTGTTTACCGCTGAAAACGGAAAAGAATATTTGGAAAGGATGCGCGACGCAAGATCTGCGGTGCAGCCGGATGTTGTGCTGATGGATATTGATATGCCTTTAATGAACGGCATTGAAGCTGTAGCAGAGGGAAAATTACGTTATCCCGCGACAAGGTATCTCATGCTTACCATTTTTGATGAAGATGAAAAAATATTCAATGCCATAAAGGCCGGTGCGGACGGTTATTTATTAAAGGACGAACCGATCGACAAGATCAAAGAAGCGATTGATAATTTATTGAATAACGAAGGCGCGCCCATGTCGCCAAGCATTGCCCGTAAAGTATTAAACCTGCTGAGTGGTTCCGGCAAAAGTTTAGCTAAGCCCGAACCAAAAAATTTGGAGGAGGATTATAATCTAACCGAAAGGGAAAAAGACATTCTTCACTTATTAGTAGACGGATTAGAGTATAAAGAGATTGCCCAAAAGCTGGGTATTAGTCCGAATACCGTGCGCAATAATGTTACTAAGATTTACACTAAGCTACATGTTACCTCACGGATGCAAGCGGCTAAGGTGATTAAGGGGGGCTAACGTTTCGCAAATAGACCCAGGCGGGCTTTTGAAACCGAAAACTGTCTGCCAGAACCAACGCTTGTTAATTGATGTAATGTTTCTATTCACGCTGTCCGCCCACTAGCGCAAAACCCGTGTTAGCGGTTCATTGTTTTTTCTTTCATCCTTATCCGATGTCCGATAACGCAATAAAATGACAAGTCATATTTTGCTTGTCAGCATAACAAAGTCTTCGTTGCTCATTTCTGGTTTAATAATGTCTAATACTGCTTTCAATGCTTCGGCTGGAGCGTTGGTTTTGAAGGCAGTTAATATTTTTATGTTTTCGTTTAAAGATTGAGCAGGAATGATATATTTTAGGGACATAAGTATCACCGGAAATTCTACTTTCTGCATAATTTTCATACTGTTTTCTTGTAATTCTTCAGCAGAAAAATTATCAAGTAATAGTTTTTCTGTCACCAGTTCTTCTTGCAGAATATGCTCTAAATATTGGCTATGAAAATTTGTAAATGCCAAATAAAATAAATGGCCTGTTTCTTCATCTTGAGTTCCGTCCAGTTTAGAAAGTTGAAATGCAATGTCTGCTTGAATTTTCTCAAGTCTTTCGTGGTCGTGTAGGTCGTGTTCAGATGCTCCTTTAACTCTTTCCTCCAATGGTTTTAATAGGTCGTCATTTTCTGTATGTAAATGATGTGTCAACAGAAATATCATTTCATCACCAAGTTTTTTAAGTTTGTTAACCTCTTTGATGCTAGAATAATTTGTTTTTCCTGCTAAAAGCGAAAATTGAGAAAGGATATTTCTTAGTCCTTTGTGTGATGCTGCGTATGATTTTTCTTTTATCATAATACCCTTTAAATATTACTTTTTAATTGTTTTTTTAATTTTAATTGTCTGTTAGGCGTTGTCGTTTTACAATAACCGCTAACGGTTTGCGGCTTTGCGTTCGGGCGGGATTTTAGCACTGCACTTGATACGAAGAACCGAACTTAAATATACGCAGAAAGCGTCAAACGAAGCACAAAAACCCGCCTGACGCAAAACCGCTGTTAGCGGTTTGTTGTTTTACCATCATCGTTTCTATATTCTAAAATGTCAGCTGGTTGACAGTCCAAGGCTTTACATATAGATTCCAATGTACTAAAACGAATTGCTTTTGCCTTTCCTGTCTTTAAAATGGAAAGGTTTGATAATGTCAAATCCACTCTTTCTGAAAGTTCATTGAGAGAGATTTTACGTTTTGCCATCATCACATCTAAGTTTACAATGATTGGCATAACTTATACAGTTAAATCGTTTTCGTTTTGTAATTCAATTCCTTTTTTGAATACCTGGGATATTATGAAAAGGATCGCAGCCATCATCAGAAATGCAGCCGTATCATTCCAGTACTTTTCTACATGGCTCACTTCATATCCGTTTTGGATAAGCCGTTTGGTAAACTGATTAGCGATTAAGCTGACAACAGCTATAGCTATTGCTTCATAACTTATTTTTTCAATCAGTTTTGATATTTCAACATCAAAAGGTTTTACCAGATTTAGTTTCTGGAAAATCTTCACTACAAGGTAAAACAGGTAAGCCTTTAGAATAACCAATGCCACCACAAAACTCATTACACCAATAAATTGAGGAAAATGGTTTGCATACATTTCTGAGAGATCTAACCCCTTATAGATATTATGGCTGGCAATAGGTTTGAACAAAGCGTACACGAAATTGAAAATCAAGGCTCCAGCCTCAATGCATAGCCCAATAAAGGCGATCCAAGACACAACATGTAACACTTTTAAGATAGCATCATTTTTCTTTGTCATAAAATTTAAAATTAAATAATTGATGCAAAGATAATATTTATTTATTGATAAACAATAAATAAATAACGAAAAACAAAAAGATTGCAAGCATAAATTATCAGTCCGCAGTAACTACTTGATACAATGATGTTTAGATTGACAATGAAAGTCCGAAAAAAATCGCTTCGGGAAGGTCGTATTACTTAGTAGCTGTCTTTCACAATGACCGCTAACGGTTTGCAGCTACCTGTAGTTGGCGTTTGGAACACTCAACTGTCTAAACCCACAAATGTTTATTTAAAGATACAAATGTTTGTTAGCAAAGCCAAACGAAAATAAAAGTCTGCTAAGCATGCAATAAATGGCTTTGCGATGACCACGTCCGCGCCAATTACTGGTAGGTGCTGTTAGCGGCTGGTATTTTTCAACGTCCAAATTGCTCCATTTTTTGTTATCAGTTTTTCTAAATGTCCTTTTGCTATTAAGTCGTCCAAATATTTATCGCTTTCATTTCTTGGTGTTCCTGTAAGTTCGGAAAATTCTTTTGCTGTCAATGAATGATATTTTGAGAATACAAAACCCCAAGTCTTGTCATAGTTATTTTTGGGAGTATTAGGAAACAATTTTAGCAACGCATTTTCAAATGTATTGTATGGTTTTGAACCATAAACCATTTCTTTATTTCCTGCTGTGTCTGTAAAAAATATTGTTGGAAAGCCTCTTACTCCTAATTCTCTTCCCAATTTTAAATCTTCTTCAAAAAGTTCTTTTGCTTTTCCTTCATAATCGATTTTGAACTTAACAATGTCAAGCCCAACTTTCTTTCCTGCCATTTCTAAATGCTCCCATTTAGTGATATTCTTTTTTTGAAGAAAAACCATTTCTCGTATTTCCCGAAGAAATAAAATTGCCTTTTCGTTGTCTTGCATTTGTGCTGCTTTAAAAGCTATTGAAGGTGGATAAGAAGAAGGCAAAGGGTCTTCCAACCAAACATTTCCGTCAATTGGCATATCGTAATAAACACTTACTTCGTCCCAATGGTGTGAAACGTCAGAAGGTTTGCTAATTCCACCACTATTGTAACTCCAATTCGGAAGTAAGCCACCCATTCTGTATTCAATTTCTATACTGTTTCCGTATTCCAATTTGAGTTTTCGTAGTTGTGGTTCAATGCCCCAACAAGAAGAACAGATTGGGTCGGTGTAATAAATTATTTTTACAGGTTTCTTGTTGGCTTTTACCAAACTGCTGTCTGTTGAACTTGTTGTGTTAGTTGGTATTTCGCAAATACCACTTTCTGGGTCACACATTAAAGGATTGTTATTTTCCATTTTCTTTTTTGTTTGAGATTGACAACTTGTATTGCCAAAAGTGAACATTGTGATTAAAATAAGATAAGTTATTTTCATTTGGTATGCGTGTCTTACACCGTTTGTTTATCTTTGTACAAAGTTGAGGACTTAATTTCAACTACACAATAAGTCAGAAAATTATGACTACTAAAAAAGAAATTGTTGATAATGAAACTTGCCCTGCACAAGGGCTTTTAAAGTTGCTATCAGGAAAATGGAAGCCTGAAATATTTCGATTGGCAGTTGAAGAACCTTTGCGTTTTAGTAGTTTGTTGCGTCAAATAGAAGGTTCAAATAAGCAAACTTTGTCAGTCGCTTTAAGAGAATTAGAAGAAGTCGGTTTGTTAGAAAAAATTGTCATTCAACAAAAGCCCTTACATATTGAACATAGTCTTACCGAAAAAGGCAAGTCGTTAATTCCTGTCTTTAAGCAGTTAGAAAGTCTTGGGTAGGTCTGTTATACTTGCCGCTAACGGTTTCGGGCTTTGGGTTGGTGGGCTTTTGAAACCGTAAACCTGTCTACCAGCACCAACGTTTATTAATTGCTCAAATGTTTCTATTCGCACTGTGCGCCCACTAACGCAAAACCCGTGTTAGCTGCTGCCTTTTTCGTCTAAACGTTATAACCCCAATGCTCCATTTGTTTTTTTAGGTCGTAAAATGACTCCTTAACAGCTTTGGTATATTCTAAGTACAATACTCCTGAAATGTCTGAAGGAATTTCAATAGATCCTTTTTTCAAAATAATAATCCGTCTATTTTCCTGGTCTTGAAACTTGCCAAGAAAATAACCTAGTTCGAAAATCACATTTTGTCTAGCTCTTTTATTCCCTTCTGCATCATCGTCAGGTGTAAATAATACTATAGCTGCAGAACACTCACTTGCTAATCTTTCAAATTTTGAAATGATTGTGTCAATTGAGTTATTGGGCTTGTCCTGTAATACTACAGGCTCTAGTTTGAAGTCATCTTTCAAGATATTACAAAGTTCAAGTCTAGATTTATCGTCTCTACCGTGAACAACAAATATTTTCTTGTTGTTAATTGTGATGTTTGGTTGGTCCTTACCAAGCTTAATTTTGACGTCCTCATTTTTTGTCGGTTTATTTTCTTGAATTTTTCGGAAGTCTTTTGTAAAGGATAAAACATTCTCTTTAGTCAAACCAATTTGTTTTAGGTTATTTATTACCCCTGTATAGTCAAGTTTTGTTTGATGCCATTTTGCGAAATTGATTAGGATTGCCGTAATAAATTCGTCAAATGTGTCATAGTCTTGATCATACCAAGCGCTCATCAGAAGCAAAAAAGCTTCTTCATCGTCTTCAGTGTTGTGATAACCATGAATTACAACATTATTTCGTCTATTAACTTCTCTTTTGCAATCATTCCATATTTCATCAATGTTGTTTTCAATTGCAAATAATTCAAACTCTTTCGTATTAAGGTACTCTCCAATTTTGAGCCTTTTAAGGTTTGCATATAAAGGTTTTAATTTCGGTTCAATGTCCATATGGAATGTTTATTATTTTAGTTTTCGTCAAGGTTGCAGCTAACGGTTTCCGGCTTGGCTTCAGTGCGGTTTTTGGAACCTTCCTGTGTCTATACCGAAAATGGTTATATAAAGATACTAAACTTTCTGTTACCCTGTCCGCCCGCATTGAGCCAAGGTGGTGTTATAACCTAGTGGCGGCCACACAGAAGTTTCCCTATGTGTCTATGAAACACGTCCGGTTATTACTTAGGAAAAATGGTTGTTTATAGCTTTCAGTTGTCCCGTTGCGCAAGTCAAACCGTAAATTCATTTCCGGCCTTTGTCCACGCATGTTTGTTTATTGCACTTGTACTTGTTATTGTGTGCGATGGCAAAAAGCGGTTTTGTCAAACCGCCCGTTCTTTAGCACCTTACATGGGGGGCAGGAAAAAATGCAAGCTTATGTGACGCCAACTAAAATTTCTGCCATTAAAAAACAAGCGGCACATGTGCTTGCATTTTGAGCGAAAGCCTAAATACAGGTCGGACTATTTTGACAAACACTATTTTTTTATATTAATTATTTGATATAAGTGAATAACTCAATTAAATTATTCATAGTAATAAAAAACAATTCATTGCTTGATAAGCTTGTTACTTTTAACGACTCGACCATTATGGATAATGTTTAATAAATAAAAGCCAGCTTCCTGTTCTCTAATATCTATGTTTTGATGAAGGGATTCGATTTTTATTCGCTTAATTTCTAATCCAAATGAATTAATTATTTGAATGTATGAGTCCAATGGCAAGATAGGAATACTTAGGTTAAATAAACCGTAACTTGGATTCGGACAAATTGTCCAGAAATTTTTGCCATTTAAAAAATAATCAATACCAGAATAATTTTGACAAACCGAGGGAAAGGTGTCACATCCTGTGCTATCTAATTTGATAATACTTAACGGGCGCGGATTAGGCTTATACCAAAATTCATTTGCAATTACCATTCCTAAACTCGAAGTTAAATTTAAACTGCGATTTAAAAAGCTCAATTGAGCGTTATTGTTTGGACCATAATATTTTTTCCATTTCAAATTCCCATTTTTGTCAAGTTTAATAATACGAATTTGAGGACTGTGCGGTAAATTGTAATTATGGCAAGTGTCTCTGTGACCGCCGATAATTAGATCACCGTTAGGTAACTCATTTACAGTATTACAATTGTTGTACATTGCTAGAGTATCAAATTCTCGTTGCCACAAAATACTACCAGAAATATCGAACTTTACCACATGTCCTTTAAATCTACTATTACTACCTAAATTATTACCTTGATCTTTAATGCCAACTGCTATGAAGTTTTTATCGATTGTTTGAATCAAATCATTAAACTGACCCCCAAATGTACCTGAATAATTCGTTTGAAATATCTTATTGCCTAGACTATCTGCTATTAATACATTCGAATAAATCTTAGTGCCAATATACTGATAACCGACAATAATTAATTTTTTAGTGAGTGAATCTTGAATAATACGATGACCATCTTGTGCAGGGTTTGAATTTGTCGAGTTTACTTTTTTACGCCACAATTCTTTTCCATTGAGGTCTGTTTTAATAATTAATACTGACCTTGCGCTCGTGGTTTGAAAAAAACCTGTAACAAACCATCCGCCATCAAAGGATGGGGCGATACCTTGAAAAACAACATCATCGGTAGGGTCATAGAATTTTTTTTGCCATAAGGTGTCACCTGAAAAATCAAATTTAGTTAGAACACTTAAGTATTTGTTGTTACTGTCCAAAACACTAGCAAAATAAAAAAAATTATTAGCTGTTTTATAAATACAGCGAGTAGCCAAAATATTATCTAAGTGTTCAAATTTTTTGCTTCCATAATTTTTTCTCCAAAGGTAGTTTCCATTTGGATCTGTTCCGACAATAGTTAACTTATTAGAATTGTTAGCCTGAGAAGTATCGTAAGTAAGTCCCACTAGAATTAAATTACCAGAGGGGCTTTCAAATGCATCACGACATACTGAAACCACAGAATTTGAAAAATAGTATTGCCTGTAGAAACCATTTGTCTGTGACCAACTTAGTACAGAATATAAAAGAAAAAAATATATTGCGATTAATCGCATTTTATTTAATTGTTACAATTTTAGTTTGATAAATTTGCTTATTATCGTGCCAAGCAGTCAGGAAATAGACAGAATTAGAAAAAGTTTCAGTAGAAATTTCTAGCTGAGAATTTATTTTTACTACAGAGGAATAAACTATTTTCCCTAAGATATCTTTAATCTCAATTAATAAAGGTTGGTCAAAACTACTCTTGTTATTAACGAATAATTTTCCGTTATTAGGATTAGGGTGTACCGTTACAAAATCTGAAGTTCCGACACTACTTGGATCGGTTAAAGTATTAGAAAAAGAAGAAAACCTTGAACCAGAAGTTAAAGGTAAAAGTCTTAAAATAGGGAATTCGTTATTGAATACGTATCCCATATATGCTTGAGCATTATAATATCCGTTTTTCTTAGAATCAAATGAGTAATCTTGAAACATAGATTTAATTGTTGAATTTAATTTTAAAAGTTCTGCTTTAAATGGATTGGTTTGGAGAAGTAACCACTGTTTTTGTAAAATTGCGAGCTCAGATTCTTTAGATGAACCAGATTCGGTCAAATCGCCGATTAATTGATTTGCAGAGTAATAATCGCCAGCATTAGCGTATGCAAAAACCAATTGTGACTTGGCATCTGGCATTAAGCCGGGATTTGATTTGAGAATTGCAACTATGGTATCGTTGGGTGAAGGGCTGATAGTATCGAAAATAAAATAACTTATTTTTTGAGCAACCAAATCTTGCAAATCAAATTTTACTGCTAACAGTGGAGCCTCAGCTATATGTCTGTTTGAAAATAATTTTGATGTTTGATTGGTAGTCATTTCGGTTATAATTCCACTAGGCAGATTCAGGTTAAGTACAACTTGCCAAACAGCATCACTTACAGGTGCATTTAAAGCATGTATTTCTTTAAGGTGTCCAAGGGGAATATTAAGTTTGGAAAAGCTTGATATTAGAGCATCATCACTTAGAAATGGGGAGTATCCCGCCAACAAGTTCTTTAAATTACCACTTGAAATATTACTGTTAATAATCGAAATTAACTCTGCGGTATTACCGCCATCAATTAAACTATCGTATTGATGTTGTAACGAAGATATAACAGATTGTGTAGCTGCAATTTTTGAGGACAGAATATTTGGATTTATAACTGGAGCTAAATTATCTGGACAATCTATAGATGGTGTCAAAGGTATTCCTGAGTTTAAAACGCTCAATAAATTACTGCTGCAATTTGGTTGCGGCACGGGACGAGTATTTGAATTGGAATTTGCAGAGTGATTAATTGGTTTTGTAGAACTATTGTCGACGTAAAATTGATTTTGATTGCTGGCACATACAGCCGAATAACGGTTGCGAACTAACGTCGAAGGACTACTAATGTAACCTTGATCAGTAGCTATTGTTGGCGAACTACCCATCATCGCAATGTCGTATAGGTTGGGCGTGCCTGTAAAATCATTGCAATTCATTTTTAAACCATCAACAATATTACTGCTACCTGAATTGTTATCTTGTGGGCCAATGCCAACATTAAGACCATTAAAAGTGTTGCGATAAATTTGATGAGAACCGGCAAAAGAATTTGTGGCATATATTCCGATACCAACATTACTTGTTGTGGATGTAAAACTATTGTTTTGAATATTATAATATTTACAATTTATAAGATTTAAACCTGAAGAAGTATACTGAGGGCCTACCACCACATTATTGTATGTGAAAACAGGAGTGTTCACGGTTGAAAGTTTAGTCGCGTCAAAGTTATTCGATATGAAATTTGATTTATTTATCCTAACGGACCTTAGCGGATTAGAATTAATAACATTAATTCCATAGTCTAAATTAGTAAAATTACTCTGCTTAAATGTAAGGCAAGGGTTTGTTCCCGAAGTGCATGCTTCATCAACAATGAATGTTGCATCAATACTTTTTATACCGCACCCTATTGAACCAAGAGGATAAGAGCTGCTGGCATTATAATTGAAGTCACAGCCTAAAAATTTGATATTCTGTACTTCATATAAGGAAACTCTATCAAGGAGACTGGCACTTGTATTTAACAAACCATTAACCTGAAATTTACATTGGTTAAAATAACTTCTATTATTATTGTTTGTGTAATACATAAATTGAATATCACGCTGATTATTAATAAAATTTGTTTTATCTGCCAATATAACGCCACCAGTACTTGACCAATCAAAATTTCCAATTGCATCAGTGGTGCCTGTTGTTATACCATTAATAGCATTTGAAATAGTGGCGCCATTCAACAATTGTATAATGCCCTGATGAACTCCATATCCGCCAGAAAAGGCTTGAGATTTGTTATATGTGCCAGCTACTTCTACACCTTTCCATAATTGACCGCAAAAATTAGTTAAAGAGCCGCCATCAACTACCAGCTTTGCGCCCTTTTCGACAAGAACCTTACCGCCATTCGGAATTGAAACATCGCATTTAATAATTAAAGTATTTCCTGCTTTAACTATTAAGTCGCCACCGATAGCCCGCGAGGTAATCCATGTTTGTGATGAGTTAACAATAACAGATTGAGAAGCGCTGTAATCGCAAAAAGTAGTGAATTTTGTATATGAACCAGTATTAACCAAATAGTAATAATTTGCCATTTGCAATGGAGATAAATAACATTGACAGGTATTGTAACTCATCATATTATTCGATTGATTGCCGGGACTCGGTGGCACCCAGCCGCAAACATTATTTAGATTATAAATATTTAAATCAGGAAACTGAGCGGAAAAAGATCCGTTTGGGCAATTAGTGAAATCATAAATGTCCGCATGAATAAGGTTGCCTACCATATGGCCTAATTCGTGCGCTAATAATTGGGATGGACCCCATGGCCAATTAGCAGATGTACTCCAACCACCAGGGGCATCCAACAGGACGTATTGACCAAAGGGACCGCAACCACCACTCCCGCCGGGAACAGATTCTGTACAAAACACATTAATTTCTGAATCCGTATTAACAGCGTAATTGCTGTAAAAATACGTAGGGCAAGTATTGCCAAACGCGGTTACAAAATCATTGAACGCAGCATCGTCCGTATGGAAATACATATTTGTAAATTGAAAATTGATATTTGTTTGCGTAGGATTAAATGGGACAGATGGGAAGGTCAAGGTTGGCGCTTGAATAAAACCGTTCATTCGATAATTTAATCCCCCTATAACATTTTGGCAATCTGTTGCGGTAACATTGTCATAAGGTCCGGCGCCAACGCTTCTTTTAAAGAAATGAAAATTTATTTTGTAAGTAATTGGAGAAATCGTTGCTGAGGGCATGTAAGGTATATAATTAGACGGCAAACCGCATGACCCGGCAATTAATAAGTTTGGGGGAGCGGAAGTTGAAAAGCAAGGATAATTTGTTTGAGCGTTGATTTTTAAAAAAACAGAGAAAACAGATAATGATAAAATTAAATTTTTCATACAATTTAAATATAATGCAATGATTAAAAATAATGAATTTATAATGTTTTTCCAAACATAGATCGGAGCCTTGTGCCTTGGAGAAAATGAGGTTTGAGGTTAAAAGAACTTCGCAAGAATAGCTATAATATTTTCAAATTGCCAAACAAAATCCAATCTAAACTTACATTTAGAAAAAGGTATTGCTTTGGTAATTTACCGTACCCAATTCTATGCTGCCTGCAGGCGGACTTTATAGCCGGAGGCACGTGCATAATTCGTGGCGCGGAGCGCCACACCGCTTTGTCTGTGCGGTGGGGCTGCAAGTTTTTTGCAACCCGCCTTATTCAGCAATTAAAAATGGGCTTGGTTGGGTGCAATCTTTGGTACGCCCAACTTGCAAATGACTTGCAGCGAAGGGATAGGGGTACTACGGCTGTGTCAGCCGAAAAAGTGCGTTTGCCTGGCGGCATAGCTGCACTAACGGGCAGTCAGCCCGAGAGCGTTAGAAAAGCAATAACAAGCACACCTGTCTGCTAACCTCAAATGGTTGTTCGGAGAATCATGCTGCCTCTTAAAGGCTGGACGAAAAGTTGTAGTCTACCGAAAAATTGTCTTGCGAAGCGAAAGTCCGCCGCCATTGGTTATAACGTTTTCCAAGCAGGCGTCCGTTTTTTGCTTTGTCAAGTTACACATTTGAGCGGTAACCCGCAAAAAATGGTCGCTTGCTTGGTGTTACCACGTCGTAGGGGCACACCCAGCTTACGTCTTGTTCACGTGTCCGCAGATAAATTATTTTATTAAATCACATTTACTGTCATTAAATGGATTTTTAGTGCCGTGACATTTTTTAGTTGCATTACTCTTTGTGTCGTGTATTATAAAACCTGATTGGTCTATTAATGGGTCTGAACACATGCAAGTATAGTCCTTTTTACAGGCTGCCAAAAATATTGTTATCAAAATTGTTAAGAGGATTTTTGTTTTCATATGAAATATTTTGTCTTTGATTTTTGTATGTTTAAAGCACGAAAGTTTTATTTTATTACACAAGTTGTATAGTTTCCATAATTGTCTGGTTGAGTTGATTTGTCGGTACACATTTTAGCCTTGTCCTTTTTTTTAACAGTAAAATTTGAGTGTCCGCCTGATTCAGGTGTGTTTAAGTTATAAGCGGTACATTCACAAGTGTATTTTTTACAACTCGCCATGGCTAAAGTTATAAGAACAAAAGTCGTTAGTGTCAATATTTTTATTTGTTGAGTCATTGTCTGCGTTCGTCCTTAAGTCGAAGTTACAAAAGTTCTTTGTCAAACGAAAAGATGTCTGCGGGTATTTCGTCTGACCCTATGCGTGGTAACGTTCCGCAGATTTACCTTGTGCGCTTACGAAGCATCACCTGTCTATACCCACAAAAACTTAATATGAAGATACAAATGTTTCTTAGCGGCCGCAAATAAAATGTCCCGAAGGGGCCTTAACTCTTGCGCGCCGCGATGACCCTCGTCCGACCACATAAGGTAAATGTGCTGTTATAACCAGTACGGCGCACACAGTTTATTTATTGGGTTTCGGATTATAATCGTCCGCATTTATAATATACATTGTGTCTGTACTTGCTTTTGGAATTTGAACTTTTATTTGAATAGGGCTTTTGTCGTTTGCCAACTTTGTTTGAAGAAGCATCAGTCCACCGCTTAGAATTGCACCTGCGAAGAAACCAATAATAGCGTAAGGAACTTTTCTTTTTAAGTCAGTGTTTTGTAGACGCAAGTTCTCGACTTGTAACTGTGTGATGGTTTTTTCTGCAATTACTGCAGCTTGATTATTAGGATCTAAATAAGCCATTCCTCTAAAAGAAATTTTAATTTGATTAGGAGGAGTAGCATCAACTTTTGTTTCGGGAGGGTGGACTTCAATGAGGTCTCTTTTCGCAAGTTCTGTCACGATCGGATAGTGTTCATTGTCTGGAATGTTTATGCTGCTTAAATATTTAAACAACCAAGTTTCGTATCTATTAAAGTCAGCTTTATTATCGTAGTAGTCATAACTCGCACCCTTAGCGTTTGTTGTGGCTAAGAATTCAAGAGCTTTCTTTAATTTTTCATCGTGAGTCATTTTATTAGCAGATTATTTGTCGATGTAATTTATTTTTATGAGGTCGTCGAAACTTTGAACTTGTTCGAGTTTTTGTCGCGATTCATATTCTTTTTTCGTCTCGATTACAATGGTCGAATTGTCAGCCCAATAAACTTTTAGACCTTTGTTAATGCCTTTTACTGAATAAATACCTGCACCAGTTGTCTCGAAATTTAAAACGACTTGAGTTTTTGATTCGGTCGAGTCGAATACAGTTTCATAAATTGTCACGTAGCGTCGTTTATCGGGCGAATAAAACTTTTCGGATTTTTTTACGTTAGGGTAGTCAGCGACAACACCTACGTCATTTTCGTCTGGAACACAGCCGTCGACTAGAAATAAAAAAGTCAGTAGAGTTAAAATTGTCTTGATATGTCTCATGTCTAACGGAATCGTCCGCCGTATTGGTTATAACGTTCCCAGGCCATACGCCGGCGGGACTATCGAAGCATCCTGCATCTGTACCTTCAAATGTATATTTAAAGATACAAATGTTTTTTAGTGAGGGCAAATGAAAATGTGCGAAGCACGCCATAACGTCCGCCCGAACGATGAGCCGAAATGCCCGCTGGACGTATGACCTGTGTTAGCTGACGTTTGCTATGCTACATACGTTTCGTGTATCACGGTCTTAACAGCGTACATTTCTTTTTCTGTCAATTGATCGAGAATTTTCACTATACGTTGTCTGTCGATAGTTCTTATTTGGTCAAGTACAACCCATCCTTTTGTCCGGCCATGTTTTACGGGAACGCGAGTCGGATAACTTTTAGAACTGCTAGTCATAGGGGCAATAACAATTGTCTGCAAGTATTTATTCATTTCATCTGGAGAAATAATTACGCATGGGCGAGTCTTTTTCATTTCACTGCCGATTGTCGGGTCGAGATTAACCAGAACAATTTGATACTGCTTTAATTCCATTCTTCGAAGTCTTCGTCTTTAAACACGTCGGACACAATTAACTTGTCGTCGCCGTTCTCATGCATTTTTTTAAACGCTTTTTCCCAGCCTTTTCGTGCTTTTGTCTTTGGCTTTAAAATGATATAGCCTTTTTCAAGAATTAACTCGATGGTGTCTTGGATGTTATATTTTTCAAGAATGGTCTTAGAAAGCCTAATACCTTTTGAATTCCCGATAGATATTAATGAAATGTCCATTTGTCTAGATTTATGTAATTACAAAGTTATTACAATAAATTCAAATGTCCAAATTTATTTTGTGGAAGTCTGTCCCCAGCAAATGACAGCTAACGTTCCGCGGCTTGGCGTTCGTTTTGCTGGCCTTACCCCGATTCGTATCGGGGCCGGCGAATCCGTCCTTCGGCGGAGGAGCCAAACCATTTGTCCACCGGCAAAATGACGCCACTAGCCGCTGTTAGCAGGTCGTAACCGCCCCACGGTTGTGTCTTGGTTACGTGTCCGCATGTTTTTTGAATTTTAGTTTATATAGTTCGATTAAATGTCCAACCTGATTTCGATAATCAATGTTATCTCGTATAGGAATTTCTTTTATTTGTCCGTTTGTTAAGCCTATGAGAACAGAAATTTTATCGTCGTCCATATATTCCATAGGAATTTTTTCATTTTTAACTCCTGTTGCAATAATGTCACCCCAAGAATACATTACGCCTTCATTTTTTATTCCCTTATCGTCAATTATCACCTTGTCAGATTTTTTTGGAAAAGAAATATTGTCGGGCAGTTGTTGTATAATTTGAATATTACATTCGTCAATGAATTCGGTTTTTTTAAACGAAATCGTCTTTTTGTTGAAAATCCACCAGCCGCTGTCACGAACTTCGTCAAGACACATTTGTCGCATTTTATTATGTAAAACTTCTTCTGTCACGATGTAATATTTGTCTTACGGAATGTCCGCGGTTATGCCTGCTAACGTTCCCCGGATTTACGCTGTGCGGCTAATTGCCCTCAACTGTCTATACCCGAAAAACTATATTTAAAGATAAATGTTTTTTAGCGAAAGCCGCAACAAATATTCTGTCTGCGTAGCAGGCTTTACGGCTGTAGCGAT
>JAEUTQ010000029.1 GCA_016787445.1 Bacteroidia bacterium
CTGATAAATTTAAATCAGCAGCAAGTGTTTTAATGGTTAAATCCTGAATGCCATGCTCATCAATTCTTTTAGTAGCAGCCTCAATGATTTCTATTTGTCGTTCTGAGAATTTATTATTTTTCATTTTCAAGTTTCATTTTAAAAAAAGATATTCCTAACCAAATTACTGACACCGTCATACTAATTGCACCAATAAGCACAAAAATTGGAGGCGCACCCAAATACACTTCTAACAAAATCCCTATTGGCATTAATAGTCCAATTAAACCAAGCCACGAAATTACAGTTGTGTTTTTAAGTTGATTTTTAAAATGTAATAGTAAGTAACCTATCAAAATATTTAAGAAGGCGAAAAGATTACCGTGTACATGTGCTAATCTTGTTTCAAAGTGTTTACCTATTGAGTAAGAATTAATCCACTCTTCCTTACCGGGAGCAAAGTCTCTTAAATAAATCAATAGAAAGCCATACGCCATAAACAATCCCATTACAAGAAAACCGATAGCTATGTTGTTTTTTCCTTTCATAATTTCAATGTAAGTTAGTGTTCACTTACAAAGGTATAATTATTTTTTAGCTCTAGTAAGAATTTAACAAATTTTATTTCCTGATTCTTATCATAATAAAGCCCCATGCTACTGCATTAGGCCTTGGTTAAACTAATGAATTCACGTAATAGGAAATTTCTGTTTAGTCCTCGGCTTTGGAAGTAGGAAGTGTCTTTAATATTTCTTTTTGCTGAATTGATTTTTGATAATGCTCATAAAACAGAATTGATAAAGTTTCAAGACTAGCGATTGTCTCTTCTGCCATTTCATCGGTATAATTTTCAAATCCGGGATATGATTTTAATTCAGCAATACTTAAACGTTTTTTGGGTTTTGAGTTCATGATTTTTAGTTTGGTTTTGGGTGAACCGGACTCTAACTTGCAATTACTTCAGTATCAATGCAAATAGAAATTCGGATTATTTAACCACTAAAATATCGAAATGATTTTTTATTCGAAATTCCTTGATTCTGCTGGGGATTAGAAACAAAAAAGCAGACTATTAAAAAATAGTCTGCTTAAGTACTCAGGAGGAGACTCGAACTCCCACGCCTCGCGGCATACGCACCTCAAGCGTACGTGTATACCATTCCACCACCTGAGCAGGAGGTTTTTAGCATACTGCCCAACGACAGTTGGGCCTAACACTAGAGCTTTAGGCCGCAAATTTGGCGATTTTTCCTTAAAAATGGGCTAAATTGGGGTATAAAATTTGCCCGAAGACAATAATTACCTATATTTGCGCCTCGCTTTTCTGCCGCTGTTTACACAAGGTAAAGTATGCCGACTAGCTTAACAATTAAAAAAATAATAAAATGAGTTTATTATTAGACTACGTAAAAAAACAGTTAACCCCTGAGGTGAAACACCCAAAGTTTAAAGCAGGTGACACCGTAACTGTACACTACAAAATTAAAGAGGGTGATAAAGAACGTATCCAGCAATTTAGCGGCGTTGTTATCCAAAGAAAAAATGAAAAAGCTACAGCTTCTTTCACTGTACGTAAAATTTCGAACGGTGTTGGTGTTGAGCGTATTTTCCCGGTAGCATCTCCATTTATCGACAAAATCGAAACTAACAAGGTTGGTGTTGTTCGTCGTGCTAAATTATTCTACTTACGCGCAAGAACCGGTAAATCGGCTCGTATTCGTGAGAAGATTCAAAACAACGAAGAAGCATAATCTTAACTACTTATATAAAAAAAAGCCCTCGAATAATCGAGGGCTTTTTTTATGCTATAATGGCAGTTTTTACATTTGAGCGTTTAGCTTTGCCGCTAAATTGGCCTTAGGTACTGCTCCTACTTGCTTATCCACAACTTGTCCGTTTTTAAAGAACAATAATGTTGGGATGTTACGAATACCAAAGTTCATGCTGATATTTGGATTGTGATCGACATTTACTTTGCCGATTACTGCCTTACCATCATATTCCTTAGCTAATTCTTCCACAATTGGACCTACCATACGGCAAGGACCACACCACTCTGCCCAAAAGTCAACCAATACAGGTTTGTCGCTTTTTAATACTAACTCCTCAAAGTTAGCGTCATTAATTTCTAGTGCCATGTTACGTTTTCCTTTCTTTGTTTTTTGTGTTATACATTAATTGTTTATCAATATCCGTTCCAAGCTTTATTCTTGCCGTTTTGGCATCTTTAAGCCTGACTTTTGTTCTTTTTAAATTCCATGTATGCGCTCATGCCAATTGTTAAGAAGACTAAAATTGAGCCGACCATAGCAATTGAATTACCGGTTTTATAGGTTTGAGGTTCAAACTTAAACTCTACTTTGTGTTTACCTGCCGGAATTGGCATACCGCGTAATACATAATTTACAGCCCCATGCGCTACTAAATTGCCATCCACATAGGCATTCCATCCTTTCGGATAGTAAATCTCAGAGAACACCGCAAATTGCTTTTCTCCGCTCTCACTTTCATACACTAGGTGATTTGGTTTGTATGAAGTTAACTTGATAGAACCATTTCCGCTGTAATTCGCCTCGGCATTTACCTCACCTTTATATTTCACTTGCATCACCGCGGCTGATTTCGTATCAAAACTTCCGAGAGAGGTGATTTCTTTATCAGCGTTCTCCACAAATGTTATGTTCTTCACAAACCAAGCATTACCGTTAGCCTGAGGATTTTTAAACGGAATCGTACTGCGATCTTCACCGGCAGGAACAATAATATACTTTGTGTTTAGCATATTCCACATGTACAATTTTGAAAACAATTGATTCACTAAAGAATCATTTCCTCTGGTAGAATTAATACCACCATAAAAAGTTTGCAATTGTCGGTCGTAATGGAAATCTATTAACTCTTGGTATTTTCTCAATTTAGCACCATGATAACCTCCAATGGATTTATGCCAATAAGATGTAGCCGCATCCTGAAACGGACTTGTAGACAGATTCAGTACACGATAATTCGGATCCTGATCTTTTAGTATTTCTTCATCGGCCGGCGATTTTTCAAAACTAGCTTGATTCTGCGATTTACTTACAAATGATTTATCGCCTAAATAACGCGTATCAACTGTCCATAAATCAATGGCCACAAAAATGCCAATTGCCGCCAACAATAATTCGCGCTTTACTTTTTTGCTCATGTATAAATAAATAAACAAAGCAGCTAATGTGATGAAGATAAACGAACGTATTGCATCTGATTTAAAAATTTCTTTACGGGCAATTTCCAATTGTGGCATTAATTGAGAAACATATTGACGCGCCTGATCTTCAGGGTAACCACCGCGCGATGTATATGCATACACCATTTGTGCTTCTTCATTATTCCCGCGGAAGCTGTTTACTAAATCAGGAGCTAAATAACCTACTAAACTAAACCCACCTGTTAACGCGAAAGCAATGATGAATATTTTTTTGAATTCAATTTCTTTTTTGAAAAGTTGCAGCGTTATTTTTTCATTGAGCGATTTTGTTTTCAAAATCTCATCAAGTGCCATAACTGCTAACAATGGTAAACTAAATTCAGCGATCACCATCGTCATAGATACCGCCCTGAATTTATTATAACCGGGCACATATTCCATGAAGAAATTTGTTAAGCCCATGAAGTTATGTCCCCATGCCAATGCAATCCCTAAAATAGTCACGCCCAACAATGGCCATTTCAATCTGTTTTTTATAACAAACAAACCAAGAATAGCTAAAAACATTACAATGGCACCAATGTAAACCGGACCACCAACAGCAGGTTGATCACCAAAATAAGTTCCGCTATTGGCAACGGATTGGCGCATTTCCGGATCAACTTTTTTGAGCGCGCTGTTATCAGCATCACCAATTGAACTGAATGAAGAACCTCCTTTATAATCCGGAATTAAAAAGGTAAAGGTCTCCCCTATTCCATAACTATATTGCGTAGCGTAATCTTTATCTAATCCGGAAGTGGAATTCGCTGCATTACTTTTTCCATCAGGACCAATTGTTAATTCACTTTTACCGCGAATACTGTATTTAGCGTATTCATTGGTACACATTAAATTTCCTGCGTTTGGCAATACGGCAACAATACTTACTACAACAAAAATTCCAAATGCTTTAGCG
>JAEUTQ010000033.1 GCA_016787445.1 Bacteroidia bacterium
AACGGTGTTATAAATGGAGAACAAATTACCTACTATTTAACTGAAGAAGTTGCTACAAAATTAAATTACGTTAATTCTAAAAGGCATGGTGTGTTTTTTATTTATTATGAAAACGGAAGTTTAGCCTATACCGGAGAATACAAAAATGAAAAGATGTTTGGTCAGCGATTATGTTATAATGAAGCGGGAGATTTAATGAATGGGGATTTTGTGCTGATGGATGTTAATGGCTTAGTAACACATAAAGGGCATTGTATTAATGGAAAGCCGGAAGGTGTTATGACCGTATATAACCCTAGTGGAGGTATTAATATGGAAGTCAATTTCAAGGATGGTAAACCTCATGGGCTTACAAGATATTATTCGGTAGGAAAAATATATAAGACTGAAAACTATCTTAATGGAATCTTTTTAGAAGAAGTTCCTGTAAAATAAAAAAGTTAGTTGAATTAGTTAGTGATCTCTCTAACAACCCTGAGGCACTCCGAAAGTAAATTCAAAGTTTTGTTTTACGTGATTACCGTTGGCATCTTTGGCCGGTATCCATTTAGGCATTTTACTGATAGCGTTTAAAACCAAATCATCAATGCTTTTATTGCCACAACTTTTATAAACCTTTGTTGATGTTACTACCCCCTCTTCATTTACAGTAAATCGAATTAAAGTTTCTTTGATTTCTTTTTTAGCCGCTTCGGGTATTTTATTAATGATGTTCTCTTTTACGTATTGCGCGGTTCTTCCATCACTCTCGTCATGTTGAGCATTTGTTTTCGTTTCGAAATGAGCTTCTACGTCAGGTGTAATTTGTGTTTCATAGTGCATGGTACTTAATTCGTTTTTACCATTCACGGCGTTTTTGGTTTTATATTTAATGTTAATCGCAATATCATCGCCAATGGCTGCAGTTTTCAAAACACTTTTTTGTTCGGGCGTTAAAGTTTCATTCTTCCCCGTAAAAGTTTTAGAAACGCCATCTTTAATATAAACCAATTCAACCGATACATAATCAGACACCCAATTGGAAGGATAGAAAGGAATTATGTCACCCATGCTATTGGCAGTATTCACTGTTTCTTTTTTAATGGTATGCGCTTTGGTTTTATGAATATTGAAGTGAAGATTTTGAGAAAATGCATTTAAACCAAATGCCAAAACCGCTGCTGTAATAATTCCTTTTTTCATGAGATTGATTTTTAGCGAAGGTAAATGAATACAGATTTGAAAAATGTTAATTAACACTTTGTAAAATGGCTTTTAACTTTTTTTGAGGAAGAAGTGATTAACTTTCGATACTGTTGCTTTTTCTTTTTTGCTGCCATCAAAAAAGAAACAAAAAAATCACCGCTTCGCCCCCTCGTTTACCCATAACGCATTTTCCTGCTGAAAGCTAAGAACTCGCTACGCTCAGACAGCTTAGCTTTCTACGCAGATAAAATGCTATGGGTCCCAAACTGCGGAGGCTGATGCGGTGGATTACGTTAATATCGTCTTCGAGGGTCTCTCCGAATGAAGAATATTGGGAACGTTTAGATAAAACAGACTAAAAAGCTAATCGGAGGAGCCGACGCCAGGCAGCATAGTGAACAAAAAGCAGGGTGGGGTCTCCCGGCTCGGCGCAGCCGAGTTGGGGCCTGCTTTTTGGAACGGTGCGGCTACCGCCGCAATGCCTTCTGGCGTCTTGTCCCGATAGCTATCGGGATTGTTTACTTTTTTCATCAAGGAAAAAAGTAAAAGAAGATAGTTTTTTGTCTGAGTTATCGAACGCCTATATAGTGGCGCACATTTTGCTAAGAGAAAAGGTCGGAAAAAATAATTAATTCGCTGCGCTCGTTTCGGAAGCAGGTTGCTTCTTTTCTTTTTTAACGTAAGTACCAAGGTTAGTGGTTACGCTGAAGATACTGGAGTTGCCTATTAAGTTATACTTCGTAAAAGCATAATTAATTTTAAAACGATACACCTGAAATCCAAAGCCTAAACTTAAACCACTGGCGGTACGTTTGTCAGGCAGCATCATTTCTTTATGCATACGGTAATTGTAACCCACACGTAAATTAAAGTTTTTAGTTATCAATACTTCCGTAGCAAAAATCATATGACGCCCGAGCTTATCACCAAAGCTTCGAGTTTTCTCAGAAAAGTTTTGCCATTTCGTTTTCTCTTTTACTTCCTCTTCGCCAAATAAATTGGTGTTTTCAGGTTCCGCAATCGGACTGGTATAGGTCAAATCCCAGGTACGCAAATTGTCATAAACAAGTATTAACCGGAATGGCGCTTTCTTTACTTTGTAACTAATACCAATTTGTGAGCCTACCGGTAATTGTAAGGTGTCGTTAAATTTGTCATACGGTTTCCAGATATACCCCACATTTTTTAAAAGGGCAGAAGCTGTAAAGCCGCTTTTATGCGCCCAGGTTACGCCAATATCCGCAGCGGAGCCTACAGAATAGTAAGTGTCGTAATGCGAATACAAGGTTTTTAAGGTAATCCCAAAGCTAAATGTAGTATCTTTTAATCGTCTTGCCCAGCTGAGATTTAAGGAATAATCAGACGCATTAAAGTTGCCATCCTTCACGTCAAATTCATCGCGACGTTCAAACTTACCGTAATCAAAAAACTGAATACCTGCAGCAAAGGTTCCGATATTCTTTACATGATAAGCATAGGCCACATTCCCAAAATTCATGTCGGCCACATAATTACAATAGTTAAGTGCCAATTGCTTTACACATCCCGCATTTAAAAGAGCAGGATTGCTGTAGTATAAATTAATATCATCTCCCCATATACTCATACTAGTTCCTCCTAAAGCGGCAGCACGTGCCGGCATCGGAATATCCAGGAAACGGTAAGTAGTGGGGCCACCTACCTGTGCCATAGCACCAATGGAAATAATAAGAGAAAATATGAGAAAAATGCGTTTCAACTGAGTAACTAACGAATAAAAAGCAAATATAGTATGTTATTGCTTAATTATTTTTTTAGTAAAGCTTCCCGATTTAACAATGTAAATCCCCTGACTTAATCCGGCCAAGCTAATACTTTCGTTGATTTGATTTAAATCCTTGCTAATCACTAATTCACCTAAAGAATTATAGATGCCGATCGTTTCCGCTGTTGCAGTAGAACGATTAATATAAAGTGTTTCGTTCGCCGGATTTGGATAAACTTTTAATACTGTATTGCTAATAGTATTAATGCCTGTAGCTAATTTTTCAGCTGTTAAAATAACATTATCAACTAACCAAGAATCGGTTGAAGAGCTGGAACGTCCTGTCATTCGTATGCTCACACTGGTAACGCTTCCCGGAAAAACGATTTCGCAATAGCTATAGCCTTCTGTAGTTTGTAATCCGCTGTTTGTTGGAGCAAAAACTGCTTCAGTCTGTGGTTGATAATAAACATTGGCTTTTCCTGTAGCGCTGAATGGCCAATAACTATTATTCGCAACAGCCCCACGGATTCTTAAACGGCTGTAATAAGTTCCTCCGTTTACACTTACTTCTGTAAGTACGTAATCTAAGTTATCAGGCCCGCCACCGGTAGAAATTAAATTCATAGCTGCTAAGCTAAAACGTGCACGGATGCTATCATAACCCGCAGGAATTGCAATGGTGCTAAAAGTTAAAACTAATCCGCCACTTTGTGTGGTTGATTCCCATGAACGAGAATTACCAATGCCGGTAGGACTATTAGCCGGAGCAGCACTAGCTCCAGATACACCCATTGTGTTGTAAACCACAGGTCCCGTAAATGCCCAGTTAGGCGAATACGCAATGGAATCAAAGTTTTGCATGGCTAAGGTATCTATGATAATTTGAGAGAAACTTAGCTGTGTCAAGATGATGGAAAATACAAGTAAAATTTTTTTCATGTGATTTTAATTTAGTGAATTAAAGATACTAAATCTTTTTCAGAACTAAAAACCTATTTTAAAGCAGACCTTTTTCTTTGAGTAATTTTTTATAAAGATTTTCAACATCGCTGACAAGGCGGGTGTAAGAGAAACGCTTCAATACTTCTGCACGATTATTCGCCACTTTGCTCTGCAGCTTTTCAAAATCATTCACAGCCTCCAGTAATTTTTCTTTGTATTCTTGAGGATTATTAGGATTCGTTAAAAATCCACTGTCGGCACCAACCACATCGGCTGTTCCGCCTACTTTAGTAGCCACAATTAATTTTCCGGCTGCTTGCGCTTCAATTAAACTTACGGGGGTACCTTCATTTTTAGAAGTCAGCGCAACGACATCCAATCCGGATAAGGCCCAATCAACATTCTTAATCCACGAGGTAAAGCAGAATAGAGAAGGCGATTCTGCCAGCTTAGTAAATGGTAAATTTTTAGATTGTAAATAATTTTCCAATTGTTGCTGGGTTTCGCCACCACCAATAATGAAAGCGCGGATTTTTTTATTTGTTTTATTCTTAACAAATTCAATCGCGTCAATAAACAATTCGTGATTTTTGATTGGAGCGAGACGACCAATAATGCCTATGGCTAATTCATCGTCTGCAAGTTTATATTTTTCTCTGAACTCTTTTCGTTTTTGTTCCGTGTTTTTCGTGAATCGCTCTAAATCGAAACCCAATGGCACGACATGTGTTTTCTTGGGATCAGTGATGTTAAATACTTCGGTAAGTTCCTTCTTTTGAATGTCGCTAATTGTTATAATGGCACTGGAACGCTGTGCTAAATATCTCTCCACGCTCTTGAAAAAAAACGTTTTCCCTTTTCCAAAATAAGAATGAAAAACATGTCCGTGAAACGTATGTACTATAACAGGTACTTTGCAGTGAATAGCTGCTAATCGACCTACGGCACCCGCTTTAGAAGCATGTGTATGAACAATATCGGGCTTAAATTCACGAATGATTTCTTTGATTCTCTTATAGGCAGCCACATCACTTTTAAAACTAACAGCACGTTGTAATTCCGGAATGATTTGAGGTTTTAATCCCAGCTGTTCTGTAATGTGTAATGAACTTTCTTCACCTTTTTCTTCTGCACCACCAATCAAAAGCGTTTCAAAATCGGCAGACATATACCGACTCAAATAAGAAACGTTATAGGTTATTCCACCTAAATTAAAACGATTGATAATCCGGAGTACTTTTATCATTGATACGAATATACAAACGATTAAGGATTATGATTAATAAAAGCCTTATAATTATCCAGCCAACTGTTAAAAACAATAAGAGCCCAGATTTGTGCTGGCGCATCGCCGGGATTATTTGTTTGAAGTTTGTTTTTTAGTTGCTGAACAATTTCGTAATGGAAAATACCTTGTTCTTTAATTTTTTGTTCGCTCAGCCAATTGGTATTCATTTCTGAGTTCAATTCTTTTTTTAACCATTTCCATAACGGTAATTCGAAGCCTTTTTTACTGCGTGTGAAAATTGTTTCCGGTAAAAGATGTTTGAAATTATTTCTTAAAATGACTTTCTGATGATTGCCATTTATCTTTTGATGCATAGGTAAATTCATAGCCATTTCAACGATTCGGTAATCCAAAAAAGGATTTCGGATTTCGAGTCCGTGTTGCATGCTCATGCGATCAGCCTTTACTAACATGTCATCGGCTAATACAATTTTTAAATCGGCATCATTCACCGGATTAAATCCTTGCTGCGAAAATGATTCATGGAATATCGAATCAAATTCTGATTTCCCAGATAGTTTTAAAAGCGCATCCACTTCACTTTGACTGCTGATGCAAGCCCAACTCATGAAACGTTCTTGCGGCTTTAATTTAACAGCTTCTGCAAAGCGTTTAAGCTGACGGATTTTATTTCCGAATTTAGAATTACGAGAGCCCTGGACCAAATCATACACCGGAGAAAATGCCGGTACCAGATTTTTGTAAATGAATTTATTACTTAAGTATTCGGCGCGGTGTTTATTGTACCCCATGAATAACTCATCGGCACCATCACCCGATAAAGCTACTTTCACATGTTGTTTGGTGTATTTGCTGAGAATATAAACATTCAAGGCAGACGAATCAGCAAACGGTTCGTCAATACTGTTTAAAAATGGATGAATGTTATTTAGAAAATCAGTATTCTGTAATTTAAAGACGTGGTGATTACTGTTAATGTGTTTTGCCACCATTTCGGCATAACGTGTTTCATCGAAATAGGGCTCATCGGCAAATCCAATACTAAAAGTATGAATGTTGTTATGATGCTGTTTAGCTATGGCTGAGATGATAGACGAATCAATGCCGCCACTTAAAAAACTACCAACCGGAACATCGGCATTCAAACGAATTTTAACCGCATCTGACAAAACATCCTGAATGGAACTTTCGGTTTTCTGTTGCGGAATGTCATACCAGCGACGAATGTTTATTTGTTTATTTTTTACTTCAATGAGTTCGCCGGGAAGTAAACGAAACACATTTTTGAAAATGGTTTCTTTTCCACTGATATAATTTAATCGTAAATAAGTATTAAGCGCGTTATGGTTTAAGGGCTGCCTTCCGATTAAATGCAATAATGGTTTTAGTTCGGAAGCAAAAGCAATTTTTTCCTCGTCTTTATAATAGTATAAAGGTTTTACGCCGAAGCGATCGCGCACCACATGCAATTCATCATTTATGGAATTGAAAAACGCGAAAGAAAAAAAACCATTCAAACGATTTAAACAAGTTGTGTTTTCCTTATCAAACAAATTAAACAGTACCTCTACATCACCTGAAGTTTTTAACTCGTTTAAATTTTGTTTCAGGTCGCGGTAATTGAATATTTCTCCATTAAAAACCAATCCTTTTTGCTTTTGTTCGTTTAAAAAAGGTTGATTGCTCGCCGATGAAAGGTCGAGTATGCTTAATCGTGCATGAAATAAGGTGCATTTATCAAAGGCAAAATGACTTTGGTAATCGGGTCCGCGGTGTTGTAATGCAGACAAAGTTTTTTGAATCGTATCAGTTTTAACCGATTGGTTATCTCTTAAAAAATAGATGCCTGCTATGCCACACATGTTGGTGTAAAAATATACTATTTACTCATAAAAATTTAATTATCTTTAAAGTCTGTTTGATGCTCAAAAGGTTAGTTATATTCTTGTTGGCGGTGTGTTGCGTAAAATTAAGTGCGCAATCCATTCGATTTAAACATCTCACAAGCGAAGAAGGTCTTTCTACCAATTACGTAACAGCCATTATTCAGGATGATAGAGGATTCATGTGGTTTGGAACACAAGAAGGTTTGTGTCGTTACGATGGTTATCAAATCACAGTTTATAAGAGTGATGTTGGTCGGCCAAGTACACTTTCATCTTCTGATATTTCGACTATTTATCAGCATACCGACAAAAAAATATACATCGGTACACTTGATGAGGGCTTGAGCATTTTCAATCCGTTTCTAAACACATTCGAAAGGGTTCCTGTTAAAGGCGCTGCTGATAAAATTCTATCCGATTCAAAGGTTAATGCCATTGTTGGTGCGGGTCCTGATAAATTATGGATTGGAACGGCTACCGGTTTGAATTTGTATGATATAAAAACAAAATCTATCAAACATGTGGCAATAGAAGAGGGAAAAGAGGTTGAAGTAAATTGTTTGTATTCGTATGATAAAGGTGTTTTGGTTGGAACCAAGGATGAAGGCTTGTGGTTAATCAATCAAAATGGACAGTTAAATCGCATTAATCCCGAAAACATTTCCAATGCGAAAATAAACAGTAAGCAGTTTAAAACCATTAAAGCCATTGCTGAGTATGCCGGAAATTTTTATGTGGCTACCTATGGAAACGGTGTAGCGGTTTTAGATGTTGAGACTTTTGAAATTGTAAAAGTAGTTAAGCCTTTTGATGAAGACCGTAATGCAAACTATATTGAAGATGTAGAGGTAAGAGATAATGTTTTATATGCAGTTACACGCGATGGTTTTGTTGTTTTTAATTTAATTAAGGATGTTACTCCTACTTTATTGAAAAAGGATGATAAAGATGATTACAGTATAAACGACAATTATATTAAAACCATTTTTATCGACGGACAAAAAAACATTTGGTTAGGAACATTTACAGGTGGGGTGAATGTGGCATTTTCGCAAACACAAAAATTCCCTAATTTAAAAGAAAGCATTTCATCGCAATTAAAGAATGCGTTTTCCATTCATGAAGATACGGATGGTTCATTATGGGTTGGAGGAGAAGGTTATTTACGTTTGTATAACCGTAACACGGGACAAATTACCGATTACAGTTATCTTATTGAATCTTTGAATTATGTTTTGTCGCTAAAGGGTGATAATGAAAATATTTGGATTGGTACATGGGGAATGGGTTTGTTTAAATACAATAAAGCAACCCGCAAAAAAAGTCATTTGTTGAACTCTGATTTAGGTGGAACCATCATGACCATGAATTTTGATAAGAAGGGACGATTATTTGCCGGATCGTATGGAGATGGTTTATTTGTAGTTGACAAAAGCGAAAATATTAAGCATTACACATCGGAGAATGGATTAAGCAATGACAACATTACATCCGTTTTATTCGACTCTAAAAATAATATATGGTTGGGTACAGATGGAGGAGGCGTGTGTTTCATCAAAGGAGGAAATATAGGCGATCCTAAATCCATCAAAGTGTTTTTACATTATGATACTGCTAATAGCATTAGTTCAAACAGCGTTTTTTCATTGCTGGAAGATAAAGAAGGAATGATATGGATGGCAACCAATTCCGGCTTATGCAGATATAATCAGCGCAGTGGTACATTCACTTCATACACAGAAAAGGATGGTTTATCCAATAATTTTATTTTTTCTGTTTTAACCGATAGTCTGGATAATTTATGGATGAGCACCAACAAAGGGATTTCTAAATTCAATCCGCAAGCAGCAAATATTAACGGTTCGGCCATTCGGAATTATGATCAGAAAGATGGATTGTTGAACATTGAATTTACACAGGGAGCGTATGCCAAATTATCGAGTCGTGAAATGGTATTCGGCGGTGTAAACGGTATTAATATTTTCAATCCAAAAAAGATCACCGATAATTTCCATGTGCCACCGGTTTACATTGTAAGTTACAAGCGTTCGGGTGAAGATGTGACAACAGATACCTCTTTGGTTTACAAAAAATATTTAAAGCTGAGCTGGCGTGAAAATTATTTTCAGTTTGAGTTGGCAGCCTTAGATTACAACTCGCCTCTTAAAAACAAATACATGTACAAGTTGGAAGGTTACGATAAAGAATGGTCGGCACCCACCAATATTCGTTACATATCTTATACCGAATTACCGGGTGGCGATTATGTTTTTAAGGTGAAGGCAGCAAACAATGATGGTGTTTGGAATGAAGAACCGTATTCAATTTACATCACAGTCGTTCCGCCATTCTGGAAAACAACCTGGTTCTACATATTAGTTTCTGTTTTGGGATTAGCGGGCGTTATAATATTTACACAATTAAGAACAAGAGCCATCAAAAAAGAGAACAAAATTCTCGAATCCAAGGTGGCGGAGCGTACTAAAGAATTGGCAGAAAAAAATGCCGACATCACGGCGAGTATAGAGTATGCCAATCGAATTCAGGAAGCCATTCTCCCTTCCAAGAATGATATTTTTGCGAAGTTTCCTGAAGCCTTTATTTTGTATAAACCAAAGGATATTGTGAGTGGAGATTTTTATTGGTTCGGTTATAAAAACAATTGTAAAATATTTGCAGTCGTAGATTGCACGGGGCATGGTGTACCGGGTGCATTCATGAGTATGATAGGTCATAATATTTTGAATCAGGTGGTGATGGAGAAATCCATTACGGATCCAGGGCAAATTCTCAATAAATTGCACGCCGGTGTTCAGGAAGCCTTAAAGCAAGGTCACAATGAAATTGATACGGCAGATGGCATGGATTTATCTATTCTTACCGTGAATGAAACCAGTGGCGAAATATTATGGGCATCCGCATTCAGGCCGGCTATTATTATCAGAAATAATGGTGAATTAGAGAAGTTAAGTGGGAATCGTTATTCGGTTGGTGGCGCGCAATTGGATGAGAACAGGGTGTTTAATACACATACGGTTTCAATGGCTAAAGGAGATACAATTTATTTGTTTTCAGATGGTTATGCCGATCAGTTTGGCGGTGATTACGGAAAGAAATTAATGTTAAAACGTTTCCAGGATGAATTATGCTTGATTCATAAATTACCAATGAACGAACAAATGCTTGCCTTGGATAAGATATTCGAAACATGGAAAGGTAACAGAGAACAGATAGACGATGTTTTAGTGGCTGGTATTCGTTTTTAATTAATTATTTTATAAATTTGCTATACATGAAAATCAATACAACTACAAAGTTTTTATCGATTGCAAGTTTATGTCTGTCGTTATTTTTTTTAAACTCATGTAAGAAAAAGGATAATGAAGTAGATACTGAGACTCAATCGGTAGTGGATAATTCAATTTGCGAGCAGGAATTCATGCAAATTCAACCCACCACAAACAATTTATCAATTAACACAAAGGGCACCGGCGCAAAAAAGGTGACGGCAAATTCATCTTTATTGGCGTCTTGTGATACCTTGGTTTATTTAAGTGGAGATACCACTTATACCAACTTGAGCAATCCTCCAAAATGGCAGTTTAGTTTTACCAGTTGTTCTGCGGCGAATCATGATGGCGTTGTTCGTACAGGTACCATTTTGGTTACCTTTTTAGGAAAACCTAAGAACACAGGTTCAAAAACTATCATCAAAATGCTCAACTATAAAGTAAATAACAATATTACTTATGCATGTGATAGTATTGTTGTTACTACACAACCTGCAACTGCGAACACAAAAGGTTTTCAGGTTGAAATCATTAATGGTGTTTGTACAGGTAGCGGCGGTTGGACTATCAAATACAGCTCCAACAAAACCATTACCATGAATAATAATGGTACACCTCTTGTTTTTGCGGATGATTTTACGACAGTTGCCGGAACTTCTAATGGTACGAATCGCGAAGGCCGTAATTTCTCGGTAGCGATTAATGATATTGTTAAGCCTTTAAATTGTAAATACATTACATCCGGTTCATTGGATTTAACACCGGAGGGTTTAAGTAAGAGAACTGTAAATTATGGTAATGGTAATTGCGATGAAGATGCAACTTATACTGTAAACGGACAAACAATCGCATTTAAATTGAAGTAAAGAATGTCAGTGGTTTCATCCGGCATAATGGTAGACGCGTTTAATATCTACGATAAAATGGAGAAGAATAATATTCTTCTTTCATTTAAAGGAGATATTACTTCGGAACTACTTACCTCAATTCTCCTCATTATGGAAAATAAGATGGATAATATGCAGGAAGAGCCCAAAATGAAGAAAAAGGTGTATAATGTCTTGGTTGAATGTTTACAGAACCTATATCACCATATGGATGATGTGGCTGATACTGTTGGTGATATCAATCGTTCCGCCATTTTCATGATAGGTAAAACCAATAATTCTTACACCATCACCACCGGAAATTATATTCTAAACGAAAATATTCACGGACTAAAAAACCGTTTAGACGAGGTAAATGCCTTAAACAAGGAAGAATTAAAGGAATATTACAAAAAAGTGCTCAATAATGGTGAAATGTCTCTGAAAGGCGGAGGGGGCTTGGGGATGATAGATATTGCTAGAAAAACAGGTGAAAAATTAGATTATAATTTTTTGGAAATTGACAATAAAGTTTCTTTCTTTACGCTAAATATTAAAGTCAGCCAAATTCAATTACAACAATAAGAATAACAAACAATAAATACTATGGAAAAATACTCAATTGACGGCACACCAAAAACCCCAACCATCAGCTTCGATTTAGGATCAGGTGTATTGGAAATTAAAGGACGTTCAATTCCTGAAAACTCAATCGAGTTTTATAAGCCTTTGGTAGATGCTTTAGATAAGTATGCAGGTTCTCCAAAACCAGCCACTAATGTGAATATTCAGTTAGAATATTTCAATACAAGTTCTTCTAAATGTATCTTAGACGTTTTCAAAAAATTAGAAAACATCAATAAGGGTGGAAGCGCTGTAACTATTAACTGGCATTATGAAGAAGATGATGAGGATATGTTGGAAGCAGGTGAAGATTATCAAGCCATCATCAATGTACCTTTCAAAATGGTACAGGTTAGCGAATAATTTTAATTCACTCAAAATATTACCCCGAAAATCCAATTTTTCGGGGTTTTTTATTAATAAAACAACCTTTTTAAGGGCAATTTTATTAAATTTGCCCACTTAAAAATTAAGCTATGTCAGTTAATATTAAAGAACTTTTAGGCGCGCAAGCCGATACTTTATTAAACCATACCTGCAAAACTATCAGTAAAGAAAATATTCACCTTCCGGGTGCCGATTTTGTTGATCGTATCTTTCAACAAAGCAATCGTAATCCACAGGTTTTAAGAAGTTTACAGCAGCTTTATGGAACCGGACGTTTAGGTAATACAGGTTACATGAGCATTCTACCGGTTGACCAAGGAATTGAACATAGTGCCGGCGCTTCTTTTGCACCCAATCCAATTTATTTCGATAGCGAAAACATTGTGAAATTAGCCATTGAGGGTGGTTGCAACGCTGTTGCTTCTACATATGGTGTTCTGGGCTCAGTGGCGCGTAAATACGCGCATAAAATCCCTTTTATTGTAAAAATCAATCATAACGAATTCATCTCTTACCCTAACAAATTTGACCAAATCATGTTTGGTACGGTGGAAGATGCCTGGAATATGGGAGCTGTTGCAGTTGGTGCTACTATCTATTTTGGTTCTCCTGAATCCGGTCGCCAAATTATTGAAGTCGCTCAGGCTTTTGAACGCGCACATCAATTAGGTATGGCTACCATTTTATGGTGCTATACACGTAACTCTGCATTTAAAAAAGATGGAGTAGATTATCATACAGCTGCCGATTTATCGTCTCAAGCTAATCACTTAGGTGTAACTATTCAGGCTGACATCATTAAACAAAAATTATCTGACAAGAACGGTGGTTACTTAGCAACCGGTCACGGTAAAACACATCCAAAAGTATATTCTGAATTAACAACTGATAACCCAATTGATTTATGCCGTTACCAGGTAGCCAATTGTTACATGGGGCGTATGGGCTTAATCAATAGTGGTGGAGAAAGTAAAGGTGCTTCTGATTTAGCTGAAGCAGTAACTACAGCGGTTATTAATAAACGCGCGGGTGGACAAGGCTTAATTTCCGGACGTAAAGCATTTCAGAAGCCAATGAAGGAAGGAGTAGCTTTATTGAACGCTATTCAGGATGTTTATTTAGATAAGACAATTACAATCGCTTAATAATTAAGATAAATAATTCTTTGTTGAATTAAAGTCTTGAATTAAAAAATTAAAAAATGGGTTGGTTTAAACGATTAAAAGAAGGTATTACTACAAGCACCACGGATAAAAAAGAAACTCCGGAAGGCTTATGGTATAAATGTCCTTCTTGTAAGAAAATACATACGGCACAAGATCACCATGCAAATAAACATGTGTGTTTAGATTGCAATTATCACGAGCGAATCGGAAGTAAAGAGTATTTCGAAATTATTTTTGATAATAACCAGTTTACTGAATTACACGAGAATTTGGTGAGTGGCGACCCTTTAGAATTTGAGGATACCAAAAAGTACACCTCACGTTTAACGGAGTCAATTAAAAAATCGGGATTGAAAGATGCTTTACGTAGCGCGTATGGTAAAGTAAACGATCAGGATTTAGTAGTGTGTTGTATGGATTTCGGATTCATCGGCGGATCTATGGGGTCTGTGGTTGGAGAAAAAATCGCACGCTCCATTGATTTTTGTATTAAAACAAAAACACCTTTATTGATTATTTCTAAGTCGGGTGGGGCACGTATGATGGAAGCAGCATTTTCATTAATGCAAATGGCGAAAACATCGGCTAAGCTTTCTCAGTTGGCTCAAAATAAAATTCCTTATATCTCTTTATTAACCGATCCGACTACAGGTGGCGTTACAGCGAGTTATGCGATGTTAGGGGATATGAATATTGCTGAGCCGGGTTCATTAATCGGATTTGCAGGACCACGCGTTGTAAAAGAAACCATTGGTAAAGATTTACCAAAAGGATTTCAAACAGCTGAGTTCGTATTGGAACACGGTTTCCTCGATAAAATTGTTCCTCGTACCGAATTAAAAGAAAAGCTAGGTTCACTTTTAAAAATGCTAAAGAATTAATTTAGTTTATAGAAATAAAAAAGCCCCGTTGAACCAACGGGGCTTTTTGTTTTTCTTAATTTGATTATTCAATCACTAATTTCTTCGTACAGGTTTTCTCATTTTGTGTAATCTTCACTAAGTACACACCTGCTTTTAATGAAGTGGTATTAAAGGTGTAACTTTCTTTTTCCAATACAAATGGTAATTCAATATTTCTTCCCAGCATGTCAGTGATTTGTACTTTGCTTTCCTGTGTACTCAACATGCTTAACACAAATTGATTTCTTGCCGGATTCGGATATAATCTAACATTGTAATTCAAATCATTTTCTTTGATGCCAACATACGCGAATGGTTTTGTGCTGAAACTGTATTCAAATCCTTTTCCAAAATCAGTTTGGAAGGTTTTGATAATTGCTCCTTGCGCGTTTTTAAATCGTACATACCCTGCACCTTGTGCTGTGCTCGCCCACCATTGTAATCCATCTTCGCCTGAATCTTCAACCACTAAACGGTAGCAACCATTTAATATATAGTTATCCGTAAAGGTTGTATTCGGTGCGTTTAAGGTGCTTGCGCCGGGTACAACATTTCCGGCAGCGTCAATTAATTTATAAGAATTCTCAAATGGATTATTATTGGTTTTAAATTCAACAGTTAAGGTATCAGTAATAACATCCGGTAAATTAAAATCAATGGCCATTTTATTGTTGTAAGAATAATTATCAGCGGCATTGTTCGCTTTCTTTAATTCTACATTAAAATAATTTTTACCGCTGTTCATTTGCGCGTTTTGCCATAAAGCTCCAATCGGTAATGTAATGCTTGCAGTGTCCATGAAAGCTAAATTGCCATTCCAGGTAAATGTTTCTTTTGTTGGTGTATTATTGATCCAATATTCAATATCTAAAGATAAAATATTTACGGAGCCTGTATTTCTTACAATGATGACCGGATTCGCACACATTGGATTCTCTCTTGAATACTCTACATAATTTCCGGGTTTGCGTACATTAATCATGGCCGCATCTAAATTATGGTTCGGTCCGCTGTAGCTGATTAACTGATGCGCGGCAATATAACGGTAATCACCTGCCGACACCGGTGGATTAGAAGTATTATAATCTAAAGTCACTGTTGAGCCCGGTGTTACATAAGGAGTAATGTAATATTCTTTTAATAAGGAATATTCACCCGGACACCAACCTTGGCGGTCGTACACCCATGTTCCTCCCTGAGGATAAACAGGATTACCCGCACACGGACGTGTAATTTGCCAGTTAAATTCATTGGCGCCACCATTAATGTTGAAGTAATGATTAATCAAACCGCCATTCTGATGAAATTCTCCTTCAGCACCATGACCTGTAATTGTAGAACGCATTTTAAATGAAGAGGCCGAATTATTCATGGTGAGCGTTTGTGTTTCAAAGCGTGTATCGTTGGTGATGCTGCCAATGCCAACACCGCCTAAACGCGCACCGCCTTGCCATAATTGATGACAATCTAAAACAGTGCGAGGCGGAGTTCCGACAATAAAATAAAAATCGATATCCATTTGTTCTTGCCATTCACCACCCATTGTCATTAACAAGCGTTTTCTTCCTTTTAATAGAGGCGCGTAATCACTCATGTCGAAGTACCAGGTTTTTCCCTGCATACCAAAATCGAGACCAATCCCGTAAGGTGTAACAAACGACATTAACTCGATATAATAAGGATGACGTGTGAAATAATTTAAATTGGTAATGTTGATGGTGCCGGTTGGCGTAACTGCTATAGTTCCGGTTAAAGTTCCGCTGTCGCCATCGTATACGTTTAATGGTGAAGCATTATACATATTATTATTTGTTGAAACTAAAGTAACACTGTCATGCTTCATAGGTGTAACAGAAGCATTAGAAGTAATGGAGTAGGACTGCACTACGTTAGGGTCGCGGGCAATAGAATCTTTTACGGATACTGTTGTTGTTGTGATAGAGTATGATCCGCGAACAAATGTAATGTTTGGTTTTACGTACAACTCATTAAACATACGGTTCAGTTTATTTCCGCGATCAAAAGCCCAGTTCACATTGGTTCCGGTTGAGGTAGCTAATGATTTAATATCATTAATCGTTAAGCCGCTTCCTTCCATCATAGGGTAATACGCTTTTAAGTTGGAGTAGGATGGATGCGTAGCCGTGATGCTGGAATTCATAATCGCTTGAATTTCTGTTTGTGGTAATTCCTTATCCCAGAAAGAAAGCTGATTAATTTTTCCTTTGTAGTTATTGTTTAGAGTATTGTCTTTACCCAAAATCATATTCATGATAGAGATTGGTTTTGATTTACCATTTCCTACTGCCCAAATAGCACCGTTTAAATAAATGCGCATCCAACCTGTAGCGGTGTTTTTTGTAAACGCCCAGTGATTCCATTGTCCGCCATTATTAGCCGCTGTAGAAATTTTGCTGATGCGATCATAACCTCCGGCGCTGTAACCGCAATCAAAATAAATATTGCTATTGCTCCAAGGTAAATGAATGTTAAGCTGGCGTTCATTCGGATTGGCACTAGTTGCGTAAATAATAGAAGTATTGGTTGGCATCATGCTGCTGTTACCATAAGCCCAAAAAGAAACCGTCATTTGATTGTTAATAGAACTTAACGAAGTTGTATTCATGTTCACATGACCTTGCGCACTTAAGTTGAGCGCGTAATTGTTGTTAGCATAAATCGCTTCAACAGAGGCAGGTGTGTTTTTACCAACTAGCATGATAGGAGTTGAAGGTGTAGCATTCGTGAACGAAAAATCAAGTATGATATTATCAACCCCATTCCAAACAAAAGGTGTATGAAACATAATGCGGTTGTTAGAATTCGTAAACGTATAATTGGCATTATAGACATTTGTAAAACCGGTTAGCTGTGGAGTAGCAGCGCTTAAGTTACTTAGTATAGTATGTTTAATGTTCAAATTAAAAAAGCTGGCGGTTCCACCGGCATTCACGCAATTCAGTAAAATTCCGTCGATATTACCTGCAGTAAAACCTGAACTTAATAATTCAGCGGCGGTGTATAATACCTGAGAGCGTCCAGAATTTTGATTGGTTCTTAAAAGCTCCGGGATTTGTGTAATACCTGAAACCAATGCTGTTTGAGTTTCAGTGGTAACACTGTTCAGAGTAACATTAATCTGACTATACAAATAATAATCATACAGAGGGAAATTGGTATAATAGTAAGTGCTTCCCGAAAAATTAGAAATAATATGACTCGGATGTGTTTGCGCCGCGTTTTCGGTACGCGATGAATCGGCAATGAAAGTATTACAAGAATAATCCCACTCACCGCAACCCAAATTACGATTAGAAGAAGTCGAAACCAATCCGTTTTTGCAACGCATGTTGTACTTCATGATGATTTTTTCGTAAGTGAGACTGTTGTTAGGGAAATTAATCGCGGTGTCACGTGTTGCACTTCCGTATTTGAAAGCTTTTACAACAATTGTATCGCCAACAGATTGCGCGAAGGCTGCAAGTTCAGTTAAAAGCAAAAGAGTAATCAATAATTTTTTCATTCCTTTTTTATGATAATTATAGTTTATAAAATCCGGGGATATTCAAATATAACTAAAACGTTTTAACAGAGAGGGACCAAAATGAGGAAATAGTACACATTTCTTGAACAATTTTTAATGAAAACGGGAAAGCTAATCTAGTTGAGAGTTGATGGTTCGGAGTTCGGAGAGGGGGGAGTTGATGGTTGATGGTTGATAGTTTATAATTGATGGTTTAAAGATGAAGTATCAACTAACTGTAACTTTTTTAGCAGACCCAGATTATAGATTTAAATGCGAAACATATTTTTCATATTCATCCTAATTTCACCGCTCATAAAATCTCAAGGCGTGTTTAACGATGGCGATTATGAAAATGTAGATCCATGCGGCGATGAAAACAGTTCTCTATTAATCAATAAACGCGCCGTACCGCGACAATACCTTCGTGAGAGTGATGTGGCCTGGGAAAAACGCGTGTGGCGTGATTTGGATTTAAAGGAAAGACAAAATTTCTCTTTGTATTATCCAACCGAGTATTTGCCTTGTCGACTTTCTTTAATACAAATTGTGAGTAAACATGTGTTGAACGGTGAACTCATCGCTTTTGAAGATGAGAGTTTCTATAAACCGCTCGAAATTTCTGCGGTGAGAAATAAAATTCGTGAAACGGGAGAAATAAGTGAAATCACCTATGATGAAGAGGGGAATCAACGCGAAACAACGCGCGCGGTGACGGATTCTGTTTCTTTTCTCAATCGTGTTACCAAAGTAAGAATATTGGAAGATTGGTACATGAATAAACAAAATTCAAATCTAGAAGTTCGCATTGTGGCTATGGGTTTTTATGAATTCCTTCCGGATAAAGACGCCTACAAGGAATTATTCTGGGTGTATTTTCCAGCCTTACGGAAGCAATTAAGTAAATACCGCGTGTTTAACGGCAAGAACAATGGCGATTATTCCTCTTTCGATGATTTATTCTTGCGCCGTGAATTTTCCAGCTTAATTGTGAAAGAAAATAATGTGTACGATCGTTCCATCAGCGAATACTGTAATGGCATTGACGCCTTATTGGAATCCGACCGCATCAAATACGAAATTTTTAAAATGGAACAGGATTGGTGGCAGTATTGATGGATGTTTGATGTTTAATGTTTGATGTTTTGTGTTTAATGTTTTATGTTTTGTGTTTATAGTTGGTAAGTACAAAATTCATAACTCATAATTCATCACTCATAACTCATAACTCATAACTCATAACTCATAACTCATAACTCATAACTCATAACTCATAATTCATCACTATTAAAACCTATTCCTTCACCAATTTAAAATAACTTCTTCCACCTTCAGCTTCTAATTCAACGAAGTAAATACCCGCGTTCATTTCTTGTAAGTTTATTTCAACTGTATTCGCGTCTGCATACACTTTTTCAATAATCAATTTACCATATGCATCGTATAATTTTAAATTGAAATTTTTGATGTCTGTTTCAATGAAAAAGCTGGAATGCGCCGGATTCGGATAAAGTTTAGTGTTTACATTAAAGACTGTTTCGTTTATAGATGTACACGCAGAAACACTTTGTGTAATTGTACTTACATTATTACAACCTGCAGAACTTGTTCCGCTAATTGTATATGTTGTTGTAATAGTAGGTGAAACAGCAATGCTTGTACCTGCGCCTCCCGGATTCCAGGTATAAGTGAAAGCGCCACTTGCAGTGAGTGTTGCTGTTTGTCCTGCACAGATTAACGTATTACTTGTTGATGCATTAATTGCAGGTAAAGGATTCACTGTAACCGATGAACTTGCAGGGGCTGAAGAAATACATCCGGCTGTACTCGTACCAATAACCGAATATGTGCTGCTTGATGTTGGAGACACTACAGCAGTACCTCCTTGAATAGTATATGTTGCAGCACCGCTTGGAGATAAGGTGAAGGACTGACCTAAACAAATGGAACCACTGTTTACGCTAACTGTTGGTAATGGATTAACAGTAACGGCTAATGTTTGTTGCGGACTTGCACCACAGGCATTATTAGCAGTTACAGAAAAAACACCA